>JBEKAK010000011.1:0-87295 GCA_050018275.1 Terriglobia bacterium | reverse complement strand
TCCCTGGACGAAGCGCGCTTGCCTCGCGTGCGCCGCGACAGAATCGGATTCATTTTTCAGGGATTCAATCTCTTCCCGGCTCTCACGGCGCTCGAAAATGTGGAGGTGACACTCAACCTGAAAGGCTGCCGGGGCGGGGAGGCGCGCGAGGAGGCTCGCAAGCTGTTGACGCACGTCGGGCTGGAAGGAAGAATGGACCACCTGCCGGAAGACTTGAGCGGAGGCGAGAAGCAGCGCGTGGCCGTGGCACGCGCCCTGGCGGGCAACCCGCCGATTATTCTTGCTGACGAGCCGACGGGAATGTTGGACTCCAAGACCGGGCGGTTGATTACGGAAATCCTCCGTGACCTCGCGCACGAGGAAGGCCGACTGGTGTTCATGGTGAGCCACGACCCGAGAATCACTGCCCTGGCAGATCAAATTCTGCAAATCGAAGACGGGCACTTACGGGACTAGGCCGAATGTCGAAGCAACACAAGAATCTATACATGTTCGCTGCGCTGGGCGTGGTGCTCTTTGTGCCCTTGATCCTGTTCCTGGCGTCCGTCACGCAGGATTCTTCTGGATTCAAGAACCAAGTGCGGGTGCATCGCGGCAGGATTGATTCGCACCTTGCGGCGCGCGGGCGAGTGGAAGGCGCGACGTCGCAGGAAATCAAGCTGGCCTCGCGGGTGGTGGGAAGGTTGAAGGAAGTCACGGTCAGCGACGGCGACCCCGTGCGCAAAGGGCAGGTCGTTGCCGTGCTGGAGAATGACGACTTGCAGGCGCAGATCGAGCAGGCTCGCGCCAACGTGCGGCGCGCGCAGGCGGCGCTGGAAAAGCTCCAGAACGGCGCTCGGCCCGAGGAGCGCGCGGCGTCGCGCGCGGCCAGGGACGAGGCCCAGGCTGCTGCGGACAACGCGCGCCAGAATTACGAGCGTTCGTTGAAGCTCTTCAAGGAGGGCGGCATCATTTCGCAATCGGTTCTGGACCAGTCGGAGCGCGACTGGAAGATGGCCCAGGCCCGGCTGGAATCGGCGCGCGAGAACTACAAGCTCATCATGGCGCCGCCGCGCTCGGAAGACGTGGCTGCCGCCAAAGCGGATGTGGAACTCGCGCGCGCGCAACTCGCCCAGGCGCAAGACAATTACGATAACACCCTCGTGCACTCGCCCGTGGCCGGCGTCGTCGTAAAACGCTATATGAATCCTGGCGAGTCCATTTCCTATGAATCGCTCTATCAACCGATCGTCTCGGTTTCCGACACCACCCACTTGAGGGTGCGTACGGAAATCGATGAGGCCGATATTGGCAAGATTCAAATCGGCCAGCGTGCGGCGATTCGCTGTAATGCCTTCCGCGGCCAGACATTCTACGGAAACGTCGTGCGCATCAGTGGTGGCCTGGGCCAAAAGAAGATTCAAACCGATAATCCCACCGAGAAAATTGACTCGGACGTTCTCGAGAGCTTCGTCGAAGTTGATCGCGGCTCGCCATTGCGTGTCGGACTGCGGGTGGACGTTTACATCGAACTCGCCCGGCGGGACAATGTCTTGGTTATCCCGCTACGCGCCGTGGAATTGCAGCAGGGCATTGCCACTGTGCGAGTAAAGACTTCCTCCGGCCTCGAAACCCGCAGGGTCAGCATGGGCGCACAGGACGGCCTCAACATCGAAGTCGCCGAAGGCCTCAACGAAGGCGAAGTGCTGGTGTACTGAATCCCAGACGCCCTCGCCGCTTCCGTGCAGCCTGCACGAGAGGATTGCAGGCTCAGGACTGGTGGCGCTACCGAACAGCAGTCACAGGATGTTCGTCCATCAACTAAACCTGTTCATTCGCGCGATGGACGATTTCTTATGTCCGCACGGCGTGTAGCTTTAAGGCGGGTCGAGCGTGGCAAGTTCCATCTGAAAGATCCAGACGGCACGGTGGAGGGTTGAACGTTCAGACGAGCATCCTCCACCGCGCCGGCTGTTCTCCCGACGGGGTTAGGTCCGCGCAGAGCACAAGGCATTCGCGTCGCGGGCCCAGGAAATCCCGCGGCGCTCACTGCTGCGGTGGTTCGGGCGGTCTCTTAGGGAAGTCGCCCGGAGGCGGCGGGACAGGGCCTTCCATCCTGCGCCCCATCGCCCCTGGTCTGTGTTCTTCTCGCATGGCCTGAAGCTTCTTCCACTGCTCGATGGTCAGCTCGCGGCGGATGGCCAGCATCATCAGGGCATTCTCTTTCTCCAGCCTCCCACGAGCCGCCGTGATCAAGTCGATTTGGGCGCTGACTTTAGCTTCGTCCGGGTGGTCAACGTCCAGGAGCGGCTGCAAGCGCAGTTCCTGTTTTTCCAGATCTGCCTGGAGATCGATCAGCTTCAGTTTATGGTCCAGGAAAGTCTGCTCGATCTTCCGCACCTGTTCTTCGGAAAGCTGCAACTTGGAGACGATCTCGGAATTCTTCCACCACGCGCCCATACCTGGGCCGAGCCCGGGGAGGACAGCGGGACCGAACGGTGCTCCCGAACCGCCATGGCCCATTCTCTGCATTCCCATTCTGGCAGGAGGCGGCGGGGTGGCGGGTGGAGCTTGCCCGGCGACCACTGGTCCGGGCGGCATCTCGCTCGAATCGGGCGCCGAGGGATTTGGATTGGTTTGGGCCCACGCTACAAAAGGCACAAGGAAGAGGGCAATTAAGAGTAGGGTTCGAACGGGTTTCATCGTCATTCTCCTTGGTCAGACGTTCATCAGGGATTTCCGCGGGTCTCCGCCGCGTAGTCAACTTCCTGGGCCAGGAGCGCCGCGGGCTCGAGCGCCTGGGGCAGATCGCTCCGAATCGACTTCTGGACGCTCAGCATCAGGGCGTCGTCCGGGTCGGCCTGCGTCTTCGGGAGTGGCGGCGCCGCGTTTCTGGAAAGCAGTGTGGTCGCCAACAACACCAGAGTTACGGTCGCCGTGACCCAGACGAAACGCATCCAGGGCTGATGGAAGACGCGGTCCGCCAGGCGAGTCGTGATGCCTTCACGCTGCTCCCTCCAGAACGACTCCGGCTGCTCTGCAGCTTTCCGGATTCTCGCCCGCGCTCCGCCGATCGCATCTGTGAAAGAGCTCACTTCCTCACGACAGGCCGCGCACTCCCTCAGGTGATTGGCCACGGCCTCACCGCTCTCGTCGAGAACGGCGGCCGCCCATTGTTCGTCGCTGAGATGGCCGCTCATTTCTGGTTCTGCTCCTTCAGTCTTTTCCTCACCGCCCTGACGGCACGAAACAGGTGCGCCTTCACCGTCCCCACCTCCAATTCCATGGCCTCGGCGATTTCCTCCAGAGTCATTTCCTCGAAGAATCGCAGTGAGAAAACAGACCGTTGTTGCGGCGAGAGTCTTTCCAGGATGGACCCCACCGTGGCCAGTTGCTCGCGTGCGAGGATGGCCCGCTCGGGTGATGGGCTGGGGTCGGAGGCCTGAAGCGCCGCTGCCTCAGCCTCGGTCTGCTGGGCCGGGTGGAACAGGTTTCGCCAGAACGCCACGCGGCGGTTTCGGGCGTGGTCGCGCGCCAGGTTGATGGCAATTCGGATCAGCCAGGTTTCGACACTGGCCTCGCCGCGAAAAGAACTCCGTTTCTGAAAGGCGCGCAGGAAACATTCCTGCGTCAGGGTATCGGCGAGGTCTTGGTCTCGGACCAGTGCGAGCAACACGCGGTAAATACGCCGCTGGTGCAATCGAACCAGGCGGTCGAATTCCTCCGCGGCAATGCCCTCCGCGAGGCTCCGGCGCGCAGCCAAATCCACGGTGGTCGTCAGAGCACTCTCCATAATCTCCTTGCCGCTGTCCATTCTAATAGACGGCTTGGAGATGCTGAGGTTTACAGGGTTGCGGGTCATGCGGGACCTGCCATGGCGCCCATAGAGTCATGCGTGCCCGCTTGGAAAAGGAGTGCCCTTTCGGCCCGGCCGTGCGCCGGCCAGTCTGAAGGCGGGCTTCACGAGGGACCGGGCCTTTGAGGTCAAACGCTCGAATACTTTTTGCAGAGCGTCTTTTCCTTTGCGACGAGTTTGGGAACACCCGTCTGGGGGTCTTCTTCGCCTTCGTACTCGGCGGACATGAAACCCTGGTACCCGGCTTTGGCAAACATTTGCCACACGCGGTCGAGGTCGAGCGGCTTGCGCGGCTCCCCGTAAGAATCGCGGATGTGGGTGTGTGTGGCGCAGGGTATCAAGGCCTCGACCTGCGAGTAAGGGTCTTCGAGGAAATTGCTGATGTCCAGGTTGCATCCGGCGTAGGGCGAGTCAACACGGTGGAGAATTTCGAGAATATTCGAAGCCTTTGAGGTGATTCCGCCGTGGCTCTCAATGCCCAGGGTCACACCTTTCTTGGCCGCATACTCGCAAGCCGGCTTCATGGTTTCCACAACCCATTCAATCCCCTGCGCGTCTGTGGCGCCGGAGGGAACTTCGCCTCCGAAAACGCGCAGGTGGGACGCTCCCAGCACTTCCGTGGCATCCACCCATTTCTTGATCTTCTCCAGCTCCTCCGCGCGCGCGGCGGGATCGGGCTGGCACATGTCAGTCCCGATGGCTGCACCCGAGAAGGGGACACCGTGCTTGAAGGCGAGATGGCGCAGGCCGAAAAGGTAAGCGGGCTCCGTTGATTTCAGCCAGTACGTCGTGATGTCGACGCCGTCGATTTCGAGTTCCACGGCTTTGAGAATGAAATCCTCCATCGTCATTTTGCCGGCCTTCAAGTATTTCGCATAGGAGTACGCGCAGCAGCCGGACAGAAGCCGGGGGCGGGTGTTGGCCGTTCCCTCTCGGGGCCGGGCGCTGGCGCGATCGTCCGCAAGCAGTGCCCCCGCGGCTGCGAGCCCGGCGGCTTTCAGAAATCCTCGACGAGGCAGCGAATCATTCATGCGTGTTTTCTCCTGTTCCCAGGTGTAGACCCGCAATGGGACGGGGCTCCAGAGCGGGCCGCCGAAACAAGAAGACTTCATCAACGAACCGCAGTTACAGCGCTTGTGAACCTGCGAACTCGCCTCGCATCTGTGTCCGCGAACAAAGCCGCAGGCTATTTCTTTAGCGGCTTGATCGCAACTTCCTTGAAGAAGACGATGTCGTTGTCGCTGTGGTTCTGCAAACCAAACCAGCCTTCGTTGGGGCGCGGGCCGCGCTGCGGTTCGAAGTCGAATTTTCGCGCCGGAACGGGTTGGCCTTCGGTGTAGTCCGTCACCTTCACGCCGTTCAGGAGCACGACGGTGTGCGGGCCATCCAGGGTGATCTCCATGGTGTTCCACTCCGGCCCTGGCTTTCCCGGCTTCGCGAGCGGTTTGGTGAGTGAATAGAGCGTGCCGGTCACGTGGTACTCGTCTTCGCTGGATTTCTCAGGTTCATTATCGATTTGCACTTCATAGCCGTAATGCACGGGCATCCACTCTTCGCGCGGTTCGATGGGGATACGAATGAAGACCCCGGAGTTGTCGTTCTTGTCGCGCATGCGATAGACCACGCGGATGACGCAGTTGCCGACCTTGCCGCTAGTCCAGTAGAGCAGTCCCATACCGCCGTGAGTGCGAATCAGCCCGTCCTCAACGGTCATGTTCCCCGGGCCCACGTGCTTCCAGCCGGTCAGGTCTTTCCCGTTGAAGAGTTGCTGCCATTCGTCGGCCAGGCCGCGGCCCGGAAAGAGCGTCAGTGCCAGGACCAGGATTACCAGAATCCCTCGTCGATTCATACCTCACCTCGGGGGCTCGAATTTGGATCTCCTCAAGGCTGCCATTGTACATAGAAGAGGCTCCACATTCGAGCCTCTTCCTTCTGAAATGGCGGGAAGATCGCCTGGGGACGAATTGCCTTCTTTGGGCTTTGGGAATTGCGGGTCGGTGTCGTAGGATAACGCCTTTCCGCTTGTGAGTTGCATGGGAGGCGGTCGCGTGATTGGGCCCGCGGAGAGAATCGATTTGAGTGCTTTGGCCAAGGAATTCTGGCCGGAAGGCCGCTGACATTCGCGGGCTGGCAGCCCTGCCGCTTGCCATGACTGGCAGCCTGCCCAGAGTTGCATCGCAACGTACCCAGAGGAGGTTCAAATGGCGAAGAAACCCATCGGTGCAAAGGTGTGGATCATTCCTGACAGCTACCTGCCGGAGCAAAGCACCGGCGAGCTGAAGAGTCACGAATCAACCTGCGTTCTCAACCTGAGTTCGCGCCCCGCGAAGGTGAAGCTCACGGTCTACTTCGAGGACCGCGAGCCACTGGAAGGCTTTGAAGCTACGTGCCCTCCCCTGCGGACCGTGCATATTCGCCTGGAAAGCCTGAAAAGCCGCCGCGGCGAAGCGATCCCGGTGGCCAAGCCGATGGCCTTGAAAGTCGAGAGTGATGTGGCGGTAGTGGTCCAACACACCCGGCTCGATACCACCCAGCCGGCGCTGGCGTTGATGACCGCGATGGCATTTCCGTTGAGGTGAGGGTCTGCGGGCCGCAGCCCGGGGTGAACAGCGAAAGGGGAAGTAGCTCCGCCCGGGGCGGGTGAAGGGGCTGCCTTTGTCACTTATGCTGAATCCTGAATCCTAAATCCTGCCTGTTCTGGAGAGTTCGTGTTTGCACGGAAGATTCGCGTCGAAATCGTCAGTCCCGAAGGTCGGCGTGCTTGCCCCCTCGGTTGGCTGGACAGTTTCTGCATGCGCAGCTTCACCGGGCGTGGCGACTTTGACGAGACTCTTCCCGTGGCGGAGGGTCTGGTGGAGGTAAGCTTCCAGGTGGACGCGGACCGACTGCGGGCGGATATGGAAGACTGGCTGACGAGGAAATTCGGAACAGGCAAGCTCATCAAGCTGACCCTGACCGAAGTCAAACTCCCTTGAGGCAGTGTTGGGGAAATCTCCTGGCGCACCGGGTATGGAACGCCGGGCGTTCCCTCAGGAGGCTTCGACGACTTTGATGGTGAGCATTACCTTGTCATCGACGTGCGTCCCTCCGCGGGAGAATTGCGCCACATCATCGCACACCTTCAACACGATCTCTTTGGCCTTGAGTTCCACGACTCGGCTGACGCTGGCGACGAGTCGTTCCGAGCCAAACTCCTCGTTTTGCGTGTCCATGGCCTCGGTAATGCCATCCGTGCACAGAACGAGGGTGTCGCCGGTCTGGAATCTCACGTGGCCGCGATCGTACTGAGCATTCTCGAACAAGCCGATGACCATGCCGCCCTCGGTGAGCTGGAGGGGCTCCTTGCCGGGGCGTACGATGACCGGAGGAACGTGCCCGCAGTTGATGTAGTGAATAGCTTTCCGCCGCGTGTCGATCAGCCCTAGGAACATGGTCATGTACTTTTCGCCCCGTGTATCGGTCAGGATCATGCGGTTCACGGATTCGGCGATGTCGTTCAGGGAGTGCAAGTGCAGCACCAGGGCCCGCAGGGTGGCTTGGAGGTTCGACATCACCAGGGCTGAGCTGATGCCCTTGCCTTCCACGTCCGCGATGACCACCAGCAGCGTGTGCGGCCCCAGACTCAGGAAATCGTAGTAGTCGCCACCCACTTCGAAACAGGGTTCATTGAGGACGGCGATGTCGAAACCCGGGACGACGGGCGTCGTCTCGGGCAGCAGGCTGCGCTGAATGCCTCGGGCCAGAGCCACATCGCGCTCCAGGCGTTCTTTCTCCAGTAGGTCGCGGTGAAGCTGGGCGTTCTCGAGACTCAGCGCCATGTGTCCGGAGAGTGTCAGCAGGAAGTCCGTGTCTTCCTCCGTGAAGCTTCCCTGAAGTTTGTTCAGGAGTTGCAGGGCGGCAATGATCTTGCCGGCCTTGTTTCGTACGGGCAGAGTCAGGATGTTCCGCGTGTGGAAACCCGTGCGCTTGTCCACGGCAGGATCGAAGCGGGGATCGGCGTAAGCATCGGGGATGTTGACGATCTCACCAGTCTTGGCGACGTGACCGGCAATTCCTCGGCCCAGCGGAAGGCGGATTTCCTGTTTCTCCAAACCATGGGCGATGAGCGACCAGATCTCCTCCGTTTTCTCATCCACCAGGAAGAGCGTCCCGCGTTCGGCCTTCGCGAGGGTCTTTGCCACCTCCAGAATCCGGCCCAGGAGTTCGGAAAGATCCAGCGTGGAGTTGAGCGCCTTGCTGGCTTCGACCAGGAACTGCAGCTTGTCCAGGTTGTGTTGCGCGGCACTGAACAATTCCGCGTCCCGCAGGGCCACGGAGGCAAGCCGCGCGTGCAGACGGAAAAGCGCCAACAGGGATGGCTCCGGGGCTTGCGCGCAGGCCAGAACAAGCACGCCGAAAGTCTTGGTTTCTCCTGACAGCGGGTAGGCGGCGAGAAAGCGGAGCTGGTTTTGCTCCGCCCATTGAGCTACTTCGTCTCCACCCGCGGCGTGGCCCTCATAGACCTGCGGCAGCTTCGCTTGCACTGCTCTTCCCAGCAGTGAATGGCTTGCGGATGTGTCGTGCAGGGAGATGGGGAACGCAGGAGCTCCGGCTGAGGCCGCGAGCGACAGGCGCGCCTGGCCAGAATCCAGGCGCCATATTCCGGCCACCGCCATCGCGTAATGATTTACGAGACGTTTGACCAGCGCATCCATGACCCCATGGGGGTCGAGGGGCGTACAGAAATCGCAACTCAGTTCGTCAATTTCCCTGACCAAGTCCATGAGTAATCGCTCCTGGGCGGCTCGTGAAGGGCGGTTGTTCTTGTGACGTTCGTAACGCGTACCCTAGGCCCTTGAGAGGGTGGCGTTACACGCGAGGAAGAGCAATATATAGCTTCTTTGCGCTTGGTGCAAACCGGTTTTCGACGCTGGCGAATCCGTTCGTTCGGAACCCTGATTCTACCCGCGATTGGAGATCTTGTTGAGTTTGGGAAGGAGGAAGTGGATAACTCGGGCGAACCCGGGATTACCCACTTCCCCAGGTAGTCAAAAGAATAGAATTACGGAATTAGACGCTGGCACGACCTCAAAGGTTGCACCTTTTTTTGTGAGCCCCGCGAGCGGCGAGGGAGTTTGGCGTAAAGCCCGAGAGGGTGTGGAATAATCCCCAACGACCCTTCTCAGCGAAGAGTCCGATTTCTGGACTCCGATGGAGTCCATCGGACTCCAGACTTCGGAGACGCGGAGGCGCAGAGATTGGACTCAGGCCCTTTCCTCTGTGTCTCGGCGCCTCTGCGGTGAAGGTAGGTATTTCTTCAAAGCATCTAAGCTAGGAGGAAAGGGCTTCCCAAAAGCCTCCCTCAGGCCCGGTGAGTTCGTCCGCGCGGGGAAGGTGGTTTATAATGCCTGCTTCGCGGTCAGGATTCATCGGAGGTCTGAGCGCATAGGGACATCTCACCATGAGCTATATTGTTACTCCTTTCCAAGTCAGTTCCCGGGGACTGGCGGAGCCCGTCAAGGTTCGATTCGTGCACTTGTTTCCCGCCATCGCCACTCGTCACAGCGATACCATCGATTGCGTGTTTCTTGTCGAAGGACAGCACAGCACGGTATCCATTTCCTGCGCGGCGCTGACTGAACTGCGCGAGAGAGACGGAAAGTACTTGCGGGACCAACAACTCGCGGAGATTGCGGCTCTCGCCCTGCGCCGTACGTTGGAGCGCGGCTACGACGCCACCCAAGCCGAGCTCTTTATTGACAAAGACCAACTCCACGCGCTCGGCCAGGAATTGGGTTTTCTCTAGCGTCCTGAGTCAGAAGTGTGCTGACAAACTCTCCCCCTTGCGGGCGACCGTTCCACAGCCCCGTCAGGGGCGCAAGATCGTAGCCCAGGGTCTCTTTTGACCCGCCCTGCGCGGGCGCAAGCCCTGGGGGAGAGAGCCCTCACCCCGCCTTCTGCACCCCTCTCCCGCGCGGGCGGGAGAGGGGACGGGGGTGAGGGAGGGTTCGCTTACCCACGGCTGACGCCGTCGGTTACCTTCTTTCGCCCCGATGCATCGGGGCTGACTTCATCAACGAACTTCTGATTCAGGACATTACTCTATGCTTCTCGCTTGCCGGCCGAGTGCCAATTCCAGGCGCTCTGAACGATGGCTTCTAGTCCGGGGTGCCGCGGTTTCCAGCGCAGAGCCTTGCCCGCCTGGCTCGCATCGGCGACCAGTACGGGCGGATCACCCGCGCGGCGTGGTCCTTCGCGAACCGGCACAGGGCGGGGTGAGATTCTTCCCACGGCGTTGATGACCTCGCGCACGGAGTGTCCCTGGCCTGTGCCGAGGTTCAGCGCCAAGCTCGGGCCGTCGCGGGTCAGATACTCCAGTGCCAATACATGGGCTTCGGCCAGGTCTGTGACGTGGATGTAGTCCCGAATGGCCGTGCCGTCCGGCGTGGGATAATCGGTGCCGTAGATCTCCACGTAAGGAAGCCGGCCGAGCGCGGCTTTGACGACCAGCGGAGTGAGGTGGGTTTCAGGATCGTGCTCTTCGCCCAGCTCGCCCTCCGGATCCGCTCCGGCCGCGTTGAAATATCGCAGTGCGACCCATCCCAATCCGTAGGCGTTGCCATACCACTGGAGAGCGCGTTCCATCATCAACTTGGTCTCGCCATAGGGGTTCACAGGGCGTGTGGGGTGATCCTCCGGGATGGGAACCTTCTGCGGATCACCGTAGGTGGCCGCGGAGGAGGAGAAAACAATCCGCTTCACTCCCACCTCCAGCATGGCGTCCAACAGGCGCAGCGTGTTGACCACGTTATTCCAAAAGTATTTCCTCGGCTCCCGGATGGATTCACCCACCAGCAGACTCGCTGCGAAATGCATGACTGCTTCGATACGCTCGTCTCTCAGCAGCGCCGGGAGCAGTTGCGTGTTACCAAGGTCCCCTTCGACGAACCGTCCCCACTTCACCGCCCAGCGATGGCCGGAGCTGAGATTGTCCACAGTAATGGGCTCGTGCCCTGACTTCGCCAATGCCTTGGCAGTATGACTTCCGATATAGCCCGCCCCGCCCGTCACCAAAACCCTCATGCGGCATCCTCCCTGGGTTTCATGAATGCTGCTTCAAACCTTGCCTGGGAACATAGCGCGTCTGCGTCGCGCTGTGCAACTCCGAATTCCGGCGCGGCTTTTTCGTGATGCGGGAGCGGCCGGGGGCAGGGAAGATCGGAAAACCCGGAGGATCAGCTTTCGGATTGCCCGAGAAGCAAAGCCAGATTTCTTAGGATGCGATCGACGTGTGAGCCCCGCCAGTAGATGTGGCCGCAGCCCGTGCAGCGGAAGAACTCTTCATAGATCCGGAAAACTTTGGGATCGACGCGGGATTCGACATCGCGTTTTTCCACCCGGGCAATGCGGGAATTGCAGAGCGTGCACCGGGTCCAGAGCGCAGAGTGCGTGTCCAAACCAAAACGCTCGACCAGCTCGCGCAATTGCTCCGGTGGGAATTCACTCTTCAGGCTGTGGACGTTCGCGATGTTCGGGAAGCGCTTCTGGAGGTCACCCCGCGTCAGCACCACTCGGGCGCTCTGCCGCGCGATTTCGAGGAGGTGCGTTGTGCTCATGTCGCGCGCATACCACGTATCGTACCCCAGCAGGCGCAGGAGTTTCGCCAACCGCCCAAGCATTCGATCCGCAGCGAATTGGATCTCTGAGGAATCCATGGGGCGACCCGCAAGCTCCGCCGCCGGCAAGGCTGCCGCGAGATTCGCGAGTGTCTATGCTTCCGATCGCATCGAGTCTTTTCCCCACGCGCGGCCATTGGGAAAAGCCACAGCACGCCCGGAATGACCAGCAGGCGCCGGTAGCGGGGTTTCCGTAGCAGGGCTGCCTGCACCTTCCCTATTCATGCCCACGGCCGCGGCATTCTAACATGCGTGCAGACCGCGAGTCAGGAACACGCGCCGCTGTGGACTCCGACGCAAACGAACCTGCGGACAGGCGCTTCGAAAGGAGGGGAGCCTGCCCGGACCGCAAAGGTCAGGGGCCGTTTCTCACCAATCTCAGTGGAGAGTACTGAAAAAAGAAAGACCCGTCCGGCTCAGGGCTTATCAGGCAGGATTGTGGGGTTGCTAATTAAATCCCGGACGGGTCGGTGGGCTTGTTGGTAGCGTTTACGGCAATTCTGCCGTTCTGTTTCCTCCTACCGAAACTCGCAATTCAGGAAATCCTGCCGCCAGGAATCGGGCT
The DNA here is from genome assembly GCA_050018275.1 of Terriglobia bacterium. GTDB lineage: Bacteria > Acidobacteriota > Terriglobia > UBA7540 > UBA7540 > Bog-366. The sequence goes on along the minus strand of JBEKAK010000011.1, from coordinate 75,240 downwards.
GATCTCAGGGTCGGGCGCTATCCTCATTGACCCAGCGCGGAGCGCCTTTCTCGACCTTTGCCCGCCTTACTTTCACCCTGGAGCGTCGAGCTAGCCACCCCAAGTGGCCTTGTCCCCTTGCTCGCGCTGCCCTCCGCCTCGCGCAGGCGGCAGAACCGGCAGGATTCCGACACAACTTCGTGTCATGGACTGAGAACCGCTCAGTCTTCTGCTTGGTCCCTATATCAAGATACCCTACTTTACAGGAGTGTCAAGGGAATCGGGCCATCCAGGGCTTTTTTCTTACATTTGTGTTAAGATTTAGGCTGATTGGTCATCAGGAGGCCTACGCATGAGCATCGGCACCCGCATCATTCAGCTTCGGAACCAGCAGGGCATGACCCAGCGGGACATAAGCGAGCGCACGGGTTTGGCCGGTTCGTATCTTTCGCGCATTGAGAACCGCCATCTTGAGCCGCGCCCGCACACGTTGCGTAAGATTGCGAAAGCCCTCGGCGTTCCTATGAGCGAGCTTTTTCAGGAACGCTCCGCCGAACTCGGGACCTTGCAGTGCGTCATCACCACATCGGGGCACTGCGTCATGGACCTGCTGCGCTCCAGCCGCGGCAAGTCTGCCGAGCCCCGCGGCGAAAGTTTCAGCCCGCGCCAATTGCAGTTGCTGCGCATGGCCAGTTACTTGATCCAGACGGCCGACGCGCGCCTCCTCGATTCCCTCGACGTGCTGCTCAGTGCTCTGCTCAACGCAGATCAGCACAAGCTGCCCGTACGCGAGAATACCCTCGTGCCCTCGGTGGGAGAAGCGGCGCCGCCGGTCCACTAACGGCTGACTTCCAGCGTTCGCTGGAAGCGCTTTCCGTCGCGCCTTCCACCTGCTTTGAGACGGCGCCACGTCACGGGCCTCTGCAGTTTCCACCTCAGTGGAGCGGGTTTTCCCCCCGCACGCCGTCCGCCCCAGAGCTCACCGTACCGCCACAGGAAGTTCGATCGTCGCCGTACGGGAGTGCGCTATCTCGCTGCCGGCCCGGCCAGGGAGGGTGCAACGGGGAAGGTGTAGCCCGGGGTGGATGGCGGGGAGAATTTCGACTCGAGGTAGGTGATGGGGATGTCGTAAAGCAGCACCTTGGGCGAGTGGCGCAGGCTATCGTGGATGAAGCAGACGTGCGTGCACCAGCACTGGTCGTGCACGATGGCGTTCAATTCTTCCGCGCGCGTCTGGGCCTGCCAGAAGCGCTGGAAGTCGCAGCCGTAATCGCGCAGGTTGGCGAGCTTGCCGCGCAGCTCGCAGGACCGCACGTCGCCGTTGTAGTCGATCACGATTGAGGTCCCGCCGGCGGTGCAGGGCATGGGCCAAGGATGGGGCGAGGCAATATTCTCAAGCTGGATTTTGTTGTGCAGCGCGAGCGTGCCCTGGTAATAGACCTGCGCGAGTGTCCGCCCCAGGCCGGTGCGACGCCGGAAGACCTGGTCCGCGTAGTAGTGATAGACCGCCTGCAGCTCTCTGTAGAGGGCCGCCAGGCGTTCCGTGGAGATCTGTTTCACCGCCGCATCCTGGGCGTTGCCGCGGATGATGTTGAAGTAGTGACCGTCCACCGCACAGTTCACCTTTACGAACTCTGCGATCGCCATCACGTGGTCGAAATTCTCGGCGCAGATCACGGTGTTGACGTTTACGCGCAGCTTGGGGAATTTCCGCCGGCAGGGCTGAACCGCTTCGAGGGTTTCAAGCGTCTTCGTGAAATTCCCAGGCACGGCACGAATGGAATCCTGCATGGCGTGGAGCCCGTCCATCGCTACATTCAGGTCGAGTTGTAGCGCGGGGTTCTCTTCGCAAATGCGTGAAACCCACTCGGCCGTGCGCGCGGGCAGCAGGCCGTTGGTCGGCAGGTTCACCCAGCGGACTCCGTTGTGGGTGTGAAAAAGATGGATGATGTCGATGAGTTCGCGCCGCAGCATCGGCTCGCCGCCCGAAAGCCAGAGGTCTGTGAAAGGCGGCATGCTCAGCGAGAGCCTGCGGATTTCATCCCAGGTGAGGTCGCCATGCTGGTTCAGTTCTTGCCAGTAAAAACAGGTCCGGCATTTGGCATTGCAGACGGACGTGACGAAGAAGATTACCGTGCCCAAGCGCTTCTTCCGCCCCAGGGAATGATAGATCTTCACCAGATCCGATTTGTAGTTGGTTCCCATGTTCCCGCGAGCGCCCCGGCAAGCGGGATTGTATCAGAGTTCGGGCGGTGCGGCGCAGCAAGTCATCGGGTCACTCGCGGTCAATAGACGATGTCCACTCCCAAAGCGAAGAAACGATGCTGGATGCCCGCATAGTCGCCGAACAGCGGCGACGCGACATTGTTATACACATCGCGGAAATTCCCATGGTTGGTCAGGTTGTAGACTCGGATCGAGCTGCGCACGGTGTGGTTTCGCACCCAGGGGAGAAGGGGGACCCGGAAATCCTTGGAACCCTGCATATCGAGGGAAAGGAACGCCGGGAAGCGGCGACTGTTGGGAGGTTCCACGTAATTCTGCAGTACATCGAAGGTGGAATAAGGGAAGCCCGAGTGCCAGTCAAGCAGGGGGCTGACGGTGACCTTCCAGGGAACCTTGAAACGACCCCAGGCTACCAGGCGATGGGGGACGTTGGTGGGCAGTGTGGCGGTGGAATTCGGGCGAATGACCGGCCCTTCGTAAGGAACGTAAACGGATGAGAGCGTATTCAGGTCGCCGCGGGCTCGGCTGTTGACGTAGGAGATGTTGATATTCGCCTTTTCAGAGGGTCGCACGCGGAGCGTGGCCTCCAACTCGTGGTAACGCGAGCCGCCCCGATTCGAGAGCAGCAGCACCGCATCGCTGGGCGAGAGAATCTGCGGATCGGCAGTGAACTCGTTATGCGTGCGGCTGGAGAGGTAGCTGATTCGGGCGATCACGTTCGGACGTAGCTCCTGGTCGAATTCCGCGTTCCAGGTGACGTTGTACGGCGTGCTTCCGAGTTCCTGGCCCGAGGGAACGGTCTCATTGCCTTTTTCGTCAAACTTCGCGTAGAGGTTGCGGTAGACGATGGGAGGACCGAGCGGTACCCCTTGGGTGTCGAACAGGGTCACCTGCCGCGTGGGATTCTGCGTGAAATCCCCGGCGAGAAGCGGCAGCCGGTCATAGAAGACGCCGACGCCGCCACGGAAGATGGTCCTGCCGCGTTGGCCGGGCGAAAAGGCGAATCCTGAGCGCGGCGAAATAGCTGCGCTTTCGCCGAGTGTCTGGCCGGAGAGCCGCAGTCCGTAGTCCAAGGCAAGATGATCATTGAAGGTCCAGTGGTCCCCGACAAAGCCGGCGAGTTCGGTGTCTTGCGTGCCGAGCTGGCCGGCGGGCGCGAAGTCGATTTGCCCCGCCAGCGAGCCGTCGGTCCGGAGCAGTTGCACCGGGTGCGAAAGACTGGTCCCGGTGTAAGACCGATGAACGACATCTCCCCCCGCCTTGAAAGCGTGCCGGCCGTGCCACTCCTTGCGGGCGAATAGGTAGCTCTGCTGGATCTGCTGCTGGGTGCTCGAGCGCGTCCAGGCATTGAAGAAGTTACCCAGCCAGCCATTGGGAGTCACCAGCATATCCTGTGATCCTTGGCCGTGCGAGTAGCTGTCAAACTGCGTAAACTGCACGAGCGTGGTCAGGATTCCGCCTCCGATGAACAGATAGTGATCGTTGCCTCCGAGCGAATAGCCGCTCTGGCCATAATCGGCGGAGGCGGTTTGCATAATGAGGGAGTTGATGTTGTCAAACTGCCGCCGCTCCGGGAACACCTTGGCGTTGAAGCTGGCCAGATGTCGGGGGGAGAAGACAAAGAAGAAATCCGTGAACGATTCGAATCCCTGCTTCTTAGTCTCGTTGTTCGGCCAAGCCAATCCCCTGACGGGCTGGCGGCTGAATACGTACATGAAGGACTCGGAGAACGTGAGTTTGTCCCTCCAGAGTGGCCCCGTGAAGTAAATGCGCGGCGTGTCGTCCTGGATGCCCACCACCTGCCCGCTGCGGATGCGCGGCGTGGGTACGAAATCATTCAGCTCGAAATCCCATCGGTTCGACGGGGCTTTCGTCTGCACGGTCGTGAGCCCGCCCGAGAATCTTCCATACTCGGCTTGGTAGGCGCTCTTGAAAACATCCACCGATTCCACAGCGTCGATGGGAACATCGATGGAGAAACTGCCGGTCACCGGGTCGACCGTCTCGGCAGAGTCCACCAGCAGCGTGCCCTGGTTCTCGATGGCTCCCTTGATGGCGATTCTGCCATCCGGCGTGCGGACCACGCCCGGAACCAGCGGGAGCGCCGCTTTGAACTTTTGCTGGACCAGTGGCAGGGTGCGTAGTTGCTGACTGGTGATGATGGCAGGTGGAGCCGCCGTCTCCGTAGTGACTTTGGGGGCTTGGGCGGTAACCTCGATCTTCTGACGGACAATGACCTCAGGAGGAAGCGTGACTTGGAGGGTCGGGGCCTGGGTTTCAGTGACTGGAATATCATTCTGACCCACAGGTTCGTAACCCACTGCGGCGCAGGTCAACTGATAGCTGCCCGGGATCAGCCCGGTAAATTCGAAGTCCCCTCGTTCGCCGGTGGTCAGGGGTCGCCCCTGTTCAGGCAGGGTAGGGCCCGCCAAAGTGCAGACGGCGCCCGCGATGGGAGCGTTGTTCTGGTCCACAACCTCCCCGCGCAGAACTTGGGTCTCAGGAAGCGCCCCTCGGGCCGCCAATGGTGCGTTCAATACAACTAGCAGGGCCAGACTGATAGGCCTTAGGCATGAATTATTTTGGGGCATCAATCACTTGGATGCATGAGTTTTGAATATGCCAACCCATTATACTCTGAAATGGTCCGATGACGCCACCCCACCTGTGAAGCCACCTGAGGTGGTCCCGACCTTGCGCCGGGTTCTCCGCCTAAATTGCAGAAACCCAAGGGCTTAAGCGAAAAGATTTCTGCGCCCTCGCCGTCCTAACAAAACCTCGCCCGGAAACAAGGCGAGGCGCACGCCCTCCGCGAGGTTTTCTCAACCTCCGTGCGCAACCGTCGATATATGCAGCGAGGCTGCAACGCATGAGGAACTGGGCGACGTTCATGGCGGGTTGTGCCAGCCTCCTGCTGGTTGCCTTCGCCTCGAGGGCTGAGCCGCCGCCCGGGGAAATTCCCTTCGAGCTTTACCCCGGTTACACCATCGTGGCAGAAGGTGAGATCGGTTCTCTGAAGGGGCTTCGCTTTCTGATTGATACCGGCGCCATGCCCTCCGTCGTAGACGAGAGAATCGCTCATTGGCTGCACCTCTCCGGCGAAGCTGAATCCGTGACGGTGTTTAGCCGGAAAGTCAAGGGGCAGCGCGTGGTGTTGCCAAGTCTGAGATTTGGACCGATCCAGGCAGAGTCGCTGCGGGTTCTCGTGCGAGATCTCACTTTCCTCGAAGAAGAGGTGGGCACTCGCGTTGACGCCATGCTCGGGTTGGACGTTCTCGGGTCACGTTCCTTCATCATCGATCTTCCGGCCCGCCGCATCTTTTTCGCTCCTCAATCCCCGCCGAACACCGTACGGGTCCCCCACTCCCACCTGTGGTGCTTGGTCGTGAAGGCTGAAGTTCAGGGCTGTCCTGTCCGCTTGCTGGTCGACACGGGGTCGAGCGCGTTGATCCTCTTCAGGAAGCGCATTCGAGGTCGCTTGCCTGAGTTGCGGGTAATCGGTGAGGGGATCATCTCCAATATGGGTGGCAGAACGCGAGCGCAGCAGGTCTCCCTGCCTTCTATCCACCTGGGAGATACTGAGATTTCGAACCTCGATGCCTTACTGATGGATGCGCCGGCTGCCAAGGCACTCAACGTTGACGGCTTGTTGGGTGTGGGGTCGTTGGGCGCCCGCCGCATCTCCTTCGACTTCGAGCGGAACAGGCTCACTTGGGTGCACTGACACTCGCCCCACATTAGGACTCTGCCAAAACAACCTGGATCGACCCGACGCTGTGTCCGACCCTGTGCGAGAATCCTTCTTTCTGGACGCTTGGTGCTTGACGAAGTCCGCCCATCAGGAGCAAGCTTGGAGTGTTCCAAAGCCCGGCTGCTGCCAATTTGGTGCGGAATAACCCCAGGTTCGATCTGTGCCTTTCCGGCCCGGATGGTTTATATTCCTTGAAGCTTTCGAGACCCAATTCCTTCTTTATAGTTCTCAGCGCGCTTCTCTGCGCGCTCTCCACCCTAGCCGCCGCGCAGGTCGGTCCTGCCTCCTGGCAAGGCACTTTGCGCGACGCCAGGGGAAACGTCATGGCTGACGCGCAGGTTGAACTGCGTGAAACCTGGTCGGGTCGTACCTTCACGACTACCACCGATGCGCAGGGGGCATTCAGTTTCCGCGAATTACCTGCTGGAAATTATGCTGTGGGCGTCCGCTGGGGTGGCAGGAGGACCACAGCGCGCGAGTTGCTGGCCATTCGAACCGGAAACCATCTCACCTCTTCGGTTCAGATTGCCTCGGCGGGCGGATGGCTGGTTCTCCAAACCTTTTCGGGTGGAGACCCGATACAGGCGAGCGGGGGGGAACACCTCTCCAGCCGGCAAGTCTCTGAACTTCCCCTGAACAAGCGCGACTTCAGTCAACTGTTGCTGCTGGCTGCCGGCACCATGACGGATACCAACGGCTCTGCGAATTTCACCCAGCAATTTGCGGTGAATGGTCAGCGCGGCTCAACCGCCATGTTTGCCATGGATGGCGTGGATACGACCGACCCGGAATTGGGCGGCGCCACCTTTTCGAACTTCAACGTAGACGCGGTACAGGAAATAGAGTCACGCTCCGGCGTGATGCCCCCGGAAATCGGCCATGGCGCTGCGGGCTTCACGAACATCAAGACCAAGGCAGGGACGAATCTGTTGCATGGCTCGGTATTTGAATTTGTGCGCAATGCCGCCTTCGACGCACGCAATTTCTTCGACCGTCGAACCCTGGCGAACCCCGGCCGCATCCCGCCCTTCGTCCGAAACGAATTCGGCTTCGCTCTCGGTGGGCCGGTGACGCTTCCGGGGGTCTACCAAGGCCGCGATCGCACCTTTTTCTTCGGGCAGTACCAGGGCTTCCGCCAGGTCCTCGGGACCACGCAGGTGCTCTCCGTGCCGACCCCGGAGGAGCGCCAGGGGATGGACACCACGGCGTTTCCCGATGACACGCTCTTCGTGCCCGTCAATCCGCAGGTGGCGCCCATCCTGGCGGCCTATCCCGCACGCAATGATCCCGAAGGGCCCTTCGGGCCGCGCACTTACGCTACCTCCTCCAAGGTCTCGACGGACACGAACCAGTTTTCCGTGCGCGTTGACCATCGTGCTTCCGATCAGGGCCAGTTCTTTGTGCGCTTCAATCTCAACAACGTGAACGGCCCGCTGACCAATCCCAGCCAGTCGGCCATCGATCCGAGCTTTGCCGTCAACTTTCACGACCACCAGCGCAACCTGGCGCTGAACTACACGCGCACGGCCTCGCCGCACTTCACTTCCGAGACCTCGCTCGGCTACATCCGCAGCACGCCGTTGTTTCTTTCTCTCAATCACACGCAGCCGGCAATGACTTTCGCCGACGGTCTCTACGAGCCTTTTAACTCGGCTGCCGGGACCGCCACGGGCGCTTATGGAAACCTCTACCAGCTTCGGCAGAACTTCATCTATGTGCACGGAGCCCACACGCTGAAATTCGGGGCGGAGATCCGCGTCAACCGCGACGCGACGATCTTCGCGACGAACCCCAACGGCCAGTACACGTTCGGTGGGGGCGCCGTGTACGCCGCGGGAGAGATTCCCTCGGCGAGCGGCCAGCACGATATTCACGCGGGCGATCCGCTTCCGGACGCGCTTACGGGATTCCTTACCGGTGTTCCCTTCTGGTACGGCACCACGGTGCCCGCGGCCATCACGGCGCGCGGCGATCACTTTGATGAGGCCAGCGTTCGGCGCGAGGCCTACAACTTCTATTTCCAGGACAACTGGAAGGTCACGCCGCGGTTCACGCTCGAATATGGGCTGCGTTACGAATTGAACAGCCACATCAAAGAAAGTGCGCGGCGTACCTCGGTGGTCCGCATTGTGGATTCGAATGGGAGGTCAGTGCCGGCCTGGGAACCCGGAGCCCGGGAGATACTGCTTCTCAACCCGCAGCCGCCTTATGAGCTGGACTTGCACGGGTGGGGACCGCGGGTCTCCGCGGTGTGGCGAGCCACCAGCAGCACAGTGCTGCGCGTGGGGGGCGGAATCACCACGATTCTCCCCAATCTCTGGTGGGATAATTTCGTGACCGGCGGTTTTCCCTATGTCGTCAATCCGAGTATTAGCGCTCTGCCGGGTGCTCCCGTGCCCTTTGAAAACACCGTGCAGGCCTTCCAATTGCCGCCCGTCTACACTACCGCGGGTCAATTAGTCTTTGCCGCGGGCAGCACACGCGACGTAGCGCCCAACACGGAGGTCGATGTGCCGCGTTTCCAGGCTGATCTCACCGCGCTGACACCCGGCCACCAGCCGCAAATATTCTCGGTGTTTGGAATGGCCCCCACTTTCCGCAACGGTTACATCGCCAGCTATACGGCCGGGGTTGAACGGGCCTTTAGGGATGTGAGTTTCAGTGCCTCCTACGTGGCTACTGTGGGCGTGAAGCTCGCGACCGTCTCCATCCCGAACGGTTATACCGGCGCCTCGCCGCAGTTCGCACCCTTTACGCAGTTCGATTCTTCGGGCCAGGTCCTGGGGGGTTACGGGCCGGAGTTCCTCCTGGGGACGCCCGCCCACTCCACCTATCACGCCCTCCAGGTTTCCGCGTCCAAAAACTCCGCGCGCCTCGGATTGGGTTTTCAATCGAGCTACACCTTCAGCAAATCGCTCGACGATACGAGTTCCGTCATGGCCTCCGGCGGAGGCACGGGGACCATTATCCAGGCCGCCCCGCAAGACCCGCGGAATCTCAGCGCCGAAAAGGGGCCTTCAACCTTTGACATCGCGCATGTGTTCGCGGCCAGCGTGATCCAGGCACTGCCTTTCGACCGCGTGAGCTTTCTCCGCCCCTTGGGAAGAAAGTTCACCTCGGGCTGGCAGGTGCTCAACATCACCACACTCACCAGCGGCTCTCCCTTTTCGGTCTATTCGGGGATTCAGCAGACCGGCGTGGGCACCAACAGCGCCGACCGGCCCGATCAGGTCGGTACACCGGTCTTCTCCACCAGCCGCAAGATTCGGGAGGACTACTTTGGCCAGGGCGCCAACAACCCCTCCTTCTTTTCGATCCCCATTGGCGTTCCCGGCGGCACGGGGCCCAACCAGGGCCGCTTCGGAACCCTGGGGCGGAATACCTTCCGCGCACCGGGCTTCCATAATCTCGACTTCGCCTTGATCAAGGATACAACCTTCGGCAGCCGCAAGGGTTCCGAGCCCGCGACCCTGCAGTTCCGCGCCGAGTTCTTCAACGCCTTCAACCTCGTGACCTTCGGCTTGCCCGTAAACATCTTGCGCGGTTCGGGCTTTGGTGTCATTAATCACACCGCAGGCACTTCCCGCCAGATTCAGTTATCACTGAAATTGCTTTTCTGATTCCACCAGACGGTTTCCTGCGGCCGTGCGCGGGCGAGAAAAGCGTTCGCCGTCGTAGGGGCGGACCCCTGCCTACCGGCAGGCAGGTCGTGTCCGCCCGCCCCGTCCCTGCGCGCGGCTGGAGCCATTTCAGCCTTCTCCCAGGGGAGAAGGTGGTCCCGCCAAGCGGGACCGGATGAGGGGTCTCGGACACACCCGGGGGGAGGGCGGGGGTCCACCCACAACCTGGATTCCCGCTGGAGCCTGCCCCGACTCCGACGGGGGGGACCTGTCCCGATGTTCGTTATCGGGATGCGCCACCGGGGCCGGTTACTGCATCCCGGGCCTTAGGTGGTCCCTGTATATACAAAGGAAGTCCTCGATTTCGTACGGCTCAAGATCGCCGAGTGCCTTCGGCAACGCGCGTGGATCAAGCGGGTCCGCTCGCCAATCTAGACCCAGAGCACGGGCGCCGTCGCGTGTCCCGCTGTGCAAGTAAACGCGCTCCGGCATCAGATGAAGGGAAGCACCGATGCGCAATGCTGTGTCGTAGTAATAAAGGCCGCCCAAGTTCCGAATACCGTTCAGGTGTTCTGTGATCAGGTTGTGGAGTTGGTCAAACGAATCGCACCGGCGCAGTTCTTTGGCAGAATCCAAAAGAGCCCTTCTTGCCTTGCGAAGCTCGGATCCCTTCAACGGCTTCTGGTGACTGAAGCGTTTTCCGCGTTCGTCTTGGGCTAGGGCAGCCCTCTCAAGCGCCTCTTCAAATGGCTGTCTGCAGAAGGTCCAGAGTTCGGCCCGAGCACGAGGGCGGTAGTGCAAAATGTAATGGCGAACCATCCCTCGCAGGGTGTGAGGTCTCTGCCCTTTGTGCCTGCAGGTTGGGTCGGGAAAGCACGGTTTCACATTTCCTCACTACGCTCGTTTACATGCGGCGAAGATCGACGTGGCACGTCCTGGAAGGCTGCGGTCTTTGTTTTCCCGGGATTCGAGCCGCAGAGATAAAGATCAAGTCTCCGCCACCTCCCCCTCTCGCGTTCTCAGGCAACTTTGTTTCCATGTGACCATCACGGCCCTTTCGATGATCCTTTTGATACTCGGTGGAACAATCGCTGGACTTTGCGACGTGAGATCCCGTGCGATATATCGTGCAATCAATGGCTTCCCGCTATCATTGTCAGGGCTGAGGCCAAGCGCCTTCCGAGCTTTGACCGTTTTTGTGCTGGCGTCCGGGATTTCGTCTTTCAAGTCCACTTCCCATTTATGGGGGAAACACGCCACGCCATCCGCAACAAAAAGGCTCGCGGGGGCTTCCGGCTTTTCATTGGCCAAGGCAAGAAGTTCCTTGGACTTGTCGATGATGTCTTTCTCGGAGTTGGTGCTGTCATAATCGAACAGCATGTAGCAGGGAATTCGGAGTTCGTTAAATATCCTAAAAAGACGATCCATTGTCATCTTGCCGCCGCATTCCACAACACTGATTCCTTGAGGATCGAAGGCACAGTTCGGAATCGCATCGGCATATATAGGTAGGCTGTATTCCTCGGTCAGGCCCTCGACAAGGATGATCTTCGATGCGAAAAATCCCTCGTTGCGGCGTGGGTTGTACGCGTGGGAATAGCGATCTCGCATGGAGGCAGGTGTCGCCGTGCCCTTGAGCTTCGGATATCGGACCTCAAGATCCTCAATCATCCTCGATACTGGCAATTGGTATGCCCTACTTACGGTCGTTCTCTTTCCGTCAATGTTCTGCAAATTGTTTTCAAGCCGGATGATCTCATCGAAATAGGCCACATCTACGAGAAGAGAGGAGTGGGTCGAGAAGATTACCTGGTCCCCACCCTTGGCAATCTTGCGGAACACGCTACGGATGGTTCGTTGCGCCTGCGGGTGCATGTAAATTTCCGGCTCCTCAACAGCGAGTATCAGGTTGCGCCGCTTCCCCTCGGGGGAGGTCGTCATGTATTCCGCATACCGTCGCAAAATTGTGAAGATGACCGCCCTTTGCAAGCCATGGCCCTTATTCTCGACTGCGTTTCTGAAACCGTCATCTACGTAAAGTCTAGGTGCACTCAGAAGGAGTTCGAGCGTCGGTGTTTCGAACTCAATCTCCAGATCGCAACCATCAAAGAAATCCCTCAGCAGAGCGTTCAGCTGCTTTTCCGTTTCGGCAATCAACGGAACGCGCTCTTCTCCGCCCACACGGTTCATTTGCTTGGATACTTCCGCGAGAATCCCGTCTATCTGGGTTCGCTTATCCTGTGTGATTGTGCCCAAAATAGCGAACAGGAGCTTTCCAAACGGGCTGCTCTTGGTTCCCTTTGATTCCTCGGTTACGTCCCGAACCGCCGGAACAAGAACAAAGAAAGGCAGCGTACCCTTCAAGACATTTGCATATCCCCTGGGGTTGTCAATCCATACGTCTTTCATGGGAATCTTGCCAGAGTGGGTCGCCACAAACTCCTGCGCCTTCTCCTTCCATTCTGCCACTCTGGGTTTTGTGGTAGCTCCCATAAAATCGGCAAAACTGATACCAGCGACAACCAATCGATCCTTGATTTTCCACCAATCGGCAATGTTCTCAGTGTTAATATTGGATTCCTGAAGCCATTCTGCTTCGGGCATCGGCTTCTTATAGTGTGCGCCTATTTCAATCTCTTCTTCGCCTTGTTCCGAACTGGATTCCGACTCGGTGGTTTTTGCGCCCATTTTTGCGGAACGGGCCATGTGGAATGTACCATCAGGTTTAAGGTATGGGCCAAGCACCTCCTTTTCCTTGTCGGTAAGATTAGTGAAGGTGCCCTCGACCCGGATTTCCAGTTTGGTGTCTTTGTTCCAAAAGGATTCCTCATTGAGAGATTTAGTGCTCGGGTTAAAAAGAAAATCCAAGCCCCTAAGCACTGCTGATTTGCCGGCGTTGTTTGCACCGACCAAGGCGTGCATCCCACCGATTTCGAGAGGGATGTCGCGACATGAGCGAAAGTTTTGTATGCGAACGTTTGTGAGCTTCATGGATAGTTCTCCTGCTCAGGACTTGTGAAACAACAACTACCTCCATGGCGCGTCGCGCCGCAGGCGACGGACACATCGGGCTTTGTGTGATGCGTGCGATCAGAAAGTTGTCGTCATGATCTCCGTGAGGTTCAGCACTGTAGCGCGGAGTCGTTCGTCAACCCCGCAGCAGTTCGTCCTTCATCGAAGACCCGCAGAGCGACGCTCTGCGCTACCCCCTCGGCCTTTAGTCCACAGTCTGGTCACCAGATGGCAGTTCCAAAACTTTGATTTCGGGCAATGAGGCTCCAATCATCCCCTGGAGGTCGCCGTACATTTGGGCGGTGTTTTCGATCACTCTGGATATCTGCTTTTCGCGCTTCGCCCAGGCCCTCTCCATCGCTCGCTTCTCCGTGCTGAGATCCTCCTGCATGGACGCGAAGGAGCCCACAATCGACTCGACGCGCTGCCTAAACTCTGGCCCCGAAAGATAGTTGTAGATTGCTTCCATCTTCGTATTCTTTCCGATTAAAGCTTTGCGGGCCTGGGCCAATTGGATGAGTCCTTCCCTCAGCACAGCGGCCAAGCCTCTCGCCGATTGCACGTCCGCCACCCAAATCCCGTCCGCTTGACCGACATGGACGATTTCCTTCGGTAGGCTCGTCGAAATGATGACCGCAATGTCGGCCTTCGCTTCGCGCTGATCATCTTTTAACTTCTCGACCCAGCCGTCGCTCCAATTCTTCGCTGTTTTGGCTTCCCAGAGTATGCTGCCGCACATCTCACCCAGATCGTTTCTGACCCCTTGGAGGACGTCGGCACCCCTCGCTCCCTTAGCGACTGGATCGATAGAGTCGAATTGAAACGCGGCCCTCAGCACCTCCTCCAAGTGGAGTTCCAAAACCTCGCCTTGCGTTTGTTGTGAACCTTGCTCGGCTTTTCTCCTCAACTCTTCGATTTGAACCTTCATCTCCGCGATTCTTTTTTCCTTTTCCGCGTCCTTCAGCTGATGCTGCTCGGCGGCCGTCTTCGTGGCTTGCTCCCAGATCGTGCTTTTCTCGGCGTCGACCTTCCTCTGTACTTCGAGTTCAAGAGTTTTCTCCCTCTCTTCGACGTCGCGAACACGTTTGAGGAGGCCGAGTTCTCGCCTCTGTGCCTGTTCAGCTTCTTTGGCCTTCTCGTCAAGCTGGCTCTTCAGATCCCGGAGTTCCACTGAAACAGCCTGCTCGGCCTGCTTCCGAGACTGCTTCTCCATGAGTGCCTTTTCACGCGCGAGTTGCTCCTCGTACTCTTTTTCCTTTGCCTTTAGTTCCAAGGCATGTTGTTTCTCGATCTTCTTTTCCTCGCTTTCGAATTCAGCTCGAAGCTTCTGTTCAATCTCGCGTGTGAAGGCTTCCGTAAGTTGTATTCTCTTTCCACAACTGGGGCAAGTAATGGACTGTTCTGCCATTGATAGCCTCCCAGATTCGGAGAGCGGCGCTGGCGGCCAACCGGCAAGCGGGACATTTAGTCCGCGTACGTTACCGCCGCGTTACAACTCCCGTATACATCTACTCGGGGGGTAAGGCAAGGGGGAAAGGGCGGGGATTGGGGACTCCAGGCTGGGGACGGGAAGACGAGGGACTGAACCAGTGAATCACTGAGTCACCTGATCGGGTCATCTGGTCATCGGGTGATCTGATGATCGGGCGATCGGGCAACCGCGAGATCGAACCTTAGCTGGTGAGCGAATCACGCGCTGGCCCGAACCCTTGGCATGGCTTGGATGTTGACAATAATGGTACTTTATATTAAGCTTATCTTATGACTTCGTTGGTCTGTCTTGCCGAAACGATGACCACGGGGGACCGCCCGGTGCCACTCGCCGAAATGCACTCCTATCCTACGATGTTACTGAAAAGACAGATACTTGTGGGCTTTGAGCGGGCAGATTCCGTGACCTCCCTCGAAAACCAACTTGTTGAAATGCCAGCCCTTAGCCGAATTGAGGGTTCGGCCGGGGTTGCGCAAAAAAAAGATGTTAAAAAACGACGAGCGAAGCCATAATGTCGTTTAGAATCAATAGGGGTTTTTGGGAAATCCTACGATATCGTTGACAGATAGGGAGTTATCTAAATCCATGATAGCATAAATAGATTCAACATGTTATAGCGAACAGCGCGAGCGCCTCTTGCGTATCCTACAATGTTGATGAAAACAAAGTAGTTAACGGCTGAACCCTACGATGTTGTTGAAAAAACGGGAGTTAGCATTTAGGAGTCAGGAGTCCGGAGTGCAGGGACTGGGGACGGGCGCGGCGACCCCCTCACCCGGTCCGCCGCTTGCGGACCACCCTCTCCCCCACGGGGGCGAGGGCTGGAGCGAGCGAATAGGATCCAGCAGTCACGAGCCGGGGCCCGCACAAAGCGCCCAAGTGCCTACTCCCCACGTCCAGGGGGGATGTGGCAGAAGTCCAGGGTCCGGGGACAGAATTCGTTGGGTCGGGCCGGTGAGTCCTCGGCCGAAGCCTTTTGGGCGCAGGCTAAGTGCCCCAACTTGGCCGAACGCCATTCGGCCCTACTCAGATGAACAGCGGCACTTCCTCGCCGCTGGCATCCAACTCCGTGTCTGCGGGTTCGGGCGAATTGCAGCACGCCAGGAGGGCAACCGCCAGACTCCCCAGCAACAACAGTCCGGGATGGCGGCCAGCCCAATCGAGCCAGCCTATCCCGCCTTGCGGCCGGATTCCCTCAGTGCCCGCTTGTCGTTCGCGCATCGGATTCTCGATGCCTCCCATACCTTCTATCGGCAGTTTCTTGGGGGGAATGATAGATAAATCACTGCACGCCGGCCTTGAGAATGTACCCAAGAAATAGTGAAATTCCCCTCCTCGACCGAGGGGGGTTAGGGTGTGGTCGGGTCTGGGAGCGAAGGTCAACCACCCCCTGGCCGCCCCAAGCCGGAGTCATTCCCACCCCGACGCGATCGGGGCAAGCTCCAGCGGGAATCTACTCCGCAAGCCTCTGGAGATGCGCAGTCGACGGACTGGATTCCCGCTCCCCCGCTTCCGCGGAGGACAAGCTTCGCGGGAATGACGGGCGCTTGGATGGCGTTCCATCCCAAATGACACCGCGACCGGCCTCCCCGTATGACTTGACTTGCTTTGACGGCGAGGGCGTAGAATAATCCCGTGTCTGGAGCACCCTCGGCAACAGCGGGCCGCGCTGCGTGCTGCGCTGCAATTCCTGGCGGAGCGTGGGGCACTGACCCCTGCGCTGGACGACTGGCCGAGGTTCCTCATCCGCCCGCGGTTCGAAGTCCAGAAGGCCGGGCGGAACCACAACTGCCCTTGCGGGCCGCTGAGGTCCTCATGGTTATCGCATCACAACTCCGTCCTGGAATGGTTCTGAAAATCGGCGAAGACATCTTCAAAGTCTTCGAATCCACTTACCACCTGGGGCAGGGTAAGATGCCGGGGAGCGTTCACGCGCGCGCGCGCCACGTCATGAAGAGCACCCTCAAGGAGTTCCGCTTTCGGCCGGAAGAACGGCTCGAGGACACGCAGCTCGAGAAGCACGAAATGGAGTTCCTTTACACCGACGCGGATTCCGCAACCTTCATGAACCCGGACACCTTCGAGCAGGTTTCGATTCCTCTCGAAGCCATCGGTGCGGCGACCAAGTTCCTGCAGCCTGAAATGAAGGTCCCGGTGGAGTCTTATGAAGGCCAGCCGGTGAGCATCGTCTTTCCCGAGGTCGTTGACGTGAAGGTCGCCACCACGGCGCCGCCCGTTCACCAGCAGCAAGACAACACCTACAAAGATGCGACGCTCGAGAACGGGCTGGAAATCCTGGTGCCGCATTTCATCAAGACCGGCGAGACCGTGCGCGTAGACGTGGCCACGGGGAAGTACGTCGACCGCGTCCGTGCGGATGCGAAGAGGTTTTGAGGGCGGGGAAGGCCCGTTCAAGGCCCCATTAGGAGGCGCAGCGCGGCCTGCGGCCGCAACCAAAAGTCAAAGGGCAAGGGGCAAAAGTCAAATGTCAAAGGTGAAAAGCCATCCCGCCGAAATTTGTTGCCAAAGAAGCAAGGTATTACGACCTTGATTTACAGAGTGGCAGAACGCGCGGCGGCGGGCGCTACCTGCTGAATCCCGAATCCTAAATCCGAATCCTTGCTTGGTGATCACGCAAGGTCTTGCTATGATGACGAGGGCCTAATCCATGTCGACACCTTCTACCGCCACGGGCCTGCCGGAAAAGCCGCGTTTCCAATTACAGGTGCGACCTGCCGAGACACGCGACGCGCAGGACATCTCCAGGATCTACCTGCAGGCGACGCAGGATCACCTGGCGACTTTTGAGAATTTCCTGGTCACTCCGGAGGAGCGCGACCGCTGGGTCACGGAGCACTCCGGGAAATTCCCGCTCCTGGTGGCTGAACTGAACGGGCGAGTTCTGGGCTGGGCGTCCCTCAGCCCGTATCAAGTGCGACCGCATACTGACGGCATCGCCGAACTGCTCATTTACATCGATCGCGACTACCGACGGCACGGTGTGGGCAGGGAGCTGATGCGGGCGATTCAATCCGCGACGCGCGCGCAGGGGCACTTCAAATTGATCGGGAGATTCCTGGCGCACAATGACGCCGGCCGCACCCTCTGCCGCATGACCGGTTGGAGAGAAGTGGGCGTGCACGAAAAGCACACTTGCCTGGAAGGCCGCTGGCACGACGTCGTCCTGGTCGAATACCTCATCAGGGAAAACCTCAAGTAACTCTCCGCAAGAGCTCAGCCGGTGAGAAGCAGTTGAACGTTGAAAAGTTGAAGAGTTGAAAGGAGCCGGTCCTCCGTTTCAACGTTGGGTCGGCAATTCTGGCCCGCCCTCCCCTGCCGGTCGCTTGGGAGATCTCGCAGAAGAAAAGCCCGGCGCCCCGTTTGATCCTGCTTGTCACTCTTCACTTGTCACTAGGCGCTGCCGTGTTCCGCTGGCTTCGGGTAAAGCGCGTCCAGGCCAGGTAGATCGGAATTCCCAGGAGCACGAGCCCCAAACCGATGCCGGACTCGCGCGGGCTGCGGACCAACGCGTTGATGATGATGATCAGCGCCGCGACGGTGAATGCCAACGGCAACACCGGATAGGCCCAGACGCGATAGGGTCGAGCCAACCGCGGGCGAGTCCGGCGTAGAATGACCACGGCCAGCGTGGCAGCCGCGTAGAAAATCCAACCGGTGAAGATCACGTAGGTATAGAGCTGTTTGAAGCTGCCGGTAGCGGCCAGCAAGATAGACCATGCGCCCTGAATCAACAGGGCCACGTAAGGCGTTTCGAAGCGCGGGTGAATCCGCCCCACCGCGGCAAAGAAGACGCGGTCGCGGGCCATGGCAAAGTAGGCGCGCGCGCCGCCCAGGATATTGCCGTTGGCCGCCCCGAAAATCGAGCAAAGGATCAACCCGGAAACGAATGCCGCGCCTCTCGGGCCCCAGAGGACTTCCATGGTTTTCGTGGCCACGCGCTGGTAGGCGTCCTGGGCCATGGCGGGCAGCGGCAGCACGCGCAAGTAGGCGAGGTTCGCGCTAAGGTAGACGAGGATGACCACGAGCATGCCCAGGAAAAAGCTGCGCGGCAGCACGCGCGAGGGATTCTTCACCTCGCCCGCCGCGTGGGACAGGTGGTGCCATCCGTGATAGGCCCACAGCACGCCAATCAGCGCCACACCGAAGGAGCTGAGCGTGGTGTGCGGCGTGGGGAGATCCAGCGCTGGCGCCACCGGCGTCACGTGACGCGCAAACAGGGCGAGGCCCACGATAATCGCCAGGCCCGCGAGTTTGGCAAACATGAAGAAGGTCTGCACCGCCGCCGCACGCCGCACGCCCGCAATGTTCACCAGCGTCAACACTGTAATCACGGCGCTTGCCACGAGTTTTCGTTCCAGGGGCGCGAGGGGAAAGAACGTGGAGCTGTAGATACTGAAAGCCACCGCGAGTGTCGCGATGCCGCCGGATTCAATCACCAGCAACGCTGCCCAGCCGTAGAGGAACGCGCACAATTTCCCGTAGGCGTCGCGGAGATAGATGTAGACCCCGCCCGCTTCTGGAACGGCGGCTCCGAGTTCGGCGAGAGAAAGCGAACCCGCCAGCGCCAGCAGTCCTCCCACCACCCAGACCAGGATGGCGGTGGCTTCGGAGCCGACCTGCTGGGCCACATCGTGCGGGACCAGGAAGACTCCCGACCCGATAATCGTCCCCACGACGATGGCCGTCGCGCCCATATACCCGATGGCGCGCGGGAGCGCGGTGGGCGCATGAGAGTGTGGTTGCGAGGTAAGGGATCCTGCCGCCAGCGGCGAAAGAGGTGTAGACATCGAAAATCCGAAACTCCAAGTTCGAACCCCGAACCCCGAACCCCGAATCCCTAGCCCCGGCGCTCAGCTTTTTTCCGGCACTCTTCCGTGGTAGCGTCTCTGGCCGGGTAATGCACGCCATTGAATTCTCGCAACGCCAAGCGTCCGCGGCTTCCGGCGCTGGGATCGTACGCGTACCAGGTGACGGAGCAATTGCAGACGTCCTGCTCGGGGTCGCGGTCGATGGCGAGCAAGGTCTTTTCGGTCAGGCGTTCGAGCAGCCGGCGAAACGTGAGCACCACCACGGAGTGGCACACCAGCAGCACCGATTGCTTGCGGCAGTCGCGAGCCAGTGTCCCCAGGAAACTGTGGACACGCAACGCCACGTCGGGGTAGCTCTCGCCTCCGGGCGGACGATAGTAGTATCTGCCCTCGCGCTCGCGGCGGCGCCACTCGTCAGGATACTTGCTGCGGATGCCCTGGCCCGTCAGCCCGTCGAGAATGCCGAATTCTTTTTCGCGGATGCGCTCCTCGATGGTCGGAACCACAGAGTAAGGGAACTGCTTCACGAGCGTGTCAGCGGTCTGGAGGGTTCGCTCGTAGGGGGAAACAAAGACTCGATCGAAACGAAACTCCCAGGCCAGATATTTCCCGGTTTCCTCCGCTTGGCGGATGCCGCGCGGGGTCAGAGCCACATCCATGTCGCGGACATCACCGTGGTACTCCAGTCTGCCCGTGCGCTGCGCCTCCGCCCGGCGCACGTTGCGCTGCGACTCGCCATGGCGCACGATCACGAGGTGGTCCATCCACTTCTGCTGCGACGAGGGCAACGGAGTCTCTCCCGCTTTCTGAAGTCGTTCCGGGCGGTCTTTACCAAAAGAAGGCGTGCCATTATACTGGCCGGCTTTTGAGAAGGCGAAACAACTTTTCAGGAAATGCGGGCGCAAAGCGTGGGGCCGAACCATGCCCCCCTCCCCGCTATGTGGGGGGACTCGCCGGACCGGCAGACTGTCTGGCCCGCTTCGCGACTCATTAACTAAGGAGATAACATGCGCAAAGTGGTTCGGACGTTGGACGCTCCTCAGCCGAGGGGCGTCTATTCCCAAGCCATCGTTGCCGACGGCTTGGTTTTTGTTGCCGGGCAGGCGTGCGTGAACCCTCGGACCAACGAGTTAGAGCACGGTGACATCAAATCGGAGACGCGCCGAACCCTCGAGAACATCCGCGCCATCCTGGAGGCAGCGGGGAGTTCGCTGAAGGACGTAGTGCGCGTGGGTGTGTTCCTTGCCGATCTGAATGATTTCGCGGCAATGAACGAGGTTTACAGGGAGTTCTTCCCCGAAGACCAGCCCGCCCGCACGACGGTGGGCGCGCAGTTACCTAAGATCAAGGTTGAAATTGACTGTATCGCGCGCGTCACCAAGCGGCGCAGGAAGTAAGCAGGCCCGTAGCGCCGATTCTTAGGTCGGCATTTTTTCGTTCTTCCCTCGTGCTGATCCTGCCTTGCGGGGTCTCCGCCACGACGGCGCGCGAGGGACGCGGCCCGAAGCGAGGTGTTTATGCACTACCGAGAGCTTTCGACTCCCGCCTTGACGGTGGATCTCGACGCGCTCGAACGCAATCTCGACCGCGTCGCCGAATTGTGCCGCCGCCAGCGTGTGGGGTTGCGCCCGCACACCAAAACGCACAAGACGGTTGAGGTGGCGCGTCTGCAGCTCGAGCGTGGCGCAGTCGGCCTAACCGTGGCCAAAGTCGGTGAGGCGGAAGTAATGGCCGCTGGCGGGCTCGACGACATCCTGGTGGCGTTTCCCATTTTCGGCGCCGAGAAACTCCGGCGCCTCGCGGATATCGCCCGCACGCGCCGGCTGCTGGTCTCGCTCGATTCGGAAGCTACAGCACAGGAGCTTTCCCGCGCGGCTGCCGCGCAGGGGGTGACCATCGGGGTTCTGGTGGAATTCGACGTCGGCGCCCGTCGCTGCGGACTCGATCCGGGGCCGGAGTTGGTCGGGCTGGCGAAAGCTATCGAGAAGCTGCCGGGGCTGAGGTTCCGTGGCCTGATGAGTTTCTTCGGCAACATCTGGGGAACACCTGCGGAGCGGCAGGCAGAAGCCGAGCACGTTGCAGAGCGCGTAGGTAAAGCGCTGGCAGCGTTTCGCGCTGGGAACGTGCCGGTGGAAATCGTCTCCGGGGGCTCAACCCCTTCCGCGGAGTTCGCGCACCTGATCCCGGGGCTCACGGAGATTCGCCCCGGCACCTATGTTTACAACGATCTGAACACCTATTACCAGGGTGCGTGCAACCTGGACGATTGCGCCGTGCGCGTGGTCGCGACGGTGGTCTCTACGGCCGTTCCCGGTCGCGCCATTATTGATGCCGGGTCCAAGACGTTCTCCTCCGACTTGCTGGGCTCCGGCCCTAAGTCCGGTTTCGGCTATGTGGTGGAAGCGCCGGATGCGCCCCTCATCAAGCTGAACGAAGAGCACGGCCACCTGGACATCACGTTGTCCCAACACAAGTTCTACGTGGGCGAAGTCCTGACCGTGGTCCCCAATCACGTCTGCACTACCGTGAACATGCATGATGAGATCTTTACGGTGCGTAAGGGCGAGGCGGTCGGTTGCTGGAAGATTGCTGCACGAGGGAAAATCCGCTAGTGCACTCAGAGGAGGCAGCGAGGATGTCATCCTGAGTTCACCCGCCATTAAGATCGGCGAACCTTCGGCCGTTGACCTTCGGCAACGTGGCCAGATGAACCGAAAAGCGGAAGAGAGGGTCAATAATAGCGGTGGAGCGATCCAATCCATAAACATAAGGGAGACGAGAACATGCTTAAGGAATTCAAAGAATTCGCGATGCGTGGGAACGTACTCGACATGGCCATCGGGATCATCATAGGCGCAGCCTTCGGAAGGATCGTCAGTTCGGTGGTGAATGACATCATCATGCCACCTATCGGGCTGATCCTGGGCCACGTGGATTTTTCAAACCTGTTCTTTAACATGTCAGGGACTCACTATGACTCGCTGGCGGACGCGAAGAAGGCGGGGGCAGCCGTCATCGGCTACGGCGCCTTCCTTAACACTGTCATCGACTTTCTAATCGTGGCCCTGGTGGTCTTCCTGCTTGTGAAACAGGTGAATCGGATGATGAAGCCGCAGCCGGCCCCAGCCCCACCGCCCACCAAGCAGTGTCCCTATTGCATGTCCGAGGGCATCGCCACCCAGGCCACCCGATGCCCCCACTGCACGGCGGAGCTCAAAGCGGCGTAAGGGGGCCCGAGCCGGCTCCGCGCTTCGAGCGGTCTCGGCATGGCGTCGGCTTCGTATCAGGACTGGATGTATGTTTCTGCTGAACAATCCTGGTGACACCTCGCCGTTCGATGTCTATCTCGAAAGCAATCGCGCGGGACGGACGCTGGCACATGTGCCACGCCTGCCGGGTTGCGTGGTGCGTGGTGAGATTCCTCAGGAAGCTGCTGCAGCCGTCGCGGAAGCCATCCAGCAGCACCTGGCGTGGCTTGCGGCTCACAGCGGGTGTGATTTCTCGCGAAAAGTCCGTATCCGCGTCGCGGGTGGCGTGCCGGGCGGAGCTGCCACGGGTACAGGCAGCCGCGGTGGCTTGCTCCCCACGGACTTGATTCCGGTGGAGGCAGATGAACTTGCAGAACACCTGCGGCGCATCGACTACTCGCGCCGGGATTTGCTGGAAGTCATCGCACGAATTCCGCCGGAGCTGCTCGCCGCGCGCCCGGGCCCCAAACAATGGACCATCCGGGAAACGCTCCAGCACGTGGCGGCGGCCGAGCAGTTCTATCTGTCACGACTCTTCAAGCTAGCGCGATTCCAGCCGCAACCCACGCCGCTCGACCGTCTGCGGATTGTGCGGGACGCGGCCTACCGGTTACTCGCACAGTGCAACCTGCGCCGCGCGAATCGCACTGTGCGGAAGTTCGGCGAGCCGTGGACACTGCGAAAGGTCTTGCGCCGCTTTCTGGACCACGAACGCGAACACCTCCTGAGTATCGAGTGGAGGCTGCACCTCGCCGACCTTCCTTTCGCTCCCGGTTGGATGACGCGTGGCGCGCGGAACCGTGAGTTAAGGCTCGCCGAGGCCTTCCGTTTCCGCTGATTCGGAGCAAGACGGCGGACCAGGGCGGCGTGCTGCACCGACAGCTTCCCAACCCGTGCCAGCCGCGCCCGGACCTGCCTGGTGGCGCAATTCCCCCCGCGCAGAGCCTCAGGGGAGGGCTTTTTCCAATTGCTCGGCAGCGGTTGTGATCAAGGCAGACTCGGCGTCGAGAATCCTGCTGATTTCCGCCAGAGCCGCGTCCGCCTCTTTCCACTTCTTCTGCTCAATCGCCTCGCGAGCGGCGGGAAGGGTTTTCACGTCGTAGCCAGTGTAAAAGCCCGGTGCGTAGATTTCGTGCTTGAACCAGGGCCGGCCGGGAAGGCCCTGGGGGCTTGTCAGTTTGCGCTCACTTTCGATGAGGGTGAGATTTACCTGGCGGAGCGACGCGCCAGCCAGCGCCGCCGCACCGTTGGCCTGCGCTTTCTCAAGTGCCTTCTGGAAACGCGTGGCGCTACGCGTGAGCGTGTCCGCAGCGTTTTCGAGCGGCGCGAAGTCCAGGTAGGGGGGCACGTCTTCCTTGGCGGGCGGAACAAACGTTTCCTTCGGGTCGAAGGTGGCGGTGAAGGTGCCCTCCTCGATTTCCTGGTTGCGTTCGCGGATTTCCTCCTGCTCGTCCTTAAGAAGCTTCTTCAAGTGGTCGGTGTACCGGTGGATCGTGTCGGCGAGGCCCGTGAAGTCGTAGGGAAGCAGCTCGGCATCGGCTAGGCGCAGCACCGCGGTGCCGACGGTTTGGGCCAGCGCCCGCCCATACTGGAAATCGGTATCGCTGAAGTGGGTATACCAAAAGAAGTCGTCGTAGATCGAATGGTAAATGCCTCCGCCGTCTTCGCCATTGAAGGCCAGGTTGAGCGAGGCGATACCCAGGTGGTCGATGAATACCGTGTAGTCGGAGCCGGAGCCGAGCGCGTCGATGCGCCAGTCGGCGCGGGTGCGAGCTTCCTGGCGCTCTTCCTGCGAGCCGGCCCGAATCAATTGAAGCTGGTGGCGCTTCCAGAGGGAGAGATTTTTCTCCGGGTCCTCGATATCACGCGCCACGCCGTTCACGAACTTTTCAAGCGTGTGCGAGCCGCCCACGTAGAGATAGCCACGGTCACTGGCATCCGTGTTGAGGTAGACCGCGGCGTGCTGGCGAAGCTCGTCGGCATGCGCCTCGCCCCACTCGGTCGAGCCGAGCAACCCCTCCTCTTCGCCGTCCCACACGCAATAAATAATGGTCCGGCGCGGCTTCCAGCCTTGCTTGCGGAGTTCGCCCAGCGCCCGCGCCTCTTCCATCTCACCCACGAGTGCCGAGGCCGGATCTTCGGCGCCGTTCACCCAGGCGTCCTGGTGATTGCCGCGCACGATCCATTCCTCGGGCGAACTCGTGCCGGGAATCTTGGCGATGACGTCGTAGAGCGTTTTGAGGTCCCAGTGGGCTTTCACTTTCAGGTGGACTTTGGCAGGACCGGGGCCGAGGCGGTAGGTGATGGGCAGCGCGCCGCGCCACGCTTCCGGCGCCACAGGTCCTTGCAGGGCGGCGAGCAACGGTTGCGCGTCGCCGTAGGAGATCGGTAGGACGGGGATTTTGGTGAGAGTCTTGGCTTCCGCGAGCGGCAGGCGTTGGGCGTCTTTTGTGGCGCCCACGCCGGGCGTGAGGGGATCGCCCGGATAGAGCACCATATCCATCACGCTGCCGCGCTGCACGCCTTCACGCGGACGCCAAGCGCCCTGTGGGAAGACGTCGCCCTGGAAATAACCGTCCTCGTGTGGGTCGGAATAGATGATGCAGCCCACGGCGCCGTGCTCCGCCGCCACTTTGGGTTTGATACCACGCCAGGAGCCACCGTAGCGGGCAATCACGATCGCGCCCTTTACGGAGACGCCCCGGCGCTCGAGTTGCTCGTAGTCCGCCGGGATGCCGTAGTTGACGTAAACAAGTGGCGCGGTGACGTCGCCATCCACCGAGTAGGCGTTATAGGTGGGGAGCTGCTCGGCGTGCTGATGCGAGGTGGGGTCGATGGCGACCGTGGGCTCCTCGAGCGTGGCCTTGAATCGCGTGGGCTCGACCATCTCCACCACGCGTTCCTGGGGGGTCGGCATGAGGACATCGAAGTTCTCGATGTGGGCGTCCCAACCCCATCGTTGGAAGAGCGAGAGAATCCATTCCGCATTCTCGCGGTCATAAGGCGAGCCCACGTGGTGTGGGCGCGCCGTGAGCCGCTGCATGTAGTCGCGAAGATTCGCGAGGCTGGGGAGAGCGCGGAACTTGGTTTCCCAGTCGCGTTCGGCGCGCGCCGAGTCAGCGGAGAAGCCGTCGAGCGGAGTGGTCTGGTCGACCCCAGCGGGCGCGGAAGGCGTGAAGACGGCCTCGCCCGTTGGGCGCGCCTGGGTAGGAACAGGCTCAACCGCTTCGGCCGCAAACAGGACAACGAGCGCGCACACGATAATGCTCAGGATGAAACGACGCATCGAGACCCCCCTCGAACGATGTGCGGCGAAGTATATCGCATTGCGGACCGGGGGGAGCAGAGTTCGGAGTTGTGACCCGCGGGTAGCGTAACTTCTTTTGTGTAGATTTGGATTTTGAAAAAGAGAGAGGGTGTACTTTTTCGAGAGCGGCAAAACTCTCCGAAGGAGGTACACCCTCATGCGAGAATTGGAAGTCCTCGACGGAGGCCATCTTAAACTTTCCCGGAAGGAGAGGAAAGAGTTCTTTGAAGAGGAACTGGGCGAGCAAGTGCGCAGCGAGGTGAAGCGGTTGTTGGAAGAGGCGTTGGAAGCGGAACGGACGGACTGGTTAGGAGTGGGCCGCTACGTGCGCGACGAGGCCGAGCGGCGGGATTATCGCAACGGATATTACCACCGGGACCTGGGGACGCGCTTGGGGTTGCTGCGCCGGCTGCGGGTGCCCCGGACGCGGCGGGGTTGTCGGAGCCAATTGCTGCCGCGCTACGAGCGGCGGCAGGAGTCGGTGCACGCCCTGGTCTGTGAGGCCTTCCTGCGCGGAGTCTCGACCCGGCAAGGGGGAGAAGTGCTGGAACCCGTCCTGGGGGAAAGCTACTCGCCCCAGACGGTGTCGCGGAGCGCGCGGGCATGGCCGCAACTGGCAAGGGCAGACCCTGCGCTTCGGGGGCTTCCGCCGCCCGGCGTGTTGCGCCGGGCGGCTCTGACTCGGGACCTATCTGCAGCCTGATAGGCCGGACACGGTAATGCGGAACGACGGAGTGTGGAAATAATTCGGCAACAACGTAGTGGACGAACCGGAGACGGAGTAGCACGTGTCAGCGCCGGTCCGTTTGGCGCTCAAGCTGACTTTCGAGCCAGAAACGTGAGCGCGTGCTGGGTATGTGCCATCGCCATTGATAGCGTTGTATAAGTCGCTGGCCAGGCTGTCGCTGGTGCTTCCCTCGCCGTAGTTCACCGTCTTGGTCACACCGTTGACGATAATGCTGACGGTCCCTCCGTCGTAGAGATAGAGGGCGCAGCCTCCGTTGGGATCCGGGCTCCGGCATATGGATTTTTCGGTTCCACTGACGCTTCCATATCCTGTTCCCGGGCACCCGCTCGACGCCGCGTTGAGCGAGTTGTAGGCGTTCACGCGGCCGCCCGTGACCGTCTTTCGGGACAGTGACGGAATCGCGACGACGTCGTTGAGGAGGTTGGGCTTCAGGAGTTCGGTGTCGAACTGACAAACCGACTCGGACAGCGCAGCGGTTCCGGAGACGTGCGGGGTGGCCATCGAGGTACCAGATAGGTACTTGTACAGGTTGCGTTGGGATTCAGGGTTACGTCGGGCGGGACGGTCGAGTAGACGCAGTCTCCCGGTGCCCCGAGCTGTACGGTGCTGGACCCGTAGTTCGAGAACCAGACGAGGCTGTCCCGGTTGTCGGTTGCCGCTACCGAAACCACGTTCGGGGCACTGTAGCCCGCGGGATAAAACGGGTTGGTGTCGTTGTTCGAGCCATTATTGCCTGCGGCGGCGACGAACATCATGTCCGCCGTGCTCGTGTTATTGATCTCGTCCAGAAGGGCCTGGGAAAACCCACTGCCGCCCCAGCTATTGTTCAGAACGCGGATGTCCGCGGCTCCGCCCTTTCCCCCGAACCATGCCTTCGTGCCTTCAAGGAATTGAATGGCGTTGATTGCGTTGCTAATGTAGCAATAACCGTTGGCGTCGCACATCTTGGCTGCGATGATTTTGGTCGCCCAGTTGACTCCAGCCACGCCCACGCCGTTGTTGGTCGCGGCCCCAATGGTCCCCGAGACGTGCGTGCCGTGGCCGTAGTCGTCCGAGGGATCGCACGTGTTGGTAAAGGTGTTCCGCCCATGTGTCCCGGCGGCGCAGGTGTAGAGCGTGGTTCCCTGATAGAAGGAAAACTGGGCGGGGGCGGACCAGACGTTCGCAGTGAGGTCAGGATGAGCATAGTCAATCCCCGTGTCCACGACTCCCACCACGATGGCGGTTGAGCCGGGGGAGGTGTTCCAGGCCTGGACAGCGCTAATGTCAGCGCCGGGGGTGCCCGCTCTCTGAATATCGCAGGCGGTATCGTTGGGGATCGTGTAGGGCAAGGTCTGGCCCGTGTTCTGCAGGCCCCATTCCTTAGGGAAATCGGGATCGTTGGGTGCTGTGGTTACGTGGGCGATCCAATTGGGCTCGACACGGACGATATCGGGAGCGTTCGTGAGTAGCCCCATCAGCGTCGAGACGTCGTTGGAGCGCGAGTGCCACAGCAGCCAGCCTGCGCTGCCGACGGATTGTGCCGCGTCAACATCGGCGGTCGCCTGGGCTTGTGTGATGCTCGCCGCGATGTCAGCCTGCGCCTGCAGGTCAACCTGCGGCGCGTAGCGGAACTTGATGAGGACTTCCTGGGCCACGGCATCGTGGCCGCTGAAAGATTGCACGGCGGTTTGAGCCGCGACGGCCGATACGCCGACGGCGACTGTGAACAGGAGGCTGATTACACGGAGGAGAGGATTGAAGGTGGGTTTCATGTTCCTTCTCCTTTCAGGTGGAAGGGTTCGGGTACTGTCCAGTTATGATTTGCTGTCCACAATAGCTCTTGACTCTTGTTTTTGTCAAGCGCAGAATTAACTCATTTTTTAATGACCGATCCGGTACAGCCGCAGGGGTCATACATGATGACAAAATGTCTGGGAGTGATCCTGGCCACCATGATGCTACTTGGGTGCGGAGGCGCGGGTAGCAGCGAAAATCCTCCTCCCTGCTTCCAGCCCCAACCCGGCGTGTACTACCTCAACCGCGACGCCATCTTCGTGGCCAACGCGGGCTCGAGCAGCATCTCAGCGCTTCAAGTCGTCGGCCCCTATATTCCCGCCGGTCCGGTGTGTGGCTCGCCATTCCCCCTAAGCGCGCCGCCGACTGGACTGGCGGGCGGCGCGGTCCTGACCGTCCTGAGCGGGCCCGGAAAGATGATTTCGTTGTTCAAGGTGGATTTCCTCACGAGCGTTCTCACCGGCCCTACGGCGGTCCTGGCGACTTCGCAAACCCCTGTATCCGCAATTGCCTGGGGGAATTACTTCTACGTCGCGAACGCGGAGGGGAATGTCTCGGTCTATTCGGTCTCCGTAGACGGGACGGCGATCACCGAAATCCCGGGCTCGCCATTTCCCGCCGGGTCGAGCCCGGCGGGCATCGCCGCCGCCGGCGGCGTCACCGGACAATGGCTATATGTCGCCAACTCTAAGTCCAACGACATTTCGGCGTACAGCCTGGACCCTGCCTCCGGCGTGCCCACCCCTCTACCCGGCTCACCATTTCTGGCAGGAACCAATCCAAGCTCGATTGATGCAACGCCCCTCGATCCCTTCCACGGCGGCCCGACGCTGGCTGTCGTCACCAACGCCGGCTCGAACGACGTGTCCGCTTATTTGGTAGGAGCCGATGGGAGCCTTGCGCCCGTGCCCGGCTCGCCGTTCCCGGCCGGTGCAGGACCTTCATCGGTCACCACAGGCCACATCTTCTACCCCGTCCACTTCCTCTATGTTGCGAATTCCACGTCAAACAGCATTTCCGGCTACGCCGTTGATGACGCCACGGGCACGCTAACGCCACTTGGGGGCTCGCCCTTTCCCGCTGGTTCGACCCCATCCTCAGTGACGGAAGGCACCTGGTCGGGAGCGTTCGGGCTGTTCCTGTATGTAGCCAACTCCGCATCGAACGATCTGTCGGTGTTCTCGGTCGGCCTAAGCACCGGCGCGCTCACGCCGGTCGCCGGCTCGCCCTTTCCGGTCGGCCAGTCGCCAAGCGCCGTACGTTACATCCAGGTGCCGGAATAGGAAATCAACCCCCGTGTTAGGGCTTAGCTAGTGTGCCGTCCCAGATGCGTTGCACCGTCGCGGGGCTGGCCCCTTGGGCTTTAGCCATGCTCCGCACACTCCAATGCGTGGCGTTGGGAGGCGTGGTCTGCAACGTCGCTTCCACGATCTGCTTCACCTTCTCGGCGCCGATCTGCGGTTTGCGACCGTGCCCCGGAGGAGTTGTTGACCTTCTATGACTTCCCTCCTGCCCACTGGCGCAAGATCCGCACCACCACTATCATCGAACGCGCCTTCCGCGAGGTGCGCCGCCGCACGCGCCCCATGTCCAGCTTCACCAACCCGGCGAGCTGCGATCGGATCGTCTTCGGCGTCATCAGTCACTTGCACCGCTCCTGGGAGAAGAAGCCCCTCAACGAATTTACACAAAAATCTTGACGCTACCGGTCGGCCCGCGGAATTGCAATTTCTGCGAGTGCCGACTAGAATCGACGGCGAGGTGAGAAAAATGGAAAACGACGTTCTGCGGATCGCGGGGAGGGAATTCCGTTCGCGGCTGATTGTGGGCACGGGGAAGTATCGGAGCTTCCAGGAGATGGCGCGTGCGCACGAGGCTTCCGGCGCGGAGATTGTCACCGTCGCGGTGCGCCGCGTAAACCTGACCGACCGCAGCAAGGAATCGATGCTCGATTATATTGACCGCAAGAAATTCTTCATCCTTCCCAACACGGCGGGTTGCTATTCCGCTGACGACGCCGTTCGCACCGCGCGGCTGGCGCGGGAAGTGGGTCTTTCCAACTGGATCAAGCTGGAAGTGATCGGCGATGAGAAGACGCTCTTTCCTGACAACTTCGAGCTGGTCAAAGCCACCGAGACGCTCGTCAAGGAAGGCTTTGTGGTTATGCCCTATACCAACGACGATCTGATTGCCGCCCGGCGCTTGATTGACGCCGGCGCCGCGGCGGTCATGCCGCTCGGTGCGCCGATCGGTTCGGGACTGGGCATTCAGAATCCCGCCAACATGCGCATTCTGCGCGAAATGATCACGCAGGTTCCGCTGATTGTCGACGCGGGCGTGGGCACGGCTTCGGACGCCGCCGTCGCCATGGAGCTCGGCGCGGATGCGGTGCTGATGAACACGGGCATCGCCGGCGCGCAGGACGCCGTCCTGATGGCGGAGGCCATGAAAAACGCCGTCCTCGCTGGGCGCCAAGCCTACCTTGCCGGCCGCATGCCGCGCAAACTCTACGCCACGGCCTCCAGCCCGCTGGAAGGCGCGGTGCGGTAGGGTGCCAGGGGTACTCCCAAGAATCGAACTCTAGGCGGGGTCTGAGGCGAGCACGGGTAACGGGTGCACGTCACGTTCTATCGTGCCCTGGAGTTTATCCCGAACCGCATCGAGATCGTGTGCAGCTTGCAGGTTCATCCAGAAACGGGCGCTGGTGTTGAAATACCGCCCCAGGCGAAGCGCCGTATCCGGCGTAATGGCGCGACGTTCGTGGACGATCTCGGCAATCCGTGTCACGGGCACACGAAGATCGAGCGCCTGCCTGTTCATGGTCAGTCCCAGTGGCGCCATGAAATCTTCCCGCAGGACTTCACCCGGATGAACGGGGGGCAGGAATGTTCGGGACTTGGCCATACTCTCCTATTGCCTCGGCGGGGAATCCTTCGCTGCTGGTAGCGGTGGCGGATTCTCAGGGGCCTTGTTGGGTAGTGTGTAAATGATTTCGCCGGGTTTGGCCAGGTGCATTTGTTCGCGTGCCAGACGCTCTACGGCTGCGGGGTCCGACTTTAACGCCTTGATCTGCTTATCCAACTGCTCGTTTTCCTGCTTGAGCTGCTGAATCTGTTGCTGCAGCGCCTGCAACTCCTCTTGCTGCCGGCGCAGCGCCAGGTAGCCGTTCTGGCCGAAGATTTCGTGAACGATCAGCGCGATCGAGATAAGCAACAGCACCAGGACGCCGTTGCGGTAGAGCGTGGCTTTGTCGAAATGAAAATCCTTCATGGCTCGAAGACGAACGCTTTGGCCGCCGCTACCAGGCGGTCGAGTTCCGGCTGCGTGGGCGCTTCGCAATAGACGCGCACCACGGGCTCAGTTCCCGAGGGCCGCATCAGCACCCACGCTCGGTCGTCAAGAATCATCTTCAGCCCGTCGGTGCGGTCGATCTTCCGGACGGGGCGCGAGTCGAACTTGTCCCAGTCGCGCTGCAGTTTCTCGATCAGCCGCTTCTGGACGTCGGGCTCGAGGCGCAGGTTGATGCGCACGTTCTCGACCGCGCCGACCTTCTTGAAGAGCGCCGCGAGTTGCTGCTTCACGGAAGCGCCCCGCCGCGCTACGGCTTCCGCCACCAGCAGGCACGCGAGGATTCCGTCCTTCTCCGGCAGGTGCCCGCGGATGCTTAGTCCCGCGCTCTCCTCTCCGCCCAGCACGATCTTGTCTTCCTTGATGAGCTCGCCGATGTACTTGAATCCCACCGGGGTCTGGTAGAGCGGCACGCCGTGGTACTTGGCCACTGCATCCATCAGATGCGTCGTAGCGACGCTGCGGGCAATGCCTCCGGGAATCTTCCGCACATCGATCAAGTAGTCAGCAACCAGCGCCAGGATGAAGTTGGGTTGAATCCACGTACCGTCGGCGTCCACGATGCCGAAGCGGTCCGCGTCGCCATCGGTCGAAAGCCCCACGCCGCAGGCGTTCTCCCGCACGTACTGCGCGAGCTCCGCAAGATCCTTTTCGCTGGGTTCGGGTCCCACACCCTGAAACATCACATCGCGACAGTCGTGCAGAGTGTGGACCGCAGCGCCTGCTTCGCGCGCCAGTTCATCCAAGTAACCGCGTGCCGTGCCGTAGAGCGGGTCGAAAGCCAACTTGAGCCTGGCTTCGCCGATCACGCGCAGGTCCACCTTGCGGCGCATCTCTTCCAGGTACGCCGGGCGCGGATCGCAGCTCTGCCGGAGGCTCGCGTCGGACTTTGTCCCCGTCATGGCTAGCTCGCCGGCCATGACTCTTGCCACGTTCGCTTCAATCGCCTTGGTCACTTCCGGGAGGGCCGGCGCGCCGTCGGCGGAGGAAAACTTCAGGCCGTTGTACTCGGCAGGATTGTGGCTGGCGGTGATATTGATCCCGCCCGCGAGTTTGCTGCGGATGATTTCGTAGGAAATCGCCGGTGTGGGGTCGGGACGCGAGGTCGAGAGGGTTTCTATGCCATGCGAGCGCAGGACTTCCGCCGCACAGTCGGCAAATCTTTCCGACATGAAGCGTGTATCGTAGCCGACGATGACGCGCGGCCGCGCCGAGCGGCTGAGCAGGAAATGCGCAATGCCCGCCGAGGCCAGCCGCACGTTGGGAAAAGTGAAATTATCCGCGATAACGCCGCGCCAGCCGGAAGTTCCGAAGTGAATAGGGTTGCTTCCCATGCTGCCCTCATTGTATCTTCTGCTGCAAGTTCCGCGCAACCGAGCGGCCGTTTGGGTAGTGTCCTGATTTGGTGGAGCGAGTTTGGGAAAGGGGGTCGGACCTTCAGGTCCGACGAAAGCAAAAGCTTCAGAGGCTAAAGCCCCCACTTGGTGCGGCCGGGTCATGGCGGAGCTAAAGCTCCGCCCCCCACGCGACTCCATTAGCGGAGCTTCGCAAATCAGGACACAACGGCCGTTTGGCGAAGCCCTTGCCGCGAGGAGGATCGGTGACCGACAAAGTCGTAGTCATGGTGGCTGCCGCGAGCAAACGCGAGTGCCGAAAGATCGCCCGGCATCTGGTGGAAACCAAGCTTGCCGCCTGCGTCAACATCACGCAACCCATCGAATCCATTTACCGCTGGGAAGGCAAGATCGCGGACGACCACGAGTACCAGCTTCTCATCAAGAGCACGCGCGAGTTGTTTCCGGAAATCAAGGCGGCGATTTCCAAGCTGCACAGTTATCACACGCCGGAGATCATCTGCCTGCCCATTATCGACGGCTCGCGAAACTACCTGCAGTGGGTGAGCGATTCCGTGAAGCCGGCCGGCCCCGCTGAAGAGGACACCGCCGGGCAGGGTCCTGAGTCAGAAGTTCGTTGATGAAGTCAGCCCGCGGAGCGGGTCCCGCTGAAGCGGGATAGCCCTAGCGCTTATTGGGCGTTGCCCCCAGCTATTCCATCGATCCCCTCCGGGGACGAAGGATGGACCGTGCCGAGGAGGTTCTGGGGGCGCAAAAAGCAGGTAAAACGCCTTCGGGTCCGCTCGGCCTCAATTGCTCAACTGAAACGAGTAATTCATCGAGTTTCTGGAAAGGAGTCCCGATCTGATCGGGACGAGGAAGAATCTGCTTCTGGCTTGCCTCTCTCTGAACAGCAGATTCCTCGCGGAGTTCATCCTGAGGGCTGTTCCCGAAGGGCTCAGGATGACCTCCTTGGAACGTTGTTCAGTAAGCTGTTGGACCGCCCCGCTCCACAGTCGCGCTATTTGAAGATCTCGGCAAGCGGAGGCTGATCGCCAAATTTCGGATCACTCACTCCCAGCGCTTTCAGGATGGTCGAGCCCTCCGACGTCATGCGGATTCGGTGCAAGTTGACTCCCCGCCTGATCCCAGGTCCCCAAGCAATGAACGACGCCTCAAGTCCGGACCGGTACGGCAGATAGCCGTGCGTCCCGCCCGCGGATTTTCTCGCGCCCACCACTTCCCCCACTGCCCTGCCGCTGAACGCGTATCCCTTCGGGGCATCGAGCGCCAGCTTGGCGGCGGGCTCCGCGCCCAAGTCCTGAAGCGCGGCGCGATCGAACTCCGCCCAGAGCACGCCCTGATCGATCAGCGGCTTCAGCGCAGTCTGAACCTCCCCGCGCAAATTCTCCGTGTCCGACCAGTAAATGAAGAACGAGCCGCCGTTTGAAAGGGTGGCAATCTTCCCGCCCGTAAGCTGTCCCGTCGAATCGGCAGAGAGCAAGCCAGCTTTCACCAGCAGCACGTTGGGACGGATGTCGTGGTCAATGGGAAGAAAGCCGTGGTCGGAGATGATGAACACCATCGTGGAACCCGCCATTCCTGCTTCCTGGAGGGCTTTCAGCAATTCCCCGATGTGCGCGTCGCTCTCCTCCAGCGCTTTCGTAGCCTGCGGGCTTGCAGGCCCGTGTTCGTGCTCCTCGTGATCGAGATTCGCCAAATGGACCAGCACCAGGTTGGGCCGATACTTCTTCAGCAAGTAAGCTGCGAAGCGTGTGCGAATAACGTCGTTATCCGTTCCCGCAGGCATCGGTCCGAGCGCTTGCGCGGCCTCCAGGATGAGCCCCGGCGTGGAGTGTTGCGCCAGAAATTGCAGATCCAATTCTTCGCCCTTGCCCGGATCCCAGATTTCCGGAACGTTCCAGTCGATCGCCGCGCCCACCGTGACCGGCCACGAAACCGCCGCCGAGGTCAGATGCGCCCGGCGCGTTTCATCCCACAGGGCCGGCGCCTGGATGTCTTTGGCGTACCAGAACCATTCCGCCTGTCTCTTTCCCGGATCGCGTACCGAGACGTTCGAGTAGATGCCGTGCTCGGCAGGGGAGCGTCCGGTCACGATGGTCGTGTGGGAAGGGTAAGTCACCGAGGGATAAACGCCCTCCACAGCCTCCGCAGAGCTGCCCTCCGCGCGCAGTCGCGCGAGATTCGGAACGCGCGCTTTCGACGCCGTCTGCGCGTAAAAGTCCGCGCCCATCCCATCCACCGAGATGACCAGGACGTGACGGTTGGTTCCGGTGCGCCCCGTCGAGTCCTGACCGAAGAGCCATGTTCCAAGGCAAGCTAGCGCTGCCAGAGCGAACGCGGCTACGACCAGATTCAGCAATTTCCCGCGCGCCCTCGTTCTTGGTTCTTCCGGGAGTAAAATAAACGATGGGGAATTCATGAGCACCTCAGTCCAAGGGATTCAAACCGGCGGCAGACTGCGCGCTTCACGCGCCATCTTCACCGCGCTCGAAGTCGCGGTGCTTTATGCCGGCATTCTCGTTTACATCTGGCGTTGGCAATACACATGCCCCCGCGCGTGGATAGCGCTCTTGGGGGTAATCCTCACAAGCCATGTCCTCCATCACGACACGCTAAGCGGGCTCGGCCTGACTTGGACCGAACTGCGCGCCAGCGCGCGGCTGGTGCTGCCCGCGGCCCTGGTCATTTACCTGCCGTTGCTTCTCTATGGATTTGCACGCCACAGTCTAGTGCTTCTTCGCCCGACCTGGCAATCCCTCGGTCCTTTGCTTAACTACGGCAGTTGGTGTGTAGTCCAGCAATACCTGACACAGTCCTACTTCCACAACCGGCTGATGCGCATCATCCGCACTCGCCGCCTGAGTTCTGCTCTCATCGGAATCATGTTCAGCGCCGCACACATTCCCAATCCCCTCCTGATGATCGTCACGTTGATTGCCGGCTTCCTCTTTTCAGAGGTTTTCGTCCGCCACCGGAACATCTGGCCGCTGGCACTGGTGCAAGCCGTGGGCGGACTCCTCCTGGCCGCCGTGTCCCCGGATGCGCTCATCCACCACATGCGCGTGGGGCCGGGATACTTCTTCTACCCACTTCGTTAGCGAAACGGGATTTGCGGCGGCGTGCGCGGTGGTGGGTTTCCCTGCCCAGGAAGCTGCAAGCGCAACTTGGAATCAGGTCGGGAGCGGCTTAACAGGTTATCGCCCTGCGGAAAGCGGGTTCGCGCGTCGTCGCAGGCGCGGCAAATAGGGAAGGTGGGCGATCTGGCCTTCAAACTTTTCGGCCCAGCGGCCGGGGATGACCGTGCCGCACTGGGGACAAGCACCCTGCGACGTCAGGCGATAATCCAAAATGTGATAGCCAAAGCGCTCAATCAGCAGAGCGTGGCAGTGGGGGCACTGCGTGTTTTCAAGATCGCCCACCTGCCCCGGCAGATTCCCCGCATAGATGAAACGCAGCCCGGCGGCTCTGCCGATCACCGCGGCTTGCGCCAGGTCCCGCGGTTGCGTGTTTTCGGGATCGGTCATCTTGTAGTCTTTATGAAACGCCGAGACGTGCCAGGGAATGTCCGGCGAAACACTCGCCACAAACTCCGTGAGCCGCCTGAGCTCATCTTCGGAATCATTGAAGCCCGGAATCAGCAGCGTAACGATCTCCACCCACAATCCCATTTCGTAGAGGGTGCGAATCGTGTCGAGGATCGGCTGCAGGCGCCCGCCCAATTGCCGATAGTGGCGATCGTCAAAACTCTTCAGGTCGACCTTGTAGAGATCCACCCAGGGGCGCAGATACTCGAGCACCTGGGGTGTGCCGTTGCCGTTGGAGACGTAGCCGGTCACGAGCCCCGCCGCCTTCGCCTCCTTGAAAATGGCCACGGCCCACTCGCTGGTGATCAGGGGTTCGTTGTAAGTGCTGACCACCACTTTCGCGCCTTGCCGCACGGCGTCCTGCACAAGTTCCTTGGGCTCCGCGTGCATCGGCGCGGAGACGGCGCGCGGGTCGCGAATGGCTTGCGAGGTGACCCAGTTCTGGCAATAGGCGCAATGCAGGTCGCAGCCCAGCATTCCGAAGCTAAAGGCGAGTGCACCGGGATAGGCGTGATGGAACGGCTTCTTCTCAATCGGGTCGCACTGCACGCCGGCGGCGTAACCCCAAGGCACCTGCAACTTGCCACCCTTGTTGAACCGGACCTTGCACACGCCCAGTTGCCCCTCCGGAATGCGGCAGCAGTGGCCGCACGCGAAGCAGCGCACGAACCCGCGGTCGAGCTTCTCGTAAAGCTCGCCCTCGCGCACGTTAGCGTTGAGAGCGTCCCGCAGCGTGGCCATAGTCAAAACCTCGGCTTGGCGGCCCCCCATCGTTGGGCAATCGTCTACCCCTCATTATACCCCCCGCGCGCGGCCGCCGCGGAGGGTTTGGCGTGTGGGCCGAGGAGGCGTTGTGCATCGCCGATGACCCGTCCAACGTGAAAGGCGCACGGGCGCTGGGTACGCACGCGGCGCGCTTCGAGTCCGTCTCACAGCCCGCACCCGACGTCCTGTAAATCCATTTGCCGACTCCAGGCGTGAAAAGTTCCGAGGCTTCACAGGCTGCGGAAAAACCCGCCCCCAACTAGGTAGCGGCGTTTTCACATCGCCACATGCCCTGTGTTTTCAACAACAGCATGGCGACGTGAAGTCGCCGCTACATGTTTTTCCGCAGCCTGTTCAGTGCCCTCTGTTCTGAAGTCGCATGATCGTATGCCTTCCGAACAAGGCCGGCAGCCAACGCCCAGGACGCTGGTGAAAGACCTGCCCCAGCTTTTTCAGTAGGACTAAACTCGGGAGCTGCCAGCGTGAGAAAGGCTGAAAGCCGAAGCGGGCAAAGTAGGTCACCTTGCGGGTAGCAAGGAACAGCCAGGAAAAGGGTTGTGCCTTGGCTCTTTCCAGACACTCTTGAACCAGTCTTGCCCCGACACCTTTGCCCTGATACTCCGGCAAAACCGCCACTGAAAGGAGCTCGGCAAGCGAGGGCGAGTAGGCGTGCAACGCGGCGCAGCCGACGACCTGTCCCGCGTCTTTCGCAACGACGAAGTCCCCGAGGCATCTTCTGAGATTCTGCTCAGAACGGAGGAATAGCGAAGGGTCGTCGCGGTTCGCAACCAGCACCACGCGCAACCCCTTCACATCCTCCTCGCAGGCTGGGCGAATGATGATATCTGGAATCATTTCGACACGCTGTTCGCGCTGCGTCTCAGGAGAGTGACTTCGGCCGGGGTGAGGTTCCGCCACTTCCCCACTTCCAGGCCTTCCAGTATGAGCGGGCCAATGTGGGTACGGACCAGTTTCAAGACCTTGAATCCGACGGCTTCTATCATGCGACGAACCTCGCGATTCTTCCCTTCCGTCAGCACGACTTCCAGCCAGGTGTACTTGCCGCGATCTTCCCGCCGGCGCACGCTCAAGGGTCGCGCGAAATCGCCACGTTTCATTTCCACGCCGGCGTTGAGCCGCGCGATCACTTCCTCACTCAGCAAGGCGTTGGTCTTCACGAGATAGGTCTTGGGAACTTCCGACTCCGGGTTCGTAACGAAGTCGGCGAATTCCGTGTCGTTGGTGAGCAGGAGCAAGCCGGAGGTGTCCTTGTCCAGCTGGCCCACGGGCGCCACCCACTTGTTCTCTTCCCCCAGGTATCTGTAAATCGTCATGCGGCCCGCCGGGTCGCCGTGAGTCGAGATCACGCCCTTCGGCTTATAGAAAAGCAGGTAGCGTTTGCGCGCCGGCTTCAGGCGCTGGCCGTCCAGATGAAACGTGTCTCGGCCAGGATTCACCCAGACGTCCGGGTCGCGCACGATGCGGCCATTTACTTTCATCCGGCCCGCCACGATCGCTTCGCGCGCCGCCGTCCTCGACGCCAGCCCGAAGCGGGAGAGAACCCGGTCGAGGGTCATTGTAGACTTAGCGCGCATGGGAGAGAGCAAGTCAAAAGTCAAAGGGCAAAAATCAAAAGTTAGTAACAAGAAAACGCTGCTCGACCACTTGACCTTCGACTTTCAACTTTTACCTTTTGACCTTTGCCTTTTGACTTTCAATCGATCTCCACTTCCCGGCCCACGCCCTGCTTCTCCGCCGCTTCAAGCACCAAGTGTGCCGCGACCGCGTCCTGCACCGCCACGCCCACGGATTTGTAGAGCGTGACTTGCTCGGCGGAGGTCCTTCCCGGCTTGGCGGCGGAAACGAGTTCGCCGATCTCGGCGTATATGTGATCCTCCGTGATCAGCCCGTCGCGAATTGGCCATTTCAAATCATTCGAGCCGGAGGGGCCCGGCGCGAGCGCGGCGGCGCGCGTCTCAACCACCACCAGCGCCTTTCGCACCGCCTCAGCGTCGAGCTCTCGTCCGTCAGGATTCAGGCCCACGGAGGTTACATGCGTGCCGGGCTTGAGCCACGCACCCTTCACGACCGGCTCCGCCGAATGCGTCGTCGCGCAGACGATGTCTGCGCCCGCAAAGGCTTGCTCCGCCACGTCGCAGGCGGAGGTTCTGATGCCCTGCTCCATGGTGATCTCAGCCGCCAGCAGCGCGGCTTTTTGCGGGTTGTGGCCCACCAAGCGAATTTCCTGGATCGGCCGCACGCGCGGCAGGGCGCGGGCGTGAGCGCGCGCCTGGACGCCGGTTCCGACGACGACCAGCACGCGTGCCTCCTCGCGTGCCAGGAGGCGGGCGGACAAAGCCGACCCCGCCGCGGTTCGCGTCGCCGTGATGAACGTTCCATCCATCATGGCGCGGGGTGAACCGGTCTCCGCGTCGAAAACCAGAATCACGGCTTGGTGGCTCGGCACGCCTCGCGCTTCGTTCTCTGGAAAGACGCTGACGAGCTTGGTGGAAAGCGTGCGCGCAGAACCCATATACACCGGCATGGCGGCCAGCAAACCACTGTGCTCGCGCACCAGCGTCACGATGCGCGGTGGCATCGAGACGCGTCCCGCGCTGAGTTCGGCCATGGCCGGCGCGAGCGCATCGATCAAGCGGTCGAGATCGAGCAGGCTTTCGACTTCGCGGCGGTTTAGAAGGAGCATGGGGGGTGTCTACCTTGGGCCGGTTTCTGGCGTCATTGCCCCGAGGACAGGAAGGAGACCTCATCGAGCTGAATGAAATCCTGGACCATGGGCTCGGCGGACTGGTCCAGTTCTTCGGTCGGCCCAAAGAACCCCACGTGGCCGTCCACCAAGAACACCACGCGGTCGGCGAGTTTGC
Organism: Terriglobia bacterium; assembly: GCA_050018275.1. Lineage (GTDB taxonomy): Bacteria > Acidobacteriota > Terriglobia > UBA7540 > UBA7540 > Bog-366. The sequence continues at coordinate 35,315 of JBEKAK010000011.1, read as the reverse complement.
GGGCCAGTTTCATGTCGTGTGTAACCACGATCGAAGTGAGACCGGTACGCCGCTTGAGCTTCAGGATCAGGTCGCTGAGCGCCAACGCCATCAGGGGATCGACCATGGTGGTGGGCTCATCGTAGAGAATGCATTCCGGCTCCGCGGCCAGCGCACGGGCAATCGCCACGGCGCGTTTCATGCCCGTGCTCAGGTCAGGAGGCATCAGCTCGCGCACGCCTTCGAGCTCCACGCTGGCCAGAAGGTCGTCTACGCGCTTCTGAATCTCGTCCTCATCCATGGCGAGCCCGCGCGTGGCGCGCTCGCGTAACGGGTAGGCAACGTTCTCCCCGATGGTAAGTGAATCAAAAAGCGCGCCGGATTGAAAGACCATGGTCACGCGCCGGCGGACGTCCACCAGTTCTTCCTCGCTCAGCACGGTAACGTCGCGGCCCGCCACGAACACCTGCCCTGCGTCAGGCTTCAGAAAACCTAGAATGTGCTTGAGCGTCACGCTCTTGCCCACGCCGCTACGCCCCAGCACCGCCACCATTTCGCCGCGCCGCACCTGGAAGCTCACGTCATCGAGCACCGGCTGTTCGTCAAAGGCCTTGTACACGTGGCGGAATTCAATGTACGGATTGTCGGCTGCCCTGGGCTTTGATTCGTCAGTCATGCGGAACAATTATGAATTATGAAGTCGAAAATATGAAGTACGAAAGGTCGTTCCCTGTCGCCGGCCTCCTTACGCCCCACGTCGAGGCATTCATAATTCAGAATGGGTGTCAGTATTTCCACAAAAAGTAAAACGTCATGCCGGTCCCGACGCTGATGACGGCCGCGCGGACCCAGCGTGGGTCGAGCTTCTGCGCGAAGTGTGCGCCACCGTAGCCACCCGCGATGGCGCCCACGATCATCAGGGCCGCCTGCGGCCACTCCACCTTCCCCGCTGCGATGAACGTCACCACCGCGGCGCCGTTGATGGAGGCGGCAAGCAGCGCCTTCAAACCATTCATGGCGTGAATGTCTTCCATATGGATCATCTCTAGCATGGCCAGCATCAGGATGCCGATACCGCCGCCAAAGAATCCGCCATAAATTGAAATCAGCAGTTGCACCAGCGTCATGCCCGCGATCGTGGGCCACGAGGGAGGCCCCGTGCTTTTGACCAAGTGACTCAGTTTCTGGGTCAGCCGTTTGCCAAACGCGAAGAGCAGCGTGGCGATTCCGAACAGGTATGAAACCAGATGCATGAAAGTGGTCTGCGGTGTGTGCAGAAGCAGTACGGCGCCCAGCACGCCGCCGATCACGCTGATGGTGACCAGCGGCGCCATCACGCGGGCGGACCTCGGCAAGCGCTCGCGGTAGGCGCCGACGCTCGCCACCGACCCTGGCCAGACCGCCACGGTGTTGGTGGCATTGGCGGGTATGGGAGGAACCCCCGTGAAAATGAGGGTAGGAAAGGAAATGAAACTGCCGCCGCCCGCCACGGAATTCATGATGCCGGCAAGCACGGCAGCAACGAAGAGCAGGATCCCGTTCAGTAGAGTCATGTTCGGCAACAGTTGGTCGTCAACATCACCAAAGCTGGGAACCCCAACGAAACCAGATTTTCAGCTTGGCGTGCAAAACATCGCGGGCTCAACACTCAAGGCGAGGGCGACTCCACGGGCAAAGCTTCTTCCGTGCGCTTGAGGCCCGTCAGCAAGAATTTACCATCGCTCGAAAAAGTGGGGTGATAGAGGGACTGCTTATCCGATAGCGGCAGCACGAAGACGTAATCCTCCGGCGACCCCGCGGGCGGTTCAGGTGCCTCGAACACGTGGTCGTCGAGGAATTCCGGCAGAGTGTCCTGAATGAAGTGGCGGAAGGCCTCCAGCGTGGGCGAATCGGAACTGAGGAACTGCCCCGGAGCGATCAGAGCGTACGCCGAGCGGAAATCGTGCAGATGAAGCGCGGAGACAAAGCGGTAGAGCGTGTAATCCCGATTCGCGAAGTACTCGGTCTTCGCGGGCATATAAGCCTTGCCGTCCCAGCGGTAGGCGGCACGCGCGTTGAAACCGCGATGGCCATTCCGCTCAAACTGCAGAAGGCCTGGATCGGCGCGGCCCGTAACAATCATCTCCGCGGGCGCGCCACCGCTGTCCCGGAAATTCACCTGACTTCGGATAAGGGGTGCGTACCGACTGTCGTCAGCCTGTGCATCCCACAACAATGTCGCCGCGTGATCCTTGATCTGGAACAGCGCGGGATAAGCAGTCGCGGGGTCGCCCTCCAAGGTCACCACCGCGATACCTTGCCCCGCCGATTTCCCTAGACTGATTGCGAGAAAGATGAAATCCTCGACCCCACTCACCAGGCGCGAGGCCTTCCAGCGCGCGCCGTCCCAGCAGAGCAGATAAACAGCCCAGAGGGGCCCCGAGTCTGGAGCCGGCGTAACCTCCGCGGCCACCTCGGCGTCCGGAATTGCCCACTTCAAAACCATTTCCGGGACGCCGTCGCCATCCAAATCGCCCAGCGACGTGAGCGTGTTGGGCGGCCCGCCCGGCGCAGCACCCTCCGGTTTCTCGCCAACGTGCAGAGCCTTCGACAAGGCGCTGACATCCGGCGTCGTCACACTCTGAGCGACCGCCGCAATCTGCGGCAGGACAGCATCCTCTACCGTCTGGGCGGATGGAGCCTTGGCCGGCGGCACTTCTTCATCCTCATCCTGCGCGGGAAAGAAGCTTGGCAACATGAGAAGGAAAGCGGCCAAAGCCACGCACGCAAGCCCGCCGGAACGGGCGAGTAACACCGAACTTAAACCATGCCGCTGCGGTCGATATCCCATGGCGAAGCGCCATTATAGGACAAGCTGCGTCTTTGGACAAATCTCATTCACAAGGGGATACTCAAGTCCCCCTGGCGGCTTTGGTCGCAACTCAAAACAGAGACTAAGATATTTTGATTCAGGATGTTACACAATACACGGGGTTCTCTCCATCTGAGACGAGCGGAATTAGCACTCCACCTCGAAGAGTGCTAATTGCTTGATTCCAGGCCAAATTTGAGACTTGACAAATGAGCGCGCAACGGTTAGATTAGCACTCTTGATAGGTGAGTGCTAGGCAAGGCGAAACCGATCACGAGACCGCATCAAGAACACCAAACTCAAGGGCTAAATCCACTGGCCCGAGGGGCTACCGGGCGAAGGGGAAACTCGCCGAAGCACCGGAGGTCCGAGTCTCGGGTTAAAACTGAGGAGGAAAGGAGACTTAAACCATGACGGTACGACCTCTCCATGATCGAATCTTGATAAAGCGGGTAGAGGAGAAAGAAACCGTCAAAGGCGGCATCATCATCCCCGACACGGCCAAGGAGAAGCCGCAGGAGGGCGCAGTGATCGCCGTCGGACACGGGAAGAAGACGGAAGAGGGTAAGGTTATCCCCCTGGACGTGAAGGCGGGCGACCGCATACTCTTCGGCAAATACTCCGGCACGGAGATCAAGATCGAGGACCAGGAGTATCTGATCCTGCGTGAGGAAGAAGTGCTGGGGGTGATCGAAGGCGCGAAGGCTGCGGCGGGAAAGAAGTAAGCCCGGCCTGACATGCGCCGCAGCGAGTCGCGCCGGGAAGCGCGAGCGACGCTGGGGTGACGAGATCGAACTCATCAACTCCGCTGCCTGCTCCGGAAGCAGGGGGGAGGAAAGAAACTGGAGGGAGGTAAGATGGCAAACGCAAAACAGATTGTGCATGGCGAGGACAGCCGCCGGGCGATTCTGCGGGGCGTGAATCAACTGGCGGACGCCGTGAAGATCACGTTGGGTCCCAAGGGCCGCAACGTGGTTCTGGACAAGAAATTCGGCTCGCCCACGATCACCAAGGACGGCGTGACCGTGGCGAAGGAAATCGAATTGCAGGATCCTCTGGAAAACATGGGCGCCCAGATGGTGCGCGAAGTGGCCTCCAAGACCTCCGACGTGGCCGGTGACGGCACCACCACGGCGACGGTCTTGGCGCAGTCGATTTACCGCGAGGGCGTGAAGACCGTGGCGGCGGGCGCCAACCCGATGGCCATCAAGCGGGGCATCGAGCTGGCCGTGCGTACGGTCTGCGGCTACGACGAAATCCAGAAAGACGGCAACAAGAAGCACATCAAGGGCGAGCTCGACAAGTTCTCGAAGAAAGTCGAAGAGAGTTCGATGATCGCGCAAGTTGGCTCGGTCTCAGCCAACAACGACATGACCATCGGCACCATCATCGCCGAGGCCATGAAGAAGGTGGGCAAAGACGGCGTCATCACTGTTGAGGAAGCCAAGACGATGGAGACCTCGCTCGAAGTCGTCGAGGGAATGCAATTTGACCGCGGCTACCTTTCCCCCTACTTTGTCACCGATCCCGAGCGGATGGAATGCGTGCTCGAAAACGCGCTGGTCCTCATCCACGAAAAGAAGATCAGCTCCATGAAGGACCTGCTGCCCCTGCTCGAGCAGATCGCCAAGAGCGGCAAGCCGCTGCTCATCGTGGCGGAGGAAGTGGAAGGCGAGGCGCTGGCCACCCTGGTGGTGAACAAGCTGCGCGGAACGCTGCAGTGCTGCGCCGTGAAGGCGCCGGGCTTCGGCGATCGCCGCAAGGCGATGCTGGACGATATCGGTATCCTCACGGGTGGCAAGGCCATCACGGAAGACCTGGGCATCAAGCTGGAGAACGTGAAGCTGGATGATCTGGGTCGCGCCAAGAAGATCACCGTGGACAAGGACAACACCACGATCGTGGAAGGCGCCGGCAAGTCGGCGGAGATCGAAGGCCGCGTCAAGCAGATCCGCACCCAGATCGAGGAGACCACCTCCGACTACGATCGCGAGAAGCTGCAGGAGCGCCTGGCGAAGCTGGTGGGCGGCGTCGCCCAGATCAAAGTGGGCGCGGCAACCGAGACCGAGATGAAGGAAAAGAAAGCTCGTGTCGAGGACGCCATGCACGCCACCAAGGCGGCCGTCGAGGAAGGCATCGTTCCCGGCGGAGGAGTGGCGATAGTGCGCTGCATCCCAGCGCTCGACAAGCTCAAGGCCGAGGGCGATGAGCAGATCGGGATCAACATCGTCAAGCGGGCGCTCGAAGAGCCGCTGCGCTTGATCGCCCAAAACGCCGGCTGGGAAGGCGCCGTGGTCGCCGAGAAGGTCCGGAATAACACCAACCCGAACTTCGGCTTCGACGCGCAAACCGAAACCTTCGGCGACCTGGTCGACGCGGGCGTGATCGACCCGACCAAGGTCACCCGGTGCGCGCTCCAGAACGCCGCCTCCATCGCCTCGCTCATGCTCACCACCGAGGCGCTGGTCTGCGAGATCCCGGAGAAAGAAGACAAGCACGCTGGACCTCCGGGAGGCGGCATGGGCGGCGGGATGTACTAGGAAGAGAGTTGACAGTTGAAAGTTGAAAGGAAGTTCCAAGGGCGGGGAGAACGCTTCCCCGCCCATTTTGTTTCTGAAGCACTGCCAGCCGCCAGACATTGCCCGATAATGTGCCCACCCTCGCCCCTGGGGGCAAGCGGAACCACCACGCCGTGCAAGCACGTTTCCCTGGCTTCTGCCTTCTGCATTACTGCCTACTTGTCGCAGGGCCACCCCATCCTGCGCTATACTCCCCGCATGACCAGCCAAAGCTCCAAAGCCACCGTCAGTTTTCGGGAACTTCTCAACCACGCTCAGGACGAATTCCGCCGCTGGCACGAGTGGTTCAACAAAAATCCCCAGGCGCTGGATGTGAAGATCGACATCGCCACGGCGCCGGACGTACGCACGCTGGTCCTTCACATCGTCGCCGTTGAGCTCCGGTACGTGGAGTGGATGTCGGGCGAACCCATCACACCATGGCAAAGCATCTCGACGGCTTCCGCAGACAGCCTCTTTGCCGCGGCAGACTCCGCCTTTGAGAAGTGGCGAAACCTGCTTGCGATGGCGAGCGACGCGCAGTGGGATGAAGCGATGACGTTTCCCAAACCCATGGAGGAATTGCGGGCTACCCGCCGCAAATGCTTTTTTCACACTTTCCTGCACAGCGTGCGCCACTGGGCTCAACTGGCTACCGCCCTGCGCGCGGCGGGCTTTAAGCAAGATTGGCAGCACGATTTCATCTTCTCCACCGCCATGGAGTGAGCGAACGATTGGCGGAGGACGGCAGTCCCCTGCGGTCTTACACCGCCGGGCCCAGGCTCCTTCGCTGGCCGCAGGTCACTCGCGTTTCCGGCCGGCACGACTCCCTGAAGGCCAAATAGTCCACGGCGGGGTTGCTGCTAGCCTCTTTAGCATCAATGAGTTAGCGAAAATTGCCGGAAGCAACTTGCTTTTCTGTAGCAATTCCTAAACAATATGGGACTCCAAAACCCCGCTGAGGATTAGCCGTGCAACTGATACCTCGCGACGAGAAGTTCTACGACCTCTTTCGCGAACAAGCTGAAAACATTTACAAGGCCGCGAAGATGCTGGTCGCCCTGTTTGAAAACTTCCAGGAAGTCGAGAAGCAGGTTTCGGAAATCAAGTTCGTGGAACACAAGGGCGATCAGATCACTCACGCCCTGATGATGAAGCTCAACCGTACCTTCATCACGCCGTTCGACCGGGAAGACATCCACGCGCTGGGTTCGGCACTGGATGACGTGCTCGACTTGGTGGACGCGGCCGCCAGCCGCACCATCACGTACAAGGTCAAACAGGTGACGCCCGGGGCACAGCAACTTGCCAAGGTGATCTTGCACGGAACCGAGATCATCGTGAAGGCTGTAGCGCAATTGAACCATCCCCAAAACATGCTCGAGTACTGCGAGCAGCTCACCCTACTCGAAGAGGAAGCTGACCGCATCAAAGGCGAATGCGTTGCCCGCCTGTTTGAGAATTCCGGGGATCCCATCGAAGTCATCAAGTGGAAGGAAATCTACGAGGTCTTGGAAGCCACCACGGATAAGTGTGAAGATGTGGCGGACGTTCTCGAATCCGTGGTCTTGAAGGCGGCCTGACGACATCCGATGCGGGTCGCGTCCCCCCAGGACCCGCGGGCGCCAGGACGAGTTCAGGTGGCCGCAGGCCGAGCTTCCCGCAATTCTCCCCTGCAAGGCGCACATAAAATGATCTCGGTATTCACATTCGCACTGCTGATCGTCGCCGTCGCTCTTACTTTCGATTTTCTCAACGGCTTTCACGATGCGGCAAATTCCATCGCTACGGTGGTTTCCACGCGCGTGCTTTCCCCGCGGGTCGCCGTCATCTGGGCGGCTTTCTTCAATTTCGTTGCCGCCTTCACCTTCGGAACTGCAGTCGCCAAGACCATGGGCCACGGGATGATCCGGCTGGAGGCCGTCAACCTGTACGTAATCTTGGCCGGCCTGATTGGCGCGATCTTCTGGGACATCTTCACATGGTATTGCGGTCTGCCCGTCAGCTCATCCCACGCTTTGATCGGGGGATATGCGGGAGCAGCCATCGCCAAGGCAGGGTGGGGCGTCATCCTTCTGGAGGGTTGGACCAAAACGCTGATCTTCATCATTCTCTCTCCCGCAATCGGATTCATTCTCGGCGGTTCACTGATGCTCGCGGTCTATTGGATGTTTCAATCCTGGGCGCCCCAGCGCCTGGACACGTATTTCCGCAAGCTGCAACTCCTCTCGGCCGCCGCATACAGCTTTGGCCACGGAACGAACGACGCTCAGAAAACCATGGGCATCATCGCGGGGACTCTCTTCACCGCCGGAGTCCTGAAGAGGTTCTATATTCCCTTCTGGGTCGTGTTGATGGCGCACGCGGCCATTGCGCTGGGAACGCTGGCGGGTGGCTGGCGCATCGTGAAAACCATGGGCATGAAGATCACCCGGCTCAAACCCGTGGGCGGCTTCTGCGCGGAAACAGCGGCCGCGATCAGCCTGCTGGGCACCGCCATGGCAGGTATCCCCGTCTCGACGACGCACACGATCGCGGGAGGAATCATGGGCGTGGGCAGCGTCCAGCGCTTTAGCGCCGTCCATTGGGGAGTGGCACGAAGCATCCTGTGGGCCTGGATCCTGACCATCCCCATCTCCGGCGTCATCTCCTTTCTGTGCTTCCTGGCGATCCACCATTTCTTTCCCGCCGCCTAAATACAGGTCACAGGTTAGAGGGAACAGGTTACAGGGAACAGATGAGGGACTTGGCAAGAACCCCGTGAGCCGAGGTTCTTGTGCACTGCTCCAGTGAGTGAGGTTTGCCTTTACCCGGATTTCTTACCACGCTCTACTGTTTCTCGTCGGGCGGCCGGAAGGGCGGGGTTCTAACCCCGCCGAAAAAGCGGCTTCTAACTCTTTGTTCGTCTCGCGCCCCGCCAGCTCATTCCGACAGGCTGCTCGGGGCGCGAGACACGGGAATAATTAGGAAGGTCGTCTACCGGCGAGGTTAAAACCCCGCCCTTCCCCGTCCGTGGCGAGATATTCAGGTTAAGCTTTCAGCTTTCCCCTTTCTGTTTTCTGCCTTGCGCTTTCAGCCTGATGCTTTCATCTCAACGAAAGTGAAGGCCTCTGGGCTTATGCCTTTCGACTTATTCAACTTCTTCAACTTTTTGGACTTCTTCAACGGCCCTTTCCACTTCCCCATTCATTTCGCCGGCGAGCTGCTGACGCAAACGTAGGGCCGCAGCGCCTTCCACTTCTTGCTACCAATCCCTTTGATGATCAGCAGATCTTCAACGCGACGAAACGGGCCGTGCTTTGTGCGGTAGGCGACGATTTGCTGGGCCAGCTTGGGTCCGATACCAGGCAGTTTCTCAAAATCCTCCGTCGAAGCTCGATTAATGTCCACGACCGCCGCAGCACGCGACGGCGTCTTCTGCGGCGCACTTGAGCGAGCAGGCAGAGCCGTTGGTGCGAAGATCATCGAAAACAAAAGAGTGGTGGTCAGAATTCTGCTCATCGAGCGTTCGCCCAAAGTCGCCTCGGCGCCTTCCGACCTGCCAGGCGCAACATAGCTTGGAGCAGCGTTTCATACACCGGCACGAAACGCGGCGCAGTGCGCCTCAGCGCAGCCAGGTGGCGGCGGATGGTTGTCCAGTCACCACGGACAGCCGGGCCCGTGAGTGCTCGTCGCCCTCCGATTTCTGCGAAGTTTTTGGTTGTCTCCGTCACGAACTGCCTGAGCATGGGGCGCGAGATTCCAAGCGGGACTCCTGCCTTCCTCAGCAAGAAAGTCGATTGCTCCATCAGCGTGACGAGCGTTGGGCTCACAAGAAACGCTGAAAGGTGATAGAGCGTCTTCTTTTTGGGGTGAATCGGAAAGGCAACTCCCTGCAGCAACTTCGCCCAACGTCTTGCGACCTGCAGCGCTCTACGGTCGCCCTCGATCCCCCAAAAGCAGCCGCGAAGATTTCTCACGCCCGCTCGCGGACTTGGAACGGTCTGATAGGGGTGAAGCGAGCCGATGGCCGCGCCTCGCAACTTGAACGGGCGAAGTATAGCGCTCGGCAGCGAGCCGCAGGTGTGGAGCACGACCTTGCCTCGCCACACATCCTTCCCGCTTCCTTGTTTCGCAAGTTCTTCCGCAACCTGGGCCAGGGCGGAGTCGGAGGTGGTAAGCAGAAAGACCGATGCGCTCTGCAGCTTCGGGTCAGCCAACCCGAGCGGTCTCCCTCGCCCGATGAACCGAACTGCCTGGCGCGCTCTGTCGAGATGGCGCGCTGCGATGTAGGAGATGGGCACTCGAGATTGTGCCAGGAGCCGGCCCAAGGCCTGACCGAGGCGGCCCGGCCCGATAATGGCAACTCCCGAACGCGAATTGTGCTTGCGCATGTTAAGCCTCATTGGAGACGACCCACACTCATTGTCACTCGCCCTGCGCACGGCCTGCTTCCATCCCCCACGGTACAAGCGCAATCGAAAACCGCCATCCCCACCATGCACCTGCCGTCAGATAAGCGCGTCGCAGCAGGCTCAGAATCCCAACCTCGGAAAGCCTTGTCTCGGGACCTTCCGTAATTACCTTGGTGGACTCGGCTCGAAGTATCCGCGATTCATGGAGATGCGCAAACTCGACCGGCAATTGAACACAGAGCACGACGCAGACAATTCTAAGAGTCCTCTGAGACACATTGGTAGGTCATGTGCATCAAGACCATGTAGCGCGTTGGAAACATGGCCGAGATTCTTGCCCGAACGTTCATAATTGCTTTTTTTCTCCTTTGCTCCGGGGCGTTCCTCGCACTGGGGGCTTGGAGCATCCGCAGGGCCCTCCGTGACCGGCTCAAGAAAGCTGGGATGACCAAGGTTCTCAAGCATTTTCAGAGCTTGGCCTTTCTGCATCACACTCGGGGCGATTAGCAGCGTGTTGAAGGGAGCTCTGCCACCGTCGTTTTGAGCGAAGACGTCATAGGCCGTCTGAAACACGCCGCTACGACGCCGCGGCTTTTTCCTTGAGTCCTTTGATCCGGTCCCGCAACTGTGCTGCTTTTTCGAACTCGAATTGTTTGGCTGCCTCGCGCATCTGGGTTTCGAGATTTCGGATCAGCTCCTCGAGCTGATCGCTGGTCACGGCTTCTTCGTCCACAGGTTCAACCGGCACGGTCACGTAATCGGCCTCAACGATGGAAGCCAGGGCCATGTCCACGGGTTTGATGATGGTCTCGGGGGTGATGCCGTTTTCCTGGTTGTACTGGACTTGCTTGGCACGACGCCGATTGGTTTCGGCGATGGCCTTTTGCATCGACTCTGTATGATTGTCAGCATAGAGAAGCGCTTTGCCATGCAAGTTGCGCGCCGCACGTCCCATGGTTTGAATCAGCGCACCGGCGGAACGGAGATAGCCCTCCTTGTCGGCATCGAGGATAGCCACGAGCGAGACCTCCGGCAGGTCCAGGCCTTCGCGCAGCAGGTTGATCCCGATCAGCACATCAAACTCCCCGCGCCTTAAATCCCGCAGGATTTTGACCCGCTCGAGAGTCTCAATCTCGGAATGGAGGTAGCGGCAGCGAACCCCCACCTCAGCGTAGTACTCGGCCAAGTCCTCGGCCATGCGCTTGGTGAGAGTGGTAACCAGAACGCGCTCGCCCGCCGTCGCTCGCTGGTGGATTTCGCCCAGCAGGTCGTCAATCTGGTTGCGCGTGGGCCGGACCTCCACTTCCGGGTCGATCAATCCCGTGGGACGGATGATTTGCTCGACCACTTCCCCGCCGGCTTTGGTCAGCTCATACGGTCCAGGTGTTGCGGAGACGTAGATCAACTGACCGACGCGGTGCTCGAACTCCTCGAAGGAAAGCGGGCGATTGTCGAGTGCCGACGGCAATCGAAACCCGTAATCCACCAGCGTCTGTTTCCGCGAGCGGTCACCATGGTACATGCCACGAAGCTGGGGAACGGTTTGGTGGCTTTCATCAATGAAAATCGCCGCGTCCTGCGGCAGATAATCGAGCAGGGTCGGCGGGGGTTCGCCCGGCAACCGGCCCGAGAGGTGCCGCGAGTAATTCTCGATCCCGTGGCAGTAGCCCATTTCCTTCATCATTTCCAGGTCAAACATCGTGCGCTGGTGGATGCGCTGCGCTTCCACGAGCTTGCCCTGCTTTTCCAACTCACCGCGCCACCATTCGAGTTCGCTCAGGATGCGCTCGATAGCTTCCTCTTTCCGATCGGCGGGCAGGACGTAATGGGTGCGCGGATAAATCGGCAGGCGGGCGAACGACTGTTTGACCTGACCGAACAGGGGATCGATCTGCGCGAGGGATTCGATTTGATCGCCCCACATCTCGACCCGGTAGGCGTTGTCTTCGTAGGTCGGGAAGATCTCCAGCACGTCGCCGCGCACGCGGAAGGTCCCGCGCCGGAAGTCCAGATCGTTGCGCTCGTACTGGATCTCGACTAACCGGCGGAGAATTTCCTGCCGCGGGATTTTCTGGCCCTTTTCGAGCAGAAGCAGCATGCCGTAGTAAGCCTCGGGCGAACCGAGGCCGTAAATACAGGAGACGCTGGCTACAATCAGACAGTCACGTCGCTCGAAGAGCGAGCGCGTGGCGGACATCCGCAGCTTGTCCAGCTCGTCGTTGATGGTCGCTTCCTTTTCGATGTAAACGTCGGAAGCGGGAAGGTAGGCTTCCGGCTGGTAATAATCGTAATAGCTCACGAAGTACTCGGCGGCGTTGTGCGGAAAGAAATTACGGAACTCGTGATAGAGCTGCGCGGCCAGGGTTTTGTTGTGGGCCAGCACGAGCGTGGGACGATTGACGGCCTCCATCACCTTGGCCATCGTGAAGGTCTTGCCCGAACCCGTCACGCCCAGCAGCACCTGATGCTGCTTGCCGTCTTCAACGCCGCGAATCAGTTCGCGAATGGCCGTAACCTGGTCGCCACGCGGCTGGTAGTCGGAAACGAGTTTGAAGTCCATCACCCCTGCTCGCTCTGACGGTTGGAAGCGAAAAGACTATTATAACGCCGGATGCCGTCGGGCTCCGACGTCCGGCTTTTCCGCAATTTCGTCCCGACGCCAATTGCAGCGCGGGTCAAGCGATATGTGCTACGATATGAAGGTTTTTGTGGCGTGAAATTCTTCCCTACAAAGGTGGGTTCCATGGATCAGATCGCCCTGCGGCGTACTTCCAAACTGTTCACAACACTTCTTTTGCCGGCGCTGGCGGTGGGAATAGCTCGCGCCCAAGCTCCCGTAGCTCCCGCAGGAGGCACGCCGACCGCCGCGAGCAAGCCCCCAGCACCGGCGGTCCAGCCGTCCGAGCCGCCTGACAAGGTGGTTCTGAAGGTGGGGGATCAACAGTTCACCAAGGCGGATCTCGACTTCCTGGTTGAGAACCTGAACCCGCAAGCCCAACGGACGCTGGCCACCCAGGGGCGGAAGCAGTTGGGTGATCAGTTTGCGCTGGTGGTGATGCTCTCCCAGCAAGCGCACAGCCACAATTTGGATCAGACCCCCGCCTTTCAACACAAACTGGCCGTGCAGAAACAGCAACTGCAGGCGCAGGCCGCCTATGACGAGATCGTCCAGCAAGCGAAGGTGAGTCCGGAAGAGATCAGCCAGTATTACTCGGCGCACTCGGCCGAGTTTGACGAGGTGATGATCCGGCAATTCGTGGTCCGCAAACGCGCGGTGAACGCCCAGACCGGCCTGGGTCTCGCACCAGAGGAGGCCAAGACCCGCGCCGAAGCGATCCGCAAAGAAGTCGTCGCCGGAACCGACATCAAAAAGGTGACGGAAGATTTCAAGGCTCCTGCTGATGTGATCATCGAACCTGAACCCCGCGGTGTCCGGCGGGGAAGCATGCGCCCGGAGATGGAAAAGGCTGTCTTAGCTCTCAAAGACGGGGAAGTCTCCGAGGTTTTTGACGTCACCCAGGCGTTGGTTTTTTTCCAGGTGACGGGACATACGCGCGTGGAACTCAAGAACGCCTCCGCCCAAATTGAAGAAACCCTTGGGAAGCAGAAGGTTGATGCGGCCATGGAAGACCTCAAAAAGAAGACAGCCGTTTGGATGGACGATCAATACTTTGCTCCACCGACCGCGCCGCAGGCAGGAGCAGGGCTGGGCGTGCCCGATAGCAAGCCGCCTGAGAAACCCTGAAGGCGAGCAGGCCACATCAACGAGAAAATCCCTTGTAGTGCATGCATCTAGGCCGAGTCGGCGCCACAAAAGTCACGAACTGAGAAAAAAAGGTAGGTGGCGGCGGACTTGGTGACGCATTTCGCCTCGCATTCGTCTTGGTCAGAAACACTCGTCATCGAGTTTTCAACAGCTCTGTTGAAAAGCTTGTGGAAAACCCAGCCCGAGGTTACGGTAAGATTAAAACCAGGAACGAGTTTTAACAATTTGCACCAACCTGTAGCATTTCTCGCAAAGACTCCCACCTTCTGATACAGCTTATTATTCTCCCCATGGAAGCCGAGATGCTCGTGCCCATCTTTCGCCAACACGAGCCCTGGGATGGTTTCATCTTGCGCGTGGCATGCCCTCATCCAGAAGACTAGAAAGCCAAGAGCGAGGAGGAACGCGGCTCGTAACCAGCCTGAATTCCTCACCACGCTGTGCTGCTTTTCGTCCGGTGGGTGGGAGGGCGGGGTTTTAACCCCGCCGAAAGAGCGGCTTGCCACTCTCTGTTCGTCTCGCGCCCCGCGCAGATCGCTCCCACAAGCTGCGCGGGGCGGGAGATGTGAAAACAGTTAGGAAGATTGCATAACGGCGGGGTTAAAACCCCGCCCTTCCCCTCCGTGGTGAGAAGTTCGGACTAGAGCAGAGGCTGGGGCTTCTTGAGTTTGACTTCAATCACTTGGTTATCTCGTTCCAATTCGTATTCTTTGCCGAAACTCTGGTGCCGGTCCGCAGTGACGAGCAGACGGATGGTTCCCTTGTTGATGTTCGTGAACTTGTACCGACCCTGGGCGTTGGTCTTCGCGCTATAAGCCAGCCTCTTCGGCACTCCGAGTCTGCCCCGGCCACCAGGCTGATCGAATTGCAGGGTCAGGCGCGCCTGGCTGATGGGTTCACCGCTTTCGGAGTCCTTCACCTCCACAATCAGATTCGTGGGACTACTGTCCGGATTCTGGTCCTGGGCACGTGCAGGTCGGATGAGCCCGGCGCACAAAAGAGCACAAACCAACCCCGCCAGGAAGAATCTCGAGGAATGGAAAGAAGACATGGGATGAAACCTCCTCCTCAGGTGTCCTCCGAGAGCTAGCGTTGGGCAGCAGAGGTACGTTCCACGTGCCCGGACCCCAACGCCACGCACGCCGCAGCGAGGCGTCTACGGTGACGCGAAGAGCTTCCCGAAAGCAGATGCTTCGCTGCGCTCCGAATGACAGGGATCATACGTGTCGCTTACTTTGCTCATGCGCCACGAGCGCGTGCCGTTCCAACTTATCCTGGCTAATCCCTCCCGAGGGATTCATTTTTCAGGCCGTACACTGGGGCGCGCCGCAGTGGCGAGGATTGAGTTGGAACGGCATGAGTCGACCTGCCACGCCGATCATCCACCATGATAACCCAATTCCGGCCGGATCAGAGACTCTAGAAGGTCTCGCCCGTCCGATTCTTCGTGGGCCATTGACTTCGCTCCCTGAGTCCGATAACTTCGCGGCTTCACAGGCTGCGGAAAAACCCTTCGGGACTGTCATTCTGAGGAGCCGCAGGCGACGAAGAATCTCGTATTTCCACGAAAATGCGCAGGGCGAGATCCTTCGCTACGCTCAGGATGACAGCTGGGAAGCGTTTTTCCGCAGCCGCTTCAGGCGCTCGAAAGCTCTGCCAAAGCTTTTCGTCGGCTCTTAGCACACGTCTGTGCTACTGCCAACTTCGGCGAGCCGACCTTTCACACCTGACCGGGAGAACCAGCATGGGCTTTGCTACTGACGCTATCCACGCGGGACAGGAACCTGACCCCGCTACGGGGGCCATTGTCGTTCCCATTTATCAGACTTCCACGTTCGTCCAGGAAGAGCTGGGCAAGCACAAGGGATTCGAATACGCCCGCACGGCCAATCCGACGCGGACGGCCCTGGAACGCAATCTGGCTGTTTTGGAGCGAGGGAAGTTCGGTTTCGCATTTGCTTCGGGCATGGCCGCCATCAACGCCTTGCTGACTCTTTTCAAGCCGGGCGACCACGTGGTGGCGGGCCACAATCTCTATGGCGGAACCGTCCGACTTTTCGAGCGGGTTCTCAAAGACTTCGGATTGACCTTCAGTTACGCCAACACCATTCGCCTGCAGGACGTGGAACGCGCCGTGCGCCCGAACACACGCTTGCTCTTCATCGAGACGCCCAGCAATCCCGTCATGGAAATCACCGATATCGCCGCGGCGGCGGAGCTGGCTCGCCGGCACAAGGTCCTGCTGGCCGTCGACAATACCTTCATGAGCCCGTACTTGCAGCGCCCGTTGGAGCTCGGCGCGGACATCGTCGTGCACAGCACCACGAAATACCTGAACGGCCACAGTGACGGCGTGGGCGGGGCCGCCATCCTGAACGACCCCGCACTTGCCGAGCGGTTGGGGTTTCTCCAGAACGCCGCCGGCGCTGTGCTGGGACCGATGGACAGTTGGCTGGTTTTGCGAGGCGTAAAGACCCTCGCCGTCCGCATGCGCCAGCACAATGAGAATGGCATGACGATTGCCCAATTCCTGGCGAAGCATTCCAAGGTGAAAAAGGTTCACTACCCCGGCCTGCCCAACCATCCGCAGCACCAACTCGCCAAGCGGCAGATGGCCGGTTTCGGCGGAATGCTTTCGTTCGAAACCGGCTCGCTCGAAAACGCCAAGACCATTCTGAAGTCGGTCCGCCTCTGCTCCCTGGCCCAAAGCCTGGGTGGCGTTGAGACACTGATTTCCCACCCCGCAAGCATGTCGCACGCGAGTGTCCCAGCGGCGGACCGGGAGCGCGAGGGAATCACCGACAGCTTGCTGCGTATTTCAGTGGGAATCGAGGATGTGGAGGATTTGATCGCCGACCTCGAGCAGGCGCTCGAGAGAGTTTAGCTGGCTGTTCGAAAACGATCCGAACATGTCATCCTGATCCCCGCAGGGGATCGATACAGTAGCCGGGGGCAACGCCCCCGGTTATTATCTTGTGCCCTTCCCGATGCAGAACATCGGGACAGGTGCAGGGCAGGAAAAACCTACCCTTCGGTCTTACCCCGCGGCACCCCGTTTCTGACAGCATGGGTAGCGGCTTCCGGCTATCCATGCTCAGGATGACACTCCCAACGAGTTTTTCAGCAAACTGGTGAAGACGCGGGCGCATGCTTCCACCGCAGCGCCGAGATTCGCCTCGCACAGTTTTGACGAGATTCCCTGGTTAGTGCGCGCCGGAGCAGTAAGACCACTCGCTGGCCCAAGTCGCGACTCGAAACCAGTACCTGCCCAACATGATCGCCTGCTGGCCGAAGAAGAGCAGCGCCAGCACCAGTGGTTCGCGGAGGTGTGACCATCCGGTGCTGCCCAGCGACTCATTGACGAGGCTCCAGGGCACCACCAAGCGGTACACCACGAGCAGCGCCACTCCCAGAAGGGAAGGAATCGCATAAACCGCGAGCGCTTTCCGTAAGCGGCTCAGCGAGAATCCGAGCGAGGACAGGAACGCTAGGACGGCGCTGGTTTCTTCCTCTCGCACCAGGTTGACGCGCGCGTAGTCCATCACCAGATTGACGAAGATGAGTCCCACCACGGTCACCAGGCCGACACCGAGCTTTATCCAAAAGACCGGCCGGTCGTCCAGTGCGTCGACAGTCCACCGCCGGGTGAGGCGCGCGAGCCCTTGGTTTAGCACCAGGAAAACGAGCCAGTAACAGATGAGGCCGATGATCATCAGGCGAACCATCCGCCAGGCGTAGCGTCCGGCATCGCGGAAGAAGGCGAACGGCCCTTGGGACAGGCCGGGATCCCGGAAGTGCGCCAAAACGCCGCCCGCCAGGATGGCATTCACCAGAATCGAAAGAAGCCCGACGTTAGCGATGATGACCGCATAGTGGTCCCACACACCGGGTCGCTTCAACGTGAAGTCCGTGAACCAGTCGGAAGAGAATCCGCGCAGCAATTCCTGGGTCATCAGGCTGTGTCCGGTGAAGCCGAGGATGCCGCGGTAAATGGGCAGAGCCGCGAGGGCCGCCAGCGCCAGGTTCGCGAGGAACAAAACCCAGACGCCGGTCCCGGCGCGGCGAGTCACGCTGAATCCCTGTTTGATGGCTGATCCGACTGTCATCTTTCCTCTCCCTTTAAGTGCGATGAAGTGGTCTCTCAACCGATCCGGTCAACTGAAAAAGCCGGCAGAAAAGAACAGGTTCTCGAGCCAGAAAATCCAGCGCACATACCATTTGGCGGCAGCGCGATTGTCTTCTTCCCGGGTGCGGCTGTTGTTGGTGAAATTGGCCTCCAGCGCCAGCTTGCGCGCCGGATCGAGCTCCGCGGAGATCACTTTCGTCGGCTTCGCGTAGGTATATCGCACCCAGCGGTATTGGCCGTCCCATTGCTCCCGAACGGTCTCACCCTTTTCGAAATGCACCAGCACGTCGACGGGCGCCAAAACCTCTCCCAGCCTACGCACCGTGACGGTGGAGTGGTATTGCTTGTTCGTGCTTTTCTCGAAGGCTTCCTGAGCTGGTTTGTCCAGGAAGGTTTGCTTTTTTCCGCTGACGTCGTACACACCGATCTTGCCAAGTACGGGCTCACTCTTCACGTCCTCAAGCGTGTAATCCGCGACATTGGAGCTATAAAAGAATTGCTGGAAGAACCAATTCATGTTTTGCCCCGAGACTTCGTTCACGACCGCGATAAAGTCTTGCAGGCAGGGATGCCGGTAACGCCAACGCTGGTGATAGGTGCGCATGACCCGCGCCATGGTTTGCTCGCCCAGATAGCTTTCGAGCGTGCGCAGCGTCAGGCCCACCCTTCCGTACGAATTCGTCCCATAGCTGGCCCCATTCAAGTACTCCCACCCGAAGCGCACCAAGTCGTCGTCCTTGGCGTTCAGGAGATAACTCCCGCGGTCGCTGGTGCGTTCCGGAGTCTCGACGCAAGAAAAGTACGGGCCGACCGGGATCGAGGGCACACCCGCAAAGGGGAAACGCGGCAACGGAACGTCCAGCCAGGTGAAGGAGGGAATCGGCATACCAAAGACTCGCTCGTAGGAACAAGCCGCGCCATAGGCGGTCTCAAGGACCTTGCTGGTCGAGTACGTGTTGAAACCTTCGTCCAGGAAAGCTTCTTCAAATTCGTTGTTGCCGACCAGGGCGTACCAGAACTGGTGGCCGAACTCATGCACGGTGACGCCTTCCGGATGAAAGGCGTGCTCGCCCGGCCAGAGGCTGGTGGCGACAGTGATGAAGGTCGGGTATTCCATGCAGCAGGTGGCGGAATTGCGAGGCGTGTCCACAACCGTAAGCGTGTCATAGGGGTACTGCCCATACCACAATCCGAAGTATTTCAAGCCGTTAAAAAGCGCGCGGAAGTAACGGTCCGTGCTGTTCACGTGGTCGGGCCGCACCAGAAGCGTGACGTTGACGTCGCGCAGTTCTTCCTGCTCGGTGGGGACATTCACAAAACTCGCCCACTTGAGCAGTTCCTCACTACTCACCTCCTTGCGCCAGTCGAAGGTGCGCGTGACCTTCACGAAGCGCGGGCAAGCCGTCCAGGCGAAGTCGTGGACGTCTTCCTGGTATTGGTGATAGGTCGTGGTGCCGTCGGGATTGCGCTGCTCACCGAGGCGGAATCCCGTCGCGCCGACCACGTAGTTTGCCGGAGCCGTGAGTTCGACGTCGTAGACTCCATAGTCCGCGTAGAACTCCGTGTTGGCGTGATACTGGTGGCAATTCCATCCGCCCTGTTTTCGCCCACGTTCGCCGGCGCCTTCGTAAACGCCGATCTTGGGGAACCACTGCGCCAGCAGAAAGTAATCGCCCTCGTAGCCATTGCGAGCCACCGAGCGGGGCAGCTTGGCGGTGAAGTCCACGGAAAGTTCGATCGTGCCGTGTGGCGGGATCGGTTGAGGCAGGGCGGCCCGCATGACGGTTTGATCGGTGGCACTGTCGTCATCGGGGTGGACGAAGGTCAGGCTGGAAGTGAGGTCCGCGCCACCAACGATTTGGAGTTTGTTCACATCCACCCAGCCCCACCTGCTTTCCTCGGAGCCTCGATCCCGCGGCTGCCGGTCTGGGCGCCGGCGACGCCCGAATGCCTCGCGGAAGAAAGTGCTGTCCATATTCTTGAAGGCGTTGAGGTACAGGTGAAAATAGAGGTCGGGAATGGTGTCGTCGGTGTGGTTCCACCAGGTGAGCGTGTAGTGTCCGGTAACCTTCTTGGCTTCGGGGTCGAGCTTGGCCTGCATTTTGTAACGGACGATTGGACGCTCGATGTGGGATTTGTAAGTTTGGGCGCTGGCGCTTGCGACGGACAACGCGAAGGCTGTCAGCAACCCGAGATGGAAAAGGGTTTTCATCGTCCCTCCCAGGCGAATCGAGCAGGCAGTGGCTCTGGGCTTCGAGGTTTCTGCGCTGCCCGGCCGATTAGTGCGCGGCATTCTATCAAATCTGGGGAAGCAGGGAGCCGTCAATTCGCGCGCCGAGTCTCCGGCTCGGAGGGCTCCCCAGCGGTTTCGGAGTCGCTGATTTGCGAATTCGAGGGAGGCCCGGGGACATGAGTCTGCGACGAATCTTGTGCAGCCGGCGTCGTCCTCCGAAAGGGGAACACGTATCGGAATGCGAGGTAGAGGACCATGGCGAGGGCGATCCCCACGAACTCCAGAGTGGCCATCCGCAGAAGCCGGCTCGGCGGCAGGCCGAGGTAAGCGCGGACCCGAATCCACATACAGTTGTCGTAGGCGGAAGGGCCCACCTTGCAGTCGCGCGTCGCCAAGTCGGCCGCGCAGAGCACCAGACCGACGATGGCAATTCCGAGGACGAGGCGTGGAGCTTTTCGCATAAGGCTCAAAGCAATGGTGTCACCATCTTGCTCGTCCCACGGCCAAGCCGTGGCCAGCAAAGCGGAGATTGTACTCGCCCGATCATCACGAGGGAAGGAGAAGATGGAAGGTGGAAACCCGCCGGGCGAGGCTCTAGTGTGCTGTAACTTAAGTTCGTTGATGAAATCTTTCCGTTTCGGCGGTCTGCTCCGCAGCCCCCTCTGGGACGCAAGATCGTAGCCCAGGGTCTCCGTTGACCCGTCCGCCATTAAGGTCGGCGGACCTTCGGCCGTGTGTGAGCGCGAGCCTGCTTGCCGGCAGGCAGGCCCTGGGGGTGCGAGCCCTCACCCCGCCGACGGGAAGCACTGCTTCCCCGGCACTCCTCTCCCGCGCGGGCGGGAGAGGGTTGAGATTTTCTGGTCGAACGTGTTTAGGCCACTACGTAACGGCGCCTCAATGTGTCGCAGGGGCTTGAATCCGGCCCTCGGCGTGGATATTGATATCCACGTTATCGTTGACCCGCAGGATAAACGTGCTGGGATTTTTGAGGCCCCAACTCACGTAGGGGATCGTGAAGTGCATGTCGGCCGTCACCTGGTTTCCTGCGACGTGTACCTGGACGGTGAGAGTGAGGGGATGATCCGTGCCGTGAAGATTGAAGACTCCCAGCACCTGAACCTGGGAAGCTCCTTGCGCCGCGACCTGACCTTGGACGTGTTGCGGCGTGAAGGTGATTTCCGGATACTGCGCGCTCTCCAGAATCTCCTTATGCATCTTACGATCGCGCGCGTGGCCGCCACTGTCGCCACTGGTGGCGTCAACCACCACCAAACCGCTTGCCTGACCCGTGGCAGGATCGAACTTGATGTTACCGCGCTTCAGCTTGAACATTCCGTGAACGGTGTGCAGAACATCTCCCAGGGTGAAGCCTACCTGGGCTTGGGAGGGATCGAGTTGCACCGTAGATTCCTGAGCACGCCCCGGCGATGCCGGGGAGAGCGCAAGAACGACAAGCGCCAAATGGAACATACTTCGCAAACGAGGTCTGAGTACGGTCATGGTTTGATAGATCCGCAGTCTGATTCTTCAGCTTGGACTGGTCAAGAGCCCCCGCCCCAATTTGAGGACGTTGCCGATGCCAAGATCTCCGGGCGAAAAGGCGCCGACCTGAACAGCCAGGAACCGCGCGAACAACTGCGGCTCATTCGCCAGGGCACTGAGCACTCGACGCCGCAGCCAAGCGTGACCTTCCATAGCAAGCAGCAGCCTGGACATCAGTACGGCCCCGCGATTGATGACCCGATGCGCGGCCTGGTACGAAGCGAGGTCCTGGTTGGCCAGCGCTTCAGCCAAAGCGCGAGCTTCGAGAAACGCCAGTCCCGGGCCCTCGCCGGTGAGAGAATCGACGGAGCCGGACGCGTCGCCAATCAAGGCCAAAGGTCCACGACACACATTGCGGACAACGCGTAAAGCTGAAATCGCGCCCAAGTCTTTGGTGAGTGTAGGCCTGCCCTCCAGCCTCCGGGAGATTTCTGGGAACTGCGTTAAAGCGGCTTTTGGCCGGAGCTGCGGCCACCTGGAGGTCACCACCAGGCACATCTCCCTCGGGCCAACCGGTGTAACGACGATTTGGCAATTTCCGCCCCAATGAACTTCTACAAAGTCACTCCAGGGGGTAACGCAAAAATGCTGCCGGAATCCATAGCGGATTTCGCTCGGGCGGCCTCGGTCAAGG
The DNA here is from genome assembly GCA_050018275.1 of Terriglobia bacterium. Lineage (GTDB taxonomy): Bacteria > Acidobacteriota > Terriglobia > UBA7540 > UBA7540 > Bog-366. The sequence continues at coordinate 13,232 of JBEKAK010000011.1, read as the reverse complement.
CCTGCCCATTTGCGGACCTGGGAATTCTGCCCGTCCGCGCCGATGATCCAGCGGCTGGGGATTTTGTCCGAATCCATCCCAAATTCTCCGGGACGTAGGCCGGTCACGCGGGTTTTCCAGAGACATTGCACCCCGGCGGCGACGGCTCTCTCGACAAGGACTTTGTGCAGGATGGTCCTCCGAATACCGAGTCCATACCCCTGGGGAAAGGCGGCCTCCGCCGACGTTCCAGCCTCCACAAAACGGATACCGTGAAAAGGGATGGCCTTCTCCGAGCCCAGCGTCACGCCCAGTTGTTTCAGCGCCGCCACCGTGTTGGGCATCAATCCTTCGCCGCAGGCTTTATCGATCGGAGGCTCAGCGAAATCTGCGACCACCACCCGTAAACCCTTCTGGCGAGCGGCAATAGCTGCGGCAAGCCCTGCGGGGCCGCCACCCACTACAAAAACGTCGGTTTTCACGAACTCAGGACTCATCAGTCCCACCTAAGAAGTACCAGCTCGGAACAGAAACCCGGACCCATGGCCGCGAGCAGCGAGTAGGTGCCCGTTTCCGGACGCCGTCGCCGGAAGACCTCCTCCAGCACGAGGAGCACCGAGGCGGAGGAGAGATTGCCAACCTTGCGCAGGGAGTCCCATGACGCGTCCAGCGCCTCACGCGGCAACCCCAGTGCCATGGCGGTAGCCTCGAGAATCCGGGGTCCGCCCGTGTGGAGAATCCAACGGGTGATATCCTTCCGTGTCAGCCCCAAGTCCCCCAGGAACGAGTCCACGTCTTGGCCCAGGTGCTCGACGATCAGATCCGGCAAATTCGGAGAGAGGACGATCTTGAAACCCTTTTCCGAAATATCCCAACCCATGATGTGCTCGGTCTGGGGATAGAAGACCGATCGCGTGGCCAGAATTTCCGCGCCCTCCGCTTTTCTCTCGGCGCCGGTGACGATCACCGCCGCGGCGCCGTCTCCAAACAATCCCGCGGAAATCAAGTTGGCCATAGAGACGTCGTCCCGCTGAAACGTGAGCGAGCAGAGCTCGACGGAGAGAAGCGCCGCAACTTGATTCGGAAAAGCGCGCACGTAATCCGCAGCGCGGGCAATCCCGGCGGCCCCCGCCACACAACCGAGGCCGAAGATGGGAATGCGTTTGATGCGTGGGGAGAGTCCCATGCGGTTAACCAGACGGGCATCGAGCGACGGGCTGGCGATGCCCGTGACCGTTACCACGAACAAGGCGTCGATGTCCTGGGGAGTCAGCCCCCCGCCGGCCAAAGCCCGGCAGAGCGCCTGAGAGCCGAGATCCTGGGCGCACTCGATCCAGGCGTTATTGGCCTGACCCCAGGTGGTCAGCTTGAAGTAGGCATCGCTGGGCAGAGCCAGATGGCGGCCGTCAATCCCGGAGTGTGAATGCAGTCGGTCCACCACCTCGGGGTGGGCCAGCCGGTGATCCCAGAACTGCTTCAGTCTCTCGGTTAGGAAGGCCTGTGAGTAGTAGTGTTCCGGAAATGCGCTGGCAACGCTTGAGATTTTCATGTTTTCGGTCTCTCCCTCGGCTCTACCCAGGTGGGGGGAACGTTTACTGGAGCCGCGAGAGTTCTCTCCTATACAGTTGATTGTTGGGAAATTCCTGTGCCAGGTTTTGGAGCAGTTCTCTGGCTCGGCTGCGATCCTTGTCACGCAGAGCCGCTACGGCGAGCAGGAGCCGTGCGAAGGGAAGCAGGTAGTGGCCCTTCTCCGCGGTCAATTGCAGTTTCTGAAGGCCCAGTTCCTTATCCGTCTCCGCTCCGTAGAGCCGCAGCAACCAGCGCACTGGCGCAGGCTTCAGCCCCAACACGTAATTCTCGACCCCGATGGCGAGGTATGCATCGTAACAGGATGGATCGATGGCGAGCAACCGATCAGCCATCAGCCCCGCGCGCTTCGTGTAGCTGAGGGAAGCCAGATCGCGTTTTTCAACCAGGGCCAGGTAGTCGGATTGGAGCCCCAGGTTCAGGACCGTGGCAAAGAGCGCGTTGCGGTCCTTTGGCGAGCGCTTCAAGATCTCATCCGCCAACCGTTGGCTCTTGGTGATGGCCCGCCGGAAGTTTTCCCGGAGCTCGGGATCCGGAGCAGGCTTCTGCCGGTCTTTGAATTTCTCGTCGTCGACGAACAACTCCGTCTGCAAAACACCCAGCCGGTTGAATTCCTCAAACAGGTACGCGGCGGCATCGGAAGTCGGGCCCAGGGGATCGTCAGGCTGGGACTGTTGGTAAACCTGGAAAGTCCTGTGCGCGTCGCTGAATTCCAGGTTGTACATCTGGCGGTAACCCAGATCGAGGGGTAATGAAGGCAGGAGCGCTGCGCTAATGGGACTCAAGAATCCCTGAACCAGCGCGAGGAGGAGCAGATGAATCGATGCTGGGCCCATATTGTGTGAAGGCCGCGGATCATCCCTTTCGTGGTATAAACTGCGGCCGCGAACGTCCGTATCTCAGATTACGTTCAAACCTTGACAACGCGCCGAGCCAACCTCAGCGCTTCCGACCAGAAGGTGGTGGAAGCATGAACCAGCTCCACCGCCTCGCCCAGTCTGGCAACAAACTCATCGACTTGCTCATTTCCGATGACCAGCGGCGGCGCGACCTTGAGCACCAGAAAGTTGTTTCCGCAGATCTGGGTGAGAAGGTCTTTCTCCCGGAAGAGCTGCCTCACCAGCATCTGCCCGAACATGCCGGGATGGATGCGCAGGAAGGCTTCAAACGCAACCCGGAGAGCCAACTGCCGGGGAGCCTGGAACTCGATCCCGCAGAATAAGCCCAGGCCACGCACGTCCCTGACCATCTCAAACCCGGAGAGAGTCTGCTGCAGTCGCCGGCGAAGGTAATGGCCCAGCGACGAGGCCCGTTCTCCCAGCCGCTCCGACTCCAGCACGTCGAGCGTGGCCAGCCCGGCGCGCATGGCGAGACTGTTCTCAGAAAAGGTTGAAGTGTGAATGATGGCGCGCTTGAGGGAGCTATACACTGAGTTGTAAACATCGTCCGTCATCAGGACGGCGCCCACAGGGATCAGGCCCCCGCTCAGCGCTTTGGCCAGAATAACGGCGTCAGGGTCGAGGCCAAAATGCTGGGCCGCCAGGAACCGGCCGGTCCGGTACATCCCCGTCTGGACTTCGTCCAAAATGAAGAGGCTGCCGTACCGCCGGCAGAGGGCCTGGGCCTTCGGCAGGTATTCGGGATCGGGAATCCGGATTCCGGCCTCGCCTTGGACAGGCTCGACGATAAAGGCCGCGTGGCGCTTCGTCCGAAGCTCGGCTTCAAGATTCTCGAGGTCTCCGAATGGGACCTGCTTCGCCTCCCGTAGCAGCGGTCCGAACCCTTCGCGCCAGAAGGAGTTGCCCATCAAGGAGAGAGCTCCACAGGTGAGCCCGTGAAATGCGCCTTCGGCGAAGAGCAGGCCGGAACGTCCGGTGTGCGCCCGCGCAAACTTGATGACTGCTTCTACGCCTTCGCTGCCGGAGCTCGTGAAATGCGCTTTCTTCAGACGCCCGCCGGCGCTCTCCAAAAGGCGCAGGGCAAGTTCACCGGCCAGCTCCGGCACGTGGCTTTGCACCATGACGGGGCCGCTCCGGTCTAGTTCTTCCTTGAGCGCCGCGACAATGCGCGGGTGGTTGTGGCCGGTGTTGTGTACGCAGTATCCGGAGAGGAAGTCGAGAACCCGCTTCCCATCCTCCCGCCACAGTTCCGCGCCCTCGCAACGCACGAAAGGCACGTTCATCTGCAACACATCAAGAAGCCGGACCCACTGCGGGTTTACCGAGTCGGCATACAGCTTGTCCGTGGCAGCGAGGACTGGCATCTCTTACACACCTGTCTTTCCCCACAGTAGCGGTTGATGATAATTCCTTGAGTGCCCTGTAGACGTTGGTAGGATGCGGTAGTTCGCTTCGGGGTTGGTAGATTCTATGTGTGGGTGCCCGATTAGGTGCGACCGAAGGCTCTCCTAAGCGATTGGCTGGAAACCGAGGAGGGTCTGAGTGTGATGGACAGCCGCCAGTTTGCTGAGAAACCCCAATGGCCGTCATTCTGAGGAGTCCCGTCTTGTGGGACGACGAAGAATCTGCAGTTCCTCTCTTCGCAGCGTTCGGTCCCTCGATCATTGTGGCCTGAACGCAACGGACCGAGTAAAAGGAACAACTGCTGATCCTTCGCCCGAAAGGCGGGCTCAGGATGACATCCTTGGAACCTTTTTCAGCAAACTGCTACGGTTCCCCCCGCCAGTGCTGGCCGCCATCTTCGGTAACCCACTGCTCCCCGGATGCGGTGGTGACCGTAAGATGCTGAGGGTCGCGAACCTGAATGCCCACGATGGTTTGTGTAACGGAGCTCCCGCCTGATTCCAAGTTGACCCGCTGCCAATTCACGCCGCCATCGCTGGAATGGTAGAGCGCCCCGCCGGATCCTCCCGCCCAAACCTCTCCGCCGCTGGCGGTAATCACCCGGAACGTGACAGCGTCATCGACTTGCACTTCTTCCCAGCTTTTCGCACCGTCCTCGGAGCGCTGCACTTTCCCACTCGCGGAAATATTCCAGAGTGCTGCGGGTGGTCCCAGCTTACTCTTCGAATCGCTGCGCGCCGCCATGGCCTTGGGCGCGAATTCCCCCACCGGGGGCCCGCCGCGTACGCGAGCTGTTGCCCGGGAAGTCGTCGGAGTCGTGGCTTTCCGGGAGGTTTCCAGAGCTTGGTCAGCGTTCAGATCTCTCGAGGCCGTGGCGGTTTCGGTTTTCGCGGATGCTGCGGCCCCACCGGCCTGCGGCACAACGCTGGTTTCAGCTTGCGGCTCGCCTTCAGGGGCTGCCGAGACCTTGAAGACAGGCTTCGCCGGGGGCGGCGCGGCGGGCATCGCGCCAACGGAGAGCGCGACCCCAGTTGTCGAAGTTTCGCGCTCCGCGCGTACCGGCGGAACATTCTCAGCTTCCGTGGTCGCGGGAGGGCGAGCCGCAGCCATCAACGTTACTTGCTGCTTTGTCTCAGTACTCGCTGGCTGAGTGGCAACGTTTCGACCTCCTGAGCGCGTCGCTCCTTTTTCGAGTTTCGCCATCTCGCGCAGGGATTCACGAGACTCTGCTTCCGCTTTAGCCGCCGCTGCTTCGGGGCTTGGCTGAGCCGGAGGTAACTCTGCGGAAGCCTGTGGCACAGCCTTACCTGCACTCGCCGCAACGTCAGGGCTCATGTCCTTCGAAACCGTCGCCTGCCTTCTCGACGGGTATTGGTGCAAAACCACAACGATAGCCACGGCTCCCAACGCTGCTGCCAGCGCACCCCAACGGAGAGCTGACCAGACGCTCCACCCCCGCCGGGCGGCTAAGCGTGTGGCCTGCGCCACCTCAACCTCCGCGGGCACGGTTAAAGCCACAACTTCGCGGCAGTCCGCGCACTGGGCAAGATGGTTCAGGACCTCGGTCCGCTCTCGCTCGGTCAGGGTCTTCTCTGCGAAAGCCGCCAGGAGGTTGGCATCGAAATGCTTAACGGCCTGAGAACCCGCCGGCCCCGCAGGAGCGCCGGAGGATCCGGGCGCCGCGGGTTTCGCCCTCAGGCGCTTGAGCACGATTTTTGGCAGTCCGGGCATAACCTATAGCCGGTCTGAGATGTTTCGACCGTCCTCCCAGGTTGAAGCGAACTCGAACCGCACCTGTCCCTCTCCTACTATGGAACGGTCTGCTGCCCTTTTTCTTGCATCAACCGTCGGCGCACGTCCAAGGAGAACTCGCTCACCTCGACTTCCATCGCCTGCTCCGCCTCTTTCGGGCTCATGCCGCGATCTATCAGGCCAGCAAGAATGCACTTGCGCGTCGACGCCGTGATCTTCTCCAGCTTTCGGCTGACCGTGGATTCGTGCACGCCTAACAGGCGCGCGATTTCGGCTAAGGTGCGTCCATTGAGGTAGTAGCTGGCCAAGATGAATTTGTCTTCCGCCGCAAGGGAAGCGAGTGCCTGATCCGCAGCCTCTTCCAAACGCGCATCGAGCGCCTGCGTGGGGTCGGGGTCCGCGGCCTGGAACTGCACGCCCGCCTCGGTCCGCTCTTCCAGGCTGACCAGCCGCTGCTGCTGGCGATAGCGATTCACGTATTCCTGCGCCAGGACGGCCCGGAGCCAGCCCTCGAGCGAACCCCGTCCCGTGTAAGAGTTCAGTTTGGAAATTCGCCGTCCGTCAGTCGTGCGTACGCCGTAAAGGTCGGCATAAAGAGAATCCGCCAGATCCCGAGCGGCGGAATCCTCCCTGGCGATCGAGTACGCCGCGCCGTAGAGCTTCTCACGGTATCGGTTCAGAAAAATCTCCCAGGCGGCTTCGTTGCCCCGGGCGCAGCAGCGCGCCAGCGCCAGTTCCTCAACGCGCAAATTCGTGAGGAGTTCCAGGACCTCGGAGGGGCTCGCGTTAGCGCGGAGATGCTTGCCCGCGACCTCCTGCAGAATGCCGGCGAAATCCTGTGGCGTCAGGCCGAATCTTTCTGCCCCGGCTTGCCGATAGAGCTTGGCAAACACTGATTCCGGAATGCCTGCCTGCGCAGCTTGCCTGCGCAAGCAGGGCAGGTCTGCCATCGTAGAGTGGGTTGCGGTTTCTCGGCTGCCGCTCATCGGATTCCGCCTGCGCGGTTCGTCGGCCGCGGGTGGCGCATACATTGTCTCTTATGTATGCGCCCCACGAACACGCGCAACATTTCTGTCACCGTGTCTTACCCATGGCCTGTCCTGGCTTCTTAACGGCCGCCGACATGAAAGGCGATGTCGGCGCTACCCGCGTTCAGCCAGGCGCCAGAGATTCGTATGCAAGAATTATAACCTGAACCGTTCTTTCCATAGACTGGGACTCACGCCTCGGTCAACTTCTTTGGGAGGAACCTATTATGACTGGAAAACACCTACTGGGTCTGGGTTTGATGACAACACTGGCAACATTGATGGTCCTGCCTTTCGGGCCGGATCGCGGCGAGGCGGGAGAGACCGGGTCTGCCTACAAAGTGCTCGCGCCGATCAGCCGCGGCAACCTTACCATCTTCCCGGTCGTCGCCGACCGTTCCCATGACACGAAGAACTTCCTAACGCTCGATGAGGGCCTGCGCTCGGGTGAAGTCGTGGTGAGCGAAGCCGGAAGCCTCCGGCCGCTCATCCGTGGACGCCAGGGTTACATTACTGACGGCGCGGAAGTCAACCGGCTGGTCCTGGTGAACAATTCCGAACGTCCCCTGATTCTGCTGGCGGGCGAGATCGTGACGGGAGGCAAGCAGGACCGGGTGGTGGGCAAGGACCGCATCGTCCCGCCCAAGAGCGATCCCATCGACCTCGCCGTCTTCTGCGTTGAACCGGGGCGTTGGGTCGCGACCAAATCCGATTTCGGCTCTTTCCATAGCCAGATGGCGCAGCCCAGCGTGCGTCGCAGCGCCATGGCCGACAAAGATCAGGCGAAGGTATGGTCGGAAGTTCATGCCTCGGCGTCAGCCATGGCCGTAGGCGCCAGCCCGGAGGCGGCCCGCGATATGGCATCGACCTCGTCTTACGCCCGGGTGATGGGCAACGAAGAGGTCAAGCAACGCGTGGATGCAGTTGCCGCGCCCCTCGAGCGGTCCTACGAAGGAGTGATCCGCGAATTGCGCGACCGGAACGCCGTGGGTGTGGTGGTGGCGGTGAATGATCAGATCATCTGGGCCGATCTTTTCGCCAGCACCTCGCTGCTCGAAAAATACTGGCCCAAGCTCATCCGCTCTTACGCGGCCGAAGCCCTGACTCGGCCGACGGCCTCCGGGCGCCCGGACGTGAAGGCTGCCCAAGCCTACTTGCAAGATTTCGGGGCGCGCCGCGAGACCGTGGAAAGTGAGCCCGGCGTCTATCGGCGCACCGAGCGCACGGGCGAGGGCTTTACGGCCTTTGAGCTCACCGCCCTCCTGCCCGGCACCGGCTTCGACCTTCATGTCGCCAAGATGGCGGATTAGCCAGGAGCGGCCCCGCGGCGCAGAAGCTCATCGGCCGCTGGTATCGCGCGCCAAGGAATTTGACGGTGTAGTGGAGTCGAAGGTTGAAAGTTGAAAGTGGAAAGTTGACATTGGTCGGGCGGGCTCGTCCTGCACCATGCGATGCAGGGCCTCCCGCCCGCCGGTCCAGCAATCAGCCCTCTGTCGCCGCGGCTGAAAGTCCGCCGATCTTAATGCCGGGCGAATCAACGGAGACCCTGGGCTACTCTGTTTCGGCCCTGCGGGCCTGGGGCCGCCCCCCAGCAGGGGAGTTCCCGGAAAATCAGGCGCCCCCCCGTTCACCTTGCGGGCTGCCGGTAGCCCGCAAGTGGCGCACCCCACATGCCATATTCCACCTACCACCTGCTGCTTTCACTTTTCTGCCTGCCGGTAGCCCAAATCGTGTGTCAGGGTCTTGACATTACCCCCACGATTATTGCTAAGCTAGAGTGGGAGGAGGGGTGTGTTTGGGAATTCGCAGGCAACTCGTTTTGGAGTGCGCGCGGCTTGCCCTGTACCGGACGGTGCAGGGCTTGCCCTCCGGCACGCAAAGGGTTTGGGAGAGCTTGCGGATGAAGATTCAACGCCCCAGCCCGCGAGCTCGGAGCTAGCGAAAACCCGCCGGAATCCGGATATGTTGATGAAACAACAGGGACTTAGCGAGCAAAAGCGGGAACTTCCATGGCCTACGCTGAAAATCAAGTCATTGAAATCAAAGCAGTTGACCAGCCTGGGCTGCTTCCGGGGCGGCGCGAAGAAAAAGATGTTAAGAATGAAGGTCGATCCGGAAATCTCTATGAAAACAAAGGATTGAGAAAACTTCTTGCCGGGCGACCCGGATATGTTGATGAAAACAAGCTAGTTAATTGGTTGGCGAAGCGATAGTGGTGAAAAGAAAGGCGTTAGTAGTCAGGAAAACAGGGAATAGGTTAAAGGTGACGGGGAATAGGAAAGGACGGGAGCTCGAAGAATCGGGTGATCGGGAGATCGGGTGATCTCACTTCAGTCGTCCACGCAATGATCCGATGAACCGGAGGGCCGATGACCCGGTCAAGTGATCGGGAGATCGAGTAATCGGGCGATCTCACCTCTATTGATATTGCGGGGATTTCAAGCGGCCTTCGCCTGCGGTCCGAGGAGTGAGCGGCGCAGGCGGTTGCGGTCTTCAAGCCCAATGCTGACGAGCTCGAAGGTCAATTCCTGGGGCCGCGCTTCGCGGACCAGCACCTCGGCGCGGATGCGGTGCAGTCCTGGCTGGAACTCCAAGCTGGCCATAAAGCCGGGTTTGATGTGGCATTGGGTCCGCGCCACTCCACCTCCCAGGCTGAGCTGATCGATGGCCAGACGGTGGCTGCCCTGGGCGGTGCGGATGGTGCCGCTCAGCGGATTGGGCAGGTTCAGGCGCAGATAGCGCCGCTGGCGCTGCCAGAGGGCGTCGGGTTCGGGGTCGAGTGGCGCCAGGGTGAGCTCCGCGTCGCTCAGCCCGCACCGCGGCAGGAAGCCCTTGGCCCAATCCGGATTGATCTTTTGGAGTGCCTGGACGGCTGTAATCCTCAGCTCGCGGTGATGCCGCCAGCGCCCAAAACGCTTGGCTTCAGCCAGAGGGCGTAGGAGCGGCTCGGCCCTCGGTTCGCGGAGCCGTCCCAGAGCTTCGATGGCCTTGATCTGCAAATAGGGGTTGCTGGAATGGCGGGATTCCTTTTCGACGATCTGCATGAGCCGGGGAGCTACGCTGCGGTCGCCGCAGATTCCGAGTTCATCAGCCGCCTCAGGCAAGACGGCGGGAGCGAGGAGATCGAAGATTTTGTCCAGCAGTCTGCCCCGCTGCGGCGCCAAGCTGTTTGCCAGTTGCCTCACCACCCGGTCCTGGGCGGCGTAATCCCAGTCGCGCAGGCGCAAGGGAAGAAGCTCTTCCACAGCCTGCGGCTCCAGCCGGCAGAGCAGCGCTATCTTGGACGCCGCTTCCGGCGCCGGGCGACTCTCCAGACTCTTGCGGAGGTAGGCGGCCGCTTCGGGGCCCACTCCGCGGACGATTTCCAGCAACCGTTCCCATTCATCCCGGTGCACGCACCGAGGAGTGCGGCTGGCCACCTGATCGACCGTGGCGTGAGGCATATGCCGCAGGACCTCCATCAAGCCTTCCGGAAGGGAGGGAGCGTGCAGGGCTTCTTCAATGAAATCGGGCAGGGGGTTCCCCGCCTTGACACGAGGCCAGAGGAGTCGTGCCAGTTCCGGCTGAAGCTGTTCCAGCGTCTCCATCGCGACCAGGGCTTCCTGGATGGCCGCGTATTGGCGGCGCGCCGCGGCTTCGTGGCTGAAGCGAACAAAGGCGGCGCCGAACAGGGTATGCAGGTCGGGGTTCGCCTCGCGGCCCAAGGCTTCTCCCAGATGGTGCAGGGTGAACTTCAGCAACGAGCTGTGGGTTCGGGAGTAAAGGTCAACCAAGTCGGTCAAGCCCATCGCGACCTTTCGTCTTGCCTCTACTTCCTGGGTGTGCACACACTGCGCGTAGTTTTGCAGGATGCCGCATGCCGATTCCGCATCGCCGCGGGTGAGCAACTCTTCGACGAATTGCCGAATGTTTCGGGGCGGGATCGCATAGGCTTCGGGGGAAAACAGGATCTTCTTTTTGGCCCGCTCCGGAAGGCCTGCCCAGAATTGCCGGTCGAGAATGTCGGCGTGAGGTTCCACCTGCAGGCCGGCGCGTCCCATTTTTTCCTCGTGCCGCTTGAGGATCTCTCGCAGAGAGTTGATTTCGCGCCGCAGCCGGCCGAGGAGTTCAAGCACGGCATTGATTCGCATGTCTCCACGCTCGTACCGCTCCAAAGCGAAGCGAGTCGCGACACGCTCGCCGAGTTGCAGCAGCAGGGGGTCGTCCGGCCTCGGGGGGTCGGATTTTGATCCCAGACTCATGATGGCTTGAGTCAGCGCTGCCTTCCCCGGAACCGGCAATTGATGGATCTGCCGTTCGACGTCGCCGATCTGCTCTGCTGACTCCGGTTGCTGGGCAGTCTGGCCGAGCTGCGACAGCCAATGCAGTACTTGGACTACGTCATCTTCTTGCGGAGGGGGTCCAGTCGTCGTGGGCGGGCTGGTGCTAGTGGGCGGCCCAGCGGGCTGGCGGCGAGCGCCTTCCGTCGTCGCCATGAATTGCAGTAGCTGCTGCGGGTTCTCGAGCCAGTCCTGCAACTTTTTCGCTCCGGCTTCAAGCGATTGCGCCGCGAGTTGTGCTGCCATCCCCGAAACAGGCGAGGAAGTATCCTGGGTAACAAACCGTAGCACATTGGCGCGGATCGCACCCTGGTCTCCTCCCAGAGCCGTCCGGAGCTCAGCCGCGAGCGATCCTGACTTGGGTGACTGAGCGGTGAAGGCGCGGACAAGGCGCCAAAAATCATCGATCGTAACGCGCGGCGAGAAATTGATGCTGGAGAGGCCGGCGGAAGAGAGCAACTGCGCAAAACTTTTGTCCGTGGGCCGCGCCTCGAGAGGCACGCCATCGACCAGTACCTGATCACCGGAGACGCCCAGGAGCAATCCCCCTTGCCCGGCGCCCTTCAAAGCCGAGCGGAGATCCTCCCAGGCGGTGCCCATACGGGCCGTCGTGCGTTCGTGGTCCGTCCCATAAAGGCGTACGGTCTTCAGCAAAATGTTGAGGCTGCGTGCGAAACGTCGAGCAGCATCGAGAGTTGACGCGTCTTCCATGTTGTCTCTGCCAAGAGTCGCTCCACTTCGGATTGTCCGGCCCACGGCATGTGTGGGCGGCTGCCTAACTACCGCTCCTGGACGCGCTTGCCTACATTATCAGGGTACCAGGCATTTTGCCATAGCTAGCTCGGAAAGTCCTGCTGGCGCGAAGCGCCTTGGCGTGCGGAGGCTGGCGGCTTTTGTGGGACCTGTCCTGGTGTTTTGTATCGGGAACCTGTCCCTATGTTTTACAGTTGAGCAAATATCTATACAGGTCATGCTACTAGCACGCTTATTCATTAACTTACAGTGGGAAAAACTGAACCGCCGGCGATTATCTCACAGTTTCTTTGTGTCGGGAACCTGTCCCGATGCTTTGTGTCGGCATGACACGACACTGGGGACGGGGACCGCAGAGGTGAAGCTGTTTCTCGCGGCTGGCCTACCCCGACGCGTCGGACGGGTCCACCGCGGCCTATGTGGTCGGCGCGATCACGCGATCGGCCCTGCGCCCTTCCGGCACCAGGGGAGTCATGCCTGCGAAGGCATCCAGGCGGCAGGGAGTCTCAAAGTTTAAGGCCTTCCGACGAAGGTCGAATTGCCAACGACTCAAAAGGATGAGTGAGCTCGAGTGAGGACATATGGGTGGTGCCGCGGGACGGAATCCAGCCGTTTTGCGGCTGCCTATCCCCTTCAAAGCCTCACTTTCAGGGGTGGCGGCATGAAGCTCACCGCCACCGAAATCGCTTACGTCCGTGCGCAAGGTCTTCACATTACCGCGAAGTGCGATGCCTGCGGGACGCTGCTAAACCGGACCCTTCGGCACACGATCGCTGGCAAGCCAGAAGTCTATTGCTCAGCCGCTTGTCGGGATTCGGCATTCTTCAGGGATCGCAGTGAAGCAGAAAAGCACGCCAGGCAGGGGAGATGTGCGTACTGCAGCGGTAGCCTCAAAGGGAAGAAGCGCGGCTCGATTTTCTGTGATGATGTGTGCCGAAAAACACATTCTCGTAAAATCCAACGTATCAGTACAGCGGAAGGTGAAAAATCGCGGACACCGACTCAATCAAATCAACGAGTTGCAGACGCGAAAATCGTCGAGCGAAGGAATGGTATTACCGGCGGGCCGCGGCACTTCAGAAACGCCTGCGTCGGCGTTGCCGACAAACTCGGGTCGCCGGTCGAGGTGGAGCAGCCAACCTCAACACCGGGACGGCCGCGTCGGTAGCACCCCGGCCTATTTCGATGCCAACACGTTGGCCTTCAAGGACACACCGGGCGACGTGAACATTCCGGGAGGGGGAGCATGGCTAACGAGAAGAAGCAACGGGCAACCGATCTGGATTGTGAAGTTCGGAAACTGGTCCACGAGTTGGACCGCTTGTGGTTCCGTGTCGGCCGGCTATGCGAGCAATGCCGGAGTCAGCAGCTCTATCGGGAGCTGGGCTTCGAGAGGTTTGACGACTGGATCCGCGACGCAGTCGGTTGGTCACGCTCGCGGGCCTACGTGGCCATGCGAGCGGCCAAGAACCTCGTCCCGATTCGGGACGCCGAGCTTGACGGGATGACGA
>JBEKAK010000010.1:0-91218 GCA_050018275.1 Terriglobia bacterium | reverse complement strand
ACTCGGGACCAAGCACAAGTCCACGACCTATAAGGAGATGCGAACCAGGCGGACCGTTCCAAGCCGCCCGGCCAAGACTGACCCCAACATATTGGGGCTTGCTGAAACAACCGGATAAGCATGAGATGGCTAGCGAAGCCAAAGCCCAGGCCGCCAGCGATATTTTGCATCCTATCAAGGAGCGCCGGGGAATACCAGACACGATTGCTTGTCAGGCAGCCCGACGCCATACCGGCGCGCACAGCGGGGCCAGCGCCCAATGCGTTGTCAGGAAGCGTCACCCTGAATTAGACTAAGCCCTTGCTGGTCGGCGGTGGCCGTGGATGCCGGGGGACTGATCGTGGAAGTTCATCGCGATCGCCGATCGAAATAAATCGAGGCTTTACGATTGCCAAGAAACTGAGTTCTCGAAACCGCCTCTTTCGCGTTCTTCGCGTTGTCGCGCGCGCTTCCCTTCTGGCCCTCCTTGCCTGTACGCTGGGAGCATCATCCCTGGGATGCCGCCGCCCGCCGCCACCTCAGCCCTACGTGGCTTTTGTTGTGAACAATCAGAGTGCGACGCTCGCCGCGGTGAACCTGGCAGATTTCCGCGTCACCGCTTCCATACCCGTCGTCCTACAGCCAGAGCGCGTGCTGGCACGGCCCGGGAGCCGGCAACTTTATGTGGTCTCGGCCACGGGTAAAATCAACGTCGTCGTTTACCCCCACCCCCGCGTCATCGCTACGCTCGACCTGGGGCGCAGCGCGAAAGACTTGACTTTCTCACCCGATGGCCGCAGCGCGTATGTTCTGAACCCCGCGGATCGCGAAGTGATTTTTCTCGATTGCGAAGCCGCCAAGGAAACCTCGCGAATCCACTTGCCCGATACCATCTCCGACCTCGCCTTGGCTCCCGATGGCAAGACTCTAATCGTCGCTTCTCCGACCTCGAACCAGCTCACTTTCCTCAGCACGCAAACGCGTCAGCCGCTCAGCACCCTGGAGGTCGGACGGGCTCCCGGCGTCATGGTGGTCTTACCCGACAGCTCGGGAGTCTTCGTCGCCGACACAGGTGAGGAAGCGGTTTCCGCGGCAAGCGTGGCGACGCAGAAGCTGCTCTCGAACATCGAAATCGGCACACGGCCGACCGCTCTGCTTCTGAAGCCCGACGGCGGAGAGATCTTCGTCCTCAGCGCTCACGCCTCCAGCCTCGTTATCGTGGACACGTTCCACAACAACGTCGAGCAGACTTTCCCCACCGGCCGCGATCCGGTGGCGGGCGTCTTAAAACAAGATTCGAGCGTCCTTTACATCGCCAATGCGGGCGATGGCTCGGTCATGGCGCTGGACGTTCAAAACCGGGCGGTGTTGGCCTCGACCCACGTGGGCGTGGAGCCCCGCGCTCTGGCCCTGACGCCGGATGAGCGGTTCCTGGTAATCGCAGACAGCGCCGCCTCGAGCCTGGCCGTGATGCATGCCGACCCGCAGAGCCTCGCGAACGAACATTCCGCGCTCGTCACCACGGTCCCAGTTGGGGCCCGGCCTGTCGATGTGGTCGTCCCCGATTGGCTGGAGAAGTGAATTCTGAATTATGAAACAACCACGACGAACAACCTGTGGTAATTCCATTCAGTATTCATAATCATCATTCATAATTCATATTTGCTAACTTGGGCCGCCAGGGAGGTTACCAGCTCACCAGATCTTCCGTGAGTTCGAGGGTGAGCAAGCCTTCTTGCGGGATGACTTGCAGCGGCAATTCGTTGACCCAAATGGAAACCTGCAGGTTGATCCGCTCATGAGGGGCGACGCCCAGGATGCTGAAGTCGAGGCGGAGTTCGAAGATCTGCCCAAAGGCCACCTGCACTTGGTCGCCCGTGGCGAGTGGGACCAGCAGGGATTCCCCGCCCTTCAGGAACTCCACGGCACCTACGCCACCGGCGCCCACCGCCGCATGCAAGCGGACGCGGCTCTCGCCGTCAATGTTGACGCGAACTTCGAACTCCGGATGGTCACGCAGGAAGGTCTCGCCCAGGTCCACGCGCAAGTAAACCGCCTTATCGCTGTACCCATAGTAGAGAGCTTCCACCAACTGAGCTACGCCGTGCATCGAACCGGAACGATAGTCGGGCAGGTAGAGCCCCGCTCCCAGCCACTCGAAATAAGTCGTGACCCTGCCATCCACCACGGGCACAATCCGCGCCGAGGGCGCGACGTTTACGGCGTGCACGCGGGGACGCTTGATGGGCACCGCGAGCTCGTCTGTGGGCGACCCGCCCAGAAGCCGATAAATGTTGCTGAGGTGCTTCCGGTAGAGCCGGTCGAATTCTTCGTCGTTGGGGGTGGAGTGCTCGGGTCCGTACCACCAGCACCAGTCACTGCCTTCCGCCACCCAGAGTTCCTGTTGCGCCAGGCGTTGGGCTTCGGGCTTCACCTCTTCCGCGTGCTGGGCGTAGAAATCACGCGCGTCGCTCAACACATCCCAGGCGCGATTGTCCTCGTCGGCGCCAATCCAGATATCGTAATTGGCGTTGATCCACGAGCCCGGGACGACGTGAGCCAGTACCCCGGGCTCGGTGATCTTGAGCGCCTCGCTCGCCGTCACGGCGCGAATCTCCGGGTCGGAAGCCACGCGGCCGTAAAAAGCTTTCAGGAATTCCCGGCCGTTGCCGCGGTAATACTCCCAAGCGTTTTCACCGTCCAGGATCACCGAAACCACGGCGGGCCGCTGGCCGGTGCTTCGTCCTGCCGCCTTGATGCGTTGGTGCAGGTCCGCCGCGGCAGCCTGGGCTTCCATGCGCGAATAGACAAACCCGATCAAGTCGGAAAGCTGGTGGTCGCGGAAGAAAAGCGAAATAGACTGCCCACTCGAGGAGAACACGTGCGGGCGGTAGAGCTCCTCTGCGCCTTGCAGAGTTCCATCGCCGCGGCGGAAAAAATCCATCTGCTTCGTGCGCCCTAGGACCCCTTCGTCGGTCGCGGCCCAGGCAAAGCCCTCCTCGGCCGCCAGGCGCAGGACCTCATCGGAAACGCTTCCTTCGCTCGGCCACAGGCCGCGGGGCCGCCGGCCAAAAACTCGCTTATGAAGTTCCACGGCAGTCCGCAACTGGTCACGCGCGTCTTCCGGGTGCCGAAAGCGCCGCTGCGGGAGTTTAACTCCCGGGTGCGACTCCTGCGCGATGGACGTGTCGCAGAGGAGCGGCAGAATCGGGTGGTAAAAAGGAGAAGTCGAGATCTCGATTTGACCCCGCTCCGCAGCCTTGCGATATTCTTCAAGCGTTACATTAAATAACTCGACCTCTTTCCTCCGCACGATGGCCTTATCGCCCTCGGAATAACCCCGCTCTTTCTTCACCAGGCGCGCCACTTCCGGATCGCCTGCCAGATGAATCTCGTCGAACCACGCGACCTGCGAAAGCACCTGGAGGTCGACCAGCTCTTGCGGCGTGAACACCTTTGCGGCGGTGGGTAGGTCGGACTTGCGAGACTTCTCCGCCAGCTCTCGAAAGCGCGGGTAACGGCTGAGAAGGTTCTCGGGGTTGATCTGGAAGGCGGAATCCAGAAATGCCTCCTGATCTGCCGCGGTCATTTCCGCGGCGCGTTTGAAAGCCAGCTCGTAGGCGGGCTCGCGCGCCGTGTCGCGGGCGTAGTCTTCAATCTGCAGAACCAGCGATGGGACCAGATTGAAAGTGGCGTGGACGGAAGGGAAATCGCGCAGTACGCTGACCATGCCGTAATAGTCCTTGAGGGTGTGCAGGCGCACCCACGGCATAGTGTAGACCCCCTCCGCCAAGTCCTGGTAGAAGGGCTGGTGCATGTGCCAGAGGAGCATCAGATAAGTCTGGGGCATGAGTTAGAAGCCAATTCCTTTACGGTGTCGAAAACGGTGTGTTAGCATGACGTGGGGCGGTGCGCTTGGCGACCCGCGAGAAAGCCCCGGGTGTCGCGCCCCGTAGTCGAGGCTATGCGCATACTGACCCGCTACATTCTCAAAGAGATTTTCTCCCACTCCCTGCTCGGGCTGCTGGTCTTCACCTTTATTATTTTCATTCGTCATCTGGGACATCTGCTGGAACTGGTCGTGCGCCACAGCCTGCCTCTGAAAGCGATGGGCACGCTGTTCATCCTGCCCGTGCCCGGCATCCTGGTGCTGACCATCCCCATGGCCGTGCTGGTCGGGACGCTCATCGGGCTGAGCCGCATGGCGGCTGACGGCGAGGTCATAGCGGCCCGCGCCTCGGGGATCGGGCTCCCCTGCTTTGTGCGGCCGGTCATGCTGCTGGCGCTAGCGGGCTGGGCTGTGGCGCTGTGGATGAGCTTGTTTCTCGCCCCCCAGGCCGCGCGCCAAATGGACCGCATGGAAACGGGGCTCAAGGCCAGCCAAGCGCCCTACGAAATTCAGCCGCGCGTCTTTATCGAGCAGTTCCCCAACCTGTTGCTTTATCTGGAGGACGTGACCGGCTCCCGGTCTATGTGGCGCGGCGTCTTTATTGCGGACACCACTCAGCGCGATCAACTCAAGGTAACGTTAGCGGAAAGCGGAGTGCTTGTCAACGAACCCTCCCGCAACCGTTTTGTGCTTCACCTCGAGCAGGGGACGACGCACGAATTCGACCCGCAGCATCCGGAAGAATACTCCATCGCTTCCTTCACCGACACGGAAGCCCCCATCCCCATCGATCAGGGGGGCACGGGCGCGGCGGCGCGGCACTCGCCACCCTTCCTGAACACCACGCAGCTCTGGCAGGCTGCCCACCAGCCCTCGGAACGACAAACCGCCTTGGTGGAGCTTCACTATCGTTTCGCACTCCCCGTGGCGGCCCTGGTTCTGGCACTGGTCGGCATACCGCTGGGGCTCTCGACGCGCAAAGGCGGCAAATCCGTCGGCCTGATGCTCACCATCCTCCTGGTGTTCATTTACTACATCCTGATGGCTTTCGGCCTGAGCTTCGCCAAACAGGGCCGGGTGCCGCCGGTCCTCGGCCTCTGGCTCGCCAACTTCCTGTTCGCCCTGGCGGGAATCATGATGTTGGCGCACCTGCGTCGCGTGCGCATGCGTTTGCAGTTTCTCCAGGACTGGTTCGATGACCTGTGGAAACACTGGCAGCAATGGCGAGCTCGCCGGCGGCGGGCGCCCGGGCCTGTCCCACCCCTGCAGTCGCGCCGAGTGGGCGGGCGGTTCCTGCAGATTCTCGATATTTATGTGATCCAGGGGTGGGTGTTCTATTTTCTGATTCTTCTCGTCGCCTTCACCGGCGTGTACGTCATCTTCGACTTCTTCCAGATTCTGGGCGACGTCGTTCGCAGCCACGCTCCGGCCCGCGTGGTTATCGACTACTATCGCTTCCTCCTGCCACAGGTCGTCTACCTGATGCTACCGCTTAGCATCCTGGTGGCCACGCTCGTCAACTTCGGGTTGCTTACCAAAACCAATCAGGTTACCGCGATGAAATCGGCGGGCGTCAGCCTCTATCGGGTGTCGGTCCCGGTGCTGGCCGTGGCCGCCCTTCTCAGCCTGGGGATGTTTGTGTTTGAAGACGACGTGCTGCCCGAAACCAACCAGCGCCAGAACGCCCTGCGCAATCAAATCAAGGGCAAGCCGGCCCAGACCTTCTACCGCCCCGACCGCCAGTGGATTTTCGGGGAATCCGACCGGATCTATAACTACAAGTTTTTCGACCCCGACCAGAATGTTTTCGCCAACCTCTCGATTTTCGAATTCGATCCCACGACCTTCCGCATGACGCGCCGCATTCATGCGGCTCGCGCCTTTTGGGAAGCGACGATTCACGGCTGGATCCTGGAAAACGGTTGGTCGCGGGACTTCAACGGCGACCGCGTCACCAACTACCTGCCCTTCTCCGTCGCCACTTTCCGCGAGCTGACCGAAGAACCCAGCTACTTCAAGAAGGAAGTCAAGCCCTCGGAACAGATGAGCGCGCTCGAGCTGCGCCGCTATATTGCCGACCTCAGTCAGAGCGGTTTTGACGTCGTCCGGCTTTCCGTGCAGTTCTACCGCAAGTTCTCCTTTCCCCTCATCGCCTTCGTGGTCACCCTGATCGGAATCCCCTTCTCGTTCACGATGGGTAGCAAGGGGGCACTCACGGGCATCGCGCTGAGCATCGGCATCGCGATCGTTTATTGGTCAACCTCCGGCCTTTTTGAAGCCATGGGCAACTTGAGCCAGCTTCCCCCCGTCATGGCCGCCTGGTCTCCGGATATCCTGTTCGGCTTGGCCGGAACCTACCTCCTCCTGCGCATCAAGACGTGAAAAGCCGTGACGAGTGAAGAGTGACGAGTGGCGGGCTTGAGGAATTGGATCGTCGGGCCATCGATGCGCCCGGCCTCGAGATCACTGAATAACTCAAACACCAGACTGGTCATCCCGCCGAGGGTGTTGTATTCCAGCACCGTGTCGCGGCTGCGTCGCCGCTGCACTTGCTACCCAGACTTCAAAGAGAGCAAATCCCTTCATTTGCGGTAGAATCCAGTTTCTTCTCAGTCCACGACAGCCTTGCGAGGTGGCAATGAGATCCCGAAAAACGCTGACCCTTTTCATGCTGGCGATGGGGCTGGTCCTTGCCGTGCCCACCTGGGCGCAGCAAAAGCCTTTGACGCAAGACCAAGTACAGAGCCTGGTGCGCAGCGCGCTCGCCGACGAATCCGGCGCAAAGCTAATCGAGCAGCGCGGGATTGATTTCGCGCCGCCAGAGGATTTTCTCCAAAGCCTCAAGGCCGCGGGCGCAAGCGAGGCATTTCTTCACGCGCTACGCGCAGCCAAGCCGCCCGAGCCCGCGAGCGCGAAGAAGCCGCTTAACCAAGTGCAGGTTTTCGCCCTGCTCGCCGGGCAGGTACCGAGCCACCGAGTCACCATGCTGGTCGAGGAACGCGGAATCGATTTTGAGCCTACGGATGACTACCTTCAGGAAGTCCGCTTGGCTGGTGGCGAGGACGAACTCATTAGCGCGCTCAAGAGCGCCAAGGTGACGAAGGCTGTGAGCGTTAATCCGGCGGCTGAGGCCAAGGAGGCTGAGCTGAAGGCCGCGGAGGCAAAGCAGGCTGAGCTTCGTCAACATGCGGCGCGCGGAGCGGAATTCTTTCAGAAGAGCCGGTACACCGACGCCGAGACCGAGTATCGCGCAGCGGTTCAGCTAGACCCGCAGGATTCCGACCTGCATGTTGCGCTGTCCCGCGCCCTCATCAGGCAGAAAAAGGTGGAAGAAGGGCTCGGGGAAGCGCGCGAAGCGGCCCGCTTGCGTCCTACCGACGATATGGCTCATTACAGCATTGGCAATGCGCTGGTGTTCAAGGGTGAGCCGGACGGTGCCATGGCGGAGTTTCGCGAAGCGCTACGCCTGAACCCCAACAACGATCTGGCCCATGTCGGCCTCGGCAATGCACTGTCGCAGAGCGACCCGGGTGGAGCTATGGCGGAGTATCGTGAAGCGTTTCGCCTCAACCCCAAAAACGAATTGGCCCATTACAACCTTGCCCGCCAACTGGGACAAATGGGCAATCAGGACGGCGCCATTGCCGAGTATCGGGAGGCATTGCGCCTGAATCCGAATTTTGATTCTGCACACCTCAATCTTGGCTTAGCACTTGCGAACAAGGGCGATCTGAACGGGGCAATCTTAGAAGTGCGCGAGGCGCTGCGGCTCAACCCCACCTACGCCCTGGCCCACTACGCTCTCGGCTCGTTGCTCGAGCACACAGGCAACCGCCAGGAAGCCTTGCAGGAATACCGCGCGGCCTACTACTTGACCCCAAGAACGCGACCTATAAGCAGAATTACGAGCGCCTGTTGCAGCAGGTGAATAAATGACGAGCGGCAGCCACGGCAAGGACCGCATGCCGTGGGTTTCTCTTCGCGCAAACCAGGCGTAGCGCAAGCCTCTGTCTTTAAGCTCCGCGGCTCTTGGGTGCGGATTCTGGAACGAAGGCCGGACCTACAAATCAGGCTACTTGCCCAGTGATCGAACCGCAGTGTAGATCAAAGCTAATCTTTTATTATCAGCGATTACCTGGATAACCTAATGTAATACTTTAAGTTATCTCTGAGGCCCCCGGCAGGGTGTTAAAAACACCCCTTTGGCTGATCTTCCCTCTGCCTGGACCAGCCGCGTGGTTACCTGGGTCGAGGTGAAAACGAGTTTGCGGTAGGCTTCGCGGCTTGGCTTTCCAACTGCCCCTCGACTTCAGAGAGCAGCGCGCGGGCCTCAGCGTCCTGCGGGTCCGCGGCGAGCTCGGCGCCGAATTCCCTTTTTGCCTCCGCGAGCTTCCCTGCCTGTTTCAGCACCAGCCCAAGCCCCAAGTGATAGCCATCTCCGCGAGGACGGACCAGCAAGGCCGTGCGAATGGCTCCCTCCGCCTCTGCCAACCGGTTGACGTGCATCAGCGCCAGCCCCAGATAAAGAAACTGGTCGCCGTCCGTGGGATCCGCGGCAGCGCTCCGCTCAAAGTAACGAACAGCTTCCCCGAAGTTTCCCTGCCGGTAATAGAGATACGCCAGGTTGACGTTCGCCCGCCAGAAGTCAGGACGGCTCTGAAGCGCCTGCTTGTAAAGCGCCTGGGCGGCCGGAACCATGCCGCGTTCCGCCGCCGCAGCCGCTAAGCTGGTGGTCGCGGAAACATTCTGGGGGGCGATTTCGTGCGCGCGAAAGTCCAGGGAAAGATCATCTGACCAGTAGAGGCTCTGGCGTGCCGTCGCGAAGGCCATGAGAACACAAAACGCTACTCCCAGAGCGGCGGCCCAGGCGGGTCGCGCCAGCACGCGGGCGTACCGGCACCTTGCCTGCCGCCACGCCAAAGCCACCAGGATCGAAAAGCCCACGGACGGGAGATAGAGATAGCGGTCGTGCGCGATTTCGCCCTCGGGAAGCAGCCGGAAGTTAAGGACAGGGAGAATCGCCAGAGCCATCCAAAGGCTCGCAAAAGCCAAAGCGCGCGATTCCTGTCGTGACCGTCGGCGCGTCCAGCGATACAAGAAGACAAGCGCAGCGAGCACCGCAAAGATCACGACCAGCGGCAACAAGAAGCTCCGGAAGACCGCCGCCGAGACATAAGGCGTATCGTAGTAGCAGCTCAGGCGGGCTGGCCAGACCAGCAGGCGCAAGTAGAAAAGCACTACGGAGGGGACCGTGAGGATTGCTGTCGAAAGCGCCAGCGGCGTGACGGTGTGGGCGAACCCTTTGAGCGCCCAGACGCGCAGTGGTAGGTAGGCGAGGGTCACGGCAAGAAAGGGAGCCACAGCCACAAGCGCCGCGCGCACCCTTTCTCCTGAGCGGGCTTCCCCACCGTCCACCGTCGCGTAGATCCAAGCGAATACCGCGATGATAACCGGCAGCATCAGGCTGCTCTCCTTCGAGAGCAAGGCGGCGCCATAGAGGGCCATTGACGCGGCAAGCCTGCCTGCGCAGCTTGCCTGCGGAAGCAGGGCAGGCCACCTGAGCCTCGGCCCGGGTCCGCGGCTGCGTAACCAGGCGAGGAAGGCAGCTAGCACGAACAGCATCGAGAGCGGTTCGGCTACGCCGGAGATGTAGGCGACGGCCTCGACGTGAACTGGGTGCAGGCCAAATACCAACCCGGCCGCAGCGGCGATCCAGACGTCCCGCGTGAGCCGGAAGCCCAGGCGATAGACGAGGTAGGTCACCGCCAGGTGCGCCGCCACCGAAGTGAAATGCCATCCCCAGGCGCGGAGGCCAAACAGCGTTTCGTTCAGGCGCAGCCAGAGGAGAAACAAGGGCCGATAATAATTCGAGAGCAGGTGGGGGTACCGATAACTCCAAACGTGGCTCGAAAAGTATTGCGGAACGAAGCGCCAGGAAGCAACAAAGGGATTCCCAACGACCTGAAATCGGTCGTCCAAGACGAACCCAAAACCCAGCGTGGCAGCGTAGGCAATAAACGTGGCCGTGAGGATCGCCGCTACGGGCAGGCCGCGCGCCCAAGGCGAATCGCCCTCCCGACCCCAATCCCACCTGCGTTTCTTGCAACCGTCATCAGTGCCCATGTTTGCCGGCATCTAACATAACCCAAACTGCGCCGAATCTTGCAGAGATTCACCTGCCGCGAACTTGTGGAACGCAGCCTCGCCCCAGCGCCGTTTCGCCCGCTGCTCTGCCTGCTTCCACGCTCACCGGGTGACCCCCGTGCGCACTATGTCGACGCGTCGACAGGATGAGAACAGTGACGAGCATGAGCAAGATGAGCTTGGCACGGGCGGAACACAGCGCCCAGCCACGCCTAGAAAAAATGGCCACGGACCTCTCAGAGATCCGTGGCCTCGCAGAAATACTTAAAGTGTTACTTTAAATCCAACAGGTTCTTTTCTAACCCATACAGACGTGAACATCAGGGACCAGGCGCTCACAGCAAGACCCCAGCCCCTAGTCCCCAGAACCCAGTCCCCAACTCACGCTGTCGTGTAGCCTTTTTCCATTTGCTTCCTCACGGCTGCCTGGGCTGCCGCGAGGCGAGCAATGGGCACACGGTAAGGCGAGCAGCTCACGTAATTCAGGCCCGCCTCCGCGCAAACCTCGATCGAAGCCGGGTCACCGCCGTGCTCGCCGCAAATGCCCACCTTGAGCTTGGGGCGTGCTGCGCGGCCTTCCTTGGTACCGAGCTTCATCAGGCGCCCGACCCGCTTCGGGTCCAGCACCGCGAAGGGGTCCGCCGGCCAGATCTTCGCCTTCACGTAAGCGTTGATGATCTTGGCGCAATCATCGCGGGATATCCCGAACGTGGTCTGCGTGAGGTCATTGGTGCCGAAGCTGAAGAACTCCGCTTCCTGCGCGATCTCGCCCGCCGACAATGCCGCCGCCGGCAGCTCGATCATGGTGCCCACCAAGTACTTGACCTCCACGCCCTTCTTCTTGAAAACCTCTCGCGCGACGCGGTTCACGATCTCCTTCTGCGCCTGCAACTCCTTTACATCGCCCACGAGGGGAATCATGACTTCAGGTTCCACTTTAATTCCCTGCTTCTGGCAGTCGCAGGCCGCTTCGAAGATGGCGCGCGCCTGCATCTCGCTGATTTCAGGATACATGATGCCCAGCCGGCAGCCGCGCAAGCCAAGCATGGGATTGAATTCATGTAGTCCTTCAACTACTTCCAGTAACTTCTTGAGCCGCGCGGTCTTAGGGCTCTTCTTTCTCCGCGCTTCCAGGATCGCGATCTCCACCATCAACTCTTCCCGCTTGGGTAGGAACTCGTGCAGCGGCGGGTCGAGTGTCCGAATGGTGACCGGCAGCCCGTCCATGGCCTTGAAGAGCCCGAAGAAGTCCCTGCGCTGCATCGGCAGGAGCTTGGCCAAGGCCGCGCGCCGTTCTTTCTCGTACTTGGCCGCTTCTTTGGGATCCTGTGTATCTTTGCAGGCCATAATCATGCGCTGCACGTGCGGCAGCCGGTCCTTGGCGAAGAACATATGCTCAGTGCGGCAGAGGCCAATGCCTTCCGCGCCGAAACGGCGAGCCACCAAGGCGTCGCGCGGGATGTCAGCGTTGGCGCGCACGCCCAGTTCGCGCGCTTCGTCGGCCCACTTCATGAATTCCGCGAAGGCGCCGCTCTGGGGATCGGGCTCGACTAAGTCCGCTTTGCCCAGGATGACGCGGCCCGTGGACCCGTCGAGTGAAATCCAATCACCTTCCTTGACGATGTTCGGGCCCACCTTGATTTGGCGCTTCTTTTCGTCCACTTCGGCTTCGCCGCAGCCCGCCACGCAGGGCTTGCCCATGCCGCGGGTCACCACGGCCGCGTGCGAGGTCATGCCGCCGCGCGAGGTGAGAATGCCCACGGCCACTTCCATGCCGTGAATATCGTCGGGGACGGTTTCGGCACGCACCAGAATCACCGGCGCGGCCTTCCCTCTCACCACCGCCTCATCGGCCGTAAAGACCACGCGTCCCACGGCCGCTCCAGGCGAGGCCGGCAGGCCCCTGGCGATCACCTTCAGCGGCTTCGACTCATCGAGCACGGGGTGCAGTAACTGGTTCAACTGCTCGGGCTCGACGCGCAGCAGGGCTTCCTTGGGGCTCAGCAGGCCCTCTTGCACCATTTCCACGGCAATCCGCACCGCCGCAGGCCCCGTGCGCTTGCCGTTGCGGGTCTGCAGCATGTAGAGCTTGCCTTCCTGAATGGTGAACTCGAAATCCTGCACGTCTTTGTAATGCTTCTCGAGCCGGGTGGTGATTTCGTGGAGCTGGTGGTAAACGTCGGGCATGATCTTCTCAAGCTCTTTGATGGGCACCGGAGTGCGCACGCCCGCCACCACGTCCTCGCCCTGGGCGTTCATCAGAAACTCGCCATAGAACTCCTTGGCGCCCGTGGCCGGGTCGCGCGTAAAGCCCACGCCCGTGCCGGAGGTGTCGCCCATATTGCCGAAGACCATGGTCTGGACGTTTACGGCCGTCCCCAGGTCATCGGAAATCTTGTTCAGGCGGCGATAGGTCTGGGCCCGCGGGTTGTACCAGGAGCGGAAAACCGCCTCGATGGCCATGTTCAGTTGCACCTGCGGGTCTTGCGGGAAGTCCTTGCCGGCTTCCTTGCGCACGACCTTCTTGTAGTCGGCAATGACGGCTTTCAGGTCATCGGCTGTCAGGTCGGTGTCGAGCTTCACGCCCCTTTTCTTCTTCTGACCGTCGTAAACGTGCTCGAACTTGGCTTTGGGGATCTCCATCACCACGTTGCCGAACATCTGGATGAAGCGCCGGTAGCTGTCGTAAGCGAAGCGCAGGTTGCCGGTCTTGCGCGCGAACACCTCGACAACGGTATCGTTCATGCCCAGGTTCAGGACGGTGTCCATCATGCCGGGCATGGAGAACTTGGCGCCGGATCGCACCGAAACCAGCAACGGCTTCTCCGCATCGCCGAGTTTCTGCCCCAGCAGCGCCTCGAGTTTCGCCAACGCCTCGTCTTTCTGGGCCAGGATCTCAGGCGGCGTCTGGTTGTGGTTCTGGAAGTAAAGCCGGCAAGCGGAAGTCACAATGGTGAATCCCGGGGGAACCGGCAAGCCGGCATTGGTCATCTCGGCTAGGCCGGCGCCCTTGCCGCCGAGGGCGTCCTTCATGGCCCCGTGGCCATCAGCCTTCCCACCTCCGAAAAAATACACATACTTCTCCATGATTGCTCCTTTCGGTCTCAGTTGAAAGTCAAAGGTTGAGCGTTCAAAGTCGTTTGTCGTCCGTAGTCCGTGCCCCGTCGTCAGTTGCGGGGGCTTCTTCGTTACTGCAAGTTTCCACGGGCAATGGGCAACTGACCACGGACGTTTTTCCGAATGTCGACGCGTCGACATTCAAGAACAGTGACCAGTGGCGAGTGACGAGCCAGCAAAACTCCCCGGCTCGTTTGCTCGTCACTCGTCCCCGGCCCGTTCCCGGACCGAAGGGCCGGGACGGGCACTGGTCACCCGTCACTGTTCTTGAGCTATTTCCGCAAAATGCGCGATGCCGGAGAACAATTCATCCAGCTTGTTCAGCAAGCGGAGCCGGTTCTGGCGAATCTCCCGGTCTTCCGCCATGACCAGCACCTTGTCGAAGAACCGGTCGACGGCCGGCCGTAGGGTCGAAATCGCTTCCAGGGCTTGCCGATACTTCCGCTCACCGCGGTATCGAGCCACTTCCCCGACAATAGCGCGATAGGCTTGCTCGAGAGCGATTTCCTCCGGTTCCTTCAATAGACTCGACTCGGGCTCGCCGGCTTGCCAGTCGACTACCGTCGCCGACTTCGTCAGAATATTCCTGATACGTTTCGCGGCCGCGCAAACAGCTTCAAAGTCCTCCCCGCCGCGCAGCGCTTCCATCGCCTCAACCCGCTCCGTCGCATCGAGGGGGCTGTCCCAACTGGCAGCCGCGGCCAGGACCGCTCGCACGGTATCGTACCGGAAACGTCGAATGTTTTCGAGATAATGCTCCAGACGATCACGAAAGAACTCGTGCACAGCCTGCAAGGTACGACTCCAGGGGACTTCCGTCAGAATCCCTTGGTCCGCATGGTCGGCGAGGTACTCATGAAACTTTTGGATCAAGCCCCACAATGAAATAGATGGCTTAAATTCAAGTAAAACTTTAATTATGCCATTCCCATGCCGACGCAACGCGAACGGGTCCCCCGAGCTCGTCGGTTGATGCCCCACGGCGAAGCCTGCAACCACGCTGTCGATTTTGTCGGCGAGCGAAACTACGGCACCCACCAACGTGCGCGGCGACTGCCCTTCCGCCCCCAGCGGCAGGTAGTGGTCGTAGATAGCTCCATACACCTCAATGGACTCGCCCTGCGCTTGACCATAGAGACCACCAACGATGCCCTGAAGCTCAGGGAATTCTTGAACCATTTGGGTGCTCAAGTCGCACTTGCAAAGGTCAATGGCACGCATCGTCCACTCGGTTTCAACTGGCCGGAATCTTCCTTGAGATTCGAGCTCCCTGCACAGTTCAGACGCCATCGCTCGCATGCGGCGAACCTTGCCGGCGTAACTTCCAAGTTCGGCCTGATAGGTAACCTGGCTCAAGATGTCCTGCCTCTTGTCGAGCGGCACTTTTTGGTCGGCGCTCCAAAAGAACTCCGCGTCGCGGAAGCGCGCGGTCAGCACGCGCTCGTGCCCCTGGCGGATCAGGCCCCTCGCGTCCGAGTCCATGTTGAGCACAGCCACGAAATGCGGCCGCAGGTTCCCCTGCCCATCCTCCACGGCAAAGTACTTCTGGTGGTCGCGCATCACCGTGATCAGAATCTCGCGCGGCAGGTGGAGGAACCGCTCGTCGAAGCTCCCGAGCATGGGCCTGGGCCACTCGGTGGAGTTGACGATCCAATCGGCCAACCACTCATCCTGGACGATCTTGAGTGCGGCCTTCTCAACCAGCGCTCGAGCCTCCCGAATGAAGCTCTCTCGGCGCCGTGCAGGGTCAATCTCCACATAGGCTTGCGCCAATTTCTTCGTGTAATCCATGAAGCCTGCGACGCGTAGCGGCTTCGCGCTTTTGGCGCGATGCCCGAAGGTGAAATCCCCGGACTTTACGCCCAGGATTTCGAAGCCGACCGTCTTTGCCCGCTTCCCTTCTCCCAGGATCGCCAGCACCCAGCGAATGGGCCGCACAAAGCGCGGCGCCGACTTCTCCGTCCAGTACATGCTCTTGGGAAAGCTTAAGCCGAGAATGGCCGCAGGCAAGACCTCCGGCAGGATCTCTCGGGCAGGACGGCCCTGGGTGGTTTTTCGCAGCGCCAGATACTCCCCCTTAGGGGTCGTCACCCGTATCAAGTCTCTCAGATGGGCTGAGTTCCTCTGCGCGAAGCTCTCCGCCGCCCGTGTGTAGTTCCCTTCCGCATCGACAGCCACCCTGACGGGCGGTCCGAGGATCTCTTCGACCTTGTCAGGCTGCTGCGCCAGCAAAGCGGGGACGTAAACCACCAAACGCCGCGGCGTAGAATAGGTCGGAACGGAGGCTTCGTGGACCGTCCCCACTGCGGTCTCATGGGGTGCCTCGGGCACCAACCGCGCTTCTCGGAGAGCCGCCTGGACTAGCTCGCCCAGGCTCTTCTGGGCGTCGCGCAGGAAGCGCGCGGGGATTTCCTCGCAGCCGATTTCTATTAAGAACGGCAAGATGGTCACTCGGGCGTAACCTCCAGGCCTTCTCTAAGGCGTTCGTTGTATAGCAAGGCCACCTTACAAGCCATGTTTCTAATGCGGGCGATAAGCGCCACGCGCTCAGTAACACTGATGGCGCCCCGGGCATCAAGGATATTGAATAGGTGTGAGCACTTGAGGCAAAACTCGTAGATTTTGCGCAACGGGAAGCGAGATCCTATTGGGCCAACCCTGGGCTGGCTCAGTGGCGATAGCGCGAGCAAGCGCATTGCCTCGGCTTCGTGCAAGTCCAAGACTTTGCGGCAATTTTCAGAGTCTGCCATCTCGAAGTCATAGACCGAAAACTCAAGTTCTTCGCTGCGCCGCAAGTCACCATAATTCAGTGAGTTATTCCAGCGGACCTCATAAACGTCTTCAGCATTTTGGAGGAACGCAGCGATGCGCTCAAGACCATAGGTGAGCTCGACCGAAATGGGCTCAAGGTCAATCCCCCCGCACTGCTGGAAGTAGGTGAACTGAGTGATCTCCAAGCCATCGAGCATGACTTGCCAGCCGATGCCCCAGGCGCCCAGCGTGGGGGCTTCCCAGTTGTCTTCCTCGAAGCGGATGTCGTGGTGGCGGATATCGATGCCCAGCGCCCCCAGGCTTTCCAGATACATGTCCTGGATGTTCTCGGGCGGAGGCTTGAGGATAACCTGCATTTGCGTGTGCTTGAGGAGCCGGTTGGGATTTTCGCCGTAGCGGCCATCCGCGGGGCGGCGGGAGGGCTGGACGTACGCCACGCGCCATGGCTCGGGCCCTAGGACGCGCAGGAAGGTTTCCGGGCACATGGTGCCCGCGCCCACCTCGACGTCGTAGGGCAAGGCGATGACGCAACCTTGCCGCGCCCAGAATTCGCTGAGGCGGAAAAGCATGTCCTGAAACGTGAGCGGCCCGGCAACCTTGCGGGGCGATTTGTCCGTAGGTGGCATTGAGCTTCGTTTTCGCGATCGGCCGTCAGGTTTCAGCTTTTAAAAGTCAGCCTTGGTCTGCATCGTTAGGCGCGCCCTGGGCTTTAAGCTGATCGCTAACTGCTGAACGCTGAGAGCCTCAAACTTCCTCCTCCATCATCTCCCGCGTGACGAGTTTCCGTTCCACGTGGGTTTCGATAATCTCCTCGAAAAACCGTCGCGCCTCGCGGCAGCCGGGGGGAGCCTTTTCCTGCGCCAGCCACCTATCGAGTTGCAGGTGGCAGGCGGTCCGCACCATGGCCAGCGCCGCGCCGGAGACCTGCTGTTTGGCTCCCGGCAACCGACACTCGCGGCAGAGCAGGCCCTCCGAACCCGGCCCGTAGTACCCGCCGTCTTCGCCCAGGGCTCGGCCGCAGGCAGAGCAGGTTTCGAGGTCCGGCAAAAAGCCGCCCAGCCGCAGCATCCAGTAATCGAAATAGAGCAGCGGCCGGTTGACTTCCCCGGAATGCTTCAAGGCCCGCAACACGGCCAGCAGCAGGCGGAAGGCGCGCTCATTCACCTCGCGTTCGGGGAGCACCCGCTCCGCCACCTCCGCCAGATATTGCGCGGCAAGTTGCACCCGGTAGTCCTTCTGCATGTCGAAGAAGGACTCCAGGAGCTCCGCGGAATTCAGGTGCAACAAGTCACGATTTTCGCGCTCGAAGATCCACAGCCGCACATGGCTGAGAGGCTCGAGCGTGCCGCCGTAGCGGCTCTTGGGACGCAGGGCGCCCCTGGCCACAGCCCTCAGCCGGCCCAGTTGTCGGGCAAAGAGCGAAGCGATCTTATCAGCTTCACCCAGGCGGTAGGTTCTGAGGACAATGGCTTCCGTTTCGAGCAGAGGCATGCGATGGCCAATGTCGACGCGCCGACAGATGCATAAAGTTAGCATACGCGCCCGCCAGCGAAAAGAGAAAAAGCTGTGGGCAGTCGAGGGCTCAGCCCAAGGGCACCGGGGCGTTTGGTCACGTAGGATGGCTTCCCTCGCGGAAGGCCTGACGCAATCCCCAAACACCTTGTCACCGCAGAGGCGTGGAGG
This sequence comes from Terriglobia bacterium, assembly GCA_050018275.1. Lineage (GTDB taxonomy): Bacteria > Acidobacteriota > Terriglobia > UBA7540 > UBA7540 > Bog-366. The sequence goes on along the minus strand of JBEKAK010000010.1, from coordinate 73,634 downwards.
CGCACGAGTCCGGAAACAAAAGACCGTTTCCCTGCGTCTCGGGGGGTCCTCGCGACGAAAGCGGTCAATCTTTCACAGCACTGGGGGGCCCGGACCGAGAATACCCTGGCGAGCCCAGCGGGTCCCGCGTCTCGCGAGAACAGATACAGAGCGCAGCCAAGAGACGCGAGTTGCAACCGGTTCCTGCGGCCAGGTTTTCCTCAACTCCCTCCGGAAGTTCATGCTCCATTCTTGCCATAATTTTCAGTCAGTTATGAGATATCTGAAAGGTGCAACTTGAGGTTTATGGAAATCGCCGGGCGCTTTGTGGAAAACAGATTATGTTAACCAGATCGCCCCAAGCGAAAACATTATCAGACACGCGCCTCTAAAACTCCTCCCGCTTGCCTTCCCCACCACCCCAAGCAGCCACCCGCTGGGCGCCAGATCGGGGCTCCCAAGAAGTCACCTAGGCGCCCTGCGCGGGCCTTCCAGCACCGCCCCTGGGGTCACGGAACGGCCTCCCCTGCCCTACCACCCTGCCCCGCGAGCTACATCCCACCGCGCCCACTTGGCGCGGAATTAGGCGAGGCGCAGGATACCCTCCCGTGGGGTGTGGTCCGGGTAGAGGTGCACGCGTCCCCGCTTTGAGAATAGAAGGGTTCCAACCAACCAAGTTGAGGCCAATGCCCGATTTCAACCTTTTTCCATGAGTTTTCAAATCACATCAATACCGTGAAGTTCGCCCCCTGGAGAATATCTTGGAGACACGGCGAACTGACCCACTACCCCTGCGGCTAGGAAATAGGACTTTGTTTAACCCACGGAGTATAATCGGGGGTAGCGAGGTCCTACTCATGCGGAGACTGCTCGCTGCCGCAATTGCTTTTGCATGGTTGAGCGCCCAACCGCTTGCCCTGCGCGCGCGTGACGTTACAGAAGAAGCTCATTTCCAACCGGCAGAAGCCGTATCCGTTAATGAAGTCACGAAACCATTTCGCAGCGTCGCCAGTGGGACGGTGGTTTTGGATGTCCTGATCTCTGAAAAGGGAGAAGTGAAAAACGTTCAGGTGCGGCGCGATATTGTGTCCGTAACGGAGGAGGCGATCCGTTCCGTAAGGACATGGACATTCGAGCCCGCCAAGTTTGACGGCAAAGCCGTCACTTCAAGAATGACCGTAGCCGTCACTTTCAACCCGGCGCCCGGGCTCGCAGCAAACGTTCCCCTGCCTCCGCTGGTCCACCAGGACGATGAGGCTCGAATCCAATCAAGTTTTCAACCCCCCGAAGTGACTCTTGCCACATTCCCGACGTATCCGATGGACGCGATAAGCCCCGGGACGGTCGTCATTGAAGCGACCATCAACGAAGCAGGCAAGGTGCAAAGCACGAAGGTACTTCGTGATGTTCCGCCCTTCACGGCACAGGCCATCCGGGCGGTGGCGGATTGGAGGTTCATGCCCGCCCTTCTGAACGGCAGACCCCTCAGATCCAAAGCCATCATGGCTTTCGTATTCACACAATACAACCCAACCTTAACCCCTCGCTAACGAGGCCCGACTTGCGTGCCCCTGCGCGGATTTATGTCGAAGTCTGTATTCAAGCGGGTTGGGGTAGCACAGCGGAACACTTCTGCCTGGAAGTCCTGAGGGGGAGCGGCTGAATAGCTTCCTGCGCAAGAAGAGTTTGCAGGGAGTTGAAGCTTTGGCATGGTTACAGGGAAATCTCAGTTTCCCCAGCGGCTTAAAATAGGGCAGTGGGTCAGTTTGATTTTTGTAACGGGACGACCGCCGGCCTCTTGTTTGAATGGAATGCGGTGCTCCCCGCCCAGACGTAAGGGCGCATCCCGATAGATCGGGACAGGTCGGCTACGCACCCCTAACGCAAACTGACCCATGACCACGGCTTCCCTTCCCTTGAACGCGTGGGGGGTGTTTGTTATATTCAAACGCCATTGCCGGTCGGTTCCGCAAATTCCGCTCGCCCTGGCGTGCGGTTCGGCCTTGGCGAGCTCAGGGGGTACTGTCATCATGGCTCCACCAAAAGTCTACAAGAACTTCATCAACGGAGAATGGGTCGAGTCGGCCAGCGGGCGGACGTTCGAGAATGTAAACCCCGCCAACCGGAATGAGCTCATCGGACTCTTCCAGAAGTCGAGTTCGCAAGATGTGGACCAAGCCATCGCTGCGGCGCGGCAGGCCTACAAATCGTGGAAGAACACGCCCCCGCCCAAACGCGGCGAAATCCTCTATCGCACGGCGCGCCTGCTGGCGGAACGCAAAGAGGGTCTTGCCGAATTGATGACGCGCGAGATGGGCAAGGTCCTGGAGGAAACGCGCGGCGACGTCCAGGAAGCGATCGACATGACGTTTTACATGGCGGGCGAAGGGCGGCGGCTGTTCGGGCAAACAACCACTTCCGAGCTGCCCAACAAGTTTTGCATGACGGTGCGCAGTCCGATCGGCGTGTGCGCGCTCATCACGCCCTGGAATTTCCCCATGGCCATTCCCTCCTGGAAAACCATGCCGGCCTTGATCTGCGGCAACACGGTCGTGATAAAGCCGGCCACCGACACGCCGCTCTCCACCTACAACCTGGTGCAGGTTTTGGAGGAGGCGGGCGTGCCGCGCGGCGTGGTGAACCTGGCGACAGGCGCCGGAGGCGAGGTCGGCAACCCCCTGATGACGCACGGCGACGTGCGCGTGGTTTCCTTTACCGGCTCGACGGACGTAGGCCGCAAGGTCTCGGAAGCCTGCGCTGCGAGCTTCAAGCACTGTTGTCTCGAGATGGGTGGCAAGAACGTGATCATGGTGCTGGAGGACGCGAACCTGGACCTGGCCGTGGACGGCTCCGTGTGGGGCGGCTTCGGCACGACCGGCCAGCGCTGCACGGCTTCGAGCCGGGTGGTGGTGCACAAGCACGTTTATAGAGAGTTTGTCGATCGCTTCGTCGCGCGCGCGCGGGCGCTGAAGGTGGGGAACGGGCTGGAGCCCACGGTGCAGATGGGGCCTCTCATCAACGAGGCGCAATGCAAGACCGTGGAGGCGTACGTGGAGGTGGGGAAAAACGAGGGCGCCAAGCTCCTGTGCGGCGGGGAGCGCCTGACCGGCGGCGAGTACGACCGCGGCTGGTTTTATGCTCCCACGATTTTCGGCGGCTGCGACCCCAAGATGCGCATCGCCCAGGAGGAGATCTTCGGCCCCGTGGTCTCCGTGATTCCCTGCGACAACCTGGACCAGGCCATCGAGATCGGCAACGGCGTCGTCTACGGTCTTTCTTCCTCGCTGTATACCCGAAATATCAATAACGCCTTCAAGGCAATGCGCGAAATGGAAACAGGCATCTTCTATGTGAACGCTCCGACCATCGGCGCCGAAACGCACCTGCCTTTCGGCGGGACCAAGCACACCGGCAACGGGCACCGCGAAGCGGCGACCGCGGCGCTGGATTTTTATTCGGAGTGGAAATCCGTTTACGTGGATTATAGCGATAAGCTGCAGCGCGCGCAGATCGATACGTAGAGTGTTGGCTGTCCGTGGCCAGTTGTCCGTTGTCAGTTGTCGATGGGTTGCAGCCTGGGGACTGCGTGTGAAGGCTTGTTATCCGGCCTCGATTACATGAATCTCGATTTTCGGGAATCTGTCTATTACTGGTGCTGCGGCGACGGATTTGAGGGTGCGGGCAGGCTCGCCGCCCAGTAGCCCTGCTTGGCGCGAACCGATAGTTTCTTATCTTTCACTCTCACCTGGATCTTGCGGAACTTGCCGTCTGCTGCCCAGTTAGCCGGGACATAGGCCAGCACGTAGTATTCACGGCCGTCGAGTTCTGGCACTGCGTGGAGCATGGCACGATTGCGTTCCAGACGCACATTCCGGTGTATTGGTTATAGTTCGAAAACTTGTACCACCGGTCGGAGTACCCAAATATAATGTTAGTAGATGCGTAGCCCCATCCGAGGCCACCCACATAGGGTCAAGTACCGGTCCCGTACGCTTCTATAGTCGCCGAGATCCGTCGGGTCAAATGCCAGCGAAGCGTTGGCGACGGCTTAGCCGCCAGGACCCACGCTCTGGTAGCCGTTGCCCGCGCGCCCCTTGGGACTCTGGATGGTGGTCAGGACATAGGCCGGGCGGTGTGGACCAACGCCGTTCTTGGGCTCGCGATTGAAACGACCAAGAGCACGCGTCACCCGTCCCGTGTTGCGGCCCGCCTCCTGCCCATCCAGAGGAAAGGCAGTGCCCCCACAAGGAGGGCCACGCCGGGAATAACGGCACGATCCAGGAGGGCGGAGGTGATAACCGCCCATGAGGCGAGGCGCCCGACGACGGCACCCTTCGTCACCACCTCGACGACCGCGCCCGTCTGCCATAAGGCAGGCGTCAGTGCGGCCAGCAGGCGGTGGCGCGAACTACCTCCGGCACGGCACGACCAGTAGGCGCCAATCCCACCGATGAATGCATGGGCTAATAGGCGGGGCAAGCTAAAGAATAAACATACTGGCCCCACATCTCGCGCTCCTTGCCAGCCAATGACGTCGCGAATCTCGAAGTTCGCGAAGATCGACAAGATAAGCGTCACGAGACACGGAACCCACAGTGCTTTCGTGCGATGGGTCACGAGGCCCTTCCTTGCCTGGACTGGTCCGCCAAGCCGACCCGGCGGCCCGCAGCACACCGTTCCAGGGGTGCAGCGCAGGCGCCTCCTTGCGTAGCGCTCAGCCACTCGAGCAGGCTCCGGGCGCTGCATAAAATCCCTGCAGCACATCGAGTACGCAATGTTTACTGCCCGACGGCGTGAACCTGAACCAGTAGTAGTATGTCTTCATATAGTCAGTCCTACACCCGCCATTGTTTTTGCTGCAGCTCCCGGTGGGCGGGATGTCGACCTCCTGACTTTTGCTGCAGTCGGTCGTGCAAGGCACAATTGCGTTGTAAACGCACAGGTTCGAATTCTGGTTACATTGGCCCGTTCCGTGGTACCACCGTACGTCATAACCGAGCAAAGACGAGAGGGATGCGTAGCCCCATCCGAGGCCACCGACGTATGGTCAAGTACCGGTCCCGTACGCTTCTATAATATAGTCACCGAGATCGGTCTCATCAAATGCCAGGGAAGCGTTGGCGACGGCGTATCCTCCGGAACTCACACTCTGGTAGCCTTCGCCATAGCGCGGCCTTGGACTCATGATGGTGGTCTGGACCCAAGCGGTGTGTTGTTGCATGCCTGAAGCGTTGGTGATACCTGTAGCGTAAATCGTTCCGTCGCTGCCCACCGAGGCGCTCACAGACTCATAAAGGTATAGCTGGCCAAAAAGCTCCGGTGTCAATGTGAGGACTACGGCTATTATTTGCGCAGCGAGCCACGGACGAAGTGGACAGCGGGCTTTGCCCGGTCGGTGCGTCGAATGTACGCGAATCATGTTATGCCTCCTCTCAACTGCCGGGCGGGGGTTCGGGATTCGCGTTTCATCCCGAATCCCCGATCCCTGGCCCCGAGTCCCGAGTTCCCATAGGCCACTGCTCCGATGAATCACTGGTCGCTCGGCATCTTCGGCATCGGAAACGCCTTGATGGTGCGCTTGAATTCGAGCATCCCCGCTTGAAACTTGCCAAAGCCCTCCTGGCTCAAGCCGGCGTTCAGCGCCTCCACCGTGTCGGTGACCACCGTGTTGGTCTGCTGTTCGATATCAGACAACTCCTGCCAGTCGGCGCTGTCGCGCGCGGGCTTGGGAGTCACCTTCAGGATCTCTTGGGTGCGGCCACCCAAATCGCTCAGCCGGTCACGGAAGTCACCCAGTTTTGCGAGGAATCCTGCTTTATCGTTGTCAGATAGGCCAATCATCCGCAACTTGGCTTCCTGCCGGGCCTTTTGGGCGTCGCTAGGGTTCTCCGGCTCCATGAGGGAGAGAAAAAGCATCTTGTAGGCAACGTCGTCCGGGATCAGCTCGGGGTTCTTGGCCCCGTCAATGGTCCCAGGCGGATAGGCGGGTTGAGCCTGAGGGGCAGCTCCGGCAGCAGACGCCGCCGCCTTGTTGGCAGCAGCCAACGAAGCGGTTGGGCAGGACCCGCAGGTGGCTGACTGCCTTTGGGGTCCCGCGACACTGCGCGGGCTCAACACCACCAAGGCACACGCAACCACGGTCACCAGCCCCAGCACCGCAAGAACGATTCTTCGATTCCTGTAGGTTCGCATAGGCACCCCCCTGTTATCGTGACTATTTACCGCTTCTGGAATGGTCATTCAAGCATAAACACGGGACAATTGGGAGGAAGATAGGACAGGGGTGGCGCATTTTGAAGGACCAAGCAAATGCTGGGGTCCTTCCTCGGCCGCGCTGCGACGTCCTCAGGATGACAATTTTGGCGGTTTGTCGAAATCCTCCTGTGCAGCCCGGCTGGTCGTTTTTCCCTGAGACGCTGCGCGATGGCTGCTAGGGACCGTCAACTGCCTTCGGAGTTCACAGGGACAGCAGCCGAAAGAGTTTCGGATGAATCTGGCGAACGCTCGCTCCGATTGGTAGCCTAAGAGGAAGGCAATTTCCTTGATGGATGCTGTGGGCTTAGAGGCAAGCAACTCTACGGATCGCGCACACAGCAGCTCGTGCCTGAACTCTCGAAATGTCCTGCCAACGTTCAATTGGAAGGCCCCTTCGATGGTGTGGCGTTCCACTCCCAGCGCTTCCGAAACGGCCTTGAGTCCCCGGCGAGGATTCCCTGTCAGGGCCGCCACGGCTTGCTTGAAAACGCCTCTTGAGTCGTAAGTCATGGCGGCACGACTTGTGTCCCTGGATACTGGTTCGAATATAGCACCTGGTGTTAATTAGTCAAGTATTTCGCTTGGCATGGGCTGACATGATGTCCGGCTGTCATCGGACACCCATCGATGCCAGCGGCCTCAGTAATTGGTGGCGAACCCACTGTCGGCCCGGTGGCTGGCCGCTCATTTACGTCTACTGTTGTTCCTGTGGGGGGGACTGGGTGGTTGGGGGCACGACTGGTTCGGCGGCGGGATCGCCCTTGGCGGCGTCAGGGGCACTGGCGCGCGCCAAGCCGGGGTCGAGCTCAGCCGGCAGCGGGTGCGGACCCAAGCCGAGTTTCATGAGCGATTTGGCTTCCGGGAGACCGGTAGGGGGGAAGCCGTGATCCGTCTGATAGTGCAGCATGGCAGATCGGGTGCGCACGTCCCAGCTCCCGTTCGGGTCTCCCTGGAGGTAACCCTCACGGATAAGCGCCTGCTGGATTTCCTGGACGCGGCCGGGATCGAGGTGGAGCCGCGCCAAACGCTGCCGACCGGAGAGGGGGCGGCGCCTCCTACTTCGCCCCTTGGTCCTGCGCACGGTGGAGGCTTTCTGCGCGGGGGTTGCAGCGGTTGCAGCGGTCGCGGGCTTTCCAGTGGCCGTCGTAACGGTTCTGTGGGTCGCCGGATTTTTTGCTGCGGGGCTGGTAGTGGTGGGGTGTGTCGCCCCGGTGGACTTCTGGAGAACAGGCTTCTTCGCCGTTTCAGGAGCCGCGGTTTGGGCAGCGTGCAGGGAGGGCGCGGACAAGCAAGTGCCCGTCAGCAGCACAACCAGAAGGCCGCCAGTCTTGTGACGGCGAAATTTCAACCCGCTCCTTCCTCCATCCTAAGTCCCATGACCGCTGAGCAAAGTCCCGAGCCCGTTCTGCCCTCATGGCGCTTGGGTTGACTGCGAACGCTTCCGAAAAGCACCCAACCCGGCAGGCACGCGCCTAGGGCAGGCGGTCCGCCAGGAAGAGCGTCGTGAAGGTACGCGGACCACTGCGGCGCGCGACCAGCAGAAGCACGTCACTGCCGGACTTCAACTGGGCCTGCAACCTGTTGTAGTCGTCAACGGATGACAGCGGGTGACGATTGATAGTGAGAATCACGTCGCCGCGCTCCACGCCCAAGTCGGAACCGAAGCCGCTCACCTGAACGTCGACCACCAGCACGCCCTGCTTAGCGTCGAGGTGCAATTGGTCGGCAAGTTCCTGCGCCTGGTCGCGCGTGAGGTTCCTGACTGCCAGGCCGAGAACGCCGCTGCCTTGGGGGCTGGCTTCCTCGCCGCGTTCTTCTTCGCCACCCGGGCGATTCTCACCGATGATCTGGTTGCGGTCACCGACCTCCACTTCCGTCGTAGCACGCTTGCCGTCGCGGAGGTACTCCACGCGCAACTTCTTGCCAACCTCCGTATCCGAGACAAGGGAAACGAGTTCGTCGCCACTCTGCACGGCTTGACCGTTCACGCTCACAATCACGTCACCGCGTTTCAGGCCGGCGCGGTCGGCGGGGGTGTCGGGCTGGACGCTGTCGACGACAATACCATGGTCCGTGCCAAAGCTGCGTAGCAGGGCAGGGTTGGCCTGCGCCTGGAACTGCACGCCGATGGCGCCACGCTTCACCGCGCCGCTGGTAATCAGGGCATTGTAAACCTTGCGGGCGGTGTTGGAGGGGATGGCAAAACCCACGCCGTCGTAGCTTCCCCGGCGTGTGGCGATGGCAGTGTTGATGCCCACTACCTGTGCCGCCAGGTTCACCAAGGGCCCGCCGCTGTTGCCGGGATTGATGGCGGCGTCGGTCTGGAGGAAGCGCTTGAACTGCCCCTGGGTTCCGCCTTCGATGTCGCGACCCTTGGCGCTGACGATGCCCGCGGTTACCGTGGAGTCGAGGCCGAAGGGACTACCGACTGCCAGCACCCAGTCGCCTACGCGCATCGCGTCGGAGTCTCCGAGCTCGGCAGCTTTCAGCAGCTTGCCCGCGTCGATCTTGATCACAGCGAGATCCGTCCACTTGTCGGAGCCAATGATCTTGGCCTTGTACCTGGTGACGCCGTCGCCGTGTAGGGTGACACTGATGCGGTCGACGGGCTTGTCCTCCGCGTTCTGGGTGATCACGTGATAGTTGGTGAGAATGTACCCGTTCCTGTCGAGGATCACGCCCGAGCCGAGGCTTTGCTGGCGGAAATCGCCGCCGAAGGGGGAATCAGGGTTGCCCTGGAAGAAGCGATCGAAGAAGTCGTTAAAGGGCGAGTCGTCGGGCGAATGGAAGCGCCGGCGGCTGACGCGCACCGTGGTCTCGGTGTTGATGTTGACCACCGCGTCTTCGATTCTGTCGGCGATCTGCGAGAAGGAGTTGGAAAGCTCAGCGGGAGAAGGCATGGGCAGGGGCTTTGCGTCCGCGGCGACCGGAGAGCTTCTGGCCGCCCGCACGCCGCGAGAAACCACTGTGCCGATCAAAATGCCGATGCCGAGCGTCACCGCGATCACCAGCGCGGGCAGAAACCGCCGACCGTGTGTACTCATCTTCACCTCTCCCCTCAATCCTGGGCTGCCACTACGCGCCCTAACTCTACTAGTATACACTACGATGCGTTTTTCGTGGGCGCTGCCGCCCGAATAGGTGGCCGGTCAACTTGGGATTTCGCAGTGACCACCGCCCCGAAAACGTAGACGGCGCCCCGTGCGCATGGTTAGCTGGGCGAGACGACTTCTACCCCTCGACCGGCGCGGGCGCTGCCCCGCCCCACATTTCCGAGATGACCATACCCGCCAGGATGAGCCCGGAACCGACGAGCACTTTTCCTCCCAGGTGCTCGCCGGTAACAAGGCGCGAAGTGAGCGCCGCGAAGACCGGCTCGAGGGCAAAAATCAACGCGGTGTGAGCTGGAGGCGTGTACTGCTGAGCCCACACTTGGACGCCGAAGGCAAAACCTGTGGCGAAAATCGCGGTCACGGCCAGGGCGAAAATCAGGCGGCCGGTCCAGTGCACAACCCAGGCGGGGCCAATGGGAACGGCCAGCGTCGCGACGATCCCGACCACCAGGATCTGCCCCGGGGCGAGGTGCTGGAACGAAAAGCGGCGTGTGTAAGCGCCGACCAGCATGATGTGAACCGCAAAGGAAATGGCGCCAAATAAAGTGAGAAGATCACCGCGATTCACGGCGCCAAGCCCTGAGGGAAGCACAAGAAAGTAAAGCCCCAGCAGGCCAAGGCCCGCTCCGCCGAGGTTCGCGCCGCGCAGGCGGTAGCCATGAAAGAGCGAAATCAAGGGAACCAGGATAACGCTGACCCCGGTAATGAACGCGCTTTTGGAAGGCGTGGTGGAAGTGAGGCCCCAGGTCTGGAAAGCGAAGCCGGCGAAGAGAAGGATTCCCAGCACCAGACTGGGCAGCAGCGCCTGGCGATCAAGGCGGCCGCGGCCCATGACCAGCCACATCAACAGTCCCGCCAGGATGAAACGGATGGCGAGAAAAGGAAAAGGGGAGGCGTCCAGGAGCGCGCCCTTGACGATCACAAAGGTCGAACCCCAGATGAAGGTGGTGACAACCAGAAGGATTTCCGCTTTGCTGCGTTGGCTCAAAACAGGTTGCCTCGTGCTGTTGAGATGCGTTGCGGTGCAGGACGAATTCCGCCGACGGCCGCCGGTGAGGAACGCGGATCGGGGGGCGCCTCAGGGGGCGGGCGGGCCGCACAATTCCAGGATTTCCGCGTCGGTCAGCAGGCGATCCATGTGTTTGGCGTGGGCGAAGATTTTCTCCACCAGCTCCGGGCGGGCGGGAATGCCGCGCTTCTCCAGCCAATGAATCACGTTGGACTTGCCGCTCAAGGGGCCGATCTCGATCTTTTGCTCCAACCCAAACCAATGCGAGGGCACGCCGGAATAGACCTGGTTGGCCAGCTCGACGTCGTGTTTCCTAAAAGCCTTGATGACGGCAGCCCCATGGACGCCCGTAGCAGTGCGAAACGCGTCCGAACCGATCACGGGGTAGTTGGGCGGAATTGGCACGCCGACCGCTTCCGAGACGGCCTCGCAGTATTCTTTCAGCTTCGTCAGGTCGCGATCGATGGCGCCCATCAGTTTAAGGTTGACGAGCAGTTGGTCCATAGGTGTGTTGCCCACGCGTTCACCGATGCCCAACGCGGCGCCGTGCACCTGGTCGGCGCCGGCGGCCAGCGCCGCCAGCGAATTGGCGACGGCCAGGCCGCGGTCAGAGTGGCCGTGCCAGTCAATGCGCACCTTCGCGCCCGTGGGCTTGACAACTTCCTCGCGCACAAAGCACACGAGGGCTTGAGCGCCGCGCAGCGTCGCATGGCCGACGGTGTCGCAGACCACGATGGCGCGCGCCCCGCACTCGATCGCCGTGGTGTAAAGCTTTTTGATGACCTCGGGGCGAGCGCGCGTGGTGTCTTCGGTCACGTACATGGAAGGCAGGCCGAGCCGCATCACGTACTTTACGGCCTGCTCGGTGGTGCGGAGCAGGAAGTCGAGCGTCCAGTCTTCCGCGTACTGGCGGATGGGGCTGGAACCGAGAAACGTGGCGGCTTCGATTTCAACGCCGGTGGCTTCGACGACGTCGGCAATAGGGTGGATGTCGGACTCAACGGTGCGTGCCGCGCAGTTAGGGCGAATGCGCAACTTGGCGCTGGCGATTTCGCGGGCCAGCCGCAGGACGTCTTCCTTGGCGCGTGGGCCCGCCCCGGGCAAGCCCAGGTTGACGGAATCAATCCCCAGCGCTTCCATCAAGTGGAGGATGCGGACTTTCTTTTCGATGGGAGGGTCGAGGACGGAGGGCGATTGCAGGCCGTCGCGCAGCGTCTCATCGTCAAGCCGGGGCGGGGCCGTCGCAGTCCATTCCGGGCCGTCCACCCGATTCCAGTCGTAGATGAGGTCGCTTTTGGAACTCATGTGGGGCATCGGAATTCCCTGCCCGATGGGGCGTTGGCTCGCGAGGCCCGTGCCCAGCTATTTGGGGTTTTTGCCGCGAAAATCGCCCCAAAGGTTTACCGGATGAAGCTGAAACTTCTGGCCCGCAGTCGAGCGATCGGCCGCGACGGGACGATAAAGGGTATGGCAGCGTTCACAGCGGTAGACCTCGGCATTCTTGCCAAACTCCTTCACGGCCGCTGCTTCTTCCTCGCTGATAGTGAGCCGCAGCGGGTGGTAGTAATACCAGCGCTTCAGATGCCCGCAACACAATTCGCCCTTGGCGTCCTTCTCGTCGCAGGCGCGCTGGCCGGGCTTCTTCTCTTTGATCTTCAAGGCTGCGGTGCTCACCGAGGAGTTCTCCTGTGAAACGCTGGATTCAAGACTTCCGCACCCGAACCACCAGAACTTGGGAAGCGCGGGCAACTGATCGACGTCGAGGTATTTTACTCGAAAGAAACCCAAGCCGCGAGGGGTTTAGCCAAAGCCAGTCAGGCGTAGTGCACTTTCACCAGACAGAGGCCTTGGGCGGGCGCCGTGGGGCCAGCCTGCGTGCGATCGCGCGCGGCGAGGATACGCGGCACGTCGCGCGGCGCGAGCTTGCCTCGTCCCACCTCGATTAAAGTGCCCACCATATTCCGAACCATGTGGTGGAGAAAGCCGTTGCCGGTCACCTCGTACACCAGCATGGAAGTCCGCGGCCGCCAGAGAAGCCGCGATCGAAAGATAACCCGAACCATGGATTGGGTGTCCTCGTCGTCTTGCCCGTCCGCGCCCGCGAAAGAGGTGAAATCGTGCTCACCTTGAAAGAACTGCGCCGCCTCCGCCATACGCGCTCGATCCAAAGGGTAGGGATGGTGGCAAACGAAACGCCACCAGAACGGCGAGCAGACCGGCGTCTGCAAAATCCGATACCGGTAAGTCTTCGATCGCGCATCATAACGTGCGTGAAAGGTCGGGGCCACTTCCTCCGCGGCTTTGACGCGCACCGTCGGCGGAAGCAAATCATTAAGCGCCTTGACGAGGTTCGGGCAAGGAATCGTGGAGGCGGTCTGGAAATTGGCAACCTGATGCAGGGCGTGCACGCCGGCGTCGGTTCGTCCCGAGCCGTATACCTGCGCCGACGCGCCCGTCAGCTCCTGAATGGCCTCTTCAAGGCGCCCTTGGATGGTGGGAGCGGCGGGCTGACGCTGCCAACCGTGGAAGTCCGTTCCGTCAAAGGCAAGAACCAAGCGAATATTACGCACGGCGCGGCCAGTTGCCCTGGAGGGCAAAACTCGTTGCTAACTTATACCGCCCAGCAGCCCAAATACAACCGGGAATTGCCCGGCGGTGTTCGGTCTCGAATCGTGGAATCCCATAAGCGGACAGTGGAATCCGTCCAGGGCGGGCGGAGTCGGCGCAACTTATTGTGAGGATTAGAGAAACTTTGCTTCTCGCCAGGCAAGCAAAGTGCGTGCAGAGAAGGTGAGAGTGAATCAGGCCGGAGGGACCCACAAAGCCCGGACTGTCGCCTGTGGCCTGAGGTTGTCTCCCCGGCACGCGGATGATAAACTCTCCGCTTCTGCATTTGAATGTGCCGATCATTTGGCCCGCGTATTCTTCGGGCATCGTGCAACGGGAGGACAAACCCGGTCAGGGTCTGCTGAATGCAAGTCGGCGCGCGAGTAGTTCGCATTTTGACGAACCTGCGTGTGTGCCGGCCGAGAAAGAGGCCCCGCCCGTTCACCGGGCCTTCAGGAATAAGAAACGTCGGCGGCTGCTGACGTTCTGTGAAACTTTGCGTCCAACCATTGCGTAATACCCGGTAGTGAAGATGATTAGAGGGATATTCTGTTCGAGGGGAGAAGGACATTCGATGAAGCCTTACTGTCAACGCCTCGTCGCCTTCATGTTCGTCGTCAGCACCATTGCAGTCGGGCCGTACCTCTGTGCGCAGGAGGCCAAACCCGCGCAAGAAACCGCTCCGGCACAGACCCCGGCTATGAGTTTCGCCAACACGCGGTGGTTTCCTACGATCTGGGAACCTTATGGCAGTCCCATGGTTCCTGAGCCCAAAATGACCAACTCAGAACGTTTGCACTCGTTGCTTCGCGACGGCAAGCTGCACCTTTCCCTTGAGGATGCCATTGCCCTGGCGCTTGAGAACAATCTGGACATCGCCGTGTCGCGATACAGCTTGAGCTACGCACAAACGGACGTTCTGCGCACCCAAGGCGGCGGTGCCGCGCGCGGATTCTCCGGATCATTCACCTCGGCAGCGTTGTTTGCCGGCGCCCTCGGCGGCGGCGTAAGCTCCAACGTCAGTAGTAGTGGGGGTCGTACCGGTGGGGCAACAGGCGGTGCCAGCGCAACGCAGTTGGGGGGGGGCACTTTTGATCCTACCGCCTTCTTCTCCCTGGGCTGGGACCGAAACACCACACCCTTAGGCACCTCCGTCGTCACAGGAGTTCCCTACGTCACTTCTCAGGGGACGAACTACTTCACCGGCATTAACCAAACCTTTCAGACCGGCACCAGTTACGAAGTCGTCTTGGGAGGCGCGCGAGGGACCTCAACTTCCTTGACTCAGGTCTATAATCCATTCGTAAACACCTTCCTGGCCGTCGGGTTCACACAACCTCTGCTCAATGGCTTCGGCCGCCGAGCAAACGCAACACAGATTCGCATTGCCAAAAACGATCTCAAGGTCGCGGACTCAGTCTTCCGCCAACAGGTGATCACCACCGTCGCTCAGGTTCTGAATCTTTACTGGGATTACCTTTCTTTCAAGGAGAACGTGGGGGTAGCCGAGCAGGCGCTCGCTTATTCCCAAAAGCTTCTGTCCGATAACAAGCGGCAGGTTGAGATCGGGACCCTCGCCCCGATTGAAGTGGTGCGGGCGGAATCAGAAGTCGCGTCTGATCAGCAAAAGCTGATTGTCGCCCAGACCAGCCTGCAACAGCAGGCGGAGCTGATCAAAACGGCCCTGGCGAGGAAAGTAGACGGCGAATTGATGAGCGCGCAGCTTGACGCGGTGGACAAGCTCCCCGAACCGAGGCCTGACGATATTCCACCCCTGGAGGAAGCGCTCAAAGTGGCTCTTGCCAACCGGCCCGAGATCGAACAGACCGAACTGAAATTTCGCGACCAGGACTATACGATTCAGGCTCGGCGTAATTCGCTGCTGCCTTCGTTGAACGTTTTCGCTACCTACATCGCGAGTGGTCTGTCGGGGAACCAAGCCCTGTGTCCGCCAGGAGATATTGCCCTGGCCGCGGCGTGTGAAACAACGGCGGGGACGTTGGTTCCACCTCTAAGCATTCCCAGCAACGGCGTTTCTCAGGCTCTCACCCAGACCATCCAGGGGCATTACCCGGACTATTCCTTTGGCGTCAACCTCTCGATTCCGATTCGCAACCGATCTGCACAGGCCGACGCGGCACGCGCCCTCCTGGAACGTCGCCAGCTCGAAACCCAATTGCAGCAATACAAAAACAACATAGCTCAGCAGGTGCGCAATGCGGAGATCGGCGTCATCCAGGCCAAAGCCCAGATTGAGGCGGCCCGCAAGGCCGTGACCCTGGCCAAGCAAACACTCGACGCCGAGCAGAAGAAATTCCAGTTGGGAGAGTCCACTGTCTTCCTGGTCATTCAGGCGCAGCGTGATCTGTCCACGGCAGAGGGCAACGAAGTCGCCGCGCGTTCGACTTACGCCAAAGCCTTCACAGAGTTCCAGAAGCAAACGGCCACAATCCTCAAACAGTACCACGTGGAAATGAGCGACGCGGTGTCCGGCCACGTCGTGCACTCGCCCAACATTCCGGGCTCGGCCGAGCGGCCAATTCCGGAAAAACCTGCCGAACCGCCGCAGGGGTAGGAAAGACAATTTAGAGGCAAACGGCGTTCGACCCTCCTCGGGCTGAGCGCCGCTCAGGGTTGTCCAAATTAGCGAACCAGTCGAGTGCTCAACGCGGCTCTGATCCGCCGCGGCGGAGCGGAGCCGCAGGTCACCCGCCGGCGGATCGACCGTAATTCGGACAAGCCCGAGCGCCGCTCGCCCCTACTTCACACCAGCCAGTTCCGTGATCCTGCGTTTGACTTTGAAACTGCCCCTGCACTAACATGCCCCTGGGGCTAAGCATCGGAGTGAGTAAAGGATACAAACCGGGCGCCGAGGCTGAAAGCGGACTTCCCCATCGCCAGCCATCGAGCGGGGAACAGCGTTGGGAGGACGAGACCCTCAAGCCCGCGCTGCGAGAATCCCCCGAACGCCAGGAAGAATTCACCACCCTTTCGGGTGTGCCGATCCAGCGGCTTTACACCCCTGCTGACCTCGCCAAATTTGACTACTCCCAACACCTCGGTGACCCCGGTGAGTACCCTTACACGCGTGGAATTCATCCCACGATGTACCGCGGCAGGATCTGGACGATGCGCCAGTTCTCAGGGTTCGGAAGCCCGGACGACACCAATCAGCGGCTGCATTATCTGCTGAAGCAGGGCCAGACAGGGCTTTCGATTGCCTTCGATCTACCCACGCTCATGGGCTACGACAGCGACCACCCTCTGGCCGAGGGCGAAGTGGGCAAGTGCGGCGTGGCGGTCTCCTCCCTGGCCGACATGGAAACCCTGCTCGGGGGTTTGCCCCTCGAGCAAGTGACCACCTCCATGACCATCAATTCGCCGGCCGCCATCATCTGGGCGATGTACCTTGTCGTCGCGGAGAAGAGTGGTGCGGATTGGAAGAAGATCTCCGGCACGACTCAGAACGACATCCTGAAAGAATACATCGCGCAAAAAGAGTACATCTTCCCTCCCGCTCCTTCCATGCGCTTGGTGGTGGATACCATTACGTTCGGGGCGCGGGAGGTGCCCCGATGGAATCCCATTTCCATTAGCGGCTATCACATCCGTGAAGCGGGTTCGACGGCCGTGCAGGAACTGGCTTTCACCCTGCGCGACGGGATCGAATACGTGGAGTGGGTCAGGCGAGCAGGCATGGAGGTGGACGAATTCGCGCCCCGCCTGAGCTTCTTCTTCAACGCCCATAGCGATCTGTTCGAAGAAATCGCGAAGTATCGGGCGGCGCGCAGAATCTGGGCGCGGGTGATGCGCGAGCGGTTTGGCGCCAAAAATCCGCGCTCCTGGGTCTGCCGCTTCCATACGCAGACGGCAGGTTGCTCCCTGACGGCGCAGCAGCCGTATAACAACGTGGTTCGGACGACCCTCCAGGCGCTGGCGGCGGTGCTGGGTGGAACCCAATCGCTGCACACAAATTCCCTCGACGAGGCGTGGGCTTTGCCGACGGAAGAAGCCGTCACCCTGGCCCTGCGGACACAACAGGTACTGGCTTACGAGAGCGGCGTGACCCACACCGTGGACCCCCTCGCCGGCTCCTACTTCGTCGAGAAACTGACACTCGATACCGAGCGCGCTTGCTACGATTACTTTCAGAAGATCGATTCTATGGGCGGCATGGTCCCCGCCCTCGAACGCGGCTACCCGCAGAAAGAAATCCACAACGCCGCGTACGCCTATCAGCAGGCTGTCGAACGCAAGGAGAAAATCATTGTCGGGGTCAACGACTACGTCACGGAAGAGAAACGCCCTATTGAGATCCTGGTGATTGATGCGAGTGTGGCGCGCCATCAGCGCGAAAAACTGGAACAACTGCACCGAAAGCGTGATAATGCCCGTGTTCGGGCGGCCCTGGAGTCGCTGGGAAGCGCCGCCTCCACGGACAGCAATCTGATGCCCTACATCCTGGAGTGTGTGCGCGGATACGCAACTCTGGGAGAAATGTGCGACGTGCTGCGCAAAGTTTTCGGGACGTACGAAGAGCCGACGTTTCACTGAATTGTGAATAGTAAATTATAAATTCTGAATTATGAATCGCAACCAGCAATTGTCTGCTCTGAGGAGGTCGTCCGAGGGTAGACTCGAACCTCCGTATTTCATAATTCAGAATTTAGAATTGAATCATTATGAGCGAGCCTCGAATTCGCGTCTTAGTTGCCAAGCCCGGCCTCGATGGGCACGACCGCGGCGCCAAAATTGTAGCGCGCGCCCTTCGTGACGCCGGGATGGAAGTCATCTACACCGGTCTTCGGCAGGCACCGGAGCAGATCGCGAGTGCCGCCTTGCAGGAGGATGTAGACGCCATCGGCATTTCGATTCTGTCCGGCGCTCACAACACCATCGTCCCGCGGATCTGCGAATTGCTGCGCGCGCAGGGCATGGAGGACGTCCTGGTGGTCGTGGGAGGAATTATCCCGGATGAGGATATCGCCGGGCTGAAACAGGCCGGGGTCGCGGAGGTCTTCCAGCCGGGCGCCTCGACGCAAGCCATTGTCGAGTTTATCCGCAAGAACGTGAAAGGCGTGCCCTCCGGATGACTTTGCCCGGGCTCTAAGGGCAAGCGGCCCGAAGGCCATTCTCTTGATCGGTCGCTGCTATCCTCCCATGGAACTCTCCAACCATGATTCCGTTGCCGTGCTGAGGTTCCCGTCGACTGCGGGGTATCCGCGCTTGACGCGAGCTGTTCTGCACGACTTGGATGAACTCCTCGAAGAGGTGAAATGCGCAGGACTGTTTACCGGGGTCGTGATCGCTTCTAACCCCAAGTCCTTTGCAGTGGGGGCTGATGTCGAGGAGATCAAGGCGGTGGAAGGGGTTGGAGCGAGGCAATTCGCCGAGCTTGGCCAGAGCACGTGCCGTCGAATTGAGGATTTCCCTTTCCCCGTGGTCGCCGCCATCCGCGGTTACTGTTTGGGAGGAGGGCTGGACCTGGCGGTTGCCTGCCATGGTCGCGTGGCGACGTACGACGCGTCGTTTGGACACCCGGGAGTCGCCCTGGGCTTGATAACCGGCTGGGGCGGTACCCAACGATTGCCGCGTCTGGTTGGCAAATCCTCTGCTCTCCAGATGCTGCTCACGGGCGATCGGATTCCCGCCACTCAGGCTTTGACCATGGGACTGGTTGACGAGCTTGTCTCTTCGCGGGACTTGGTCAGTGCAGCAGCAAAGCGGGCTCAGGCGTTGCGGGTTGTTCACCCAGCGCGCGCGACGTTACGCCGTTAGCGCGTTCGGATCAGCACCTCCATGTCGTTGGACATCGACCGCGATCCGCCTCGCGCGGCTATGTCACGGCCATCAGGCAGAATGCTCGAAAGCATAAACCCCGGAACGACACTCTCAAAACGGGCCGCGCGTCGACTCATCCAACGCGCGTTTGTGCTGACAGGGCGAGACAAGCGCGTGCGGGAGCACATTCGCACGACCCAGCTCACAACCCTGTGGGTCCTGGAAGACTGGAACCTGGCGTGGACCGTGTATCTCCATCGCGGAAGGTTGGAAGTTGCGCGGCGTCCGGGAAAGCATCCGGACGTGACTTTCTCGTGGCCCACCGCCGAGGAATTCTTCCATCAAGCCGAGCGGGTGGGCGACAGCCTCGTGCAGGTTGAGATCCTTCCTGCGCTGGAACACCCACGGTTCTTCCAACCACTGCTGCGGGGGTTTTTCACTGCCCTCCGCCACGTGCTCAGCAACCCCGTGGATGACCAGGGCGTGAGCCTGCTCTGATCTTGCCGGCAGAGTTTGCGAAATCGTGGTTTTGCTATAGACTGCGTGGGAAGGTATAGCCTTACTTTGCGGAAGAAAGCATACTGTGAATATGGATTCTGAATGCACCTGGACAGCCACAACCCTGCGCGTCCGTTACGCGGAGACGGATCAGATGGGAGTGGTCTACCACGCCAATTACATGGTTTGGTTTGAAATCGGACGCACGGACTTCTGCCGCCAGCACGGTTTTGCCTACCGCGAAATGGAGCAACAGGATGGCCGGTACATTGTCGTGGCGGAGGCCCGCTGCCGGTACAAAGCTCCGGCACATTATGACGACGAAATCCTGGTCCGCACTTGCCTGAAGCAGATCCGCCGCCGCGTCCTGGTTTTCGCATACGAAATCTACCTGCAGGCCACGGACGAACTTCTGGCCGAGGGGGAGACGGTGCACGTGATCACGGACCGCGACGGACGTCCCTGTGCCCTGCCCGACAAGTACCGAGACCTGTTCCTGTCAGGCTTGAAGGCGGCCGAACCCAGCGCTCCTTGAGGCGGCCACGAAGGCAAGAGTTTTCGTTCGCACGGAAGGATTCCATGCCGCGCACGATACTCCTCGACGGTCGGCAACTCACGCGGCGCGATTTCTACGCTGTCGTGCTCCGCAATCATCGCGTCGGCTTGTCCCGTCGGGCGCGTCTCGCCATGCAGAGGTCCCGCGCCTGGGTCGAGAAGGTGATCGCGGAGAAGCAAGTGGTCTACGGGGTGACAACGGGTGTCGGGAGCCTTTCCACGGAACGCATCGATCCTGCCGAAGCACGCGAACTCCAACTGAACGTGGTTCGCAGCCACTCCTGCGGTGTGGGGGAACCTCTGGGCGTCCCGGAGACGCGCGGCCTGCTCCTGCTGCGCGCCAGCACGCTGGCGCTGGGCCTTTCTGGCGTAAGGCCCCGCATCGCCGAGATATTGTGCGCGTTCCTGAATCATGGTGTTCACCCGGTTGTCCCCCAACGTGGCTCTGTGGGCGCGAGTGGCGACCTGGCGCCGCTCGCCCATGTGGCGTTGGCACTCGTCGGCGAGAGCGAGGTTTTCTTTCGAGGCAGGCGCCTGCCCGCCGCATCTGCTCTGAAGTCACTGGGCATGAAGCCGCTTGTCCTGGAGGCTAAAGAGGGGCTCTCGCTCGTGAACGGCACACAGGCAATGCTCTCCGTGGGGCTCCTCGCCCTGCGGGACGCCGAGATTCTCGCCGATACCGCCGACGTCGCCGGGGCTCTCAGTTTGGACGCCCTACGCGGATCGCCGCTGGCTTTTGACGAGCGTTTGCATCGAGCCAGGCCGCATCCCGGGCAAATCCAGGCAGCCCGCAATCTGGCTCGCCTGAATCGCGGCAGCGCCATTCGCCGCTCGCATTTGGATTGCCCGCGGGTTCAGGACGCTTACAGCCTGCGCTGCATGCCGCAGGTGCATGGAGCAGTGCGCGACGCGCTGAGTTACGCCCGCCGGGTCTTCGAGACGGAAATGAATAGCGCCACGGATAACCCGTTGGTTTTCGCCCGCGAGGGTGAAGTGATCTCCGGTGGCAATTTTCACGGTCAACCTTTGGCGGTGGCGCTCGACCTTATGGCGATCTCACTCACCCAACTCGGGGGCATTTCGGAGCGCCGCGTCGATCGCCTGGTGAATCCGCTCACTTCCGAACTTCCGGCTTTCCTCACCAAGTCCCCGGGTCTTGAGTCGGGTCTCATGCTGGCGCAGGTGTCGGCCGCCGCCCTGGCTTCGGAGAACAAGGTCCTTGCGCATCCGGCGTCCGTTGATTCCATACCCACCTCAGGGAACAAAGAGGATTTCGTGAGCATGGGCATGAACGCCGCGCTGAAGTTGCAGTCCGTGGTCACCAACGCTAGAACCATTCTGGCCATAGAGCTGCTTTGCGCCTGCCAGGCTCTTGACTTGCTCTCACCACTGAAGTCTGGCAAGCTGGCCGAGCGAGCCAGGGTGCTTGTCCGAAAGGTCTCACCGCGCATTGACAAAGACCGGCCGCTGCACGCCGACATTGCCCGCGTCGCCAAACTTGTTTCGATGGGCGCGCTTGCCGAGGTCATAGCACCCGGAAGCGATTCTTGACCCCACCATGCCAGCCGTTTCCGCTACGATCATCGCGCATAACGAGGCCGCGAATATTGCCCGCGCTATTCGGTCCCTGGCCTGTGCGGACGAGGTGATCGTGGTGGACAGCGGGTCGACGGACGAAACGGCGGCCACGGCGCGATTGCTGGGCGCCCAGGTGATCACACACCCTTTCGAAGGTTTTGCCGCACAGAAGATTTTTGCCACCATGCAAGCTCGCCATGACTGGATCTTGAGCCTCGATGCAGACGAAGAACTGGACGCTACCGCCCAGCAGGCGGTGGAGCATTGGAAGAGCTCGACGCCCCACGCGAGCGGGTACCGGTTCGCGCGTCGCGCGCGCTACCTGGGCCGCTGGATTCGCCACTCGGGCTGGTATCCCGACTCGAAGCTGCGGCTTTTCGACCGCCGGTGCGGCCGGTGGCAGGGCGCCTACGTCCACGAATCCGTGGTGGTGGAGGGGCCAGTGGAGAGACTGCCGGGTGAAATTCTCCATTACACCTGCGATTCATTCACCGAGCACCGCGCGCGCGTGGAGTTCTACACCGACCTGGCGGCTCGCGAGATGTTCGAGCGTCGCACTGGACCTGGCCCCCTGGCTCGCCTTTTCGCTCCGGCCTGGGTCTGCTTCAGCTCTTATTTTTTTCGCCTGGGAATCCTCGATGGCTACCAGGGTCTTCTCATCGCCTGGATGGCGGGACACACGGTGCGGCGCAAATACGCCAAATGGGCGAAACTGGTCCGCAGTGAGGCAGCCGCCGGGCGAGACGAGTGAGAACGCGGGCATGGCGAACGACCACTGCACATCGCCGCGAGTTGAACACGCGCCGCCTGCTCCAGGCTACCGAATCGTCCATGTGGATACCGCACTGGACTTCCGGGGTGGCCAGCAGCAGTTGCTGCAATTGGCCCGCGGGCTCGGCCGGCGCGGTCACCAGCAACTCATCGTCTGTCCGGAGCGCAGCCTTCTGGGAGAACGCGCTCGGGAGGCCGGGTGCCGGGTCGCTGAGTTGCCCACCCACGATCCCGGGCACGGCCGGGGCGCTCTCCAACTCCGCCGGCGCTTGCGCGCGGAACCCGCGGACATCCTCCACGCCCACGACGGCCAGGGGCAGACGATCTCGGCGCTGGCAACCCTCGGCTTGCCGGTGCGCCGAGTGGCGAGCCGCCTGGTCATATTCCAGCCGAAGTGGTTCGCCGGGGGTGGTTTCCTCCAAGGCCTGAAATACGAACACACCTGCCACGGCGTGATCGCGGTGTGCGAGTACGTCAAGCAATTGCTGGTCAGAACCGGGGTGTCGGCATCGCGAATCGAGGTCATCCCGGTGGGGATTGACTGGCCCGAGGATCCTCCAGGCCCCGAACTGCGTGCCGCCATGCGCGCGCGGTGGGCCTTGAGAGAGGATGATTTCGTCGTGGGCCATCTGGGGGCCTTTACACACGAGAAGGGTCAAGACATCGCCGTCGAGGCCGCGGTCCTGCTTACGCCCAAGCTGCCTGCCCTGCAAATGCTGCTGGCGGGCGAAGCCTCGGTGCAGGCGCTGTCTCGCTTGGCAATTCGGCTTCAGGCGGCAACCGGCCACGTCCGAGTGCTGGAGTATGTGGAGAATCCCTTCGAGTTTCTCGCCGGGCTCGACCTTTTCATAATGCCCTCGCGGGCTGAGGGCCTGCCCGCGTCGGTGCTGCTCGCCATGGCCAGCGGCCTGGGCGTGGTGGCCAGCAAGGTGGGTGGCCTGCCCGAGATCGTGACGCACCGAAAGACCGGATGGCTCGTCCCTCCCGATTCCCCGGAAGCGTTGGCCGCAGCGATCCTGGAGGCCGCTTCGAACCGTGCCAGGCTGCGTGAGTTCGGCGCCAGCGGTCGCGCGCGAGCCCGGCAGTTCTCCACCGAGCAGATGATCGCGCGGACAGAAGCCTTCTACGCCCGCCTGGTCGGCAGGCAGCAACAGGAATAGCGACCGTGAGCTCAGTGAGGCCAAGGCGGCAAGGATGACTTCCCGGAACACCAGCCGGCGCCTTGACGCGTCGAGGTTGGCCGGGTACGATGCGCCCATGGCAGTACAGAGAGGTCGAATAGAATCGTGGTCATGATCGATCTGATGATTGTGTTGTTCGGACTCGCCTTCGGCAGCTTCCTCAACGTCTGCATCGCCCGGCTGCCCCACGGCCAGTCGGTAGTCCGGCCGCGCTCCAAGTGTCCCCGCTGCGGGCACCCCATCCGTTGGTACGACAACGTCCCGCTGCTGAGCTACCTGATTCTGCGTGGCCGTTGCCGGGATTGCCGCGCGCCGATCTCCCCGGTCTATCCGCTGGTCGAAGCCCTCACCGCCGTAGTCCTGGTTTTGACTTTCCGGCAATACGGGCTGGGTCCCGAATTCATCAAATACGCGCTGTTCGGCTTGCTGCTGATTGTCCTCATTTTCACGGATCTCCTCGCGCGTCGCCTTCCTCATGTGGTAACCGGGCTGGGAATTTGCCTAGGGTTGTTATTCAGCTTCATTATACCCGTAGATGACCGGCCGCTGGTCTGGGTGGGCCGGCACTGGGACGTCTATCTGGAAGGCGCCGCTTCCTCTGTTGCCGGCGCCATCACGGGAGCGCTGGTGGGGGGAGGGCTCTTTTATGTCGTGGGCGAAGCCTTCTACCGCCTGGGCGGCAGGCAGAAGGAATACCTCGGGTTCGGAGACGTCATGCTGATGCTCATGGTGGGAACGTTCCTGGGGGTACCCCTGACGCTGATGACGATTCTTCTGGGCTCTCTGGGAGGAACGGTCATCGCACTAGGCGCGAACGCGTTAAGTTCTCGCTTTCGGAACTACGCTTGGCCTTATGGCACGTTCCTGGGAGTTGCGGCCATTTACGCCTGCCTGGGTGGAGGCCGACTCCTCGACCTCTATCTGCGTTGGTCGGGAATCGCGAGCTGAAATGACTTCGCACCTCAGCTTTCTCCAACTGACCTTCCTTATCGGGGGCGCCATTGTCATGGCGCTTGTCCTGATTGTGGCCATCTACGCGCTCCACAAGTCCATTCGCGGGACCTTGAAACCTGACGACTTCAAACCGCCCCGGGTGCGGGTCGAAGACGATACGGCCTTCGCGCTCGCGACGATGCAGGCGGTCATTGTCCAGTTGAAGGATGAACAGAAGGCGACCCAGGCGAAGCTCGCGGCTGCGGAACAGCGTGCCGAAGAGAGCGCGCGCAAAACCGCGCTGCTGGCTCAGGAAATGGACCAGGGTTTGATGGTCTTTGACCGCCAGGGCTTCCTGACTCAAGCCAACGCCCCTGCGCGCGAGCTGCTCGGTCCAGACACGTGGTCGCGCCGCCGCTATGCGGAGCTGTTCCAGTCCATTCCAAAATTGGCGGAACTCGTGCGGACTTGCTTGGAGACGGGGGCCGAAACCCGGAAGCAGACGGTCGAATACGACACCGGGGACGAAGGCGCGCGGGCCATTGCGGTCTCCGTGCTTCCCGTTCGCGACCGGAGCGGGTCCACGGAAGCCGTTGTCTGCTTGCTTGGAGAGAGGTCTCTTCGCCCCCGAGAGCGGTAGCCGCAGCAAAGCCGCTTTATGAATTTGCTTTTGAATCCCAAAACAATAAGCGCCCCCGCAACCAGGACGTTGCCCCAACCACTCACCCGGTTGGCCCGGTATTGGACCGGACCTCTGCTGTTGAGGTAAAGTAGGCACGTCCAATGAAGAAAGCACGCTACCACTTCAACGTTGTCCTCCGGCCCGAACCCGAGGGTGTATTCACCGCCCTCGTGCCCGCGCTGCCCGGGTGCGTCACTTACGGCCACACCCTGGCCGAAGCCAGAAAAATGGCCAAGGACGCCGCATCCGGCTTTATCGAGAGCCTCAGGAAACACGGGGAGGCAATCCCAACCGACGACGGTGGATTCCCGCCCTTCGGCAAGCTCAGGGCAGGCTTTTTGCGGGAATGACAGCGGACGGCCAGAGCTTGCCCTGAGCTGGCCGAAGGGACCTGTCCCGATGTTCTGAAGCTGTGAAATTATCTCCCCACTTCTGTTTGCGGGCGTTGAGGAAGTGGAAATGGGAGTGCTGGTCTTGACAGCGAAGCGGTGGAAGTGAGTGAAGGGCCGCTCGCAAGCATTCTGCGGAGGAGAGGCGGTTGAGCCGAGGAAGCGAAGAGGAGCGGAGCGAGAACGAGGCCAACAAGGAACTGCGGTTGAAGGTGGTAAACCGGCAGCAGATGCTGTTGCGCGCGGTGGATGTGGAGAAGCTGATCGAACCGGACCACCTGGCGCGGGCGATTGGGGAGTTGGTGGGGCGGCTGGATCTGCGCAGATTCCGGGCGGCGATCGAAGTGGCCGAGGGGGAGCCGGGGCGGCCGGCCTACGATCCGCAGTTACTGATCAGCCTGTGGATTTACGCCTACAGCGAAGGGGTGAGTTCGGCGCGGGAGGTGGAGCGGCGGTGCGAATATCATCCCGCCTACCAGTGGCTGAGGGGACTGGAGGGGGTGAACCATCACAGCCTCTCGGATTTTCGGGTGGCGCATCAGGGGGCGTTGGACGAGCTGTTCACGCAGGGGCTGGGGGTGTTGAGTTCGGAAGGGATGATCACGCTGGAGGGGGTGATGCACGACGGGACGAAAGTGAAAGCCTCGGCGAGTGGGAAGTCGTTCCGTCGGCCAGCGCGGCTTCGGGAGCATCGGGAAGCGGCGCGGGAGCGGGTGCGGCAGATGGGCGATGCGCGGCAGGAAGCGCTGAGCGCGGGGAAAGCGCAGGCGCGAGAACGCGCGGCCCGCGAGCGGGTGGCGCGCCTGGAGCAAGCCTTGGAGGAGGCGCAGAAGGTGCAGGGGGCGGAGCGCGCCCGGCGGCCCAAGCCGGAGCGACGCGTGAGCGAAACGGACCCGGAAGCGCGCCTCATGAAGCAGAGCGCTGGGGGTTATGCCCCGAGCCACAACGTGCAACTCTCGACGGATGCCGCGCAGGGAGTGATTGTGGGAGTGCGGGTGACGCCCTGCGAGGATGATCAGGGGGAGTTGGCGCCGAGTTTAGAAGAGGTGAAGCGGCGGAACGGAAAGTATCCGCAGCAAGTGGTGGCGGACGGGGCCTACAGCACGCACGAGGACATTGTGAAGGCGGCGGAAAAGCGGGTGGATTTCTTCGGGGCGCAAGGGGCGGGCGGAGCACCCCAAGGGGTGAAGAAAGCCTATGCGCGGCGCGGGGTGACGCCGGAGTTTCAGGGCGAGCGCTTTGTCCTGAACCCGCAGACCCACACCCTGACTTGCCCCCGGGGCCAACGCTTGGTCTATCAGCAAACCAAGCATGATCGGGTGGGAGTTCGGCGACACGTCTATGGGGCGCGCGCGGCGGACTGCCGGGCCTGTGCGTCGCGGCCGCAGTGCTGCCTCACCCGCCAGCAGGGCCGCACGATCGTGCGCACAGAAAACTCCCCGGAAGTGGCGGCGTTCCTGGAAAAGATGCAGACCCCCGAAGCCCAAAAGATTTATCGGGAGCGCGCCCGAGTGGCGGAGTTCACCCCCGCTTGGCTGAAAGCCAAAATCGGATTGCGGCAGTTTCGGGTGCGAGGGTTGAAGAAAGTCCTGTGCGAGACGCTGTGGGCGGCGCTGACTTACAACCTGCAGCAAGGGTTCCGAATCGTCTGGCGACCGCAGCCGCTAACCGCCCCGGCCTGAGCCGAGCAGGTGCTGCCCCGGCCGAAGTCGAAAGGAAATGGGCATGCCCTCACCGTGAAGGTCTGAAGCGATAGTCGACCGGCGGCCCCCCGCTCAACCCCGCCCTGGCAGCAGACCAGCAGCCTGATTTCATCGATAATTTCACAGCTTCTCGTGATCGGGATCGCGGCTACATCGATATCGGGTTCATTGCTCAAGCCATCTCACGAGATTCTTGAAAATCTTCAAGCCGTCTTGGGAGTAGTGGGCGGGAAGCGAAGTGCGTTCGGGATGAGGCATCAGGCCCAGGACGAGGCCGGTTTCATCGGTGATCCCAGCAACGGCGTCCGGCGAACCATTCGGGTTGCTCGGATATTCCATGGTCGGCTGGCCCTTCACGTCACCGTAGCGGAAAACCACCCGTGGCGCGGTTGATGTACCGGTGGAACAAAACAACGGGCGGCCCTCTCCATGCGCGCATGGCATCTCCAGGATTTGCCCCGCCAAGCCTTCGGTCCACACACACTTCTCCGAAGAAACGATCAGACGCAGCTTTCGGTCTTCGAATCGCGCGGACTGATTTTCGAGAAGCGACATGGTTCTGTGGCCGGGGGTTCGGTCAGGCAGAATCCCCGCTTCGGTGAGCACCTGAAATCCGTTGCAGATTCCGAGCAAGGGCTTCTTCGCGTCCAGAAACCGCACCAACTGGTCGCGCAGCCGCGCTACGAGCATCGTGGCGAAAATCCGTCCTGCACCCAAGTGATCGCCATAGGAGAATCCTCCCGGGACAATGGCGGCTTGAAAATCGTCGAGCCGGCTGTGGCCATCGATCAGGTCCTTCAAGAGGACCAGTTCAGCCTTGCCTCCCGCCAGCTCAATCGCGGCGGCGGTCTCTTCGTGGCAATTGGTTCCGGGGGAATAGAGGATGGCGGCTCTTGCCTGGCTCATTTCACGACCTCACGAAAGGTTTTGCTCCAACTCTCGGCCAACTGCGCAACGGCCTCCTCCCAGACCACCTTGCCGCGATCAGCGAACGTCAAACGAGGCTCCTCGGTTACATGACCCAGGATTCGATAAGGGATTCCCGCGAGATGCGAGGAAAGCTCACAATCCGGCGAAACCTCAATCAAGCACGAGCCGATGAACTCGCCGAAAAGCAGGCCGTCGCGGCGCCCGGGGGGGAAAGTGTCAAGCTCCACGCGCGCCCCGAGACCCGATCCGAAGGCAGCTTCAAACAGTCGCAGGAGGACGCCACCCTCGGCGATGGCGGATCCCGAAACATACTGTCGCGCGGAGTGCAGCTTCAGCAGACGATCCCACTGGGCTCGAATGGAAGTGGCGTCATAGGCATCAAATAGGCTGTCACCGCGCTCCCCGAAGCAATCCGCGTAAACCGTGCCACCGACAACTTCGGGGTCGCAGCGTCCCACCAGGACCAGGCGATTGCCAGATCGCTTGAAATCCTTCGTGATGACCTGCTTCACATTATCGACTCGCCCCACCGTGGCCACGGCGAGAGTAGGAGGCACATCGATTCTTCGCCCGCCCGCCTCGAAGGTCCCCGAACTCGAGTCTTTGCCGGAGATAAAAGGCACACCCAGTTCAACCGAAAGGCTGGAGATCGTTTCGACCATCTCGGTCAGCTCGCAAGCAATCTCCGGCCGCACGCGAGGTGTATAGAAGTTGTCGCACAGCACCATCTGGCGGTAGTCCGCACCTGCCACGACGGCCTTGGTGATGGCTTCAAACATCATGAGCCGCGCCAACGCCGCGGGGTTGATCTCCCCATAAAACGGATTGAATGCCAAGGTGGTGATCACGCCGTTGGGCTTGTCACGCAGCGGCGCCGAAACGTAGAGGTTCGTCGGCATCCGATGATTTCTGCCCCCGTAAGGCCCCACGGCGGTTCTGCCCTGGATGGTGGTGTCAAAACGCGTGCCGGCGGCGCTCTGGTCCGCGCAGTGATAGTGCGAGAGGACGCGATGAACCGCCTCGGCCCAAGCGTCACGCGTGCGTGGCTCGGCGATGCTCACCGGCTGGAGTTTTCGCTGGGGCTGCGCCGTGGCGGTCGAATCGATGGGGCACGCGCCCCAGAGGAACGACATCTCCAGGTTGGCAACTTGCTGACCTTTCCAAATCGCCTCCAGGCGAGCGGTATTCGTAAAGCGCCCGAGGACGGAATAAGCCACCTCAAATCGGCGCAGGATGGATTGTGCTTCGGCGAGTTTTTCCGGAGGCACCGCAATCAGCATCCGCTCCTGGGACTCGGACAGGAGAATTTCCCACGCGGTCAGACTCTGGTCCTTCAGCGGAACGGCATCCAAATCGAGTCGCACGCCGGTTTCAGCGCCCATCTCGCCTGCGGCACAAGAAATCCCCCCCGCTCCGAGGTCGGTAATCGAGCGGATGCATTCCTGGTCGCGCAGGATGGGAATCGCAGTCGTGAAACGCCGTTCAGTGATAGGGTGCCCGATTTGTACGGCCGCCGATTCCTTCTCGAGAGTCTCACCGGTCATGCCGGTGGAACTGGCGGTGGCTCCGTGTATTCCGTCGCGGCCCGTCTCGCCGCCAATCAGCAAAGCAATGTCGCCGGGGCGCGGCGGATCTTTCTGCGCATACTTCTTGGGGATAAGGCCCAAGGAGTGCCCCAGGGCAAAGCATTTGGCATAGCCCGGATGACACCGATAGAGGGGATGCATCATGGGGATGCCCATCGGGTTGGTATAGTAAGCCGTGGCCCGAATCGATTCGGAAACAATCAGCTCCGGAGGCAGGGCGCCCGCGGGCACCTCGTCATCGGGCACCCGAGGGTCCATCGTGCCCATGACGGTCGTCCCCCCGATCGGATAGGCGCCTTTACCAAATCCCAGCGTGTCGCGAATCACCCCGCCGTGCTTGGTGGCGATGCCGCCGAAAGGGGCAATGGAGCTTGGAAAGTTGTGCGTTTCACCCTTGATGGTAATGACCCAATCATTTACAAACTCCATCCCGCCCGCATTGTCCGTGAAAGACGACACGACGAGAGGGTGATTAATCCGGCGTGTAGCTTCGCTCAGTTTCTTTAACAACCCCAGGCTCTTCCAGGTGGTGTGGTAACAGTGATCGCTCCAACTTTGGACGAGAATCTCGATCTCCCCGTCGGTGTAAGGCCGACCCCGCTCCTGCTCGTGCGCCTGGATCACTTTCATCTGCGAAAGCGGCGCGTACCAGGATCGTGCGTGCGACAAAGCCACCAGCTCGGCATCGCTCAAATTCCGCAGAGAAACCGTGCCGACAGGATCGGGCTTCCCACTCGGCCGCAAAGTGACCACCACTTCATCCTGCTCCCGAATCCTCTCGACGACTTTGTTGTAAAGGAACCGGGCGGCTACCGCTTTCGCCTCCGATTCATCGAGCCCGCAGAATTGGTATCGCCTACTCAACCGGGCGAATTCCAATCCGGTTTCACCCAGGGCGTGCGCGCCCGCGAGGATCGAGGGTGTCTCAGGGTCAGTGACGGCAGGGCGATAGGCGATTTCCACGATGGGACCGTGTCGAGGGTCGAGCTGAGACCTCTCCGCAGGGACCTGGTAAAGGGTATTGACCAGGAGCGGCATGAGTTTCCCCAGGTCAATGGACCCCTCAAGCCAAAAGACCCTCTCGATAATTAGATTTTTCAGGCGGGTGTGGCCACGCCGATGAAAGAAGCTCAACCAGTTGCGGGCCTCAGGATCATCTTTCGAGAGGGTATAAATGCTGTGAATTGCCATCTTAGCCTCAAAGAACGAGTTGTGGATGCAGTGGGCTCATTTCACCGGGTTGCACCGGTTTCACGCTTGCCGAGTTCCATTCGTGCCAGGAATTCCGCAATCGCCGCACTCCCCCAAGGAAGATGGGAGGCGCATTCGGAAGGGGAAAGATACTTTGATCAAGCGGTCCATTATAGCTGGGAAAAGCAACCTTCGTCTCTCTTTGCACCTCAACATATTTGGTGGCAATAGACCGAACGGCGCCATTCCGCGGCGACCTTCTCATAGCCAGGGAGAACTGCCTTTGGGCTGCGTTGCAGGAAGAGTTGATTTTGGCTGTGAGAAAGCGTAGATTTTGACAAGGGATCGACCGCGCCGCCCCTCGAGGGAGGGCTATATGAATATATGTCTGAAGTTTTGCATCCCTGCGTGCGTGGTGTTCTGTCTCGCAGCTGGCGTGGGCAAGGCCCAGAAGCCTGACACGACCGACACTTCCCTTGGCGATCTCGCCCGCCAGTTACGCGCTGAGAAGTCAAAAGAAACCAAGCCCGCGAAGGTCTTCACGAACGACAACCTGCCGGTTGCCTCCGGAATCAACGAAAACCCTTCGGAAAAGAACCCAGAAAAACCTGCCGGGGAAGCGGGCTTGGAAACCAAGGGGAAAGGTGAAGTCAACCCTACCGCCGAGGCCGAAGCAGTTCACAACGAGAAGTACTACCGCACGCGCATGAGTGAGCTGCAAGGCAAACTCGACCTGCACAAGCGCGAACTCGACGTCCTTCAGCAAAAGGTCAACTTGAACCAGACTCAGTATTACAACGACCCCAACAAGAGTCTCCAGCAGCAGTACACTCGCAGCGACATCAATCAACTCAATCAGGATATCGACGCAAAGAAGCAACAGATTGCTGACGACGAGAAGGCCATCGAGGATTTGCACGACCAACTTCGACGCGAGGGGAGCGACCCCGGCTGGCTGCGTTAAGCGAGGCACACATGCGTAAGATGCCAATGCTGTTGATCGTTGTCGGGCTGTCCGCGGCTTTGCCGCTTCTCGCCAAAGCCGAGCAGGAATCGCTTGGGGATTTTGCACGGCAACTCCGCGAGCAGCAGGAGAAAGAGTCCAAGAAGCCCGGCAAGGTCTTTACCAACGATAACCTCCCGGCCCGTCCGCCTTGGGATGAAGGGCCGACCGCGGCCTCGGGACTCCCTGAGGCTCCTGCCGGCGAGCAAAAGTCGAATCCAACGCAACCCACCACGAAACCTTCTTCTCCGGAACCAGCCGAAGAGAAGAGCAGCGTGGGACCGGAGTCTCCTGAGAAAAAGATCAAGACCCGCGACTACTGGCAAGCCAGGTTCAAAGAGGCGCGCGGAAAGCTCGCCCGAGCACGGGAGGAACAACAGCTCGTTGAAGATGAACTGAATTTGCTCCAGATTCAGCAAGCGCGTGAGCTTGACCCCAATGCCAAGCAAGCTCTCGACGCGAAGGGGCGCGACAAACAAGCTGAAGTTGATACGAAACGAACCGCTACCGACGCAGCCCAGAAGGCCTTGAATGATCTTGAGAGGGAATTCAAAGAGAGCGGCGCTCCGGAAGATTGGAGCAACCCGGAATAGGCTCTTTCGCCTCATCGCCCTCACGAGACGTGAGCAAGGTAGTTCCTCTTTGGCTGAGGGAATTGATTGCTAGGCTTTCTCACCTAAATGCAAGGCGGCGACGCCCCCGGTGAAATTCACATAGCTTACGTTCCGGAACCCCGCTGCACGTATTTTCTCAGCCAGGGCGTCTTGGTCGGGAAACGCCGACACAGAATCCGGCAAGTATCGGTAGGGCCCCGCAACGCCCGAAACCCACGTACCTAAGCGTGGCAAGACTCGGCGGAAATAAAATCGAAAAATGGGGCCAAATACCGGCCCCGGCACTCGCGAAAACTCCAAGATCGCGAGACAGCCTCCCCTCTTCAAAACACGCCGCATCTCCCCGACGCCGCGGTCGTAATTGGCTAAATTGCGAAAGCCGAATGCCACGGTAACTGCGTCCAGCGACTCATCGCGGAACGGCAGGCTCAGCGCATCCGCCTCAAGGAAGTGAATGTGCCCTCGGCAGGCGGCTGCCTTGCGCCGGGCGAGCGTCAACATGGGATGGCAGAAGTCTACACCCACCACCAACCCTGACGACTGCCGGCGCAGGTAGAGGCTCAAATCACCTGTCCCACAGCAGAGGTCCGCTACGCATGACCCGGGCTGCTTGAGAATCTCCCTCAGCGCGCGCGCCGTGGCTCGACGCCAGGCGACATCACATCCCAGCGAAAGAACATGGTTCAGCAAATCGTACCGTGGCGCAACTGCGGCAAACATGCTGCGAACTGCGGCTCCCGTCGAGGCTTCGTCGCCGGTCGAACCCCTCGGGCTCCCCTGGCCCGGTGCGCGCGCAGGCTCACTCATTCCACACTCCGCGCTGGACGTGGCGGAAAGCCGCGGCGACCGCGGTGTCGGGCACATCAGGAGTGATTCGAACTTTGCCAACGCGTTCCGGCAAAACCCAGTTGATCCTTCCTCCTACCGCCTTCTTGTCGCGAGGGAGAAGTCCAAGGACCTTCTCCACGCCCAGGTCGCGAATGGGCGGCAGAGAACCTACTTGCCGCACCAAACCCGCGATGCGTTTGCCCTCGGCAGGATCCAGAACGCCGACGAGTTCCGCTAATCGTGTAGCCAGGAGCAGTCCCCAGGCTACGGCCTCACCATGCAGGAAGCGTCGATACCCCGTGACTTCCTCCAGAGCATGCCCGTAGGTGTGGCCCAGGTTTAGCACGCGCCTGAGCCCCGATTCACGCTCGTCGCGGCTCACCACATCGACCTTCACCTGCGCGGCGCGCGCCACTAAGGTCTCCAGGCTGGTCGTCTGGCGCGGGCCGAGCGCCGCCACCTTCGATTCGAGGAACCGAAAGAATGCCGGCCCCGACAGGATCGCGTGTTTGACGACTTCGTATAAGCCCGATTGAAACGCGCGGGCGGGGAGCGAAGCGAGCACTGCTGGCTCCGAGACCACCAGGCACGGCGGGTAGAATGTTCCCACCAGGTTTTTCATGGCACGGACATTCACGGCCGTCTTCCCGCCGATCGCGCTGTCCACCTGGGCGACCACCGTGGTCGGCGCCTGCACGTAATCAATCCCGCGCATGTAGGTGGAGGCCACGAACCCACCCAGATCGCCGACCACGCCGCCGCCGAAGGCCACCAAAAGCGACCGCCGGTCTGCTCCACGCTCCAAGAGTTCGGAAGCCACGCTCTCGACCCTGATCAGGCTCTTGGAACTCTCACCCGAGGGCACGAAGATTGGCCGCACCGAACCCCAACGGGTGTCCCGAGCGAAGCGGTTTCCCCAACGCTCCCACAGACCGGGCTCCGTGAGCACGAAGACTGCTGTGTATCCCTGCAAACGGCGCAGCGCCCGCCACGCTCCGCGCCCCACCACCACGTCATATTCACCTGCACTCGATTTCACTCGCAGTCGCCTCATAACTCCCCAATCCGAAGTGCTGTGTCAAAACGCCTCCCTACTCATACCACGCAGCCCGGCGGGCAGCAATATCAGAAACAAACTCCAGAAGCTCTGGTTCTTGCTCGGGGGGATCCACTGGTACCTGTTGCGGAGCCGCGACACGAAAGCTATGATGGAGTCATCCATGGGTACGCGCAAGGATTCCAAAGTGGATTTCGTCGTCCTCGGCGGAGGAATCGCCGGGATACGAGCCGCCATCGAGCTGGCTGGTGGGGGCCGGGTGCTCGTCCTCACGAAAGACGACCTGTATGAGTCCAGTACCGAGTACGCACAAGGCGGCATTGCTGCGGCACTGGGCGAAGACGACGAAATCACGCTCCACTTGCACGACACGCTGCGTGCCGGCGATGGGCTATGCCGCGAGGAGGCCGTACGCATACTCGTGGAAGAAGGCCCCCAGCAAATCCACCAGCTTATCGAATGGGGCATGCGCTTCGACCGCAACGGGACGAAGCTGGCTTTCACGCGCGAGGGCGCACACAGCCGCTCCCGCGTCCTCCATGCCCATGGAGATTCGACCGGCAGCGAAATCCTGCGCGCCCTCATGGCTAAGGCCAAATCGCTGCCTTCGATACAATTGCTTCCTCACACCTTCGCCTTGGAACTGCTGGTGGAAGACGACAACGTCTCCGGGGTCACCTATCTGGAAGAGAAAGGTTCTACGCCGAAATGCACCCGTGCCAGCGCCGTGTTGCTGGCCACAGGTGGGTTGGGCCATGTCTATAAGGAAACCACCAATCCCTCAGTGGCTTGTGGCGATGGCGTGGCCATGGCCTATCGAGCCGGAGCCCTTTTGAGCGACATGGAGTTTGTGCAGTTCCATCCCACGGCCTTGTTTGTCAAAGGCGCGCCACGCTTTCTGCTTTCGGAAGCATTGCGTGGCGAGGGGGGTTACCTCCGCAACATCCTGTTGGAGCGCTTCATGCCGCGCTACCACGAAGCCGCCGAACTTGCTCCGCGCGACGTCGTCTCTCGCGCCATCACCCTCGAGATACAGAAGACGCGCAGCGAGTTCGTCTACCTCGACCTCACGGGCCTCGACGCCGAACATGTCCAGAAACGTTTCCCCCGCATTTACACGACGTGCCTTAATTACAATATCGACATCACGACTGACCTTGTTCCCATTCGTCCGGCGGCTCACTACGCCATGGGCGGAGTAGCGACGGACCTGCGGGGTGCAACCTCGCTCACCCGCCTCTTCGCCGCCGGAGAAGTCGCGGCCACCGGCGTCCACGGCGCCAACCGTCTGGCCAGCAATTCGCTCTTGGAAGGCTTGGTGTTCGGCGCCCGATCCGCCGCGGCCATCCTGGGCAAGCACACACCGACAGAGTTCCCTTCCCCGCAAGGGAATACACACTTGGCTGCCCCGCATACCAGCACAACATCCGCCCCTCCCGAACCCCCGTTGCCAGCGGATTTCGAGAAGGCTGTCGAGGAAGCGCGCGCCATCCTTTGGGAGAAGGTCGGAATTATTCGCAACGGCAAGCACCTTTGCGAGGCCGTCAAGCGGCTGGAGGAGATCCAACTGCCGGAACCTCATCCTCCTTCTCGCCGAGCTTCCGAAGCCTACAATATCCTCGCAGTGGCTCGCCTGATTGCCCGCTCCGCCCTGGCCCGTGAGGAGAGCCGTGGCGCGCACTACCGCTCCGACTTTCCATTGAAGAACGAAGCGAAGCCCGCCGCGCATTCTTACGTCTCGAAGATCTTCCCCGTCTTCTTCGAGTGACTCGCTCCCGTCAAAAGCCGCCCCCTCCGATACAACTCCACGATGTTCCCAATCCCCGCCATAGTGGACGTGAACAAATGGCGTGAATGAGCCGAGTTTCTCGACCTCGAGATTTGTAGCCGTTGCCACGGAAGTTCGCTGTTGATACTCTTGCCGGTGAACGCGACGGCAAGTGTGGACCCCGGGCCCGGCACACGAGTCTTCGACGTCTCGGGCCACGCCGCGGAGGGAGAAAACCATGAAACTCGGTGAACTCGCACAGCGACTCGAGTGCCAATTCGAGGGACCGGCCGATCTCGAAATCACGGGAGTGGCAGGAATGGATGAGGCCAATCCAAGCGACATCACCTTTCTTGCCAACCCCAAATATCTTCCGAAGCTACAGACCACTCGCGCCGCGGCCATCATCGCAGGCACTGAAGTCGATACCTTGGGAAGGCCCGTCTTGCGGTCGCCTGATCCTTACCTGACCTTTGCCCGGGCCCTGGAAGTTTTCTATCCTCCCCACAAACCGCCAGTGGGAATTCATCCCACCGCCGTCATCGCTCCGGACGTCAAGCTGGGCCGCAATCCCTCGATCGGCCCCTACGTGGTCATCGAAGAGGGCACCGAACTGGGCGACGACTGTGTGCTCAAAAGCTTCGTGGTGATTTACCGTGGAGCCAAGATTGGCGACCGTTTTCTGGCGCACTCGCACGCGGTCGTCCGCGAGAACGTGCGCATCGCCGACGATGTCATCCTGCAAAACGGCGTGGTGATTGGCGGCGACGGCTTCGGGTTCGCGCCCCAGGCAGACGGGTCGTACTACAAAATCCTTCAGGCCGGAACGGTGGCCATCGAAGATGGGGTGGAGGTCCAAGCCAACACTTGCATCGATCGCGCGGCGGTAGGCGAAACCCGCCTGCACCGCGGCGTCAAGGTTGATAACCTCGTGCAAGTGGCGCACGGCTGCGACATCGGTGAAAACACGCTACTCTGTAGCCAGGTCGGAATTGCTGGAAGCGCCAAGGTCGGACGCAATGTGATCTTGACCGGCCAAGTCGGAGTGGCAGGCCACTTGACGATCGGTGACCACGTGATCGCCACACCCCAGACCGGCGTGCCGAACGACGTCCCGCCCAACACGACGATCTCCGGCTCGCCCGCCGTCGATCATGCGCTTTGGCTGAAGTGCTCGGCAGCTTATAGGCGTCTGCCCGAGATGTTTGCAGCCTACCGCAAGATTCGGGATTATCTCGAGAAGGCAGGAGGGAAATCCTAGGGCGGCTTGGCCTCGGAGCGGCGATCCCGCAAGGCGGGATTCCCGGAAGGGCGGCGTTCCCGGGTCTTGGATAGGGTAAGGGGGCACTTCGCGCTCACGCTTCCGCTAGCCATCTTATCCAAGGCCACCTCCCTCCCCGTGAGATGAACCTGACGGTGTCGCACCTCGGCCAACCAAGAGTGAGGTGCGCACCCGCCAGTTTGCATTCTCTCGTTCACCCCGTGTCAACGCTTCAGGCCCTGCACGCTGCCCCGAAGCACGGTGATGGAGGCTTTCGGCAGTGTGTACGTGGCTTGTGGGCCGGACGCTACGGGGATCGCCACCGGTGCTCCATCGGGGTCAGCGTGACTGTTGGAGCCGTCGTCTTTCCACACATACTGCTCGCTGCCGAAAGTCACCAAGGTGACCGGCCCGGAAAACGACCCGCCCCGCTTGCTCTTGGAATCCTCAAAGACGACGCGCACCGTATGTGGGTTGGTCTCGTCGCGATTGACCAACATCAAGGACCAGTTTCCATCGGGGCGATGCACCGCATAAGAGGTGACCAGCACATTCCCCTCGCTGTCCTTAATGCCGGTCGAAGAGGGAAACATGTGATGCACGCCGGAGCGATGCTGCACCCATTCCAGGTTGATCATGTGGGCAGCGAAGTAGGGCGATGTGTATCCCGTGATGTTGTAATCCCGATCTGCCACAAAATTCGACCACGTGGCCCAGCCGAGGCAACTGTCTTGGACCGTTTGGGGCTGGATCGGCGAGTGGTAGAAAGCCGCGCCTCCCCCCTCGAAGAAAGAGCCTATATTGTCGGCGAGCCATAACGCCGCGAAGATGGTGCTCATGGGCCCGGTGAGGCCCGCAGAAAGGTGGCTCTCAGTTACTATCAGGGGCACTTCTTTCGGCACCCCGTCTTCTCTCCACACCTGCAGGATGTGCTTCATCAGTTCCGGTTCCCGGTATAAGGACTTCCAGGTGATGTCGCACCTTTCGAAGGGATAGTGCTCGAAAGATACGAAGGCGAGGTCGCGAAGGTGGCCGTGCGCCTTCAGGTAATCCACAAAGCGGCCCATCCAGGACGTTCGGCCTTGCGCGTCGGGCCACACCCTTATGTCTTCGCTGACCCCTTCGAAAACGGGCCCTCCCAACTTGAGCTTGGGATCCACCTTGTGAAGGGCTGTCGCCCACTGGATGTAGAGCGCCGCGTAGTCCTCCGGCAGGGCGTGCTTGCCGTCAGGCTCCTCGCCCATCTCAATATAAGTGATGGGGTAGCCGCGCTTCTCGAGGTAGGCAATTTGGGCGGCAGCGTCCTCCGGCGTGCCGTAAAGCAGGGTGACCGGAATCATCGCAGGCAGGTTGTTGGTAAGCCCGCTGGTGAAGAAAAGATCGAAGCCGCTGTGCTGGTAGCTTCCGCTGGCGTTTACGTCAGCGGCGGAGTGCCAGGGGTCAATGGAAGAAGAGCAATACCTGGGCTTGTTCTGGCCGGAAGCATCCTCCGCGACATCCACAAAGGCGCCACTTGCATCGACGCTGCCGGCATCGATTGACTCTATGGCGTATCCCACGCAGTTGCGGATGTCGTCCGATCCATGCAGATCGCAGGTGTTCGATGATTCCGTCATCCAGACGCGCAGGTACTGGGCGGAAACGGGCGCTTCCGCGAGCCGCAGAGTCACCGTGCCGCCTTGGGCGTTCTTCACCCTGCCCGAGGGGAATGTCTTCCATTCGCCCTGGGGACCCTGATCGAAGTCGAGCGCATCTTTCCCTATCCAATAATCCACCTGATAGGTTGTGGCGTAAGGACTGGCCCAGGCGATGCGGATGGCGCTCACTGGCTTCGCGGCCCGCAGGTCCATGACGACCCATTGTGGGTGCAGGGAGTCGCTTTCACCCGTGAACTTGCTGGTGAGATACGGGTTGCTCTTCCAATAGGTGAGGTTGGGACCTTGCACCGGACGGTCGCCGCTGGTCGAGAAACCGCGATGCGGCAACGAGTAGGCAAGGATGTAGCGGAGTGGTTCCTTTAGGTCGGTGCTGCCGGTAAAGTACCCACTCTGGTGGGCTGGATCGCTCCATGTCCCATTCTCGGTCCAGTGCCAGGCGGCCATGCGGAGCTCGGTATTGTTCCGATAGGTGATTGGTCCCCAGCCCGCCGAAAGGGCCTCCTGGATGATGTGGGGAGAATAGACCTTGTCGATCCCTGTGTGGGAAAGGACGTCGATCGAGCTGCCGAGGGCACTATCTGGGTCAAAAGAATTCAACATGTGCTCGGAAGTCGCGTCAACTCGGACGGTGCCGACGGAAGCTCCCGAAGCGCCTGTTCCTGCTTGTGCAGGCCCACCATTTTGATCATGCGCCGCTGTAGCAAGAAAAACGGCAGCAAGCGCGAAGCCCCTAAGAACCTCCCAACAGAAGGTCCACTTCAACGGCCTGCCGCGTACTAGATTGTGAGCTGGCGCGTCGGCATTCATTCTATCCCCCCAGCGGACCCTAGTCTGATTACTGCCACCAAGACTGCAGCGCTAAACCGCAAAACTGGCCAGCGAGTGGTAGCCCGTTGCTTTCCACTGCCTAGCGCCTTTCCCGACTCATCGGGACTCGCACAAAACGCTCGCTGCTTTCTGCTTATCCCGAGGTCGTCGGGACTCGCACAAGACGCTCGCTGCCTAGTGCTCTTCAGGCCGGCCATTCTTCCGGTGCGAGACCTGTCAGGATGGCCTGTCGTGTGAGGTCGATCACCGTTTGGCGCTCGTCGAGACGGACACTGGCGGTGGGGATGGGATCGTGAATCGTAATGCGGACTCGACCCGGTCGGATGACGAACTTGCCTTTCGGCATAATCTTGCTGCCGCCCGAAACGGAGACGGGGACAATGGGCGCACCCGCTTTGATGGCCATCACGAACACGCCCTTCTTAAACCTTTGCAGGCGGCCGTCGGGGCTTCGCGTACCTTCTGGGTAAGCTAGAAAGGAGTGCCCCGCCTTCAAAGCGGCTACGGCCTGTTCGACAGCGGCGATGGCCCGCTCCCGGTTTCTGCGATCCACGGGGATGAAGCCGCGGGCGCGCATTCCCCTCCCCAAAACTGGCACCCGGAAGAACTCCTGTTTGGCCATGACCCGCACCGGAGGAAGGATCACGACCATCGCCGGAGGATCGCAATTGCTCTGATGGTTCGGCATGAAGATAACGGCGCGGCCCGGAGGGATCTTTTCGAGCCCATGAACCTCCAAGCGGACGCCGGACAGCCAAAGCGCCATCCTGGCTCCCTGCACGCCCACGCGGTAAAGCACGTCGGTGTTCCCTGTCAACCAAGCGTGGATGAGGAAGGGCGGACCAACGATCAGGACGTAGGCAAAGGTTACGAGCGTGACAACGAAGGCGCGGATCATGGCGTTCCTGAGACCGACGCTGGAGCGGTCTCGCCCTTCAGCCAGCCTTCTCGCACCCTCAACTGGCCGGGCTCCGCGTGGGGCTCTTCCTCGACCCGATAGGAGACCTTCTGGCTCGCTCCTACCCTGAATTTCATGATCTGAGTTTTCCCCTCGCGTGCGATCTGGAGTTCGACCGTTTGGCCGGGTCGCCAACGCGGCAAAGGGGCCTCAGCGGCGGCTGCCAGGGGCTCGCCATCAGCCTCCAGGAGAACGTCACCCGGCAGCAGGCCCGCTCGCTGCGCGTCGCTTGCCGACTCGACGGACTCCACTTGCATCGATCCGGTTGGGGCCCGGGATACGGCGAAACCCGGCGCGGGGAGCTGCGTGACCTTCGTAGCGAGGCGCACGCCGGCATAACCCAAGTAGGTGGCGTAATCAAGCTCCTGGGTTCCCTGCACGTAGTCGGCGAGGAATCGGTCCACGCCAAACGCGGGCGCGAGCTTCGACACGATCGCTCGGATGTCAGCAAGCGTATAGAACCGTCCCTGGCGCGCGAAGTCCTGATTGAGGCGACGCATCACGTCGTCCAAACTCGCTTGGTTGTGGCTGGCGTTCCGGATGCCCAGATCCAGCAAAAATCCGAGCAATTCGCCCTTGTTGTAGTACGAGATGCTACGCTCGGGCCGATGGTAATCCGTGTACTTCTCGAGCCACGCTTCCCGGCCGGAGGTCTCCACGCTTTGGAAGCGACGTGCGGCCCGCTCTTGAAGAGCTTGGATGGCCCCTGCCAAGCGGCTGTAGAACATGTCTCGGTCAAGGAGTCCTGCGCGCAGCAGAGCCAGCTCGGCGTACGTGCTGGTGACGCCCTCACAAAACCATAAATCACGCGTGTCATTGCCGTGGGTGTAGTCAATCGGCTCCAGTGACTGCGGGCGAATGCGCTTGACGTTCCAGGCGTGGAAGAACTCATGGGCGATGACACCCTCAAGGTAGCCCTGCCGGTCCCGCGTGAGCGAAGCCGGGACGGTGATCGCGGTTCCATTCCGATGTTCCATGCCCCCGCTCGGCCCCGCATCACGCGGAAAATGCAGGATGAACGTGTAGCGTTCGAAGGGGAGATCGTGCATCAAGGCTGTCTCCGCAGCCGTGATCTTCTGGACGGAGTCGAGCAGGTGATCGGCCGAATAATCTTCTGGGTCGGCATGTACGATGACGCGGAAAGTCGCCCGCTTCCCCACGGAGTCGGGCACGCTGTTCGGAAAGTGGAATTCCTGCGTGTAGGCATACTCCGCAAAATGGCCTGCCTCGACAGGACTGTCTACCAAGGCATCGTAGTTCCCCGCCTGGAATTCATCACCATCGCCTGCGAGCAAAGTCACCAGCTTCCAGCCCTCGGGAAGAAGAATCTTGACTTGGGCTGGCCGGTCGCGGTCTTTGGGCAGGTAGAAAAGCAGCATGGCAAAATTCAGGAAGGCATGTTCCGAATCGAGCATAGTCGAAAACGGTCCGTTCTCTCGCGCATAAACGGTGTAGCGGAATTTGAGGTTGCCGCAGGCCTGGTTCGGCCCTCGCCAGGCATTCAAATCCATGCGGCTCAATTCTGCGGATCGCCCATCGCACTCAGCTTCCAGGTCTTGAACGTTTCTCACGAAATCTCGAAGCTGGTAAAGACAGTTCCAGGCGGGGATTTGAATCTCCGTGGCCGGGCTCGCATCGGGAACGTTCAGGGTCACTTGCACCAGGTGTGAATCGGGCGCGCGCAAATCGACAACATAATGGACCGGTTGAGGGGCTTGCGCTGCGCACCGACCTGAGACAAGCAGAATGAGGAGAAGCAGGCACCGAGTTGTGCCGCGCGAGCGTCGGAACAAACAGGCTATCGGAGAGTGAGTCTGGTCCGGCAGGTTCAAGTCATGGGCGAGGACGGTGATAGAAAACTTGAGGCGCAAGGCTAAGTGGTGTGTTTCCTGAATTCGGTGAAGAATCGCAGCACCCCCTCACCCGTCCCGATGCATCGGGACGCCCTCTCTCCCCAAGGGGTGAGGGCGGTGAACTCGAATTGACTTTCCCCTCGGACCCGCAGAGCGGGACAGAGGGGCCGGGGGATCACAGTGCAGCTTCCTGACACATCCCCGAAATTGCGCAATGCCGTACTAAGCTTCAGCCAAATCCGCAAGCACCGTCAAACAGAAGGTTCAACGACAATTAACTTGCATCCCTCTTTTTGCCTTCTTAATATAACATCCTGTGGTTTTAGGGCAATCGCACAAACTCTACAGGGCTGACCTGCACTGCCACAGCCGCTATTCGGGGCGCGCGAAGCATCTGCGCTTCCTGCGCTGCAGGGATTGCTATTCCCAGCCGCTGGAGATCTACCGCACGGCCAAGCGTCGCGGGATGGACTTGGTCACGATCACCGACCACGATTCCATCGACGGTTGCCTGGAAATCCTGAACAAGCTCGGCGATTTGCCGGATTTCCTTATGGGTGAGGAAGTCAGCGCTCATTTCCCTATCTTCCATCACACCGCGCACATCGGCGTCTATGGATTGACCGAGGCCCACCACCGCGACATCCAGAAGCTGCGATCCAACGCCGAAGAACTGGTTGCATACCTTCGCGAGGCCAATCTTCTCTTCGTGCTCAATCACCTCTTCCACGACTTTGCTGACCACACCCGGGTGCTTGAGTTCATCGAACGCATGGTCGAGCTGTTTGACGTTTTCGAAGTTCGCAACGGATCCCAGCAGCGCGAGCACAATACCTTGATCGCCAGGTTGCTGGAGCGTTGCCGTCGAAGCGGTCGACCCCTCGGCATGATCGCGGGCAGCGATTCCCACACGCTCCGCCGCCTGGGGCGCACTTACACGGCCAGCCCGGCTCGCGATCGAGAAGAATTCTTGGAGGACATCCGCGCCGGACGCACGCAAATATTCGGCGCACACTCCAATGATCTTTCGCTGGCGGCGGATATCTACGGCGTCGTGCTTCGCTACTATCCGACGGTTCTGTCGATCCGCAACGGAGAGTTCTCTCCTTTCCTCCGTATGAAGAACTTCGCTCTGAGTGTGCTGGCTGGGCCCTTCTTGTTTACTCCTTATGTGATTGCGGTACGCCACAGTCACATCGAGCGCTCGCGGGTGAATGGCTATTCACGGGTGGTCGAGCTGCAGCACCAATCGTCGTTGCAGATTCCCAACAGCCCCGCTCTGCGCAATGGAACGGTTATTTCGTGAGGGGCCCTGACTTGGAATTCCGACGGAATCTCCAGAAATACAGTCCCGCACCCAACAGCATGGTCAGCAGCCCAAGTGCCGACTCCTTGGGTCGCAAGGCGGCGGTGTAGCAGAGCATCCAGGCACTCGCGATAATGAATAAGGCGGGAGCCAGCGGGTAGCCCCAACTCACGACGGCGAGCTTTTTCCATCCGCTGCGACGGCGTAAAGAGATCAATCCTGCCGTCGCCAGAGCTGCAAACAGAATCAGGGCGAAGCCAATGTAGTAAATGAGGCTCTCGAACGTGCCCGTCAAAATCATTACGGTGGTTGCCGCCGATTGATAGAGGATGGCTTCGACGGGCGTTCCCCAACGCGGGTGAACTCTTGCCGCGCCTCGGAAGAAGCAGCCGTCATTC
The DNA here is from genome assembly GCA_050018275.1 of Terriglobia bacterium. Lineage (GTDB taxonomy): Bacteria > Acidobacteriota > Terriglobia > UBA7540 > UBA7540 > Bog-366. The sequence goes on along the minus strand of JBEKAK010000010.1, from coordinate 29,361 downwards.
GCCATCGCATAATAAACGCGGGGACCGACGATGACCATCGCGCTGACACAGGAGAGCAGCCCCACCGCCATGACCCCACTGAAGATGCCTCCTCCCAGGGTTCCGAAGAGCGCGCTCGCCGACGCCGCGCCAACGCGCACAATCCCTTTCATGGCCTCCAGCGGCAGGGCGTAAATGAACGCCGCATTCAGAGCCAGATAGACAGCGGCGACGGTAACTGTTCCTGTCACCAGGGAAACGGGCAGCGTACGTTCCGGCGTTCTCATTTCTTCCGCCACGTAGGTGGCAGCGTTCCACCCGCTGTAGGCAAACATCACGAAGATGAGTGAGACGGCGAACTGCGCTCCCAGGCCGTGCGTCGAGGTTCGAATCGCAACTTGGGAAAAATGCCCCACGCTTCCGTGGCCGATCGTAAAAGCCAGGCACAGAAAGAGCAGCAGGACACTGAGTTTGAGCGCCGTGAGAAAGTTTTGGAGTCTGGCCGCGAGTTTCAGCCCGAGAATATTAACTACTGCAAAGAGCGCGACGATCCCCACTGCAAGCCATTGCCCCGGACCCACGTGAAGCCATGCGACGATGCTGCCCGCCCTTCCGGTCGGGGGGTTCACCGTCAAGGATGGGAAGAAGTAGGCGAAATACTCAGAGAAGGCAAGCGCGGCGGCAGCAATAGGCGCAGAGAATCCCGCGAAAAAGGAAATCCATCCACTCAGAAAACCCCACGCTGGCCCCCAAGCCTCGCGCAGGAAGACGTATTCGCCTCCTGACCTCGGAAAGTTCACTCCTAACTCGGAGTAACAAAGACAGCCCGCCAGAGCTATGACCGCGCCCACCAGCCACACCCCCAGTACGAGCGATGGGCGCCCTAAATCACCTGCCAAGAATCCGGTGGTCGTGAAGATGCCTGTTCCGATCATGTTCGCAACCACGATGGCAGTAGCGTGCGTGAAGCTCAGTTCCCGTCGCAAGGAAGGTTGGCTCAAGCGGTGAGTTCTCCGATGTTTCCGATGGCAACGCCCGAAGCTGTGGGCTGCTGCCCTGCGGACGAAACCATCCGATAAGATAGAGCCCCCAGCCTAGGGTGTAAATCCGCACAGCGCAAGAGACTTTGTGTTCTCGTCTCGACAACCTTCGCACCAACCAGTAGAATTCCGTCCATGCGTATGAAGCCTCATCGACTCTTCTCTTCCCGTTATTCAGTCGAACTGCTCATCTCCACTGCGGCTCTGTCCCTTTTCGTTTCGAGTAGAGCGTGTTTTGCCCAAGCAGAAACCTCATTCGGACAAGGCCCGCCCGGCAGTTATCTCGAACGCATTGTTCCCTACGTGCCAACTCCCGAGGATATCGTCGAGAAGATGTTGGAGTTGGCCAAGGTCGAGCCGGACGATGTTGTCTATGACTTGGGATCGGGAGACGGCCGCATTGTGATTACGGCGGCCCAGAAGTTCGGCGCGCGAGCTGTAGGCGTGGAGCTCGATCCTGACCTCTACAAACAGTCGAGCGACCGCATCAAGGATTTGGACCTGGAAGGCCAGGCCCAGATTCTGCACGAAAATATGTTCAACGTGAGCGTCCACCGTGCAACCGTCGTCACGCTCTACCTGTTAACGGCGGTCAACGAAAAGCTCCGGCCCATGCTCGAAAAGCAACTGCGCCCCGGGGCGCGGATCGTTTCCCATGACTTCCAGGTTCCTGGTTGGGAACCCGAAAAAACCATCGACGTGATTTCGAAGAACGGGATTTCTCACAAGCTTTATCTCTACGTTCGGCCGTAGTGTTCCGTCCGGGCGCACGCACATTGAGGCTAGTTCACTTCGTCGCGTGGTAATAGTATTTCCCCTTCATGACCCTCTCGACTGGACCCGTCAACCAGACTTCCCCGCCTTGGGGCCAGGCGACTTCCAGGGTGCCGGCCTCGGTCCGAACCCGAACCCGGCGGTCCGTAAGCCCATTCAGGATGGCTGCGACCGTCGCGGCGCACGACCCGGTCCCGGAAGACATCGTGTGCCCAACCCCACGCTCCCAGAACCTCACCTCGATTTCATTTCTCGACAACAGACGCACAAACTCCACGTTGGTCCGGTTCGGGAAATGCTCATTTTGCTCGATCTCCTGGCCCAGGTTCGCCCAGTCGACCTTCTCGAAATCCGCCACGAACACACTGCAATGGGGGTTCCCCATCGAAGTAACGGTGACCGGCAGCTCGCCCCGGCGGGTTCTTAGACGATACCTGAGTACGGGAGATGAAACGTCGCTGGGCTTGAACGGAATCCTGCCAGCCTCCAGAATCGGGGATCCCATCCGCACCCGGAAGGTCCACTTCCCGTTGCTTCCCCTCATCTTCCCGAGTGATTTCAGGCCGGCGGCCGTTTCAATTCTCAGGGTGCGCTTCCGGCTCTTCCGCTCGATCAGAAATGCTCCCGCACAACGAATGCCGTTCCCAGACATTTCCGCTTCACTTCCGTCCGCATTGAAGAAACGAATCCGGGCGTCGTGAACTTTAGTCGCGGCTTTCATGACGACGATAAAGCCATCGCCGCCGACACCGATGTGGCGATCGAGGATCTTTCGCACAAAATCCGGAAGGGCGCGAGGAACGTCGCTCGCGAGGGCTACGAGAAAGTCGTTTCCGAGCCCGTGATATTTTACGAAAGGAATCTCAAGAGTCTTGGCCATGACTAAGCAGCGGGCGAGGCCGGGCCTGATCCCGAATCACCCGCTGTCCCCTCCGTGCCGCCGGTAATCCCCAGCATCCAGATCAGCACGAGCACACCCAGGAGGCCAAGTGCCACTCCGTTCCAGCGGAAGAAGGCATTCGGTTGCCAAAAAGACACGACGAGTGGCCCGGCAAGCTGCGTACAAAAGGAAACCGCCACATAACCGAGGATGTTGTTGCGAAGGAAGAGCGCGATCAAACCCACTGCCACCACCAGCGGGAGGAAATTCTCGACCCAGCCTACGGCGTAAGCGGCAAGAGAGTGCGCGCGCGCAGGCCCCAGCGAAACCAGCATGAGGGCGACTCCTGCCCAAAGCCACCCAGCCCGAAGGTTCCACCCCATGCGCACGACGAAGATGACCAAGCCCACCAAAGCCGCGTAGATCAGACTCCAGATGAGCCCCGGAAGGAGGAGCCCGAGGGTGGGCCACGTGGTGTTGAACGCGCTGGGGAAAAGTTCAACCATGATGGGCGCGTAGGCGTGAAACACGGTCGCCATGAGCGCGTCGAGCCGCCCCAACCCCGCACCCGCGGCAAGGCTCAAAATTACTACTACCAAAGCATCGCGACGCCACACGCGGCGCGCCGACCGACGGAAGAGCTTCCAGGCATCAGGATAGAAGCTAGCCGCCAGTCCCACCACCAGCCATGCGAACAACCCCATGACGAGAGGGATGACAATCACGCTGACGGCAACTTGCAGGTGGAAGCTCGCAAGAGGGATGGACGTGTCGTACTCACGGTCGAACAGCTGCAACTGGTTCAGCGTCGCCAGGAACATCAAGATAGCACCCAGCGCTCCAAACTTTGCCGATCGCCTCCAGGGCATCTGGCCAGACCGCACCTGCTTGACGAAGAGCATCAACCCGGCCGCCACCAAGGAGAGGATCATCAGATAGGAAACGGCCATCAGAACTACCTGGCTGAGATGGGTAGCTCGCCGCTCGCGTTCCCATTCTTCCGGCAACTTGAAGGAACGCGAGAACCCCACGACCTGATCGCCGGCGATCTCCACCTCCAGTCGATAATGCGCGTCCCCCACGTTGCGGGGATCGCCAGGTTTGGCCTGCCAAACCAGTGTGTAGTCTTCGCGGGCCTTGCGCTTGCTCGCCTGGGAGTTCTGAAGCTCGAATTCTTCCAGGCGATATCCGTGCTCCTGCACCGCCCGGGCCGCCAATTCCCGGGCCTGCTCAGGTGAAAGCGAGGCGCCCGCTGCATCCTCATCGAGCAAGTGGCGGTGTCCGAAAACCTCCCCGGAAACCGGATCGACGAAGACCAGGTACTCCTCCTTCTGCAGCGGACGGAAATAGCGAACGACCCACAACTCGAGGTGCGTCGCCTGGCGGTAGATCTGGTCGGATTGCTCGAGGGATTTTCGCTCTGCCAAATATCGCAGCGCCAACGGGTCAACGTTGTCACTAATCCAGACGACGTGCCGGTAAGCGTCCGGGTCGACGTTGCGATGCCGCAGAAAATCGTCGGCTGCGCGTAGTGCATCCTTCGGGGATTCGCGCAGTACCATCCCCTTGCCAAATCGATAAACGGGAATCAACGCCAGGGCGATGAAGACCAACGTCAGAACGCCCGCCAGTACCAGCCGCGACCTGGAAAGCGGCTCGTAAACGAGAGGCGTTTCCGCGGCTACGCTCTCCTCGCGCGGCGGCTGGACGACTCCTTCCGCGGTGTTGGTGAGTGACCCCTCTTCCGCAAACGAGCCGGTCTTCCAGTACGCCCCCAGCGCCACGACCAGTGGGACCAGCATGATCCCCGCCGCCACTCCACCTGACACCATCAGGTAATGATTGGGAGAACGGAGCAAGAGGAGGGCCGCATAGAGCGCATCCACCGAGTAATGCCAGATCAGCGCGGCCAGGATTCCGAAACGCAGCATGATCAGACCTATGACCACGCCCACTAAACCCACTTCCAGGCCGCGAATAAAGAAGGGCTGATTCGGATATGACGAGTGCAGAAATCCCCAGATGAACGCCGCCAACACTACGGCTACAGGTTTCGACCTTAGCAGCCTCCCCAGGATGGGGATCGAGAACGCACGGAATTGTATCTCCTCGGAGACTGCGGGGAAGAATCCGATGAAGAGAACCGTTACCCAAGGAAAGCGCGTATTCAGTAAATCCGTAAAGGGAACCTCAGCAGGCGCCCACGCGCCCAGCTTGTCGGCGGCAAGATAAAAGACCGTTTGGTAGGCGATAAAGAAAAAAGTGAGCGTGATTCCCACGACGTTCGCCAGGAGGAAAGAACGTGTGCGGAGCCCCTGCCAACTGAAGTAGCGGCGGAGGGAGAGGAAATTTGGGTAGGCTTCGCGATAAACGGGCTCCGAGCTGGCCAGAAGCAAGAAGATGGCTGCGCCCAGCGCCAGAGCCACCAGCAGATTGTCGCGCACATAGCTGCTTACGAAGCTCGAATACGAATCCGTGGTGCGGTAGCCGAACTCCGCGAGCGAAAAGGTGTTCAACTGGCCGAGGAAATAGAGCAGCGAAGCGACCATCCCGAAGCCCAGCGAGAGGCGAATGGGCACGTCGCGCCCGCGCAGGCGCTGGATGAGAATGACCAGTCCGGCTACGCACAACAGGATCCAGAAAACCTGATCCACCTGCTGCGCGGAAATGTTCCGGGAGCGCAGCTTCTGGTAGTCGCGCGTCCAACCTTCAGGGATCTTGATGAATTCTCGGTAGCCGGCCACCTGGTCGCCGTCCACCTCCACCTCCAATCGCAAGCTGCCTTCGCCCAGGTCCACACTCTTCCGCTTCCAGGTGAACGAATGATCGGTGCGCGCGGGACGTTTCTCCGTTAGCGTGTCGACGAATTCCACGTCCCCCAAGTCGCGCCGCATGACCCCCACCAGGAACCGCTCCGCGAGGGCGCGTGCGGCGGCAGAGTCGAGATTTGCCCCGGGGGCCGATTCCAGTAAATCGTGATCGAAGCCCACAACCTCCCCCGCGGGACTGACGTCCACGCGGAACTCTTCTTTCTGCTGCGGCTTGAACCAGCGATGCGACCAGCGCCACAGATGGATCGGGCCACGCGTCAGAGTGTTCATGCGCGACAACCCTTGCGTGCGCTCGAGATAGACCTTCGAATCGTCGTCAAAGTCAAAGACCGTGGCGTGCCGGTAGCCCTGGACACTCCACCCGCGGTCGTCCAGGAATTTCAGCGCCAGGGGCGTGGAATCGCCCCGGTTCACACGGAACTCAATTGCCGCTTCGGGAAAGGCATGGGAAAAGTACTTCACTCCGATGGCCAGCGAGATGGCCGCAACCAGGGCGGCAATGGTGATGACCCGGCGGTCGGCAGAAGTCAATGTGGTCGACATGGAATCCTCTTCTTCACAGCGCAAAGGCCCAAAGCACGGTCGATTATACCTGCAGTAGGCGTTCTTTTACGGACGAACCACTGGCGGGGGAAATGACCGCCCGGTATTAAGACAACTCCTTGACCATGACCCAAGCAGCGGTCCCGTCTGCGTAGTAGTGCTCGACTTTGTCCACCTTCCGATAACCACGCGCTGTGTAGAAACGCTGCGCCGCACGATTGTCCTGCGCTGTTTCCAGACCGATCAGACACAACTCGTGTTCCCTCGCCCACTGCTCGGCGGCATCCATTAAGACCGAACCCACGCCCCGCCGGCGCCAGGCTTCGACGACGTCGATAGTGACGATGTGGAGAATCTTGCGAGGCTCACGTTTGGCAATCAGAAAACCGACAATCTCCCCGGCTTCTTCCACCACCCACGTTTGGGAAAGCCGGTGCCCAGTGAAGCGCGCCATTTCTCCTTGCGAATAAGAAATCCCCGGAGCAAAACAGGCGTGATCGATTTCGTATAACTTTCGCAAGTCCTCGGGACGGAAGGAGCGCAGGCGCATGGGTGGTGCCACTCATGGCACGAGGAGCATGGCGATTGGCCCTTCAAAACAGCCCTGCAGGTTTAGAAAGTTGCTGAAAAATCCCCAAGGATGTCATCCTGAGGAGTCCCGATCTTATCGGGACGACGAAGGATCCCCGTATTTGGTAGGTACTAGGAACTGCTGGGATTCTTCTCCCGCAAGGCAGGATCAGAATGACAGGCGAATGGCCTTTTTCAGCAGCCTGCCAGGCGTTGAGCCTGCTTACGCCATTTCAACCGATTCAAACGCCCGGCCACTGTGCGATCTCCAGCAGCCGGTCGATGTCGGCCTCGTCATTGTAAAGGTACGGCGAAACCCGGATCACGCCCTGGCGCAAGCTCACAGCAATCTGATTCGCGCGAAGCTCTCGATGCAGCCCGGCGGTGGCCTCGGGCGTGGGGGCCCGGAACCCGAGAATCGTCGATTCGTGGCTGGGCAACGCCGCGGCCGAGAGGGTGTAGCCCCTGGCACGCAGACCATCCGCCAAGCGCTCGAGGAGCCGGCGACAGTAATCGTTGACCGTTCGGGTCGTAACTTCCTCCACAAACTCCAGGGATGCATCCAGGCCATAAAGGTTGATGAAATTTCCGGTTTCACCAGAATCGAAAACTCGAGCGTCATGGATCAACGTGAACTGGTCTTTGGGGAGCGAGTCGAAGTCCTCAGCGCCCTCGACCGAATACCAGTTGACAACCGGCAGATCCAGTTGCCCCACCAAGTCGCGCCGCACATAGGCAAACCCCGTCCCGTAAGGGCCGAGGAGCCATTTGTAGGCAGCGCAGGCCAGGACGTCCACAGGGAGCGCGTGCAAATCCAACTCGATCCCGCCCACCCCCTGGGAGCCGTCCACCACAAAGATCCCGTCTCGGTCGTGAATCAGCTTCCCAAACTTGGCGAGGTCGATCCGATACCCGCTGGAATAACTCACCCAATCGAGCGCCAGCACCCGCGTGCGCGCGGAGAGCGCAGCCGCCACCTGTTCCAGCGTCACTTCGCCATCGGTCGGACGGACGACCTTCACGGTCACACCCTTCCGGCGCAGGTGAAGCCAGGTAAAAAGGTTCGATGGAAAGTTCGAACTCGCTACCACAACCTCGTCGTTGGCGCCGAGCTCCAGGCCCGCGGCCACGATGCCGATACCTTGCGTGGCGCTGCTCGTCAGAGTGATCTCCGTCGTGTCAGCGCCTACCAACCGTGCGATTCGCGCGCGTACGCGCTCCGGCAGGCGGAAATACTCAGCGGCCTCCAGCTGGGCCGGATTGGACTTCAGTTCGATCGCCTGGCGAAGCCGCTCCGCCGTGGCGCGCGGGAATGGCCCCTGATAGGCACAGTCTAGATAGACAGTCGGTGAGAAATCCGGAAATTCCTGACGGTAGTCGCGCATAAGCAGAACCAATCTACAGCCGGGAAGCAGCACAAAACAAGCTTTTCAATGAGCGCACTCACACGCGAGCGCAGTGGCGCTCGAGGCCAGCGGGAGACTGGGCCGGGCCTTTACCCAAAGGGGGCGGAACAGCTCTACCTGCCGAGCATTCGCGCGAACAAAGAGGTCTTGGATTTCTCTTGAGCCTTGATGGGAACTGCTGCGAGCAGAGGTTCAACCTTCTCCGCCGACCAAGGCGCCGTCGCGCGCTCCCAGGAGACAACTTCCAGCAGCGAGGTCCAAAGCTCCAGGCAGTGCAGGCAGGCGCTGCGATGCTCCTCCACCGGAGTTTTGTCATACCAGCTCGCTTGCCCGTCGAGGACGCGAATGAGCAGCCGCAGAGGCGCACAATCTTTCTGCCGACTTGCCCGTGCCGCGCGGCTGATGCCAATCCAGGCCGACGGCCAGAAGCAGCGGTCTTCCCTCCGATTCAAGACTGGCGCGTAGGTGGTGCGCAGGCGGTCCAGCCCTTCGCCCGCTGCCGAGGGAGTAATCCTCAGAATCTTCTCAAGTGTCCCCTGCGAATACCCCGCCAAGGCCAGGAAGGCAATCTCTTGGTGAAGCAAGGGCAAGCCTTTCAGCAGCGCCGGGAGGTTCTCAGCCGTAGGCGCGGGCGGCTCCTCTGCATCCTGGGAGGGTTCGAGCTTCGTCGCGATCCAGTCCAAGAGAAATGCGCGCAGGTCCACCATGAATTCGCGCTCCGACTGGTGCGAGAAGCTCCGGAGGGGCGTGCACTGGTTGGCGCTCAAAACGCGCAGGCCTTCGCGCCAAGCCTCCAGACACCTCTCGGGAGTCCACGGCGAATAGACTCCGAAAAGCTGGAAGACTATGGGAGTGTAGTCAGCAAGGAAAGCTCGCCAAGCCGCACGGTTCCCTTCCTCGCATCCAGGAAGGATCTTATGAAATGTCATCAAATTGGACATCGTTGGGATCTGGAAGCCCTGGGTGGGACGTGGCGTACACCCGCTCTTGACAAGTATCGGGGAAGATCACGCTTCCCTTGAATCGCCGCTTACTTGCGCTCGGCCCCTCGGACGCTTTCCTCCAGGTGCTCGGTAAACAACGTGGCAGTATCGCTCACCGCTTGATCCAGGGAGGGAGGATTGAAAGGCCTGTAGACGGTGTCCTGCCAGACCGAAGCGCCGTTGCGGTCAGAAATGAAGATCTCCGAATGCACCCGCTTCAGCCGGCGCGACTCCAGGCACGACCCACGCACCGTGCCGTCGGCTTCCTTGAGTTTCGCAACCACGCGGAAGCGCCCTGACTTGGCGAACGCTTCCACCAGTTTATCGCTCAGCGAATTGTCGATTCTCTCGATGTAAAGCGAACGAATGTGCATCAATTTCCGGCCGTCGCGCGTGGTAGCAGTTCGCGGGCCCGCCTCCAGCGTAGGTGCAGGCGCCGGACCGAGCGTAGGCCGCTGCTGCTCCGGCGGCGTTTGCTGCTGGGGCGGCGGCTCCTGCTTTTGCCCCTCCTGTGCCCATACCGACAAACCGATAAGCAGGCACATCGCCACGCACCAACCGCCCCTTTTCATGGCGACCTCCTTGAGCAGAATTCACGCTGCTCGAGCCTCCGCCATCCGGGCGGCAACTAATGGCCATACGCTCTTTGGCTTTCTTTGAGCGCCCTTTGACGGTCCTTCAAGTCCTGCATCTCGTCCTTCTGCCTGTCGCGCATTGCACGCCGGTCGCGTTGCATCTGGTGCTTTGCCTGAAGGCGCGCGCCTTTGGATATCACTTGGGCCTTTCGGGTGTGGTCCTGATTCTTCTGGAGCAGCTTTAAGGTCTTCCGCTCCTGTTTCTGCCGTACTTTGAGCTGCTTTCTTTGCTCTCTCAGGTTGGAACTCTGGGCTCGGACCGTGCTGGCCAAGCTGAAACCCAAACAGAGCGTAGCGACCATCACGATCAGAAGGTTACGCATTCTGCCTCCCCCCGCGCTCAGATGGCTGCCAGACGCGAGCTTGTCCCGCCGCTAGCTTTGCGGCTCCGCGGATATCCTCTCCACGTGCATCTTATCGAATTTAGGGGCGGAGTACAACACTCCGCCGTGCAGGTTTCCCTGCATCGTCCACGACCGGATCTGCCTGGAAGCCTAACGCGTGGAGGACCGCGGGTTTTCTCGAGATGACTTTATCAGCGAAGTTCTGGCGGAGGGCACGAGGCCAGCGAGGGTTATCCCTACACCGTCCCCGCCTAGGAAGGAATGTGGAAACAGGCTGAGTGCCCGGTATTTTGGCGAGTTGGTCGAGAGTCGGCGGGTCGTGAAGCAATGAGGAAGTCAGGCGGTTGCGGCGGCCACCCGGTCACCGAGTTTCCTTGAGACGGAAAAAACCGCGCCAATCTGAACCAGTCCCGCCAGCTTGTATTTTGCGAAGGAGGCGAGCCCGGCAGAAGCAAAACAGCCGCACTCGCTGCATACGGGACGACCACCAAACTGGCAGGGGGTGATGACGGTAGTGAGGTCGGAGGAAATACAAGTCGTCGTCTGCGCGAAAACACATTCTTGGGGCGAAGTGGGCGGGTCGTGGAATCCTTTAAGGATCCGGTCCGGCATATCAACGAGGGGAAAGCTCCGACGGAGGCGGCGAAGCTCCTCCAGTACTTTGGCACGATCTTGCGGGGTCAGCCGTTCTTGACTCACCTCCCCTTCCTGGGGCGTGTACAGGCTGAACCAAATCTTCCTTACCTCCTTCCGCTCGGACCAGAAGCTCGCAAAATCCTGCAAGTAATCCTGCCGCTGAATGAGCTGCCGGGTGATCGTGCAGTGAACGTTGATCCTATGCCCGGCGATGTGCTTCAGGATGCGCTCGTAAGTTGCGGGTGCCCGGCGACGATCATGTTCGGGCTGCACGCCGTCAATTGAGACGGCAAGGTAAAGATTGGAAAGATCACGCCACGACCCTGGTATGGGTCGGACGGCGCTGGTAACGAGTAGCACTTCTACCCCCATGTCCTCCAGTTTGGGAAGTAGGACCTCTAGCTCACGGTAGCGCACGAGCGGCTCACCACCCACGATGGAAACATGCAACGGACGAAAGCGTCGAACCAGACCCAGAACCCCCGCCACCAGAGCCTCTCCTTTGGCGTCGCGAAGCTGACGCAGGGTGCCTGCACTGCCCAGATGGTCCGGTCCATAGGCATAACAGCCCGGGCATCTCAGGGGGCATTCTTTAGTGATTTCTATCGACAAGAAGGGCTTCTGACCCCGCAAGACGCGGCCCCAGGCCGGGATCAGATCAACAGTCCTCATGGCTCCTCCCTCTTCCTCCTGCCGACGAACGATTCAATTTCGTGGTACATCCCCGGAAATCTGCGCTGCCGCCCGGCAAAAAGTCACTCCGCAGGAAGGCCGACATGCGACGCAGTGACTTTTAGTCTGTTAGAGTACCAGTTGCAGCGTGGGGTTGCCAGAGAAAGGATTCTCGTGAGGAGCCGGGACAGTCTTCTGGGTTTCGGAAGGGAATCCCGCGACGACCACCCCCTGAGGAGAATATTTCCGACCACGGGGGCGCGGGGCCCCATGGCAAGTTGCGGGGAGCCTGGCCGGAATGAGATCTAGCCTGCCTGCGGCGAGGCGGGCCGGAAGAAGACGTAGAGCATCCAGGCCACAGTCGCGATGCCGGCAACCAACAAAATGGCAAACAGGACGAACACTACCCACTGACCCTGCACAGGCAGGCTGCGAGGATCGAAGTAAGGCTGAAGGTAAGCAACGCGAACCAAGTGCCGCATCACCGCCATCAGACTGATGGTGCCAACGATGGCGAGGGTCGAGACCGCCAGGCTGCGGCCCGCCGCCACCAAAGCCACAATTGCCAGCATCACAGCCGCAACCAGCAACAGTGTCCCCAGCGTGCTCGCGCCCAGAAACTGCCCGCGCACCTCCGCAGGCAGGCTGAGCAGGAACCAGCTTCCCACCAGAAATTCGACGCCCGTCCCTGCCTGGAACCAGCGCAAGCCGTAACGATGCGCCCAGGCGGCGAATTCCGGCGCATCCTTCCGCCACAGGCGCGAAAGCAACGCGACACCCAGCCCTGCCATGGCCATCGAAGCCACAACAAAATGCAGCAGGCGCGCGAGGCCGGAGCTGGTCAGCGGGCCGAGGATGACGCCCACTTCACCCCTCAGAAACTCGTTGTAGAAATCCTGTGGCCGCAACATGGCCGTCAGGTTTCTGGAAAAAATAAACGCCACGAGGAGGAAGATGATGGCCGTGGTGAGCATCACCCAAGCCGCGCGCCGGCCCAATTCTTCTTGCTGCATGTTGTACCAGTACACACCGTAATAGCCCAGCATCACCAGCAGGACGACGGCCAGCCAAAACCACGCCATCAGCACCGATGAGGCGTAGAAGAACTGACCATACACAAGCTGCAGGAAGAGCAGCGGCGCTACTCCCAGCGTGATGGCGAAGGCCACCACGGGCGGCAGGGCGCCTCCTGCTCGGCGGGCGAACTCGCGGTGCTTGGCGTCGTTCCGGCCGAGGAAGCTCGAAACGCTCACCATCACTACGCCGCCCAAAAGAAAGTTCATGGGCAGCAAGTGAAGGATGAAGGTGAAAACCAGCAGGAATTCGAGCAGCCACGCGGGCGCAGGCAGCGGGACGGGAACCGGCGCAGGGATCACAGGAGTCATGGTTTGGGCGCTCCTTCCGGGGATACGGGCGTGGTCTCAGCTTTCTCGCTGGGCGCAATCTCCAGGTTCGACGGCAGCGGGCTCAGGCTGGCCAACCACGCGCCCAGGGCCCTCCGTTCCTCCTCGGTTCCCACAAAAGGCGGCATGAAACCCTTGAGTTCGTTCAGGTGCAAGAGCTGGTAATCGATCATCGCCCGGCTCCAGCCTTTCACGGCAAAACGAATGCTGTTGTAGCCGTTCAAGGTGTGGCAGCTTGCGCATTGCACGCGGAAAACTTCCTCGCCGGCCTTCTCGGGCGCCTTGGGGTCAACCTCGTGCACGCGCACCCAGAGTGCGGATTTCAGAATGCCCTGCTGGCGGACGCGGTTCAGGTCATCGGTGCGCAGGGTGTTGGCGTACATATAATCGTAAATGATGTAGGGTTTGCGGACGGCCTCGCGCACCCACTCCGTGACTCCGGTGGTGGAAAGCGCCATCACCGCAATCACGAAGGCGAAGGTCAAGTTGAAGTAGCGGGGATTCCGGTAAGGGCCGAAGTAGGTGAAGAGAACAACGAGCGCCGAGAAGAAAATCGAGAGCCCGGCAAAGATGGTCACCGCCGGCGCCGCGCCCATGGAAATCTCCCGCGCCATGGCCGGCAGTGTGGAGATATACCAGAGCCCGCCCAGGGGAATCACCACCGTGCCCACCAGCAGCCACTTGGCGGCGTACTGGATCACTTCCGTGCGCAGGCCCACGTCGCGGACAGCCGCCGCCGTCACCAGCGCGTACACGCCCGCCAAGGCCACGGAAACCGCGGTGCGTACCAGGCAGGAAGGCAGCATTCCGGGATTGAAGAACGCGGAGGCAAAACTCCGCGTCTCCAGCCAACGGCCTGGCGTCAGCATGAACGTCAGGATGCCGTTGATGACGAACAGGCTCGCCCACGCCGCCCCAAAGTAAATCCAACCGACCAATAAGTGCGTCTTCGCGTCCAAGCGATCCCAGCCGTAGTAGTAAATGAACGCCGCGGCGATTTCCACAAAGAAGAAAACCCACTCAATCGCCCAGCCCCACACGAAAACGTGAATGAGCGTGGCGGTAGCTTCCGGGTTTACCAGCCCGATGCTCCACCAGATGCCCACCCCGCTCACCGCGCCGAAGACCAGCACCACCAGCACGAAGAACTTGGAGTGCGAGCGCACGTACTCAAGCAGCATCGGGTTGTTTTCGCGATAGGCCTTGCGTTCCGTCACCGGCAAGAAGAGGCCGCCGCCTACCGCAAAGTGCGAGACAAAAACGTGTAGGATGGCGATGATGCCGATGATCAGCCCGCCGCCCAACATGGGGGCTTCCCAGACAGGATAGTTCATGGTCACCTTGTGGCGAGTTCGGACCTGACCCCGCCGAACGCGCTCATCTTAGACCCGTCACAGGGCGGTTTTCAAGGGGTATTGGGGGATCGAGGTGGGTAGTTCGCTCGCCCAGATTCAAGCTCCTTGCGCTACCACCGAGCTAATTCCGGTAGTGTCGTAGTTTGACATTTTCACGCATTGGTTTTGGGACTCAGCGTGCTCCGTATCCATCCAGACAGGGTTTGTTTGCTCGCTTTGGCCGCATTTAGGAAATTGGTAAACTCTTCTTGAGTCAACCGAACTTGAACGATCCTCCCCTTCACTTGGCCTTTGGGTAGCAGTGGCCTGCCAACCTTTCCACCCTTCTTCTGTTGGTTCAAGACCTCTAAACTCCTGTACGATTGCCGCCCTTACTGCTCACCGAGCGATGGCAATTACTGTATTACAGTAATTGAGGCTTGGCAAGATGTATTCTTGTGTTACACTAAGCTGACTCTTGAATATGAGGTCAAGGCCATGCCAGACGACAAACCAAATGATATCAGAGACGTCCCTCCGGCCAGAACCCAAGTGGGCACACATCTTCTGCCTCTTCTTCTGGTAGAGGTCAACCCGCGCAGAATGGCGAAAATGCCCGTCACGGAGGGGCAGCAGCTCACGGCCAAGGAAAAAATACGCAGAAGACTCAGAATTGGTTGATGGTGATGTTCACTGGCCTGATCTTCGGTGTGACCTGCGTTTATTCCTATTTCTCTTGGGGCCAATGGACTTCCACGAGCAAGGCCTTGGATGAAACCAGGACAAATCGAGAACTCGAGTACAGAGCCTATGTAGGAGCGAAAGCGGCTGTCCTCGTACCCCGGACTGATAATCCAGCTTGGGCTGAGGTGGTCATCATTTCCACGAATACAGGACGAACACCAGCCCTCAACGGGAGAATGAGGTATCAGATTGAGAAGCGACAGAATCCATTGCCTGAAGATACCAAGCTTAACCAGCCGGATGTCCAAGGGGGCAAGACTGTCTACCTTTCTCTTGTGGATATGTCCACGACTATCGGACTGATTGGGACCACGGTTGCGGACGTCCTCATGACTACTCAGACGAATCCGACCACACAAAACGCAGCTAGGCCCACTAAGCCGCCGAAACAAGCTCAGATCGTGCCACCGCCAGCTACTCCCAGCCTGACTCCGCCCGAAACGCTTCATTCGTTCGTCGGATGGTATGCCTATGGCATAATTGATTACACCGACATTTTCGGTAGGCCCCATTGGACGAAATTCTATTTCTTCAACCTCCCGGGAACCGCGACCTGGGTTAGCTGCCCCTCCTTTAACGACACTGATACCCAACAAAACAAGGCACAGGACAATCCAAACTAGGACACCACGCCAATTTCGATGCCGTGGACAAGCTCCAAGCCAACTCGGCGTGGGGGTCTTCCATCCAACCGAAAAGCACGGGAACCCTCCCTCACCCATCCGGCCCTGCGGGACCGTGGGCCACCTTCTTTCGCCCGCTCCGCGGGCTGACTTCATCGACGAACTTCTGAGACACTACCCCAGGGGGCCGCAAGCCAACTCCCTCTCGGATTCTTCCATCCAACCATATGCCAAAACTGTTCGGGAGAGACTCTGGGCATTGTGCGAGTAGACCGACTCCCTTCCTTGGCTGTGGTTAAGCCTATGAAAGAGACGCTGGCTGTACTCCTGGCGTTCGTGTTCTGCCCAGCCGGGGGGCACGCAAAGGATCCCTCCCATTTCGCAAATTTCACGGGCAAGTGGGTTCTGGATTTCGGACAGACGAAGAACCCGCCGCCCGGCCTTCAAGACTACGCCCTACTTGTGAATCAAGATGGGCACCAACTCAAAGTGGAGACACTCATGCAAGGCGACTTGCAGCCCACTCCGGGCGCGGTCAATCCCGGCGACACGAGGGCTCGCTCGCCGGGCGGCTCTTCCGGTAGGAGGGGTGGCATGGGCATGTCGGGGCGCATGGGCGCGGGGATGCCGCGCGATAGTGCGGGAGTGCCGAGCGGAGTGGGTGGAGGGCCCCGCGGCGAAGGACCGTTGCAGGGCAACCTTGCCGCTTACCAGGTCTACCCCCAACAAGTGGTCTACAAGCTGGACGGAAGTGAATCAACCGCGCAGCTTGGTGACCTGGATCATACGGCCGTGACCTCCAAAGCCGAGTGGACCACGAACCGGGAGGTATTGAAACTCTCCCTGGCAGGCCATGACGGATCGGGTCAGGGGGGAGGCAAAATTAGAGTCATGGATCAGTGGCGACTCTCGGAGGACGGAAAATTCTTGATCGTCGACCGAAGGATCAAGTCTCCTGAAGGTTCGGGGACCACACACCTCGTGTTCTCCAGAAAACCCCTGAGCGTGACGAATGGGCCGGCAAGTCACCAGAACTGAAAGCGGCCTTCAGCCCAAACCAAGTCCCAGAGACAAGGAACGAATTCGATGATGATCACACGCACGGCGAAACAGGCCACCGAACCTCGAGGCCGCGTCACGAAATGCCAGCCCTGGGGGTCGCATAGACTCGGTATTGTGCTCGCGGTGACCTTGCTGCTCCTGGCGAATCAACGGCTGGGGAGTCAACAAGCGGCGGGGAGCCAGCAGCCGCCGGCGATTGCCGTCAAGGTCAAAGTGGTTAACGTGCTCGCCACGGTGCGGACCAAGCACGGAGAAATCGTCCGCGGCTTGACCAGAAATGATTTCACCCTGGAAGAAGATGGGCGCCCGCAAGAGATTCGTTACTTCAGCCATGAGACCGATCTCCCCCTGACCTTGGGCCTGTTGGTTGATACCAGCATGAGCCAGCGACGCGTCCTCGACCAGGAGCGCAGCGCCAGCTCAACTTTTCTCGACCAGGTACTGCGCGTGGACAAGGACCAAGCCTTCGTGATTCACTTCGACCGGGAAGTGGAACTCCTGCAAGACCTCACTTCTTCCCGCCAGAAGTTGCAGGCGGCGCTGGAACTGTTGCAGACGCCGCAGCGTCCCCAGGAAGACCGGGGTGATTCACCTGATTCGGGGTCGCAGCGATGGCCCGATGGAGGTCGGGGCGGCGGACGTCCCGGCGGTGGGCGTGGTGGTGGCGGGCGTGGCGGAGGCACGTTGCTCTATGACGCTGTCTACTTGGCGTCGAAGGAGGTCATGGCAAAGCAGACGGGGCGCAAGGCCCTCATCATCCTTTCCGATGGGGTGGACCGAGGAAGCAAGAAGACTCTCGCCAGCGCCATCGAGGCTGCCCAGCGCGCCGACACACTGGTCTATTCCATTCTATTCGCGTCGCAGGAGCAGGGTGGCGGCGGCGGCTATGGCCACCATGGCATGGGAGGCATGGGAGGTGGTATGGGAGGCGGCATGGGCCGGCACGGCGGCGGCTACCCCCGTCCGCAAGAAGCCCGACCGGACGGCAAGAAGATCCTCGAGCAGCTTTCCAAGCAGACAGGGGGCCGCCTCTTTGAAGTTTCCACGAAGCACCCGCTGGAGGAAACCTACGCCCAGATCCAGGAAGAACTCCGCAATCAATACAGCTTGGGCTATACGCCCGACCGGCCGGCCACTGAACCGGGCTATCGCAAAATAACCCTGACCACCAACCGGAAAGACCTGATCGTGCAAGCCCGGGACGGATATTACGCCGGGCAGTAGCAAGGGATGGTGTATTGGGGCCCCAGGTTCTTTTGTCCACGGGTTTTCTTCGAACCCATAGACTGAGCTTGATCTCCCCATGACGAGAGTGCCAGATGAGCCCTATCGAGACCGTACTTCATTTCTTGGAGTGCATCAACCAGCGTGATGCGGACAAACTAGCGGAGTTGATGACGGAGGACCACGTGTTCATTGACTCGCTCGGTCAGCAGGTGTGTGGCCGCGAGAAGATGCGAGCCGGCTGGAGAGGCTATTACGAGTTTTGCCCGGACTATTGGGTTTCGCATGAAGAGGTCTTCCAAAATGGGAACAAGGTCGCCGTGTTCGGCGCGGCGGGCGGCACCATCGCCGCAAACGGTAAGCTTGAAAACAAATGGCGGACGTGCGCGGCCTGGCTAGCGTTGGTGGAAAACGGCTTGGTGAAGGAGTGGCGAGTTTACGCTGACAACAAGCCAGTGTACGACATCCTGGAAAAATCCAAACCTCAGCCGGGACTCTAACGAGGCTTCGCCTCAGACCATCGAGCGTGTTGGCCTGCCCACCTTGAGAGGGTGAGTGAGTTGTTTCCGAACCCCTCCGCTTCAACTCTCGCACGGATCCGGGTGCGGTTCCGTGCCCTGCAAGGGCACCCTATAGTAGCCGGGGGCAACGCCCCCGGAAGGCGTGACGCCCGATCCTTCGACCCTGCAGGGGTCGTACCACCCCGGCCGAGGCCGTGGTGGTGAGCCCTCCACCCGATCCTACTTCAGCGCGCGCTCGATGGCCGCTTCGGCGATGGGCGCTATCAATTCATAGCCACGCGCGTTGGGATGCAGGCCGTCATCCGAGAAGCCTTCGCGCAGCATGCCCTTCTCGTCAACGAGCGCCGTGTAGTAGTCTGCGACCTCGGCGTGCGTGTCCGGAGCAAGACTCTCCAGCCAGTGGTTGAGGCTCACAATATCCGCCGGTGGCCGGTGCTCGGTTTGCTTCGACTTAGTGTAGTCGCTGACCGGCAGGAGCAGACAGAGGATGACCTTGATGTCGTGGTCTCCGGCCAGGTCGCACAGGGCGCGGAAGTTGTCTTCGACCATTTCGAGAGTCTCGGGACCCGTGTTGCGCGCGATGTCGTTGGTGCCGGCCAGGACGATCATCGCCGCCGGGTGGAGACGGATCACGTCAGCATACATTCGCACCAGCATCTGCGGCGTGGTTTGCCCGCTGATGCCCCGGTTCACATAAGGCTTATCAGGAAAATACTTGCCCAAGTCCCAGCCGTCGGTAATGGAATCGCCCAGGAAGACCACGCGGCCCTTCACGGGCGGCTCCTTTTCAAGTCGCAGGTCGTCCGCGTGGTAGCGGCCCAGTTGGTTCCAGTCCTGGAGTTCGTCCGCCAGATGAGACGCGGCCCGCGCCAGACAACACTGCGCCGCGGGCGGCTGGAAATCCTGAACCAGTTGGGCTCGCGCTGGAAACGACAGGCAGAGGCTAAGGCAGAGTCCGAACAGAACCTTCGTCGCGATGTTCATCACTCCCTCCCTGCACGCAGTTATATCCGAGTGCAGGGGCAACCGTCAAAGAGATAACTCTCTGCAGACGCCACTTCCCTGCCCCACTTGCCCCGCGCGGCTAATCCGCCTAAGATATCGTCCGCCGCGACGCGCGCGCCTCCGGCGCATCACAGTGGATTCCCGCTTCCGCGGGAATGACCAGGCGGGTGCGACGACGCTACCCTGAGCGGTCACCCCCGCGTAAGCGGGGGTCCATGGGGAACCTGGCGGCCACGGCGAACTCACGTCGAATGGGGGAATGCCATGATGCGAGCGTACGGAACTTGCCATCTCATGGGACTATTTCTGGGGGTCCTGACGCTTGTCGCGACGTCAGCGTCGGGCGCTGATGAAACGCCATCCTCGCAGCAGCCTCCGACGGTGGAGGAGGCCGCAGCTTTCATCAAGAATGCCGAAGCCAGGCTGCTTGAACTCAACGTCCTTTCCAGCCGCGCCGACTGGGTGAAGTCCACGTACATCACGGACGACACCGAAATCCTGGCGGCCAAGGCCGACGAGCGCGCCATCGCCGCGCAGGTCGAGCTGGCGAAGCAAGCCACGCGCTTCGACCGCCTGAAACTTCCCGCCGATGTGGCGCGCAAAATGATGCTCCTGAAGGTTTCACTGGTGCTCCCCACGCCCGCGGACCCCAAGGCGAGCGCTGAGCTCACTGACATCGCTTCCCGCATGGAAGGCGCCTACGGGAAGGGCAAGTGGTGCCCGCCCGACAAAGACAAATGCCTGGACATCGAAGACCTGACCCGCCTGATGGCGACCAGCCGCGATCCCCACGAGCTGCGCGCCGCCTGGGTGGGCTGGCACCAGATTGCGCGGCCCATGCGCGAGGACTTTGTGCGCTACGTCGAGCTCTCGAACCAAGGCGCGCACGAACTGGGCTTCCAAGACACCGGCGCGCTGTGGCGCTCGAAGTACGACATGCCTCCGGACGATTTCAGCAAGGAACTGGACCGGCTCTGGGAGCAGGTGCGCCCGCTCTACGTGCAGCTCCACGCCTACGTGCGTTGGAAGCTGCGGGAGAAATACGGCGACGAGGTGGTTCCCGCGAATGGCCCCCTTCCCGCGGACTTGCTGGGAAACATCTGGGCGCAAAGCTGGGAAAACATCTATCCCTTGGTCGCGCCGCCTAACGCCGATCCGGGCTACGACCTGACCGAGATCCTGAAAAGCCGCAACACGGACGCGCTCGGGATGGTGCGCTACGGCGAGCACTTCTTCACTTCGCTGGGCTTTGCGACGCTGCCCCAAACGTTCTGGGAGCGGTCGATGTTCGTGAAGCCGCGCGACCGCGAGGTGGTGTGCCACGCCAGTGCCTGGGACGTGGACTTCGTCCAGGACCTGCGCGTGAAGATGTGCATCGACATCACCGCCGAGTATTTCTCCACCCTTCATCACGAACTCGGCCACAACTTCTATCAACGTGCTTACTCGCATCAGCCGTACCTCTTCCGCGATAGCGCCAACGACGGCTTCCACGAAGCCATCGGCGACACCATCGCGCTCTCCATCACGCCGCAATACCTGGTGAAACTCGGGCTGCTCGATAAGGCTCCCGATCCCTCGAAAGATCTCGGCTTGCTGTTGCAGCGGGCGCTGGAGAAAATCGCCTTCCTGCCCTTCGGACTGCTCATCGATCAGTGGCGGTGGAAAGTCTTTTCCGGCGAGATCACCCCGCAGGAATACAACCGCGCATGGTGGGACCTGCGGCTGAAATACCAGGGCGTGGCAGCGCCGGCGCCGCGCAGCGAGGAGGACTTTGACCCCGGCGCCAAATACCACGTTCCGGCCAATGTTCCCTACACCCGATACTTTCTCGCCGACATCCTGCAGTTCCAGTTTCATCGCGCGCTGGCGAGAACCGCCGGCTGCACGGAGCCGCTCAACCGCTGCTCGATTTACGATAACAAGGAAGCCGGCGCGCGCTTGGCCAAGATGCTCGAAATGGGAGTGAGCCGTCCCTGGCCCGACGCGCTCGAAGCCCTGACCGGCCAGCGGCAGATGGATGCCACCGCCATTCGCGATTACTTTGCGCCGCTCGAAAAGTGGCTGAAAGAGCAGAACCAGGGCAAGCCGGTGGGGTGGTAGAGAACGGTAGGTGGTAGGTAGGAAGGGGTAGCAGCGAGCGCCTTGCACGAGTCCCCGCGAAGCCGAGATAGGCAGGAGCCAGAAAGCAGCAAGCCCCAACGACGGGCAGGTAAGGGGGGCGCTCGCAGGTGACGAAACGCTCGCTTCGTGACAGGTACTACAAGCCCAGTAGTGGCGCGAGGCGGGCGAGGACTTCCAACAGAACCTCGTCAGGAAGGTGGCCGGCCGCTTCGGCGCGACGTTCTTTCCAGTCAAGGCTCTTAACGTGGTCGGCCAGTACGACGCCCGCCAACGGCAGGCACGAGGCTAACCCCAACAGCAGCATCGCGGGAAAAGAAGGCAGGCAGCGGGACAGCCGCCTGCCCCCGAGGTCTCACGCTTTGGTCAGGAAGATGGGCAGGCCCAGCTTTTGGGCGTAGTTGGGGCGGTAGCGCTGGGTGTTGTACATGTTCTCCACATCGACCCGGCGCGGGCCCAGCTTGGGATCAGGAATGGCCACGATGGAGTAGCACCCCTTGTTGATGGCCGTCATCATGCCGTGTTCGCCCTTCTCGATACAATCCATGGCCATGCTGGCAAAGGTGGAAGCTACCAGCTTGTCGACGAAGTCCGGGCTGCCGCTGCGCAGCTCGTAAGTAAGGTCGCTGACGACGGTCTCTTCGCCGGCGGCCTTCTTGATCTCGTCGCTCAAGTCCTCTCCCACGTTGGCTTTCTTGCGGTGGCCAAACGCATCGGCCTCGCCGTACTCGCGGATCTCGTAGCCTTCCCACTGGGCGCCTTCCGAAAGGATGACCAGCGAGTAGTTGCTGGGATTGGTTTTCTTATCCTCCACGAGCAATTCGATCATGCGTTGCAGGTCAAACTTGTACTCCGGAATGGCGCAGCGCAGGGAGGTCACATAAGCGGTGTAGAGCGCGGTGTAACCCGCGTCGCGGCCGAAGACGCGGAAAATCCCGATGCGTTCGTGCGAGCCCACCGTGGTACGCTGCCGGTCGATGGCGTCCATGGCGCGCGTGACGGCGGTGGAGAACCCGATGCAGTACTCGGTGTTGCGCACGTCGTTGTCCATGGTCTTGGGAATGCAAATGACCTTTACGCCTTCTTTGTCCAATCGCGCCGCGTAACTGAGGGTATCGTCACCCCCAATGGCAACCAGGTAGTCAAGGCCCAACCTGCCGACGTTCTTCAGCACCTGGGAGGTGATGTCGTAGACCACCGAGGTCATGCCCTTCTTGGTGCTCTCCGACTTGGGGAACCTGCCGCCCGCGCAACCCGCTGGCAGCTTTTTCATCTTGGCCGGGTTGGTGCGTGAAGTGTGCAGGAAGGTGCCGCCCGTGCGGTCGATGGTGCGGGTGTTGTCGCGGTCAAGGGGAAGAATGTAACGCGCCCGGCTGGCCGGATCGTCCAGATCGACGTGCGTCAGACCCTCCCACCCGCGCCGGATTCCCATGACCTCGTAGTCGATGTCGCTTCCTCGATAGACCACCGTCTTGATGACGGAATTCAGCCCGGGTACGTCGCCACCACCCGTGAGGATCCCGATACGTTTTGCAGCCATGAATACTCCTTTCAAGGGAATTTGAGGTCTCCCCCAGGGTTTTCGGTCCCGCTCCTCGGGAAGATTAGGAGTTTACACCGCATAGCGGCATTTGTGAATGTTCCCGATCAGGTTCAGCTCCGGGGTCAAATTCCCGGCGGCATGTCGGCAGAAGCTGCGAGTTCTTCAGGAATTGTTACCGCAGTCGGGGTAAGTACAGGCAACCGCCTCCGCCAAGACTCGTGGCCTGACCTCAATCCGCTGAGGTCAGAGGCAGTGGGCCCGGGCCGGGCGAGGGCTGGTCGCGAAATCCCCGCTTCGGAACATCATGGCGTAAGAAAACATCATTTTCAGAGTGTGAAACGGTCAAAATGGACATGGAAATGCTCCAAATCACCTACGGGGCCGGAAATCGGACAAGCAGTCCCCATTGGCCAGAAAAATCCCGCTGCTCCCTCGAGGTTCAAATGCCTGACGTTCCCACGGCACCGAAAGCGCGCAAGTTCCGAGGCCGAGTCTTTATCGACTGGGACCGCTGCAAAGGCTGCGGCTTCTGCGTCGAATTCTGCCCGCCGAAAGTCCTGGCTTTCTCGGAGAACTTCAACAGCCACGGTTATCACCCACCTTATTTGATCAAGGAAGAGGCTTGTACGGGTTGCGACCTGTGTGGGCTTTACTGTCCGGACTTTGCCATTTTCGGTGTGCGCGTGCCTGTGGGCGGAGAAGAGCCGGAAATGGCCAGCGTCAAGCCCTGACGGAGGCTACGGCGACGGAAGGCGGAAAAAGGAGGCGGACTCTGAACCCAGCGAATCCTAAAGCGGTGCTCACAGGACCACATTTCCTGGACGGTGACCAAGCGGCGTGCGAAGGCGCCCTAGCCGCGGGGGCGAATTTCGCAGCCGGCTACCCCATCACGCCTTCCACCGAAATCGTGGAGCGTTTTGCCGTGCGCGCACCCACCGTGGGCGGCATCTTCCTGCAGATGGAAGACGAGCTCGCTTCTTCGATGGCGGTCGTGGGTGCGACCTGGGGCGGGGCGAAGGCTTTTACGGTCACCTCTGGCCCCGGCTTCTCCCTGATGATGGAGCACGTGGGCTACGCTGCCATGACCGAGACACCATTGGTGCTGGTGAATGTGCAGCGCGGCGGGCCGTCGACAGGCTTGCCCACCCTGCCTGGACAGGGCGACATGATGCAGGCGCGCTGGGGATCGCATGGCGACTACGAAATCATCGCCCTGTGCCCCAACTCACCGCAGGAATGCTTCGACCTGATGATTGAGGCCTTTAACCTCGCCGAAGAATACCGCACGCCGGTGCTGCTCATGATGGACGAGTGCGTGGGTCACATGACGGAAAAGGTAGTGATCCCACCCGCCGAGGAGATCAAGGTTTTTCCCCGCCGCTACACTTCCCTGCCCCCCTCCGAGTATCAACCCTTCCGGCCGGGGCCGGACGGCATTCCGGAAATCGTGAAGGCCGGTGACGGCTACCGCATTCACGTGACCGGTTTGACGCACGACGAGCAGGGCTATCCGGCCATGGACTGGCGCGCGCAACACAAGCTGGTGAGCCGCCTGGTGCGAAAGATCCGCGACCACGCCGACCGCATTGCGCGCTGCGAAGAACGCGGCCTGGAGAACGCCGACGTGGTGGTGGTGGCGTATGGCATCACCTCGCGCGTGGCGGAGCGGGCCATCCAGATGGCGCACGCCCAAGGGCTGCGCGTCGGCCTGCTACGACCCGTGGTGGTCTGGCCCTTTCCGGAAAAACGGGTGCGCGAACTGGCCCAACGGGTTCAGGCCTTTGTGGTCGTGGAGATGAACTACGGACAGATGGTGTATGAGGTGGAACGCTGCGCCGGCGACCAAGCGCACACCCTGCTGGTAGCGCATGGAGGTGGCACGGTGCACGAACCGGAAGAAATCCTGAAAGCGATTCGAGAGGCGGCGGAATGAGCACACTCCCCACGATCAATCCGGTGGAGCCCTTCCTGCGCGCGGAACGCATGCCGCACATCTGGTGTCCGGGCTGCGGCATCGGAACCACCGTAAACTGTTTTGCGCGGGCGCTGGTGGGATCGAAGCTGCCACTCGACAAGGTCGCCGTGGTCTCCGGGATCGGCTGCACGGGGCGCGTGGCGGGTTATCTCAAACTCGATTCCTTCCACACCACGCACGGGCGCGCCATCCCTTTTGCCACCGGCCTCAAACTGGCCAACCCCGGCTTAACGGTGGTGGTCTATTCAGGTGACGGTGACCTGATCGCCATCGGTGGCAACCACTTCATTCATGCCGCCCGCCGCAATGTTGACATCAAGGTTATCTGCGTGAATAATTTCATTTATGGGATGACGGGCGGCCAAGTCGGGCCCACCACGCCCGTCGGGGCCACGGCCACGACGTCGCCGTACGGGTGCTTCGAGCGGCCGTTCAACCTGCCTTTCCTGGCGGAATCGTCGGGAGCCGTCTACGTGGCACGCTGGACAGCTTTTCACGTCCGCCACATCGCGCACTCGATGGTGGAAGCCTTTCAGAAGAAGGGCTTCTCTTTCATCGAAATCCTGGCGCCTTGTCCCACGCTTTACCAGCGGCGAAACAAAATGGGCGATGGGCTTGACACCATGCGCTTCTACAAGCAGCACAGCGTCATCAAAAACGGCGCGCACACCCGCGACGTAGATATCGACCTGCAAGGGGAAATCATCGTCGGCAAGTTCTTGGACATCGAGCGGCCCACCTTGCAGCAGAGCATGGAACAACAGCTCCGGCAGACGCTCCGAGAACGCTACGCAGGCTGGGGGGGAGTCTGATGGCAGCCTCCGAAATCCGCATCGCAGGATTCGGTGGGCAGGGCGTGATCCTGGCGGGCATAGTGATCGGGAACGCCGCGGCGATCCACGATGGCAAGTTCGTGACCATGACGCAGAGCTTCGGGCCGGAAGCGCGCGGCAGCTCGTGCAGCGTGCAGTTGATCGTTTCCGGCGAGCCCATCCTCTATCCCTACCTTAGCCAACCCGATATCCTGGTCCTGATGTCGCAAGAAGCCAAGGCGCGCTTCGGAGCAGACCTGAAACCGGACGGGCTGCTGCTCTACGAGCAAGACCTGATCCAAGCCGAGAGTCTGAATCAACGAACCCGCTGCTACGGAATTCCCGCCACGCGCTTCGCGGAAGAATTGGGCCGCAAGCTGGTGCTCAACATGGTGATGGTAGGTTTCGTTACGGCGATGACAGGGCTTGCGTCGCCCGAGGCGGTGCGAAAAGCCATTGGCGATTCGGTCCCAAAGGGAACTGAGAATCTAAATCTGGCAGCCTTTGAGAAAGGCTTGGCGTACGGCCAGACCCTCGTCGTCGACGCTTGCCATCCCGCCTGAAGCGTGCGATCTTCCGCGCGTGCCCTCAGCGGTTCTGCACCGCGCGGCTCATCCTCTGCCAGCGGGTAATGCATGATTGGGATCAAGCGGCGATCTGTCTTCCTGATCCCTGCAATTGTAGGGACGCGCGGTCCCTCGGCGTTGCTCAGGACGGTGAGCGAAGTCGAACCGTGCTCGCCCCCATCCCGCCCTGCGGGACGAACGCGGTTCGGCCCTACGAGTCGCGCAGCTTGACCACGGCGGAGTCGGAGGGGTAAACTGGTTTTCAAGTGCGCCTGTAGCTCAGATGGATAGAGCGGTTGCCTCCGGAGCAACACACAGGCGTCAGGCAAGTTTATTGCCATCACAACATTACCTTCATTTCGAACGAGTTAAGATTCAGGAGCCGTAGGACCTGCCCTATTTAAGGCATACAAGGTACCCACAAAATCACCCACAGTGCCAAGAGCGACAGTCCCTTTGCAGATGAAGTCCCCTCTGCTAGAGTGCCCCTCATTCGCGAGGGAAAACAAACCACGGCCCCACTGTCTGCAGAAGCCAACATCTGACCTGGCACACCGGACCCCTAAACAATCCTCCCCGCACCTCAGTTAAGCGACTCCCCGCGCGAAGCCAATCGGGTAGCCAAAACCTGCCCAAATCCTCCTTTCGCTCCCAAAACCTGATCCTCCCTGGCAGAGGGGAGGGGTAAGTGTGTATTGCGCGAGGGCTGGGAGGGGCAATAACCGTGCGCACCAGGAGGCGACTGGATAGGGGGCCCCTAGCCTTGCGTTTCGAGCCCACCGGGGTCTCCACAAACATCGCAGGGGAGAGAACCTGTGGGCTTTCTGGGAGGACACATGGATACAAATCGGATGTTTACAAGCTTGTTTGGTGGATGGCTCACGGCAGCCGACAAGGCTGCCGCGCCACAATCAATTACACCAAGTCAACTGTTCTGCCTCGCGTCTCCGACCTGACGCAGAAAGCCACCCTGGCAACAGGCAAGACCCTGGTCGAGGTCGGCTACAAGCTGACCGATTGCTGCACTAGCAAGTGACCGCTTCCCCACCCGCCTTAGTCCTTACCTATTCCTTCCCATTCAGTTCATTTCGCTGATCACCAAGGAGGTGTGTCTTGAGAACCTATCAACCGGAACGCGCCTTGATCGCTCGCGAAACCCGCGAGGAGAACCGGAGGGAGCTGGCCAGGGTGCTCGACCAGATCTCCAGAGAGCGGGCATCTCGCTTGCCGGCTCCTCCCCCGGTTTCTCTCGAAGCCCAGTTTCAGATGAGCATCCACAGGATTCGTGAGGACGTCCAGCGTGCCAAGGATGTCCAGACCGCTCACATTCTGCGCTGGCTGCAGAGCTAGTCACCTGTAATTCCGGAAAGCCCCGGCTCGTTGCCGGGGAGCAAGGGGTCCCTGCCTTCGCCCCCGCATTCCAGAAACCCACCTTAGCTCCTCTCGTCCGAGGGGAGATCCCAACAGTGAACATTCATCCCAAGCCTGTCTGGGGCCTATACCAGACAACTGGAGGTACCGTGAACTGCCAACATCTGCACTTTCAGTTTCCCGCTGAGCCGTTTCAGCGGTGGCATGTGATCGAGGACAGAGACCTCCCTCGCCCTCTACGCTTCCGGCATCCGCGCCAGTCCGGGGAGAAGCCCGATCCGAAGGTGAACTTCGGGATCGAGGAGCTGTCGGCTCGGCTGGAGCACGCCGGGGTCGAGTACATCCGCATCGCACTCGGTCATGATGCGGAGTCGTTTGACCTGGCGTGCTGCATGGTCTCAGATGGCCTGGGTGGCCTGGAGGTTCCCGGTGACGGGGTCTGGTATCCGGTCATTCCCTGGGTCCGGGACGACGGCTTCTACGCCGTGGGCATGCGCGAACCGATGCCGTTCCGGGACGCCTGCCATCTGTTTGGGTTCGACATCCCGGCTGCGAGGCCCAGTGTCCCCAAGCGCATCAAGCGGGATGTCGCGCGGGGCCGCACCAGCCTGTTCGGCGAGCTGCTTGAAACTCGCGAGCTCAATCCGTGGGATCTTCTCCACACGGTCGCGCTTGCTGATGGCAAGACCACATTTGAAGTGGCCACCTACAATCCCGGCAATCGCTGGCCGGAGGCCTGGACTTCCGGAGCAGCGCTGGCCTCTCCGCGAGGCGGCGCCATCCTCACCGGGCATCCGGTTCAGGTCGGTGATCTGATCCAGATTACCGGCGCCATGCCCAACGGCCAGATCAAAGGGAACTGCCTGATCTGGGACATTGAGCATGATCTCGTGGTCTGGGACGTCAAGCAGGAACTGCGGGCCTGGCAGGGCCAGATCTATCTGAGTGTTCTCAACGAACTCCACGGTGGCCCGGCCAACCTGGACGTCCAAACCGCCTCCAACCTCGACCTGGCCAAGGTTCGGGATCACAAGCTGATCCAGTTCCTGTGCCAGCAGTATGCCTGCGACGTGTTCGACCTGATGCGGGACGACGATCGTGTCAAGGAGGAGATCGGGTTTTATAACCCTGCAAGCTGGGCCGATGAAGACGGTAATCCAGTGATTAACGAGAATCGCTGGAAGCTCTGGCGGATGTATTCCGCGGGCTTGCCGGCGATGCAGTTCCGGAACTGCCGGGACGCCTTCTATCGCACCCAGATGGAATCCCCCGAGAACAGCGATCCGGATCGCTTCCGGATGCGCTTCCGGGAGCCTCGGGATCTCATGACGGTCAAGGCGAAGGAGCTGGCCGGAGCGGCGGTGCGAAGGTATCTCTTCCCCGAGCCGTTTGTCTTTGACAAGCAGGGCTACCCGCACTGGGACCGTTCAACGTTACCCGACGTCGAGTCGGTACATCTGGGCGGGTTCAACGGCGAGTTTATCTCGCTGAGGAACCCCAATGCTTCGCATAAGGAATCGGGAAAGCTGCGCGGCCGGAGGCTGCAGCAGTTTGCCGGGATCGACCGGGGCGCCGTGATGTTCGTGCATCTCGGCTTCGCAGCAAGTCCGGAGGGCACTCCAGGTATGGCAAAGAGCTTCAACGGTGCTGATTTCGACGATTCCGTGCTGGCACTGCTTGACCCGGAGATCGTGAAGCACTGGAAGACCCTGCCCGAGTATCCGTGGGGCGTGGCCACGCCTACCGAAGTAAAGGTCATCGACG
>JBEKAK010000009.1:0-98030 GCA_050018275.1 Terriglobia bacterium | reverse complement strand
AAGGCTGTCCTCCTTCTTCGGCAGAAGTCTTTCTCGCAACAATACTTATGCCAGAAAGAGACAGCCTTTTTCAATTCTTCCGTGAGAAATGCGGGCTAACCCCTTTTGTTTCTGGTACATCGTGGAGAACCGCGCTGTTCTCTAAAGCCTCTATCTGACGCTCCTGGCGTTTCATCTTCATGAGCAGGCTCGTCACGCGCGCAACTTGGCGAAAGTTGGAATCTTCCATTCTGCGCATGAGCGTCGCGTTGCGGTGGGTGGGCGCGATTTCCGCGGCGCGTTCGTAGGGCGACGGACCCGTCAGGGACTCCCGCAGGGTGCCCTTGCGCTGAGCCTCGCAAATCTCCACCTGCCGCGAGAGGATGTGCTCAAGAAGCTGGCGCACCGGCTCCCGCGCCTCCCATTCCGCCGAGGAGATGCCGGAAGTGGGCCCCTCCTCCTCCGCCTCGGTAGCGCCGGCATCTTGCTGGCTTCCCTGTGGCCGGCTGCCCGCCCCGTCCTGTCGGTCCGGGAACGGGCCGGGGGAAGCCGGCGCCACGTCCGCTTCGGGCTCAGGGCCGGATGTACGCACGCCAAAGATCTCCTGAATCCTTGCTACGACCTTGCGAACATTCGCCTCCGGGTCAGAGCGGCCTCCGCCCTCATCCTGTTCGCCCGGCGCGCCCGGCTCCTGAAGTTGGTAGAAGAGGGCGAGAGCAATTTCGCCCATTTCCTTCACCACGCCCTCCTGGTGCAAGTTCTGCATCAGCTCGAGGTCGGCGGGAGTGGTGACGTAATGCTCACGCGCCACGGATTGGGCGAGCGACTGCAAACTGGCGGAAGTCATCTTCAGGCGCATCATCTGCGCGTGCAGCCGGTCCTCCCGGCCTATGCTCACGTCCTTGGCCTGCCGCAGGGCGTAGCCTTCCTGCATGCGGTCCGAGCGATCCAACCGCCACACGGCCCGGGCCAGACGCGCTACCAGTTTCTCCTGCAAGGCATCGGTGGGGTTCCATTTCTCCCAAAGTCTTCCCAGCAATTCCTGGAACTGGGCCGGGTCTTCGCCGAGGGCGCGCAAAGCAACCTCCTCCGCCTGCGCGTAAAAGCCATGGCGCAGGTGGGCAGCGCGGATGCGCTCGCGGCCCTTGGCCGTCGCCGGACCATGGGCAAGCTTCCGGTTCCGGCGATTCGCGGCCAGTTTCTTCTCCGTCATTCGCGGGCTTTTTACCAAGGACATGGAAACCTCAAGAATCGCGGTTGTAGGGCCGAACGGCGTTCGGCCGCCAGGGGCGAGCGCCGCTCGCCCCTACGTCGCGACCCGATGAAGCGGCGATCCCGATACAGAACATCGGGACAGGTTCCCGCGGGAATCCCCGTGCCAGGGCTGCGTGCGACCTCACGAACACAGCACTCCCTGCATCCTAGGCTAGCATTAATCGCAGGTGTAATGTCAAGGCCTCAATACAGGATTTAGGCTACCGGTAGGAAAAATCGCAAAGGAGGCGTGTCTGATTGTCCCAAATCCTTCCTGCGCTTGCTTATTCCCCTCCTGGTTCAGCACGGGGCCAGGGGGTGGTCGAGCAATCGTAGCGCCGACCGGAACTGGTCCCGACATGGTCGGGAGGTCGGCATTTGTGCAGTGTCATCTCGTGCTGACCCTTCGCCTCGCTCAGGGCAGGCTCTAAAGGTCAGCGTTACTGCGGTGCTTTCTCAGGCCCGCCAGTACCGTTCCAACTTAAGGCGTCTTTGGATTGTTTTTGTCTCCTCCCACAAGTCACGGCCCGATGGGTGGCAGGAGTTGGTCCGAAATAGTTGGAACGGCACCAGGGCCGATAGATTGTGGCCCACGGCGACAGCCGTGGGGATGCGGCAGCGGTTAACACTTCAGCCCGCGTCAGCGGGCGAAAGACTCGCTTGCAGTGGTCAATTATTTCTGTCGCCCCCGCCGAGGCTCGTTTCTTGTTCTGCTTCTTCTTCCCATGGCTCACGCCACGGGCCACATTCTATCGCCGCTACGCGGCTTGCACCCGCTCGCTTCTTCTTTTCTCCATATCGTGCGTTTGCCAGCCGACGCGAACGCGAGGATTTGAAGGTGAAAGCCGCCCCGATGCATCGGGGCGCTACGCCTACTTCAAATAAAATGACGCTTGCAAGCCCGTACTTTCTGTGGTACATGTCCTATATAAGGTGCATGATGGTAGACGACCCGCAGCCACAGAAAATCCCGCTGATCTTTTTCCGCACCGGGGCCGGAAGCGAGCCCGTACGGGAGTGGCTGAAGGGATTGCCGGAAGCCGAGCGTCAGGCCATCGGGAAAGACCTTTTGCGGGCGCAATGGCGGTGGCCGGTGGGAATGCCGCTGTGCCGGCCGTTGGGGAACGGGTTGTGGGAAGTAGGCGTAGCGCCGACCTTCAGGTCGGCATTTGTTCCGTGTCATCTCGTGCTGACCTAAAGGTCAGCGCTACTGCGGTGCTCGTGGCACTGCACGGTTTTGTCAAGAAGACGCGGACAACGCCTGATGAGGATTTGGCCTTGGCCCGTAAGCGTCAGAAGGAGTTGGAGCAATGAGCAAGAAACATATGGGTTCGAGCATCGATGATTTCCTCAAGGAGGAAGGCATCTTTGAAGAGACGCAAGCACAGGCGATTAAGGAGGTCGTCGCGTGGCAGCTCGCACAGGCCATGAAAAAAAAGAAAATATCCAAGTCGCGGATGGCGGCGCTGCTCAAGACGAGCCGGACACAGGTTGACCGTCTGCTTGATCCGAAAAACGATATCACGCTCTCAAGCCTGCAGCGGGCGGCGGCGATGGTTGGGCGCCGGGTAACGATCGAGCTGGTTTAGGTGGTTGTCGAAGGACCCGCAGAGGCTGTCATTCTGAGCGAAGCGAAGAATCCTCGCATTTGTGGAATCAAGCAAATACAGAGATCCTTCGTCGTCCAGGGCTCCTCAGGATGACATGCGGGGAGGGTTTTTCCGCAGCCTGTTGGACAATGGCGGGTATCCAAAAGGCCTTTCGCAGTGAAAGACCCGTGAACGACGCCTTACGCTGGGTGATCGAGTTGCGCAAGGTGGGAAGCTACAAGCAAGCGTAGCGCCGACCCCGCAAGGCGGGGTCGGCATTTTCCGCGAGTGCCCGACCTGCTGACCCCGCCTCGCGGGGTCAGCGCTACCGAGGTGAGCCGCCAACTCCCACAAGTCCCTTTGGGAACTCGCCCCGACGCGTCGGGGCGCCAACCAGCGAACGGCGCCTGAGGTTGCGTGACGCGGAGGTAGTCACGGTCAATTCGCCTTTGGAATTGACCGTGCGTTCGTCATCGAAGGAAAAGCCCACGGTCACGAGAGGTCGCCGTGGCGACACCTTGGCTACACGCTTGCGGGATTGTTCGTTGGCTACCCTTATCGGAGCGGGGCGAGGCGTGTGACGCCCGTGCGATCATGGAATCTGGCCTTTCCTGGACGTATGATGTTTGATATAAGCGCTGGGGGGAGGAAGCAAATGAAAATCGGACTCATCATAGGGGTTCTGTTTCTGAGCAGTATCTGCACGGCGCAGACCGTGTCGACGAAGGGCGAGTCACTCGATAAAGTGCAGGTCTTGGCATTGTTGGCGGGCGATGTTCCAAACTCGCGGGTGGCCAGTCTGGTTGTTGAACGCGGCATTACCTTTGAGCCGACAGACCGCTACATTCAGCTTCTCCAAAAGGTCGGCGCAAATGAAGGAGTCATCACTGCTGTGCGCATAGCGCAGCGCCTGCCGGCGGGTCCGAACGTGGGGGGCACTTCCCCAGGAAATGGGCCGCTTGAGCGAGACCAGATTCTGGATCTTCCGCAAACAGGAGTGAGCAGCAACGTATTGGCCAAATTGATCGCCACGCGCGGGATTGATTTTGAGCCTTTCGATGAATATCTGCATGTCTACGAGATTGCAGGGGCACAGGAGAGCGTGCTGAGTGCCCTCCGGCAAGCTGGCCGGCCAAACCCTGGGGCGGCCACCGCCACGATTGTTCCACCGAAGGGTGAGGTAGAAAGACCGACTGCGGGGGGTACTGCCCTGAAGCGTATCCGCGTGCCTGGAGTGATAGAGGCGGCAAAACTCACATTTCAGCCCAATCCAGAATACCCTCCACTCGCCAAGATGGCGCGCATCCAAGGCACGGTTCGATTAGAGGCCATCATCGGTCAAGACGGCGCGATAGAGGAATTGAAAGCCCTTAGCGGTCACCCTTTGCTGCTCAAGTCGGCTATGGAGGCGGTTTCGAAATGGCGTTATCAACCTGCGCTGGTGAAGGGCAGGCCTGTCGAGGTTGATACGGAGATTGACCTGAATTACATGCTCCAGGAGTGATCTTTGATAACGCCGAAGGTGCGCCCAGGCGTACCGCTGGCTGGCGCGGAGCGGATGTCTGCGCCTTAACGCGCTCCAATGGCGCCGGCCATATCCACCCACAAACGCCATTTTGCGCCCGGACGGGTGCCATTCCTCACTGGAATCACTTATTGCCACGCCGAGCTTTTTGAGAGTAATCGGCCCGCCTGAGTTCAGTCTTGTGTGCGGGCCGCAGAGCTGCGCTCTGCGCCAGCCCGCGAACTCGGATACATGCACCTGAATCCCGTGCGGAAAGGCCTCGCGAAGCGGCCTCACTTGGTGTGCTCGCTGCGGCTGGTTGGTGCCTTGGGTTCGGGGAGTTTCGTCGCCAAATACGCGATGCAGTTGGACGCCATGACAATTACAAACTCCGCCTCCTCCGATGAGACTCTCCCGCCCGAATGCCTGATCCAATTCTGGCTCCCATAGCCGTGAAGAGCGCGGAGGACAGAGTCCAACGGTTTCGGGATCACTTTGCCACCTAGGTGATCGGCGATGTCTCCGAGCGTTCCCTTTGGCAAGCCAGCAACGATTTTTCCGACCTCTTCCAGGCAGAGGATCGTTTCCTTTATGGCGTTTTCGGAGTCAGGTTGTCGCAATGAATTGGACAGTGAAAGGGCCTTGGAATAGTGTTTTCGCACCTCCACCAACCGCTCGTCCTGCAATGCGTCTGACGCCCGAGCAACGGCAATGCGCGCAGAAGGGTCCTGCTCCAGGCGCGTGAATTTGCCGTCTTTGTCGAGCCGCCACCCTATGTTGTCCATCTCCAGCGCTAAATTTATGGGGTATAGAATATTGACGTCCCCGACTGCATGTGCGAAGGTCTCGACCATCTCGAAAAGTTCATCCCATGGCCGTTGCTGTATCATCTGCTGCAACTCGGACTCAGCCAGAACGCTGTTATCCATCGCGCCGAAAGACGCCTGTATGCCAAGCTCAAAGCAAACAGAACCGTAGAAGGCCGTGACAACACTAATGTTTCCCATGTTTCAGGCCCGCTCCGCCCACGAATGAACTAGCTGCGCCATCCTGTTGCGAAACGACTCAGGAGCGTCTTGCCACGTTAAGGGGACCGGAGCCAAATATCCATGTCTTTCACGGAATCCCATGTGGAGGATTCTATCACGGCGTTGTGCCTCAATCATGGGCCAGCGGCTAGCAGGTAGCCACAGTCAGTGCGGTTCTGACTGTGGGTTCTTCCCTTGATGGCGAAGGCGTAGCGCGTGGGAAGGAGGCACCCGCTTGGTATACAGAAAGGCCTACGCCGGGAGAATCGCACGGGTTGGCGCAGGATTTGCCCCCGAGGAGACTGGTTGCCGCATGAGCTATTGCGAACAGTGCGCGCGGCTTGATAGATTACGGCCTGGCAACAATCCGCTGACGCTCACGGCGAGGCGCGTGCAGGATGGAGCACGGACCTGCTTTTAGGGTCCGCGGCTCCGAGGAGAGCTATCCTGGCTGGAGAAAGCTTTCGCAAGCTCATCGAGTTGATGGCCTACCTGCGAGGTCCGCGAGGATGCCCGTGGGATCGCGAGCAGGATTACGACTCCATGAAGGGCCTCCTGTTGGAGGAGGTCTACGAGGTCATCGATGCGATTAATGCCCGCGATTTCCGCGGCCTCGAAGATGAGCTCGGCGATCTGCTTTTCCAAGTGGCGTTCTATGCGCGGCTTGCGGAGGAAGAGGGCCGATTTAGCATTGACGACGTGATCGAACGTGTGCACGCGAAGTTGATTCGGAGGCATCCGCACGTGTTTGGCGAAGTGCAGGCCCGAAATGCCGAGGAAGCGCTGAAGAGCTGGCTGGCGGTCAAGGAACAGGAGCGCGCGTCCGGTGGAAAGGGGAACGAGAACTCCCTCCTGGATGGAATCCCATCCTCGCTGCCTTCCACTTTGGCGGCGTATGAGCTGGGTGTGCGGGCTGCTGAGGTTGGGTTTGATTGGCCAAAAGCCGGCGACGTGCTCGATAAGATTGAGGAAGAGGTTCGCGAGCTGCGCCGGGAACTGGGGGCGCAACCGGCGGGTCCCGCCGCGCGCGTGGAAGAGGAGGTGGGCGATCTGCTCTTCGCGGTGGCCAACCTGGCCCGTTTTCTACGCTCCGACCCCGAGAGTTGCCTGCGCAGAGCCAACCAGAAATTTCAGCGGCGCTTCCAGGCAATGGAGCAAGAGGTTGTGAGGCGCGGGAAGAAGTTGCAGGATTGTTCTCTGGAGGAAATGGAATCGATTTGGAACGACGTCAAAACCCGAGAAGCCCACTAGAGTACTCCCTTCGAACGTGTCAGACGCGCTCGGAACTGGCGGAGTGCGTTCGGATCCAGAAGGAGATTTGGGGGTACGCCGAGCATGAGCTTTATCCCCTGAGGCTGTTCGTGAACCTGAGCCGAATCGGGGGACAGGTATTGGGAGCGTTCACGACAGAGAATCAATTGGTGGGTTTTGTAGCCGCGATGCCGGCGTGGCACGGCAGACGCCGCTATCTTCATTCCCTGTCGCTCGGTGTCCTTCGCGGTCACGAAAACCGCGGCCTCGGCAGGGCGCTCAAATTGGCGCAACGGGATCTGGCGCTGCGCGTGGGCATTAATTGCATCGAGTGGACGTTTGATCCCTTGCGAGCCAGGAATGCAAATCTGAATATCAACCGTCTGGGCGCCATCGTGCGTAGGTATGAGCAGGATTATTACGGCCAGGTTGACAGTTGGTTCCAACTGGGGCTTCCGAGCGATCGCCTGATTGCTGAATGGTGGGTGAACTCAGTGCGCGTGAAGCAGGCCATAGCCGGCAAGCCCGTGAGAAATCCCCGCAAGAAGCCCGCAGGTGAGGTCGAAATCCCCGCCGCGATCGACGCCCTGGTTAAGGCGAATCTTGAGAAAGCCCGGACGTGGCAAAGACGCGTGCGCAAGCAATTGCAGGGGTATTTCGCCCGTAGGCTGGCGGTGACAGGTTTTGTCTCCAGCGGAAAATCCACGCACTATTTATTGGACCCCTATGAAAATTGAACGCATCGAACTTCGAGAACTGCAACTACCGCTCGTACACTTCTTTGAGACCAGCTTTGGGCGCACCACCACGCGCCGAATCGTTCTGGTGCGGGTGGAGGCGGAGGGTCTTACCGGTTGGGGTGAGGTGAGCTGCGGCGAAGAGCCGTTCTACAGTCATGAGACCCCGGAGACGGCTTGGCACATCCTGCGCGATTTCCTGATTCCCTGGACCCTGGGCAAGGAATGGGCGGCGCCAGGCGAGGTTGTGCCTCGTTTCCGCCCGATCCGCGGGCACAATATGGCGAAGGCGGCGCTGGAGAACGCTCTGTGGCACATCGAAGCTCAACAGCAGAACCTGCCACTGGCAAAGCTTGTCGGCGGGACGCTCGCGGAAGTCCCTTGCGGCGTTTCGATCGGCATCCAGAACTCGATCGAGGAATTGCTGGAGAAGATTGAGCGCGAGGTGGCGGCGGGCTATCAACGGATCAAAGTCAAAGTCAAGCCGGGCTGGGACGTGAATGTCCTCGAGCGGATTCGTGCGAAATTTCCCCGCATCCTGCTGATGGCCGACGCGAATTGCGCGTATTCATTGGCGGACGCCCCGCACCTGAAAGAATTCGACCGTTTCTACCTGATGATGATCGAGCAGCCGCTGGGCTGGGACGACCTGCTGGACCACGCCAAGTTGCAGCGAGAAATCGCCACGCCTATTTGCTTGGATGAATCAATCCACAGTGCCGACGACGCGCGGAAGGCCATCGAAATTGGCGCGTGCAAGATCATCAATATCAAGCTGGGGCGTGTGGGCGGCTTCACGGCCGCGCGGCAGGTCCACGACGTCTGCCGCGCCAGGAACGTTCCGGTGTGGTGCGGAGGCATGCTGGAGTCCGGCATCGGCCGCGCGCATAACATTGCGATGTCGGCGCTGCCGGGATTCACGTTGCCAGGTGATGTTTCTGCCAGCAAGCGTTATTGGGCCGAGGACATCATTGATCCCGAGGTTAGCGTGAGCCCGCAGGGCACGATTCGAGTGCCGCAGACGGCGGGGTTGGGGTACACGCCCAACCTGGAACGGATCGAAAAGGTGACAGTGCGGAAGGAGGCGTTTGAGTAGCGCGACGCCGATTCCCATCGAGAAACCCACAGCGCGCGGCAGCCACAGCCGCTTGCACTTCGTGATGTTGCTGGTGACAGTCTGCTGGGCCAGCAACATCATCGCCGGCAAGGAAGCACTGACGGGATTCGGTTCTCTTGCGCTGGCGCAACTGCGCGTCCTGGGCACGGCGCTGATTTACGCAATCTGCTTCCTTGCCACCGGCAGAATGGCACGCCTGAGATTGTCACCCCGACAATGGCTCCTCATGGTGGCTGGGTCGTTGAGCGGTGTGACCCTCAATCAGCTTTTCTTCATTAGCGGGCTGGCGCGCAGCACGGTGGCGCACACGGGGCTCATTGTAGCGCTGGGGCCAGTGATGGTGCTGGTGATCGCAGTTTTGATCCGGCTGGAAGCCCTGACGACCTGGAAATTCGCGGGAATGATGATCTCTTTTGTGGGTGTTGGCATCCTGACTGTGGATAAGGCGGCGCGGGGAAACGGCGAGCATTGGATGGGAGACCTCATCCTGCTTGCCGGCACGGCCGTGTTTGCGGTTTACACGATTCTGGTGAAAGAACTGGCGAACCAGTACGATACCCTCACCCTGAATACTCTGATCTTCGTGCCGGGTGCCATTCTGATGGTTCCTTTCTGCGCCCGCGCGGTTGCGGCGACCAACTGGGCGGGTCTGCGCCTGGAGGCGTGGTGGGGACTGGCGTTCATGATCCTGTTTGGGTCGGTCGTGCCTTACGTTCTCTTTGCCTATGCACTCACGGAACTGGCGGCGTCTCGCGTCGCAGCGTTCAACTACCTGCAGCCGGTTATCGCGAGCAGTTTGGGCATCTGGGTGCTTTCCGAGAAACTGACGACAAAAGTCCTGATCGGCGGCGCGCTCATCTTGGCGGGTGTTTATCTCACGGAACGCGAGCGCGGAGAAGAAGGGCCAGTGTAGACTTCGTAACAGGCCCAGCTTGGCCCGGACTTCCGCCGTTGGCCGGCGAGCCGGCGTTGCCGCCCACTCCGGCCAGGATTGAAACGCGCGAGCGGCGAGGAATAGCATGACGAAACGAATCGCATTGATTCCCGGAGACGGGATCGGCATCGACGTGACGGCCGAGGCGACCAAGGTTCTCAATACTCTGGTCGCATCGCGTGGCCTTCCTCTCGAACTCCTCACCTTCGACTGGGGCGCCGAGAAGTACCTGCGCGAGGGCGTCACCCTGCCGGAGGGCGCCCTGGACATGTTTCGGCGAGAGTTCGATGCCATTTTCATCGGAGCTCTGGGCGACCCGCGCGTTCCCTCGAATCAACACGCCGTGGATATTCTGCTGGGGATCCGCTTCGGTCTGGACCTCTATGTGAACCAGCGGCCGGTGGAGCTCCTGGACGCGAAGCTGTGCCCCCTGAAGGACCGCACGGAGAAAGACATCAACTTTGTTGTCTTCCGGGAGAACACCGAGGGTGCGTATGTGGGAATGGGGGGCAACTTCAAGCGCGGCACGCCGGACGAGATTGCGCTGCAGGAAGACGTGAACACGCGCAAGGGCGTGGAGCGCATCCTGGTTTACGCATTTGAGTACGCCCGGCGGCACGGCCTGACCAAGGTTTGCATGAGTGACAAGTCCAACGCGCTCCCCCACGGTCATGGCCTGTGGCAACGGACCTTCGCGGAAGTCCGCGAGCGTTACCCCGAGATCGAGTCGCGCCATCTTTACGTCGATGCGTTGGCGATGCAGATCGTCAAGAACCCCGCGCAGTTCCAGGTCATCGTCACCTGCAACATGTTCGGTGACATCATCAGCGACCTGGGAGCTCAACTGCAAGGTGGGTTGGGGGTGGCGCCCTCTGCGAATCTGAACCCGGGACACGTCTCGATGTTCGAGCCCGTACACGGATCAGCGCCGAAGTATGCCGGGAAGAACGTCGCCAACCCCCTGGCTGCGATCCTCACCTTGGGCATGATGCTGGAGGAACTGGGTTTCCTGGAGGAATCCGCACGAGTCGAGACAGTCGTGGCGGAGGCAATTCATGAAGGGATCACCACGCCCGACCTGGGGGGATCGCTCGGGACTCGCGAGGTGGCCGAGTGGATTCGCACGCGCCTGTAACGCTCCAGCCACGCTGCGCGGCTGTTTCCAACCCAAGACGGCGAATACCTCACATTACGATATGATCTCGATGGCCGGGCCGCGCCGCCGCGGGCGCATGGTGAGGGCGAGCAAGGCCCCGGTGACGAACCCTCCAATGTGCGCCCACCATGCCACCCCGCCTGCCGTGGCAGTTTGGATTGAAAGCATCTGGAGACCGACAAGGAACTGAATCAGGAACCAGTATCCGAGCAGGAGGATGGCGGGAATTTCGACGGTCCAAAAGAAGATGAAGAGCGGGATGAGTGTAGTGATGCGCGCCCTAGGGTAGCACACAAAGTAAGCGCCGAGCACACCGGCAATGGCGCCGCTGGCGCCGATGGTTGGGACCCGTGACCCCGAGTTGACGACAATCTGGGCCAGGGCAGCAGCAATGCCGGAAACCAGATAGAGGAGCAGGAAAGGGAAGTGCCCGAAGCGGTCTTCAACACTGCGCCCGAAGACGAAAAGAAAAAGCATGTTTCCCAGCAGGTGCAGCCAGCCTCCATGCAGGAACATGGAAACGAAAACGGGAGCGAAGGTGAATTCAGCAGGAAGGTTGAAGAGCGCCCGCGGCGCGTAGCGAGCCGGAACCAGTCCGTAGAGGAGAACCACACGGTTCAGTTCCGGTCCAAGCGAGAGCTCAATGAGAAAGGCCCAGACGTTCGCGACGATCAAAAGCAACGTGAACGCCCAAAAGCTCCGGCGGCGGATGTGGTCGGTGAGGGGAATCGGTACCATTCACCCGCATTTTACCGTGGCGGGCCGAGGCTGCCCACGGGAAAAGCTGACTCCAACAGTGAACTTTGGCGAGGAGGCTTTTCCTGCGTGGGCAGGCTTGATGGCGGCCGCGCGCCGGACGGACGTTCCGGTGGCCTGGGCAGCGCCGGGCGCCGCTACTCCTTGAATACGATGACTTCGCTCGACCCGCCAAAGCGGATTTCCTGAATGCCCCGCGAGCCATCGGCATTCTCGAGGTAGATCACCGCGTTGTTCATGTATTTCTTTCCGCGATCGACGAGTTTCCCTTCGGCGGTCGCGACGACTTCTTTTCCCTGCTGGATCGATATCCTATTGAGAACAGGCCAGTTAGTAATCGCCGCAAGGTTTCACTTCGACGCTCGCTTTGCCCTTTTGGGACTGACGGAGGCGAGTTCGGACCGCTGCCCGGATTACACAGACGCCGCCTTCCAGACCAAATCTGAGCGATTCACCGAGAGCCAAGAAGCAGGTCTATCGCATTGCGATGTGTTCTTTGTCGACGATGCGCTGCGTTGACCATGATGAGGAGCGGGGATATACTGCCCGAGAGGGTCTTGGGCGGACTTGGTCAAGGGTTTCGTGCCTGCGCTCGGCCTGCCATTGCCACCGTCGCGTTTACCCACTGCCCTCAGGGATCGCCATGAAATCCACCGGTTTTTTCCGGGAGCTTGCCAGAATCGTGGGTGAGGACGGCGTGTTGTGGCGCCCTGAAGACCTTATGCTCTACGAGTACGACGCGCTCTCCTCGGTGCGGCAACCCGATGCCGTGGTCTTTCCCCGCACAACGGAACAGGTGGTGCAGATTGTGAAGCTGGCGAAACGACACAACCAGCCCGTGGTGGCGCGCGGGGCGGGGACGGGCCTGAGCGGCGGCTCGGTGGCCGCGGAGGGTGGGATCGTGGTGGGGTTCTCGCGTATGAAGCAGATTCTGGAAATCGATCTGGAGAACCAGCGAGCCCGCGTGCAGCCGGGGGTAGTGAACCTCGACCTTACGCTCGCGGTGACGGATGACGGTTACTACTTCGCGCCTGATCCCTCAAGCCAGAAGGCGTGCACGATCGGCGGCAACGTGGCGGAGAATTCCGGCGGCCCGCACACGCTGGCGTACGGCGTCACGACGAACCACGTCCTGGCACTGGAAGTGGTGCTGCCCGACGGCGAAGTGATTCACACCGGCGCGGGGCACTGGGACAGGCCGGGATACGATCTGACCGGGCTCTTCGTGGGCTCGGAAGGCACACTCGGCATCGTCACGGAAGTGACCGTGCGGTTGTCGCGCAAGCCCGAGGCCGTAAAGACGCTGCTCGCTATTTACGACCAGATCGTGGCCGCGACGCGCACGGTGGCGGCCATCACCGCGCGCGGCATCACGCCGGCGGCGCTGGAGATGATGGATGGCTTCACGCTGCGCGCGGTGGAGGAAGCCACCCACGCGGGCTACCCAATGGATTGCGCCGCGGTCCTGCTGATC
Organism: Terriglobia bacterium; assembly: GCA_050018275.1. Classification (GTDB taxonomy): domain Bacteria; phylum Acidobacteriota; class Terriglobia; order UBA7540; family UBA7540; genus Bog-366. The sequence continues at coordinate 85,251 of JBEKAK010000009.1, read as the reverse complement.
GAGATGGAAGGCTTGAAAGAAGCCGTCGAAGAACATGCGGATGAGGTCGAAGCCGTTTGCCGTGAGAATCAGGCGCGCGAGGTCCGTCGCGCGAAATCGGCCGAGGAGCGCGATTTGCTATGGAAGGGAAGGAAGAATGCCTTCGGGGCCATCGGGCGCATCAGCCCCAGCTACTACGTGCAGGACGGCGTCATTCCGCGCACGCGTTTGCCGGAAATGTTGGAATTCATCGGTAGCATCGAGAAGAAGTACGGGTTGCGCATCGGCAACATCTTCCACGCCGGTGATGGCAACTTGCATCCGCTCATCATGTACGACTCGCGCCACTCGGAGCAGTCGGCGCGTGTCCTCGAGGCCGCGAAAGAGATTATGGGCAGGTGCGTGGAGATGGGCGGGTCGATCACCGGCGAGCACGGTGTGGGTCGAGAGAAGATCAACCTGATGCCACTGATTTTCTCGGACGATGATCTGGAAATGATGCGCCGGATCAAGAGCTTCTTCAACCCCCTGGGACGGCTCAATCCCGGAAAGCTTCTGCCCACGGGAAAAATGTGCGGGGAATTGCGCGTGCAGGCGGGCGCGGGAGGCGTGTTGTGACGCTGGCGGTGGAATCCTGGCGGATGGAACTCGCGTCACTGGTGGGCGAGTCGCGCGTCGTGACGGAGCCGGAAGCCCGCGCGGCGCTGGCCGCGGATGGCAAGGTTCCGAACTGCGTCGTCTACCCTCCCACCGCGGAGCAGGTGGCGGCAGTGCTGCGCTACGCAGCGGAGCACGACTTGGCCGTCATCCCGTGCCGCAATGGCACGAAGCTTTCAACCGGCAATCCACTGCGGCGGTATGACCTTGCGCTCTCCCTGAAGGAGCTGAATCAGATATGGCATTACGAGCCCGCAGATCTGACGATTAGCGTTGAGCCCGGAATGAAGTTGGGTGATTTCCAACACTTCGTGGGGCGCGATGGGCTATGGCTACCTCTTGATCCCTGCGGCGGTGCGAGGGCGAGCATCGGCGGAATTATCGCTGCCAACGCGGCGGGGCCGTTGCGGCAGGGTTTCGGGGGACCGCGCGATATGCTCCTGGGGCTGAAGATCGCCACCACGGACGGCAAGATCGTCAAGACGGGCGGGCGAGTCGTGAAGAACGTCGCGGGCTACGACCTCGGAAAACTGCTGATTGGTTCATACGGGACGCTCGGCGTGATTGTGGAAGCAAGCTTAAAGCTCTACCCGAGGCCGGCGGAGCGCGTCACGTTCACGATGCGCGCCGGCACGCTGGCCACTGTGCGGGACTTGCGGCGAAGCATTCTGCGCTCGCCGTTCGATGCACTGCGGTTGGCGATGCTGGATTCCACGGCCACCAGGCTGGTGCGTGGCACGGCGCAGGCCGACGAGCGAGGGGACGCGGAAGTTTGGGTCGAGGTGGGTGGATCGCGCCGTGTGATCGCGCGCTGCGAACGTGACTTGGGGCAACTCAGCCGGGCCGCGGGTGCGCCCCTGGAGCGCCTGGAGGCGGGGGAGGCTGTGGCAGCATGGGACCACATCTCAGACCTTTCCGCATGGCTTCAGGGAGTATATCGCGATGTGATAGTTTTGAAAGCGGCCCTGCCCATTGCGACCGGCGAGGAATTTCTAGGCCACGCACAGCAGCAAGCGGAGGCGGAGCGCATCCCAGTGGCGAGCTTCGCGCAAGTGGGGGCGGGAATCATTCATTTCTGCTTGCTGCAGGAGAAACTGACCGCTGGGCTCGAAGGCTTGATCTCCCGTACGCGTAAAGCGGCCGTAGACCTGGGAGGGACACTCGTAATCGAGCACTGCCCAACCCAACTCAAGGGACGTTTGGATGTGTGGGGCGCGGCCGGCGACGACTTCGAGGCGATGCGCAAGATGAAATCCGCGTGGGACCCGAAAGGGATTCTCGTGCCGGGGCGGTTCGTCGGTGGGCTATAGAAATCGACTCGTTCGGTGATTGAGTGGTTGACTCATTGAAAAAGGGAAATCCTGCAACGGGCGAGAGTCCGAGCGAGGCCGAGAGGCACACGGGCTATGGTCCGGGGGAGGCGCCGCGCTGGGCGGACTACTCCCGCTGCGTGCACTGCGGTCTGTGCCTGAACGCCTGCCCGACGTATCGTGAGCTGGGCTTGGAGATGGATTCGCCACGCGGGCGCATCTACCAGATGATTCAGGTGGAGCGCGGGCGTCTGCCGCTGGGTGAGAGTTTCGTTCGGCACATTGATCTGTGCCTCGACTGTCGCGCCTGCGAGACGGCGTGCCCGTCGGGTGTCGAGTACGGGAAGCTGGTGGAAGCGGCGCGCGGACAAATCGAGAACTATTATCACCGGCCGCCGCTCACCACGCTGCTGCGCAAGCTGTTTTACTACGAAGTGTTGCCGCATCCGCAGCGCCTGCAATTCCTGGGGAAATTGTTGCGTATCTATCAGCGGTCGGGGCTGGAAAAGCTGGTGCTCGGCTCGCGCCTGCTGAAGTTGTTCCCGGGCAACTTGGACCGCGTGGCGCGGCTCGCTCCGCGCATGGAGAAGCCCTTTTTCTACGACCGGCTGGGAACGACGGTTGCCGCAGAAGGGAAGCGCCGCTATCGTGTGGCGTTTTTCGCCGGCTGCATTGCGAACCTTTCGTTCGCACGGCTGAATGACGCCACGGTGCGGGTGCTGGCGAAGAACGGTTGCGACGTGGTGATACCCCGTGACCAAGGCTGCTGCGGGGCACTGCACGTGCATGCGGGCATCCGGGGTATTGCACGGGACATGGCCAGACGAAACATCCGGGCGTTCCTTGCGGGTGGATTTGACGCGGTGATCACCAACGCCGCAGGGTGTGGCTCCGTGCTGAAGGAGTATGCCCTGCTCTTCGAGGAAGAAGAGCGGGAGTTTCTCGAACCGGCAAGGGCCTTTGTGGCAAAGCTGAGCGATGTCACAGAATTCCTGATGGGGATTGACCTGAACCGGGAACTGGGAACAATGAAAGTGAGGGTGACTTATCAGGATCCGTGCCATCTGGGGCACGCGCAGCGCATTCGTGCGGCCCCGCGCCAGTTGCTGGCAGCCGTCCCGGGGCTGGAGCTCATCGAGCTGAAGGAAGCGGAGATCTGCTGCGGCAGCGCGGGCGTTTACAATGTGGTTCACAGCGAGATGGCGGAGCGGTTGCTGGAGAACAAGCTGCGCCGCATCGACGAGACGAAAGCGGAAGTGGTTCTGACCGCGAATCCCGGCTGCCTGCTGCAACTCAGCGCGGGTGTGAAGCGCCGCAACGAACGGCGGCGCGTGATGCACGTGGTCGAATTGCTGGACGAAGCTTACAGCAGGGCGAATTCCCGTTAACGAGGTTCCGCATATGGCCACGAAAGCGACCGTGGACTTGAATAATGTCTTGAAGCCGCTGGACGCTCCCCAAACGCACCATCTGCAGGATTACGAAGCGCTTTACGCATCGTTCCGGTGGGAAGAAGTGCACAAGGAATTTGACTGGTCGAAGACCGGCAAGGTGAACATCGCGCACGAGGCCATTGACCGGCACCTGACGCGGGGCCGCCGCAACAAGCTGGCGCTGATTTATACCGACAAGGAACACACCGCGCGCTTCACATTCGAGGATCTGTCGCTGCATTCGAACCGCTTCGCAAATGTCCTGCGCAAGTTGGGTGTGCGGAAAGGTGACCGCGTGTTTGTGTTTCTGGGACGGTGCCCGGAGCTTTACATTGCCATCCTGGGCATCCTGAAAATCGGGGCAATCCCCAGCCCGCTGTTCGAGGCTTTCATGGAAGACGCCGTGCGGGACCGCATGGCCAACGCGGAAGCCGTGGCGCTCGTGACTTCACCCGCGCTGGTGGAACGTGTGCCGCAGTACGATCTGCCTGCGCTCAAGCACATCATCCTGGTGGGCGTCTCGCCAAGCGAGTTGTCGGAGGGGCAGCACAGTTACGAAGCCTTGATGGAAAAGGCTGAAGAGAAGACGGAGATCGAGTGGCTGACGCTCGACGACCCGCTCATCATCCACTACACGTCGGGTTCCACGGGGAAGCCCAAGGGCGTGCTGCACGTGCAGAAGGCGATGCTGGGACACCTGATGACCGGCCGCTGGGTCCTCGATATGCGCGAGGACGACGTCTATTGGTGCACCGCCGACCCGGGCTGGGTGACGGGAACTTCCTACGGCATCTTTTCGCCTTGGCTGAACGGCATGACCAACCTGATTCGTGGCGGGCGCTTCCACGCCCACGATTGGTACCACACCATCGAGCGTTTCCGGGTGAACATCTGGTACAGCGCACCCACGGCCTTCCGCATGCTGATGGCGGCGGGGGAGGATGTGGCGCAGAATTATGACCTCTCGAGCCTACGGCATGTGCTGAGCGTGGGCGAGCCGTTGAATCCGGAAGTCGTGTGGTGGGGTTGGAGGACCTACGGCCGGCGCATCCATGACAATTGGTGGATGACTGAAACAGGACATATCCTGATCTCGAATTATCCCGCGATGACCATCCGGCCTGGCTCGATGGGACGGCCCGTTCCGGGAGTTTCCGCTGCCATCGTGGATGACGATGGAAGGGAAGTGCCGCCCAATACCCTCGGCAACTTGGTCGTGAAGCCGGGCTGGCCCGGCATGATGAAGACCATCTGGAAGCAGCCCGAGCGGTACGAGACTTACTTCCGCCTTCCGGGTTGGTACGTCACGGGCGACAGCGCGTATAAGGATCCCGACGGTTACTTCTGGTTTCAAGGGCGCATCGATGACCTGATCATCACGGCGGGGGAAAACGTGGGGCCCTTCGAGGTGGAGAGCTGTCTGGTAGAACATCCCGCCGTCGCGGAGGCGGGCGTAATCGGAAAGCCAGACGCTATTCGCGGGCATATCATCAAAGCCTTCATCTCGCTGCGCGAGGGGCATAAACCCAGCGATGAGTTGAAGGAGGAAATTCAGAAATTCGTGCGGCAAAAGCTGGCGGCCCATGCTGCTCCGCGCGAAATTGAATTCCGCGAAAAGCTGCCGAAGACGCGCAGCGGCAAGATCATGCGCCGTGTACTCAAGGCGTGGGAGTTGGGTTTGCCGGCGGGCGACCTTTCCACGTTGGAAGATTAGCATGGCTTCGCCTCTGACCGGCCATCCGGCCGGGCGGGATGGTCGGAAAGGCGGGGCCGCCATGGAGATCGGTGACTCACCCGGGCGAGTTTTAACTCCGCCCCCGCGAAGCGGGGCGCTTTCCCCCTCACCTCGACCCTCTCCACCGCCGCCCTGCGGCTTGCCTGCGCCTGCCTCCGCAGGCAGGCAAGCAGGCGCAAAGCCTCGTCTGAGTTGGAGGTGCTCCGGGCACCGCAACCTCCGGGTGGCGGGCCGCGCGGGGAAGGGCAGGCCCCCGCACCGAGCCGCGATCTTTTTGCGCGTTGACTTACGTTCCCACGCGCTCTAAGATGCGCGCAACGGAAGGAGATTCACCCATGCAGCTCAGCATCAATGCCAGGGAGACCCAGGAAGTCGTAATACTGGAATTAAGTGGAAGAGTCGTGGCGGGCGAAGAAGTGGACAGTGTGCGGAAGATGATCCACGACCTTGTCGACCATAATCACAAGAAGGTTTCGCTGAACCTCGATCAGGTGGTACGGATCGACAGCACCGGGATCGGCATGCTGGTGGAGGCAGTCATCTACACGGTGAAACAGGGTGCGCAACTAAACCTTTACAAAGTCCCCCGTCTCGTTCGTAACATCTTGACTACACACCGTTTAACGCAGGCCTTCGAGATTTATGGTTCGGAAGAGGAAGCTCTTGCCGCTCTTGCGAAGCCTGCCCCAGAGCCTGGCATCCAGGCCTGAACTCTCTGTGACGGGAGGGATCCGCGGTGTTTGGGCGCGACCCAGAAGCGCGGCTGCATCCCTCGCGACCGTCTTTTCCTTGGGCCTTCCATGAGGTGTCTGCTTGCCTGAATTGTCTCTTTCGCCGCACCACGTTTGCCCTTCGATGGCGAGTGGACGGTTGTCGCGGCGCGCCGGAGGGAAGCGTCCTCACCAGTTCAACCGCAACGAGAATTGAATTTGCCGGGAGTTTTCTGCGGAACTGATCTTCCCGAAGTTCGAGGTGCCGAAGATCAGGCCCGGGCGGTCGAAATTCGGGTGGTTGGTAAGATCGAAAAAATCCGTGCGGAAGACCGTGTTCAGGTGCTCAGTGAGACGGAAGTGGCGCTCCAGGCTGGCGTCCCAGGTCTTCAAGTTCGGACCGGTGATAACGTTGCGGCCCTCATTTCCGGGAATGCTGTACGCGCCCAGCGGGTCATAGAAGGCAGGGGGCGCGGCGAAAGCGCTGGTATCGAACCAGTGACCGGGGCTGCGCTGCCCGCCAGGCGGGTTGGGGTTGGCGATCAAGTCGGGGCGATCGGTCCCGTTCGATTGTGTGCCGCTCAGCGCTGTGGGTAGGACAGCGGTGAGAGGCTGGCCGGTCTGCAGCGTGACAATGCTCGCGAGTTGCCAGTCGCCTAGGATGCGGCGGGCCGCGCCCTGCCTGGCCCAGCGGCCACCCGCGCCGAAAGGCAACTGCCAGGTGCTCGAAAAAGTGAAGCGCTGCCGCATGTCAAAGTCGGAGGGGCCATATTCGGCTCGCAGGTTGTAGTTGTCCTGTGGTTGGTTCGTGCCGTTCAGACCCGAGGCAGTGTCAAGGGATTTGCCGTAAGTGTACCCGGTCGCGAAGGAGAGACCGCCGGAAAAGCGGCGCTCCAGACGGGCGACCAGCGCGTTGTAGTTTGAGTTCACGTCCGTCGCGCGTACGAACTGATTGGAGCCGGGCTGCGGGTGGTACCCACGTCGTTCGCCGGGCAGGTTCGGGACTCCTTGGTTCTGAAGACCGCGCCGCGGCAGTTTGTGTCCCTCAGATCCCGTGTAGCTCAGGGAAACAACAGTGTTGGGTGCGATCTCGTGCGCGTAGGAGAGACTCCACTCGTAAACATACCCGTTGCGGATGCTGGGAGGCGAAGAGATGGCGGTGGGCTCCTGGTTGCCGAGCGTATAGCCAAGCTGATAGGTGAGCACGGGTGGGGCATCCGACTGCCCGCAGGCGCTCGGACCGTAGAACCGGCACGAGTCGAGCCCGAAAAGAAACTCGGTAAGGGGCGCACTCAAGCGCGTCTCCGAAATGTAGTCAAGTTCCATCAAGGAGTTGAAAATACCAACTCCCCCGCGAAGTGCATTCTTGCCATGGCCGCTCAGGTCGTAGGCGAAGCCGAAGCGCGGAGCCCAATTGCTCCAGTCCGGCTTGATGAGTGAATTTGGCAATCCCGCCTGCTCGGAGGTCATGTATTGCAGGCCGTAAAGCGAACTGAGCTGCTGGACCAGGGGATTCGATATCAGTGAGGCAGCCTGGCCGCGGTCATTGAGCACGATGAAGCGCTTGGCATCAGTGGGATCGAGGATCGAAGCCCGGCCGTCGATATTCACAGGCGGCGTGTAGAACTCCTGGCGCTGGCCGTAGGTGAGGCTGAGGCGTGGGGTAACATGAAATTCATCCGTGAAGTAGATCCCAACGTAGTCGAGACGAGCATTGCCGCCGGAGTTGCCCGCCTGCGCGTAGGAAAGAAACGGCCGGCCCAGCAGAAAGTCTGAAAAAGCCGTGCCGGAGACCGAACTGGCCCCGTCGCTGAAGTCAAAAACGCCTTGACCGAAGTCTTCGACCAGGTAGAAGAGCTGCAGCCGCCGGAGGTCCCCTCCAAACTGGAGCGTGTGTCGCCCTTTCACCCACACCAGGCTGTCCGTGAACTGGAAAGTCTTGTTCCTGCGAATCTGCGGCTGGAAGATGTCGCTGTCTCCCAGATCAGCGTAACCTGGAATGTCGATGGCGGGAATACCGTCGTTAGTCGAGCCGGGTGCGCGCGCGATGTCCAACGAGGCGAGAAACCCGCTGTGGATGTTCTGCGCCTCTTTCGTCCCGAAGTAATGCGTGTATCCGAATCGAAGGTCGTTGATGAGCGTGGGACGAAATACGGAAGTCAATCCCACCGCAAGGTTCCTTCCCGCGTCGTCCTTCTTGGTGCCGAATCCCGGCGGCGCCGAAGGATTCTGCGCAAAGCTATTGGGCACGAAAGGAAAGAGCTGCGCGCCGTTGAAGAGGAGGAATCGCCCGAAGAGCTGATGGTGGGGAGTCAACTGGTGATCGAGGCGGACCAGGAATTGGTCCATAGTCACCCGGCGCAGTCCAATGTTAAGTGTGTTGTTTTCCCCCGCCGCCGCATCGGGTAGGTTGGGCAGGGGTTCGCGCTCAAGGATCGCGCGCGAAAGCGGATCGATAGCTGATTCCGGAATCTGGTTTGCTTGGAATGGTTGGCCGGCGGCAGGATCGAGGATGGCCGGAAACGCCTCGCCGGTGAGAGGATTGGCGCCGCTGATGTCGCCCTGCCGCATCGCGGCCGTGGGCAGCAGCGTGGTATTTGTAAGGCTCTGGCGGATTCGCAGACCCTCATAGTTTGTGAAGAAGAACGTGCGATCGCGCCGCAAAGGGCCGCCAAAGCTTGTGCCGAATTGATTCTGCCGGTAGGGCGGAATCGGCCGGCCCGGGTCATCGAAGAAATTCTTGGCGTCGAACGCGCTGTTGCGCACGAACTCGTAAGCGGTTCCGGAAAAGTGGTTGGCCCCCGACCGCGAAGCGATATTCACCTGCGCTCCGGAGACCAGGCCCTGGTCGGCGGAGTAGGAATCCTCCACGACGCGAAACTCGCGGATGGCGTCGACGGAGGGATTCACAGTCAGGCTGTACGCAAAGGGCTCCATGAGGGTGACGCCATCGAGCGAAAAGTTGTTGCGCTCGGAGCGCTGGCCATTTACCGAAAAGCCCAACCCCAGCGCTGCGGTGTTGAATTGCTGGCTCGAACTATTGGGATAGGGGGGAACGGCGCCTGCGGCCAGCAGGGCAAGCTGCGAGAATTGCCGGCCATTCAGGGGCAGGGAAGTGACGCGCCGGTTCGAGATCTCGTCGCCGATGGCCGGGGAAGCTGTTTCCACAAGTGGCGGCTGCGCCTCAACCTGTACCACGGCCTGCCCGCGCGCGAGTTGCAGAGTGAGATCGATGCGAGGCGTCTGCCCCACTTCGAGAACCAGTCCGCGCAGGACTCGGGTGGCGAAGCCAGGGGCTGCCACCTTTAAATCATAGGAGCCCGCGGGCGCTAGGGGAAATGTGTAGAAGCCTTGCTGATCGGTCTCGGTGCGGCGGACTTGTCCGGTGGCGGTGTTCCGCAGCTCGACTTGGGTCCCCGGCATGACCGCGCCACTCGGATCGGTGACAAGTCCTTCGAGATGGCTGCTCCAGGTTTGAGCGTGGAGCAAGCATGAGGCCAGCGCGATGCTGAGCACAGCGAAAGCGAAGAGGACTGGACAGGCACGTGTTGAAAGCAGGAAACGAATTCGTTCGCTGGTCTTTCTCAAGGAAATTGCCTCACGGCGGGGCAGAGGCGAGGTGGGCGGACCGAGGAAGAAGGGTACGCACGCGGGCAGCTCCCTCCGTTGCTTGCGAAGGCAGCCATGCCCGGTGGACGAGGACCGGCCCTGACCTTCTTCCGTCCGGACTGTACCGTCGGCCCCGGAGTTTCACCGGGTCGTGGGGATGGCAGATCGTCGTCGCCCGGCCAACGCCTGAAGGCGTGCCGGCGCGATTCGAATCTCCCCTCGCGGGCTGTACCGCCGATCGGGAATTGGACATGCAGCCGTTTCTCTAAGCCGCAAATCCTCACCCTGCCCCGAAGGTCACTAACTTAAACTTTCACTTTATCACCTCGATGCCGATTTCTCAAGAGCCCGCAGCCCGCGGCGGGACAGCCGGAAATCTGGAGCTTGGAGCGGTGAAGGGTGGTGAGCACATCTTTCCGTGATTGACCCTTGCCCAAACTCATCAACTCGATATAATCGCTGAGCCTCGTCGTGTCATCACGTGGCACTTGGGCCACCCAGCATGGGAACTACGTCATCCACCGTGGTGCGCCGTCGCGGAGAGCCCTGGGCGTTAGGCTCCGTGATGGGTTATGCCTCGGCGAACATTTTCGATCGCCTCGCCGTGGTTCACGCTGATCCGCTTATCGGTCCGGTGCTGCGTGGGCTGCCCAGTCTGCTGCTGGGTATCATTCTGGTGTGGAAGCACCACACGTTCGACCAATTGCGGCCCAGTTCGCCGCGCTACATCGGCCGGCGCGCCATTCTCGCGTTTGTGGCCGCCGGCGTGATCTCCACCTCGGGACTCTTTCTTTACTACTTTGCTATTCGCGTGGGCGGGGTGACCATCACCATCCCGGTGCAGGAGACCTATGTCATCTGGGGAACGTTGATCGCGTGGGTCTTTCTGCGCGAGCGGATTCACCGCTACGCCCTCTTGGGGGTGGTGTTGATCTTTGCGGGTCTGGTGGGGCTTTCGCTCGGGCAGTGGCGCGGACACCCGATCTCACCGCTTTGGTATTGGGCAATTCCGTTGGGACTCAGCACGGCGCTGACGTACGGAATCTCCGGGGTGTTGTGGCGCGATGGGCAACTTCGTGGCGCGCATCAATCGACGGCGATTTTGTTGCAGTTTGCCACGAGCGTGGCGGTAAGTCTTATGGGTTTGCTCATCCTCGGCCGGGCCCCCGCTCTTCAGATGGCGACCGGGCAAGCCCTGGCGGCCCTGCTGGTGAGCGGAGTCCTTTCGGGTGTGCTCGCCATCTACTGCATGTTCACGGCGCTACGCCTGATGGCGGTGGCGCGCGTATACGCCTTCTCCTCGCTTACCCCTCTGGTCGCGACTCTGTTCGCGCACTTCTTCCTGCACGAATTCCTGAATCTGCTCATGTTGGCTAGCATCGTTCTGGTGTCCACCGGGGTCATCCTGACGCAGGTCTTCCGGCCCAAGGACGAGCGCCAGGCGTAAGTTCGCCAGCGTGGCCTTTACACTCCTGGGGCGCGAGGTTGAATTCCGTCTCAGAGATGCGGCGCGCGGCGGGCTTTGATCTGCGCGAGGTGTTCCTTCAAGCGCTCGCGAATTTCCTGTTCCTTGCCCTGAGCGAGTTCGTCGCGCAATTCGTTCAGGGCGAAGTGGACGATGTCGTGGTGGTGCATTTCTTCCGGAGCAAGTTCGGTGCTGAAGCGCAACCAGAGGCTGTGCAGCAGATCGATTTCCTTGGGCGTCAGGTGAGGCGCATGCGGACCCAGATAGAAGATCTCTTCTCTTCCATCGGGTGTGAAGATCTCGAGCGCCAGCTGCGGTTTGGGATCGGGCAGCCGTTCCCAGGCGAGCCCGGCGCGCCGTGCCTCTTCTGGGACCGGCATTTTCGCGGAGAGCCCCAAGACGATTCTCGAGGACTGGAGAGAATGCGCGGAGCGCAGGATGCCTTCCCAAATCTCATTGGCGGCAGCCACCGACAAATGGATGCTCTTGCCTTGGTGCTCGGCAAGGGCAAGGGCGCGAGTGAAGAGATATTGTTCCCTGGCGCTGAAAAGCTGTTCGGGCGCCAACCCACTTTCGCCGGAGGCGGCCCGCAGCAGGATTCGAATGTGGAGCACCACCACGTCCTGGCGAGCGGTGTTGACACGCCGAAGAACCGCTGCGAGATGGTAAAGGGTGTAGTAGTCGCGCACCAAAACCAGAACGTTGTCAGGGCGAACTCCTACGGCTTGGGTTGTGAGTTCTTCACCGGGGACCAGGTGGAACTGATCGAGTTCCGCGTGAATGCCTTTGCGGGCGTGGGTCAGCTTCTCGGAGACTGTGAAGAGGCCGAAGAGAACAATCGTGAACGCGATGCCTGAAATCGTGGCGACCTGTTTTGTGAGCAGATTAACGAGGGCAATCCCCAGAAGCGCCAGAGTGATCAGGCCGAGTCCGATGGGAATTTCTCGCCCGGCAAGGCGCAGGTTCAAGGGAACGCGGTACTCGCGTGGCCCGGCGTTTTTGTAACGCAACACCAAAACCGCCAAGCCTTTCATGACAAAACTCCAGATCACTCCGAAGGCATAAGCTGCACCCAGGAGGTAAACGTTGCCTCGGCTCAGGATGATCGTCAGGAGCTGTAGGCCCACCACGAGGTCGATGATCCGATAGGAGGTGCCAAAACGCGGATGCGGGCGCCGGAACCAGTCGGCCAGGACACCGTCTTCCGAGACGCGATTCAGAACGCCGTTGGACCCTACAATGGCGGTGTTCACCGCTCCGGCGAGAATCAGGGTGCCTACCAAGACCACGAAAGCGTGGAACACCAGGCGGAGCATCAGCGGGCCAGCCATGTTCATCGCCAAGCCGCCGATCAGATTCTCAAAGAAGTTTTTGCGCGTGGCATCCGGAATGATCATCACTGCGAAGAATGAGACCAGCGATGTGAAGACCAGGCTGTAGACAAAGATGACCAAGCCAGCCCTCTTCAAGTTGGGCAATTTGGGATGCTCGATTTCGCGATACACCTGCGCGAGCGATTCCTCCCCGCTCATGGCCAAAATGGAGTGACCGAGGCCGATGAAAATGCCCAGCAACCCGATCGTCTGAGGAAGCCGGCTGCGACTCAGCCATCCCAGTGCGTCGTGGGAGAAATGCAGATTACTCAGCGTCGGCAGGGGAGGCAGGTGGCCGCCGCGCATCCAAAGCGTGTAGCCGCACCAGCCGATCAAGAGCACCACCATCACAGTGGTGAACTGCATGATGCGCAGCGCCTTCTCACTCGATTCCGGGATCCCCTTGATGTTCTGCCACCAGAAATAGAGTGTCACCAGGATGGCGAAAGCGGCAGCCGTCAGGTTCCCGGGCAAAACGATGCCAAGGTGCAGGTAGTGCAGGACTTCGTTTAGGAATCCCACGAGGTATTGGCCGGCGGAAACGCCGCTGATGGGGCCCGTCAAAATGTAATCGAACATCAGGGCGGAGACGGAAAACTTGGCGAGCGTTCCGCCCATGGCCTCTTTAACCACGCGATACACGCCGCCGCGAACGAACATGCTGCAGCTTTCCACGTAGATCGCTCGCACGGCGTAGGAAAAGAGCATGACGGCGAGAATGAACCAAGGAGCTGATCTGCCAACGGCCTGCTCCGCGATGCCGCCCGCGTAGTAGGCAGACGAAGCGAGATCGTTCAGGACGATCGCCGCCGCTCGCCAGAAGGTAATAAAGGCAAGCATGGCCGTCGTCGCCACCATGACCCGGGGAAGACCAGGCGCGGTAGCGCGGGGAGTGGAAGGTTCGGTGGGATTACTCTCCATCTTGGGTTCTTAGGACAATCTGGGTCGCATGAACGCCTCACATCATATTCGCACAAGAGTCGAAACGGCGCAAATGAGTTTGCAGTGTGATGTCAAAGCTCTTTAGAAATGTCCCCTTTCCTACCTCGCTAGAAGTGTCCCCTCCGAAACTCTGTGGTTTTTGCTCTGGGTGTTGGGGTCGCTTTCGGGTTCCGGCCGGAGCGCAGGCCGGAACCCGAAAGTAAGAGAGCCCCGGCCGCCGCCCAAATCGTTTCTTCCCCTCCCAGATGCGCCATGCAGGGAATTCAGTCGAGCGGCGGCCAGCGAGCCGATAGTGGAGGGGGAAAGGTATTTTCCCCGCCGGAATCTCTCGGTCCACAAGGGACGCTCTGATACGGAAAGCGCGCTGGAATGCGTTCAGGGTGAGCGGGAATCCGAAATCATGCTGACCCTTTACTTGAGCACACTCCTTGCCTGCCTTACAATGGTCTCCGCATAACACCGCACGCTGCGGCCATCGGCCTGCACCGCCAGAGCCTGCAGGAAAAGCTGCACGAATTGGGGGTTCAAGCCGGACGGGAATTGTGGGCCAGTTTCCGGGATAGGCGTTCTTACGACCATGCGGATGGTTTCCGAGTGCGGCGGGATGAACGAAGCCGCTGGCGCGGCGGACGCTTCACGTGTGCCCATCCGGTCGGTCCGCGATTGATGTGAGGAGTAGTCTTTGGTCATAAAGAGGTCCCTATGACCCAACTGCGTCGAAAGATGCTGGAGGAACTCCAGCGTCGCAACTACTCCGAGATTGCAACTCGCAAGTATCTGCAGGTCGTGACGAACTTCGCCCAGCACTTCGGCAAGTCTCCGGACAAGCTCGGACTGGACCAGCTTCGAACCTACCAAGCGCACCTGCTCCGAGGGCACAAGCTTGCGGGCGGCACAGTGGCCAATTATGTGGCGGCCTTGCGACTCCCGCAAAGTTGCCGAGCATCGGGAAAGACGACAGGTCAATCACCAATAAAAGGCCGGAATCCTCTAGCAGCGAAAGGATACAGGACATGGACATTACTCGACGAACTGCGATGAAGGTACTGGCAGGCGTAGCGCCTGCCTTGGCGCTCGGCCGGCGTCTTCACGGCGAGACCGGCCTCGAGATTCACAAGGGCCCCTTTGAGGGTACGCAAGAATCACTTCAGCAATACCGGGTTCCCGATTGGTTTCGAGACGCCAAATTTGGCATCTGGGCGCATTGGGGACCACAATCCTCGGTAGAGCAAGGCGACTGGTATGCCCGCAACATGTACATTCAGGGCAGCCGCCAGTACAACTACCACGTGGCGCACTACGGGCATCCGTCCAAGTTTGGCTACAAGGATCTCTGTCCCCTCTGGAAAGGCACCGAGTTCGAGCCGGAGCACTTGATGGGACTCTACAAACGGGCCGGAGCAAAGTACTTCGTGAGCATGGGCGTGCATCACGACAACTTCGATCTGTGGAACTCCCGGCACACCCGCTGGAACGCGGTCAAGGTGGGACCGCATAAGGATGTAGTGGGGCTGTGGCGGACGGCGGCATTGAAGAACGGGCTCAGGTTCGGCGTCAGCGAACACCTGTGGATCAGCTACAAATGGTTCGCCGTGAGTCATGGAAGCGACAAGACAGGACCGCTCGCGGGCGTGCATTACGACGGTGTGAATCCGGCCTATGCGGATCTATACCACGACGCAGGCTGCGAAAAGTGGGCCAACGTCCATAATCATGAACAGTTCGGCTGGAACGATCTCGGCATATCGGACGCCTGGAAGCGTCACTGGTTTCTGCGCATTCAGGATCTGGTGGACAATTACCAGCCGGATCTGTTGTACACCGACGGGCCTCTGCCGTTTGAGAATTATGGCCACAGTGCGGTGGCCAACCTCTACAACCTGAGTGCGAAATTGCATGGTGGGCAGACGCAGGCGGTTTACACCAGCAAGCGGCCGGAAGATTGCGCGGTCGGCACCTGTGTGCTGGACATCGAGCGCGGACTGGCGAACCAGATACGGCCCGCTCCCTGGCAAACCGATACCTGCATTGGCGATTGGCATTACAACCGCGAAGTGTACGAGAGCCACCGCTATAAAACGCCGAAGACGGTCATCGACCTGCTCGTGGGTATCGTGAGCCAGAACGGAAATCTGCTTTTGAATTTCCCCTTACCCAACAGCGGCCAACCTGACCCCGATGAGTTGAAGGTTCTCGCGGGGATCACCGACTGGATGACCGTGAACAGCGAAGGAATCTACGACACCCGACCGTGGAAAATCTATGGCGAGGGTCCCAGCACGCATTCTGAGAAGCCGGGCGGTGGGTTCAATGAGAACAAACGCCAGCCGCTCACGGCGGAAGCCGTTCGTTTCACGACGAAGGGGGATAGGTTGTATGCGTTTGTCATGGGTTGGCCGGAGAAGGAAGCTGTGGTGCAGGCGCTGGGTACGGCGAGCCCGCAGTCCCCGGGCAAGGTCGTGAATGTGGAACTGCTGGGCCATCAAGGCCGCCTGACGTGGACCCAGGAGGCGACCGGTCTGAGGGTGGAGTTGCCGGCGGAAAAGCCGTCGGACTATGCGGTCACGCTCAAGGTCGCCTTCGCATGAGGGTGGACTTCGGAGCCAGACCTCGGCATACCGTGACAGCGAGACGGCGGAAGGGCCGACTACCTCCCAGCCGGGGAAAGGACCTGATTTACCTGCCGGGTGAACTCTCCTACGCTGACGACGCGCAGGTCGCCTGCGGCCTCGGGACTGTTTATGAAGGTCTGCAAAAGATAGGGATCAGCAAAAACGATTCCGTGCTGATCACGGGTCTCGGACCCGTGGGGCTTGCGACCGGAGCGCTTTGCCGCAAACTGGGCGCCAGCGGATCCAGCGCAACGAATGCTGTTTGGCTGATCACCCTCGTCGGAGGCTTCATTCCCACCGGGATATTTACGGGCTATCTGCTCACGCGAAATCACACTTGGGGGAATTTCCGAGTCCCCGAGCTTCTCTGTTGCGGCAGGGTTATCTCAACTTCTCGACGAGTGGGCATGGTGGACCTGGAGGGGTTCGAACCCTCGACCTCATGACTGCCAGTCATGCGCGCTCCCAACTGCGCCACAGGCCCATGTGGGAGAACCGAGCTCATCTGTTTGTAACATGTGGCCCAACGACTGTCAATGAAGTGATGCGGAGGGGCGCAGGCTGGCTTCCGCGCGATGGGCGGAGGTTACCGTCGTGCGCTGCCGCCGGGTCGTCGCTCCCGCGCGCGATTTCGTTTGGCTCACCGTGCGCGAACCCGTGGGGGAGTTGCGAAAGGGAATTCGGCGGCGCATTTCCACAGGCTCACTTTCGCCTGGGACGCGCCGAAACTGGGGGGGTGCACGCCATCCGCCGGGATGCGAGAGGTTGCGTCCCTCCTGACCCATGGTTTCCATTCTTCTCGCTGCCTCTTGTCGACGGGGATGCAGAAGATCACCGCATCCTGCCGGAGGCCTACTCTCCCAGCCTGCCCGCTCTGGGTAACGGCCAAGCCCTCTCAATCATGACAAAATGCCCGTCAAGGATGGCGTACAACCCGCCCGTAGGAAGTGGGTTATTCCCCGGCCCTAGGCTTTTTGGAACAAACCTTTATTTTTCGGTGTCAATCTAAATGGAAAGAGGGGTAAGCAAGCGCGGTATTGCAGTTCGGCGACGGAACTGCTATCGTGAGGGCGTCATGGGCACCGCGCGGTCTGTTGAGATAACGTTCGAGCGTACGCTGCCACCCGTCAGCGAAGAAGCGGTCTTTGTCGGCGAGTTGCAGGCGGGCTCTGAAGAGGCATTTGCTTACCTGTTGGCGGTTTATCAGACCCCGGTTTTCAACCTGGTCTCGCACATCATTGAGAGCGAAGCTGACGCGTCCGACGTTCTCCAGGATGTGTTCGTGAAGGTTTTCAAGGGGATTAGGAGCTTTAACGGCGAGAGCAGTCTGAAAACCTGGATCTACCGCATTGCCGTTCACGAGGCGTCGAATCATCGCCGGAGCTGGATTCGTCGTCACTGGCGCGAGCCGTTTTCCGTGGATGACACCGATTCTCGCTCGGGCGCGGCGTCGGAAGCTGCTTCGGGTGACCGCAACCCCTATGAGGTCCTCGAGCAGGCCGAGCGGGAGGAAGTGGTCAAGCGGGCTCTGGCGAGCCTGGCACGTCCGTATCGGACGGTTGTAGTGTTGCGCGAAATCGAGGGACTGCCTTACGAGGAAATCGCGCAGGTGCTGGGTTTGGCTGAGGGAACTGTGAAATCCCGTCTCTTGCGAGGACGGGAACTGCTGCGCCGAAAGCTGGCGAGCTATGTGGGCATGCAACATGTTTGAGAGCTGCGTCGAAATTCGGAGCCATTTCTCAGATTACCTGGATGGCCATTGCACGCGGGACGTGCTGAGAGCCATCCGCTTTCACCTGGCCTACTGCGAAGCCTGCGGGCAAGAACTCGAGCAATGGCAGTCCTTGCAGGCCGAGCTGCGGGCTCTTCCGCGCCGGCGTGTTCCGCCCGACCTTGCCCTCCGCTTGCGGGTTCGGATGTCGCAACAACTCCACCGATACCCCTTCACCCGGCTCTGGGTGCGGCTGGAGAACATCTTCAAACCGTTGTTGATTCCCGCCACCGGTGGCGTGCTGACAGCGATAATTTGTTTCTGCCTGTTCATGGGCGCGCGAGTGGCGCCGGTCACGAACATCCCGGACGTTCCTTTGCAGTTTGTCACGCCGCCTCGCGTCCGCGAACTCGCCCCCATGGATTTCAACACCGGCGACAACCCCCTGGTGCTGGTCACCCAGATTGATGCCGAGGGCCGCGTGAAGGGATATCGGGTTCTGTCAGGTCAGAATTCGCCAGAACTTATGCAGCATCTGGACCGGATGATCTACTTCAGCGTCTTCCAGCCTGCCACGACATTTGGAAAGCCCACGGATGGGGAGGTGGTTCTGTCCCTGCGGCGAATCACAGTCCGAGGGTAGTCCGTTTGCTTCTGACTCCAAGCCTGTCCTTGCATCTACGACCTCACCCGGAACGCGATTCTCCCTGTCCGGCCTCGCCCTGCCGGCGTGTGACTCGCCGGGGGTCTTCCGGTGGGTGGTTTCTCGGCGCCTGGTTTCTGATCCTGCTGGCTGCACCCCTCCGGGCTTGGTCCCAGACGCCGGGCAACGTCCTGCTGGAACCCAACGAACAGCTTTTCTGTGTGCTGGCCGCGTTGAACGCCGCCGGGTACGACGCAGGTCTGGAGGCAAACCCGAAAGACAACACGCGGCAGATGGTGCGCGCGTTTCTAGAGGAGCGAAAGGCTGCTATTGTCCCTGAACTCCAGAAGTTTTACAGTCAGCACCGTGTGGAAGGCGACCCGGGGGCGGACCTGGGGCAATACATTTCTCTCGCCCTGCTGCTGGGCTCGCCGCCGGATTTCAAGTTTACCGTCCCCCCGGGCGAGCTGCCTCCGGATGCGCGCGACTTGATGGGGTTTGTTCCGCTCCTTAAGACTTTCTACAATCAAGGCAGGCTGCTCGACCTCTGGGCACAAGTCCAGCCGCGTTACGACGTTGCCGTGGCTCGCTACACGGAGGCGGTGCGCACGAGCTTCGTGCAGGCCGACGCCTTTTTTCGATTCCCGGCCGGGGGCTACCTGGGTCGGACGTATGCGATCAACATCGACCTGCTGGGTGTGCCCGAGCAGGTTCAGGCGCGGATCTACGGTTTGAACTACTACTTGGTGGTGACGCCCTCCAAAGAGCCGAAGATCGACGAGATCCGCCATCAGTACTTGCACTTTCTCCTCGACCCGCTGGCCGCCAAGTACACGGCGGAGATTAATCAGAAGGCCTCCCTTCGCGCCATCGCTATCGAGGCTCCCTTGCTGGCGGTGGACTTCAAAGAGGACCTTCCACTGCTGGTCACGGAGTGCCTGATTCGCGCCGCGGAGCTGCGCACGGACAAGCGGCCCCCGGCGGAGGCGGAAAAGAGTCTGACGGAGATGACTGCGAACGGCCTAATCCTGGTTCGATACTTTTATGACGCCCTGGGAGATTTCACCCGCCAGGAATCTTCCATGACGCTTTACTACAAGCAGATGATCCTGGACATTGACCCGAGGAAGGAAGAGAAGCGACTGTTCGGCGTCAAGTTTACTGCCCGTCCGCCGGCCCCGCCCGCGAAGGCTTCGCCGGCTCTTTCCGAAGAAGACCGGCTTCTCGACCAGGGGGACAACCTTTTTTTCCGGGGGAAATACAACGAAGCCAAGCCGGCGTATCAGGCGGTGCTGGAGAAGATCGATCCCAAGAACGCGCGAGCCTTGTACGGTCTGGCGGTCGTCTACGCCAACACCCGAAAGCCCGATCTGGCCGAGGAGTACTTCCAGAAGACGCTCAGCACGGCCCGCGATTTGCGCATCGTCACTTGGTCGCATATCTATCTGGGAAGGCTCTATGATCTGCGGGGCAAGCGCGACGACGCCCTGGTGCAATATCGTGCTGCCGCGCTGACGGCCGCTGCCTATCCGCTGGCGCTGCGCGCGGTGCAAAGCGGGATGGCTGGGGCTTTCGGTTCGACGGAGGAAGGGAAGAAGGGAAAGCCCTAGGGCCGGCCCAGCCTAATCTCTCAATCTGGGGCGCCTCCGTTTTGCGTGGCCCGAAGGATGGCGCTTTGCAGAAAAGTCAGGTAAGACAAGTTGGAACGGACCTCGGGCGGCGAACCGTGGACAGTTCCATTCTGGAGGATTTGCTGGGGGCTTGCCGTCGCTGCGGCGAGAACCACGGGCCGGCTGCGTTGATTGACAGTGAGAATCCTTTCCTGTAGGCTCAACGCTTCGGACCCGAAAGAGCACTTGGCCATAATGCTATTCATAGGAGACGAGAACGAATATGAAAATCCGACATGCACTACTGATTGGCGTGGTCCTGGTCCTCGCGAGCACCGTTTACGCTCAGGGTCCGAACGCTTCTGCGCCCATGACGGAGAAGGATGTTGTCAAGGAACTCAAGAGTGCGGGGCCTGACCAGCTCATCAAGGCTGTCGGCCAGCGCGGCACCGATTTCGACATGACCCCGGAGATCGAGAAACGGCTGCGCAAGGCCAAGGCGACGGACCAAGTGATCCAGGCGGTCACGAGTGCCGGTCCGAAAGCCCGCGCTACCGCCAAGGCTGCGGCGATGGGAATGACCGGGCCCGCGCTCTCGCCGGCGGAGAGCAAGGATTTCGGCGCGATTCGGGACGAACTTGACCCGGACAAGGCCATCGTTTTGGCTGAGGATTTCGCGAGGAAGTATCCGACCAGCCCCGCCCTCACTTACACCTACTCGTTTGAGGCAAATGCCTACCAGCAGAAAGGGGAGGTGGAAAAGGTCGTTGGCCTTTGTGAGAAGAGCTTGGGTCTAAGGAAAGACAACTTGATGAGTTTGATTTTGATCAGCGGGATGATCCCTCAACCTCAATACCTGAATCTGCATGAGGCGGATAAGGAGAAACAGTTGGCGGCGGCAGAGACCTATGCGCAGGAGGCGATCACGCTACTCGACAAGGTTCCGAGACTAGCCAACGAGTCGGATGCGGACTTTGCCAAGCGCAAAGCCGAATACGCGGCGGGGGTTCACAGCGCGCTGGGGATGGTGCATCTGGACCGCGCCCAGCTCGGCCTGACCGGGCTCGATAAGGATGAACTGGCCAAGGCAGAGCAGGAGTACCATACGGCCGTCACTACCACGGAGCACCCCGACAGTCGCGACTACTATCGCCTGGGTGAAACTACTGCCATGGAAGGCAAGCTGGATGATGCCATCGCGGCCTTCACTAAGGCCGGTGAGCTCGGCCAGGGCACGATGATCAAGCAGTACGCTGACCAGCAAATTGATAACTTGAAGAAGCGGAAGGCGCAATCCGCGCCCCCCGCGAAACCTTAGCGCCCCGCCGAAGACACGAGCCGGATTTCCCGAATGGGCGCCGCCGTTTCCCCGGCTTTGTGGGGCGGCGCCCTTCGTTGTCCTCGAGCGGAAGAGGCGGCGCCTGGACAGCATGGCGGAAAACTCCCTCGACCAATTTCAGGCCTCCGTCGGCTATCGGTTTCGGAATCCTCACTTCCTGTTGGAAGCCCTCACGCACGCTTCGTTTGCGCAAGAGTCGGCTGAGCGGCCCCGCGATAACGAGCAGATGGAGTTTCTGGGCGACGCGGTGCTGACCTTTGTGGTCAGCGTGATCCTGGCCGAGGCCTTTCCGGGTTGGGAGGAGGGCAAACTGACGCGGGCGCGCTCCCGCCTGGTGGCGGCGCCCCATCTGTACGCTGTAGCCAGCCGCTTGGGCGTGGGTGAGCATTTGCGGCTGGGGCGCGGTGAGGAAAAGACCGGCGGGCGAAACAAACCGGCGCTGCTCGTCAACGCCCTGGAAGCTGTCGTGGCCGCACTATACCGCGACGGAGGCATCCAGGCAGCCCGCCAGTTCATCGAGCGCTTCATTGTGCCCGATGACCTCGACGCCTGCGCCGATGACCTCTTCTCGATCGACTACAAATCGGCGCTGCAGGAGTACTTGCAGGCGGGGCGAATGCCGCCGGCGGAATACCGCGTCGTCGAGGAGTCCGGCCCCGAGCACCAAAAAACCTTTACGGTGGAAGTCGTGGCAGGAGACAATCGCCTAGCCCGGGGGCGTGGCGGCAGCAAGAAGGCCGCGGAGCAGCAAGCCGCCAGGACCATTCTCGAAGAGCTGGGCAGGAAGACCGAAACAAATGGCTGAGCCTTACAGGAAATCTTCAACGCGCGACACCTTTGAGTCGCTGGTGGTCACCGTGATCCTGGCAATTTTCGGGACCACCTTCGTACTCCAGGCGTTCAAAATCCCCACGGGTTCGATGGAGACCACCCTGCTGATCGGCGACCACCTGCTGGTGAACAAATTCATCTTCGCCCCGCCGGGAGGATACCTGGCCCGTCTCCTTCCTTACCGCGAATTGCGCCGTGGCGACGTCGTGGTGTTCAAGTTCCCGCCCTCCGACGAGCAGTCGGAACCGGGCGAGCACTACGTGAAGCGCGTGATCGGGCTACCGGGTGACCATATTCGAGTCTTTCATCGTCAGGTTTTCGTGAACGGGCAGCCGCTTTACGAACCGTATGTTCACCACACTTTTCCCGATGAGCTTCGCCCTGGTGACGACTTCCCGCCTCCGGAAGCCGAGTACCTGCGTGGCGCCACCACCGCCTGGAGCGCGGAAATGGCCAGTTACGTTCGTAACGACGAAATCGTGGTGCCGCCGGAAAAGTATTTCGTGATGGGGGACAACCGCGAACAGAGCTGGGACAGCCGCTTCTGGGGTTTTGTTCCGCGCAGCGTGGTCAGTGGCCGGCCGCTCTTGATCTACTGGTCGTTTGAGACTCCGCGTGACGAGTACATGCACAACTCCTTGGACGACCGCATCTCCCAGCTCGTGGGATTGA
Organism: Terriglobia bacterium; assembly: GCA_050018275.1. GTDB lineage: Bacteria > Acidobacteriota > Terriglobia > UBA7540 > UBA7540 > Bog-366. The sequence goes on along the minus strand of JBEKAK010000009.1, from coordinate 62,620 downwards.
TTATTCACTTTCCGACCAGGACCCGCTGGCGGCGCACCTTCATGTTTGTACACTGATGGATCCCCGCAATCGCCGACGCGCTCGCAATCTTTCGGCCGCCCTGCTCCTTTTGGGATTGGCGGCGTGGATCGTCCCCTCCTACTTCAGCGCGGAGCGCTATCGCCGCCGCCTGGAGGCGGGGCTCGAGCGGGCGTTGCATCGTCCCGTCAAGTTTGGGGCGTTGTCCCTGCGGTTGCTGCCGCGCCCGGGGTTTTCCATTGAGAATGCCGAGGTCGAGGAGGACCCCGATTTCGGTTCCGAGCCTTTTGCGCGTGTGGACCGCATCGAATGTGACCTCCGCTGGCAAAGCCTCTGGCGCTCGCGCATGGAATTTGCGAGCCTCCGCCTGGACCGTCCCAGCTTCAACCTGGTTTTGAACGCTCAGGGAGAATGGAACGTGGGGAAGCTGCTAGTACAAAGCGGCCTCACGGCGCCAGTCGGCATGGGCGCCGGCGCGAAAAATCCCGTCGCGGAGGAGCGACTCGTCTTGGAAGTCGAAGACGCGCGCATTAATTTCAAAGTCGGGGCCAACAAGAAGCCTTTTGCGCTGACCGACGTCCGAGCGCGGCTGCAGGTTGATCCCGCCGAGCGCCAGGTGCAATTCCGGGTCGCTGCCAGTCCGGTTCGCTTGGACCTCCCGGTTCCCACGCCCGGCCCCGTGGAGGCAGAGGGCTCGTGGGCGCCCGGCCGGGATCTGCGCGGGCCGATCGAGGCCACGCTACGCACGCGGGGAGCCTTGCTCTACGATTGGATCCCGATCGTCACGGGGCGCAATCCCGAGTTGTACGGCGTGCTGGATTCCGACGTCCGGCTCAGTGGTTCCTTGCCCGAGCTGACCGTGGAGGGAGAATCTCGCCTCACGCAGCTCCACCGCTGGGAGGGACTCCCGCCGTCTGAGCCGATGCCCTGGGTCATCCGGTTTCGGGGCCAGTTCGTGCGCAGGCGCGGGCGCGTGCTGGTGGAAAGCCTGGAAGCCTCCTTTGCCGATTCGCACCTGCACCTTTCCGGCTCGGTTGACAATCTCCCTGCCACGCCGCAGCTAGACCTGGTCGTGGCGTTGGAACGTTCGCGCCTGGAGGATGTGCTGGCCGCGGTCCGGCGCATGTGGCCGAACACCGGGGCGTGGGGCCTGATGGGTAGGGTCGATGGGATGCTCGCCATCCAAGGTCCCTGGACGCGGAGAAGATACGGCGGTTTTGTGGGCGCGCGAGGGGTCAGCCTGGCCACGGCCTCCGGTTCGTTTCCTGTTTCGGAACTCGCCGTCCGCATCAACAACCGCGGTGCGCGCCTCGCACCGGTTCAAGTGACGCTGGCTCCGCACGTGGCGCTGGTGGCCGAAGGGGTCCTTGAGCGCTCGAACCCCGCGCCTCGCTATGACGTACAACTCTCTGCGAAGAGTGTCCCCGTGCACAACGCGCTGGCCTTTGCACGCGGCCTGGGGATGCGCGCATTTCAGGGGCTTGACGCCACCGGCTCCGCAACGGCCACGATGCATCTTGCTGGTTCAGCCTGGCCTCTGGCGCGCCCGGCTTTGACCGCTCGCGCGGAATTGCGGGCCGTCCGGTTGCTGATTCCCGGACTGACCGAGCCGCTCAATCTGCCGCACGCCAGCTTGCACATCCAGGGAGACGAAATCACGGCAGACCCGGTGGTCGCCGTCCTGGGGACGAGTGTGTTCAACGCAAAATTGGTGCATCGCGGCGCCTGGCGCAATCCCTGGAAGTTTGAGCTGCATGCGAACGCCTTGAGCCTGGAGCAAGGGGCGCTCTGGTTCGACGCGCTGGGTCGCCGCCGGCCGCTGCCGCTCCTGGAACGCCTGCCCGGCCTGGCCTCCTTCACGGCACGGCGCAGCGCAGCCTCCCAATTATTCGGAAGCTTGAACGCCGAGGGACGATTCACGACTCCCAGCGTAAGCTACCGGGGTGTTACCCTGAAGGATTTTCAGGGCACCTTCGAGGTCGCCGGCCGCACGATCCGCATGAAGACCGCCAGATTCCGCGTGGGTGGCGGTCGCGGCGAGGCTGGCGGACTGGTCGATTTCTCGATCGCGCCTGCACTCCTCACCGCGAGCGCCTCGTTGACGGGTATTCCCGTGCAGTCCCTGACTTCCCGCTTGCCCGGCGCCCTCCACGGCGCGCGCGGCTCGGTGAATGCCACCGGGAACTTCCAGACGCGCGGCCTGGGTCGCGAGGAGTTGGCTGAGAACTTGGCGGGAGAGGCGACCCTGCGCCTCAAGGATCTTTCCTTCGGCGATTTCGATCCCCTGGAAGCCTTGGCGCGGCAGGCACGCTGGGGGACGCTCGAGCCCATGCGCGGTCCGGTGGCGGTCCGTTCGGCGGCGATAACCCTGGGAATCCGCAATCGCCGCCTGACACTGAAGAGTGCCCCGCTGGAGTTAAGCGGTGCTGCGCTCCAGTTGAATGGCACGTACGCTCTGGGCGGAGCGCTCAGCTTGGATGTGCGCGCTGACCTGCAGCACCTCCACCGCCGCTGGCTGGCACGCGAGGATGAAGTCAAACCCGGCGCTCGCTACGCCGAGGTGCATCTGGCGGGGCCGCTCGATAAGCTGGTGGTAATTCCTCAGGTGGAAGTTTCGCGCGCCCGCGAGTAGTCGGGCAAGGACGCACGCCGTGCGCCCACGAGGGACGACTTTGAGAAAAAAGAGGATCGGAACGATTTCAGTAGAAAGGCGCTGTCGCCGGGCGAAGGTCCTGACGCTTGCCGCTCGGGCCCTCATGGCGGCCGCCCTGGCCTCACTCCTGTTCGTGCTCGGTGGGTCTCTGGAAGGCAGAAGCGCTGCGGGGTCGGATGCAACGCAAGCTGCGGCGCAGGCGCTGGAAGCGAAGCTGCGAACCCTGCACACAGTGGACGCACGGCCTGCCAAGTCCTACCCGCCGATTGTGATCACTGAGAACGAGGCGAACTCCTATCTGACCGTTCACGGCGGGGAATTCCTACCGGCCGGCGTGCACGGTCCCGGAGTGCGCATCCTGCCGGAGCACGTGATGGGCTTCGCGGACGTGGATTTCGGCGAATTCAGCCGCATCTACAGCAATCCCCAGGACTGGGGTCCGAAGGTCCTGGCGGCGATGTTCAAAGGAACGCAGCGGGTGACCGCCACGGGCAAACTCCAGTCCAGCAATGGGCAAGCCAAACTCCAGATCGAAAGCGTGACGGTGGGATCGATGACCGTGCCGAGTTGGCTCGTGGATTTCGTGATCGAAAACTACTTGCAGCCACGCTACAAGTTCGATCTGAGCAAGCCCATTCCGCTCCCTGACCACGTCACGCAGATTGTCTTGGGCTCCGGCCAGGCTATCTTTTTGCGCAGTCCCAATAAGACCCCGTGAAGCGGCTTTCGCGCCGGCGCGACAACTGGCTGACGGGCGTACCCCCCTCAGCGTCGGCGCTCTCACCGCATCCCAATCCCTCAGTGCCGCGACCGATTTCCCTGGAGCACCCTCACAGTGTTTTGCTAGTCTAGGTTGCACGGGCTTTGCGGCTTTTTCCTGCAAGGGTTCGAGTTGAGCAATAGGGACTGCGCGCGATGGAGCATTCAGGGCAAGTTCTTCTGGAACTGTTCGTGATGTTCGCCGCCGGAAAACTGCTGGCGGAGGTCTTCGAACGGCTGCGCCAGCCCGGGGTGGCGGGCGAGTTGCTCGCCGGTGTGCTGCTCGGTCCTTCCCTACTGGCGATCATAAACCCGAGCGACTTGACTCGCGGCTTGGCGGAGATCGGCGCCATCTTTCTGCTCTTCACGGTTGGCTTGGAGACGAAACCGCGTGATCTCCTGGCGGTCGGCTGGACTGCGGTGTTGGTCGCGATACTCGGAGTAATGCTCCCGTTTCTTGCGGGATTTGCCTACATGCGTGCCGCGAGCAACTCCATGGTGGAATCCATTTTTGTGGGCGCGGCGATGGTGGCCACCAGCGTGGGCATCACGGCGCGGGTCTTGGCGGACGCGGGCTTCCTCTCGACGCGCATGGCGCGAGTGATCCTCGGAGCGGCGGTGCTGGACGATATTCTGGGAATGATCGTGCTCACGGTCGTGAGCAGCATTTCAACCGGCAAAATTAACTATGTGTCGCTGGGCGTGGTGACGGTCGAAGCCATCGGCTTTTCGCTGCTGGTGATTTTCTTTGGCTCGGGCCTGGTGGGCCGCATGCGACCCGCGGTGGCGCGGCTGCGGGCCCAGAACTCCGCTTTCATCCTCTCGGTGATCCTGTGTCTGGGCCTCTCGCTCGCTTCGGTTTACATCGGCATGGCAGCGATTATCGGAGCTTTCCTGGCAGGGCTGGCGCTGGCGGATCACAGCGAACAGTGGAGGTTGCACCTGAACGCCCATCCCGTCTCCGAATTCCTGTCGCCGTTCTTCTTTGTGCTCTTAGGGGTGCAAGTCAATCTGCGGACGTTCCTCCAGCCAGGATTGGCCGTCATGCTCGTCGTCGTGTGCCTCCTCGCCATCGTCAGCAAAGTGATCGGTTGCGGCCTGGGGAGCCTGCGCCTGGGTTGGAAGGATGCGCTGCGCATCGGCGTGGGGATGGTCCCGCGCGGCGAGGTCGGACTGATTGTGGCTGCCGTGGGATTGCAGCTCCACACGATCTCGGAGGGCGTTTACACCGTGGTGATTGGAATGAGCCTGGCCACAACACTCGTTGCTCCACCCCTGCTGAAAATCCTGATGCCGAAAAAGAACTTGTTGGACGGAACGGCTCCGCACGAGGCGGTCTGAGGTCGCGCGAATTTTCGCTCCGTGTGTTCGCCGGGCGATCGGTTCTCGGCAATGACCAGGCGCGAATCTGTGGGGGACGGATTTCGAGCTGAGGAATAGGGATGGCGCGTCGTTACAAGTTCTATGCGGCTGAGACCGGTACGTCCTACCAATACTTTTTTGTGGGCAGCCGGCGCGTAAACCGTCCGGAGGGTCAGGGCGCGGGCAGAGATTACCTTTTCGTCGTCACGCCCGATCAGGAGCCACCTTTCACCCTGGGCGTGTTCGTCGCGGACCGCGCGCTCGCGGCCTGGCGGGAGGTCCACGGGCGCGAGCTGGTTTCCAGCGAGTTGTACGCGGTCGCCAAGATGCGCTTGTTTCGCGCCTTCGACGAACTCGCACGCTTGCGAGGCGAGTGCATGAATCTGCTGGTGGACGAAACCAACATTGCGACATTGCTCGAGCCGTTGGATTTGTGACTGATTCACCCGCCGCTTTCCGATTTCCGGCGATTGTGTTAAGTTGGTGGCAGGGGTTGAGCAGGGCAGAATTTCTTCATGCGCAGGTTACGCAAATTCGTCGTAGCTCTTGTAGTTGTCTACATGGCGCTCTTGGGCGGACTGCTTGCCGTGATGCGCCAGCCCATCCGGTTCGGCAAGGTGATGCGCCATGTGCCGGAGCCGCTGATGATGCTTGTCCCCTTCAAGCAGCTCTGGTTCGTAGCGCGGGCGGGACGCCTGCACGTGGGCGATGCCGCTCCTGACTTCAACTTGCCTACTGCCGATAAGCACACGAGGATCGAGCTCGCCTCGTTCCGCGGGCAAAAGCCCGTGGTGCTCGTCTTCGGGAGTTATACCTGACCGCCTTTTCGCCGGGAGGTTCCCGCGCTCAACAAGCTCTACGACCAGTACAAAGACCGGGCGGTTTTCTACGTGGTTTACATTCTGGAAGCCCACCCGCTTGACGCCTGGCAGGACGAAGACAACCAGAAAGACAAAATCTCGGTGGCCAGCCCCACAACTTTCGCCGAACGCTGCGCCGTGGCGGACACTTGCGCCACCAAGCTGGCGCTGCGCCTTCCCGCCGTCATCGACGATCTCGAGAACTCCACGGAATCGGCCTACACCGCGTGGCCGGACCGGCTCTACGTGATCGACCGCGAGGGGCGCGTCGCTTACAAGAGCAAACCGGGGCCGTTCGGATTCAAGCCTGCGGAGGTCGAGCAAACCCTTAAACAGCTTCTGCCGGCTTCTGCTGCGCCGGCCCAGATCACGCAAGTTCGGTGAGCTGTGGATCATTCGAGGTCCAGCAAGACTCTTCAGGCGGCTATGCGCCTTCACCCGGCATCCCTTTGCCCAACCGCTGCCCGCTGTCGTTGACCCAAACGTCGCTGGCGATGAAATCCGCGCAGTCGAAAGCGCCGCAGGCCGCGTTGCTCTTTCAGCACCCCGAATACGGACTCGACGATCGCCTTCCGTGGGGGGGCGCGGAAGGCACAAACATAGTGGGGTCAGGTCATCAGTAGCCCATGCTTGATCGCCTCATTATAACCATACAGCCTTCATGATTCACAATCGTATAGCTCTCAATCTTCCCGCGCGGCATGGAGAGGAATGCCTTTAGGCCCAATTCGGGATGACTGGCAATAATCCTCTTTACCTCTTCCACGTCCGATTTAATGAGGGCATTCTCGAGGCTGACGAGGACGTCGTGAGGGACAGACGCAAGCGTCTTTTCTCTGTCGTCGCACGCGGGATTCGACATGTTGGTTCGAATGGGCCGGGCGAAGGGCCGCTCAGTTCCTTTGCCCCTGATTTCGTGGCCTATGATTTTGGCGTTCTCGGCGAAAAAGAGGCACTCATGACTGACCCCCTTCGAAACCTCCTGATGGGATCCCCAGATGGGATAGCCGCCCTCATAGGTGAAACTGTAGCCGCTTTTGCCGAGCGCGACCGGCTTCGTCGTCGACGTGAGCCGTGCAAGCTCCTTTTCAAGGAAGTGGATTGCGTAGTCAACGTCCATTGAATCTCCCCCGTCCAATGAATCTCCCCCCTCGGCGGCACTCAGAAGCGTAACCTTGAGGACGATGTGCCCCTTGGGTTCGAGAACCATCTGCACGGGGCGACCATTGAACTGGCCATATTCGATGATGGTCTCCTTTTGAGGAGTGGCCCCGAAAAGGCAAAGCGCCGTAGAAAATACCAAAAACACTGTTAAATCGCGTAGGTTCATTTTTCTACACCTCCGCTTCCACCTCCCGGAAATTCAATACCGAGAACTCAAGTTTGGGCATGGCGATTGCCCTTGAGCCTCGAAATGTGGCAGGCAGAAATCAGGCGCTCAACGGCCTCCCGAATGGGTCTCCACTTGCCTTGCGTCTTCTCACGACGACCGTGGCGGCCAACAGGGGCTTCAGATGCGCCGTGAACTGATTCGCGGGGCCGCGGACTTCATCGGGTGAAAGATCTTCCATCGACGACGTTTGCCGAATCATGCCACGAACTCACCTCGCTTTCTGCTCGTGGGCCAAATCGGTGTCCACTTGCACCAGCACGTGGTCGGCGGTGGCTCCCGACCTTAGTGAACATTCGAGACCTTGCCGTCAACGAAGGTGATTTTCAGGTCTTTGTAAACGTAGATCTGTTTTGACCCCAGATTGACGGTCTTCTCCGGCTGGCCAAAAACGGCTGCTACTTGGTCGAGGGTCTGTCCACCCGCTCCGGAGGGTCGGCCAGCGGCCACCCTTCACTGGCCCAAGCTTCCTGGTGCCAGTTTTCCAATTGTCTGAGCGACGTAGTTGGAGACGGCTCCTTCCTGGTCGTATCCCGCAGGGTCGTTGCACCTGATGGGAGTCTCGCATTGCACCCCAAGGGGCACGTAAGAAAACCAATAATTGCGACCCGCTACCTTCATCCCGAACGACCAAGCGCTCCCCCCCAGAGGGGGATGATGGGACTTCACGGAGGAAACCTCGGTGGGGGCAACGGAGAAGACTCTTTTCCCGTCTGCTAGCACGAAGGAAACCTCCTTAGCACCTAAATGGAAAGTCCCCATTTCGTAGCCGTGAAGACCTCCATAATGCCAGACACCGAAAGTTACCGTACCGGCAAGGCCCAAAGCCTTTTCCCACATCGCTATGGCATTCTGTTGTTGGCCGATAGCCAGGTAGACACAGCCCAGGTCCGTCCAAGCCTCCGGTTTCGAGGGGTCCAAATTCGAGGCCTTCTGCAGATCCGCAAGAGACCGATCCCATTGAGAGGCAGATATCGCGGCGGTACCACTTGCAAGACAGGCAGCGTAGTCGCCGCAAGCGGGGGCGGGTGGGGTCTCGACCGCTGGCGGGGCAGGCTGGGCAGGGGCCGCCATGGGTTGGCCTCCTCCTTCTAGCATGGCTTGCAGAACCGCGTCGCTCACGCCCGCTTGCTTGAGCCTGACGAGCCCGTCGGCACTCGTGTCGAAGGCGCAAGCGGAGGATTTGATTTTCGTGATGATCAGGGAATCCGCCAGCTTTACCTGGACCAACTTGATGATGTCGTCGTTGGTGAGCGCTGGGGGTCCTGCCGGCGCGGGGGGTTGTTCCGACTGTGCCGCGGGTTGTTCCGGCTGTGGTTCGGGTTGCGCAGGCTGCGCTCCAGCCGTAGCCGTGTCAAGGGGAATGACCTTGGCGATCGTATCTTCGACATCCGGCACGTTGGCAGTTTCCAGATAGCCTTTTGCAAACTGAAAGGACACCGCAGCCTTGTATGGGGAGGTTTCGCTGACTCCGTTGCATTCGGCACATTCGACGATCACGAACCCGATCCTGTCATTTTTGATATTAACGTCAATCCTGGAAACGTAGACTTTGTCCCCGACCGGAAATGGTCGAAATTCTTTTCCACTCGTCTCCGAAGTGGGGCGAGTTGAGGCCTGGAGCAAGGAGGCCCCAACGCTTGACTTTTTGCTGGGTGGATGCAGCACACCATCCTTATAAATAGCCGGGGCCATGGCCAGGTCGCCCAGCGGAACACCTTGAATCCCGGCCATCTGAATAACCAGCACAGTGCCTGGATCCACGGTGCCGTTCCCGCGCACCTTGGCCAACTTGTACTGCGCCTCGAGCTGCTCTTTTAGGGAAGGGGGCGCAGCGTTTTGCGCAACTGCCGCGGCCCCTGCAAGAAGGCCGACAACCATCAAAGCGACTACTATTGCGATTTTCTGCTTCATTTTGAAATCCTCCTCCGCAATGAACGGTCCTATTTTCTGCAACTATCGCGACGGCCTTTGGAATTCCTAAGGTGTTTGGAAGATGGGAGCGCCGCCCATCTTCAAGCGTGGCGCTCCCACGTTACGCAGCAGTGAAGTCTGCTCCTTCCTTCGCGGTCGGGTGCGACCGGAAAGGCCGGATCGATTATTGGCTGGGCGGCGCCTGCCCGGTCTGAACCTCTTGCTGGACTTCTCTCTCGGCTTGGTCGGCTTCCTTCTGTTGGTCGGCCAACTGAGCGTCTACGTTCCTGTCGGGCGACGGCGGTGGAACTTCCCCGGCTGTGGTTTGAGTATCCGAAGCCTTCGGCAGACCACCTGTGCCCGAATTCTCCGCGAGCGTCTTAAGCCCGGAATCAAGCTGCTGGCGGAAGCTGTTATGCATCTCCTGCAAGTCGTTGACGGCGACCCTGGGCATAGCACCGATGCTGCAATCCTTTTGCTTGCTGCTCATCACGCTTACGCGCACCTTGTTGTCATCCCCCGGCGTGTCATCGAGGCGGGTGATGACATCCCCAGGTGTGAGCTCGCATTCCTGACCCTCCGCAGTGGAAACGCCGAGATTACTGGAAACCACAAAAAGACGCTGAGCAGGATCCAGTGCGGGCGGGGGCACTTGATCGTTGACCGGCTGCGCCTGAGGGGACTGGGCTGCTGCCTGGTCCGCCGCAAGTTGCCGCTTCACTTCCGCTTCAATAGCTGCCTTTACCTCAGGGCTGAGCTGAGTTGCGGCTGGGCTTTCGCCCTCGGGGGTTTTGGGTTGCTCGTCAGGTTGGTAGGCCTCACGATTGGCTTCGGCGTCCTTTTTGGCCTCGTAGGCAAGTTTCAGGTTCTCGGCAAGCAGGAAATCCGTAAGCCACAAGGATGCGGTAGGGTATGCGGGAGCCGGCACGAAGTAAGGCCCATAGTAGGCATACCACGGGTCCCCATACCATCCCCACTGGTAACGGACAGGGGCCGGCCACGGATTGTAGGCCCAGCCATAAAATGCGGGGTGGTAATAGTAGGCCGGCACATAATGGTAATATCGCACACCACCGTAATAGTGTTCGCGGTAAACGCGCGCGTAAGGATGACCGCCGGCCCAGTAGGTTCGCTGATAGTATGCCCGGCCATTGCGGTTCAGAAAAGGCCGCTCCATGTAGCCACGGTGGGGCCCCATGCCGACCAAGCGCCGGCCGTTGCGTTCGGTCACGATTCTCGTGTCGCCACGACGGAGCCCGTGTTCGATCATCATATTGCGCTTTGGGTCATGGACTTCCCTTATTTGTCCTTTGGGGCCGAACCTCGCTTCGTGGCCTTCCTTTCCAACGAAATGTGTCGGCCTGTTGTTGCGGTCAACCTCCATACGGCCCCCACCACGGGTCGCGACGGTGTGCGTGGGACTTGGGTGTCCCGTCAATCCGCCCGTGTGGACGTTTGGACTGACAACGCCTGTGCGGGTGGTTGGACCGGCAACACCCGTGTGGGCGTTTGGATTGACAACGCCCGTGTGGGTGATACCGCCCGTGCGGATGTTTGGATTAGTGCCGGCCGCACCGGTCGGCCTGACCCCGGTATTGGCAGGCTGTACGTGCGTGGGCTGCACGGTGGTGCGCTGCATGGGCCGGGGCGCAGGCTGAACTTGCCTCGGTGCTGGGGAAGTTCGCACTTGCGGGGCGGGTTTGGGGGGCGGGGGCGGCGGATTGTTCTTCTTATCTCCCGCCCGAGCGAGCACAGGAACCATTATAAGAACCAATAGCATCATAAACCTTTGGGGGACCTTGTTGTTTAACATGTTCGAGCTCCTCGTTATCTGCTGGTTGCCGGAATCATTTCTCAGCGACTTCACTACTGTCGAGAACGTAGGAAAATGAGAAATTCCATAAGACCTTGCTTACAGAAGTGAACTTTTCATTTCTGAGGCTCCGGTTGTCCGGTCTGGTCGGACGTCTTCTCATAAACCGCAGTAGCCGTAGGCCACATATCGAGAACCTGGCTGCGGTCAAAATGCACCCCCCCTCCGGCTCCCGGCGTCTGGGCGTTCATTACGCCGCTTCCATCCTTCAAGGTGTAGCGGACTCCCTGAACAACTAGGTCCGTAACTGCGAGCGAAGTCTGGCCTTGGCTTCTCGTTCCTACCCCGATGACCTCCGCGCCACGGTCGAGAGGAACCGGTCCAGGTTGAGCGACCGGAAGCAACAACATCCCGCGGAATTGAAAACTCCCGTCCGGCTTGCGACTGATCGAACTCAGCACAATCAAGAGGCGACCAGCGGGGTCAAGCCAAAGCCTAGGCGGATGCCTGATAGCTGTCGCCGGTGCCGCGTTTCGCGGAAGGGAGGGTGGCACAGGAAGGTTTCGAGCAGCACGCGCAGTAGCGCCAGGCCGGGTGGATGCCCATGGTCTGTTCAATGCTGGACCCGTCGGACGCGCCACAGCCCTAGGAGTCGGATTCGGGGGCGATGGCACCGTGGCCTGTGCAGTCTCAGTTGGGAGATTGTGGTCCGGGGGAGCAGAAGGTAAGGCTGGATTCGGAGGCGGTGGCGGTGTAGCCTGTCTAATCTGGCTGGGCAGATGGTGGTTCGCGGGGGCGGGGGTTAAGGCTGGTGCGACCGGCGCTTTTGGTTCGCCCGCCTTAGGTCTATTGGGGCTTTCTGGCCTTGAAGGAAAGTTTTGCCCAGCCTTCGGCAAGCCCTCCTCCCGTGGTGTTATTTTTGGCTTCTCTGTGCTTTTCTCGGGCGGCTTCGGAGGAACCGTTGCGCGGGCTGCCACCTGCACTTGACGAAGCTGCTCTTGTCTGTATTCCAGCAGTAGGACGCCATCCACGATCAGAACGAGCGCCACAGCCACACCCAACGCCCAGATGATCTTCCCGGGAGTGAAGAAGTTCGAAATACTCTCCCAGCCAGAGACTCTCCGTGACGGCTTGCCCCCTTTTGGAGAGCGGGAGTGTGCGGCCTCTGAACGGAGGAAGCCCTCCAGCCAGTTATCAAGCCGAGTCTGCGTCTGATTCCACACAGCCTCTGGCTCGGGCGGACTTACACTGTCGAAGTTGAGGAGACGACTCCGAAGCTCGGCGCATTGGGGACAATGCGTCAAGTGCTCGATGACCAGCTTCCTCAACGGGCCGCGCACGTCTCCCTCAAGTACCCCGCAGAGCGTCTCGGCGTCCGGGCAGGGACCCTTTGCCCCGCCGGACTTTTGCCGCAGTTGAGGCGTCAGCCTTTCCAAGAAGTTGGCCTCGTTCCAATCGATCATCTCAGTCGACCGATCCCCTTCGTTTTCAGCCACAGCCTCCGCCGCCCGTTTTGCAGATGGGATTTCACAGCTTCAATCGAAAGACCCGTGCGAGCCGCGGTTTCCTCATAGGAGTAGCCCTGGATTTTCATTTCCAGGCAACGTCGTTGGTCGGGGGGGAGGGAAGTCATTTCTTTCCACACTTCCTCAACCACCAAGTGTAATTCGGGCGTTCTGTCCGGCGCCCCCAGGGCGGGCCCTTCGGGCAAGAGTGCACCGTCAATTCCTGCTTCCGGACGGCGTTTCCGCCACTGGTCGATGCAAACATTCTTCGCGATCCGCATGAGCCAGCCCGAGAAGCTGCCACCCTGAAAGCTGTGCATCTTCTGGTATATGCGGAGGAAGGTTTCTTGCGTTGCGTCCTCCGCGGCGGCGCTATCGGCAAAGAACCCTCCGCACGCCATAAACACCCTTCTGCGATGCCTCGCGAAGAGTTCCGCAAAGCAGTCGCTGCTCCCGGTCTCCTGAAAACGGCGCACGAGCTCTTCATCAGGAATCGCGGGCGCCACGTGTGCGCTACTTGCCATAACGTATGAAGTTCGAAAATTCCATAAGGCAGCGGCCACACACGTAACCCGCCGCCCTAGTTACCCTCGGGGAAGCAAACTGGCGGATTATTATCATGATTGGCAGGTGTAGTCAATGGACATACTGTCCTGCCGCGCACCGTGCGAGCGTGCCGCCCGCGCTTCCCATAGGACGCTACACGAACGCGCGCAGTTCTGTTAGCATAGTCTGGATGTACGACGACATGGTGGCCGTCATCGAGAACCGTCCCCTCACGGGCGACCACTTTCTTTTGAGTCTGGATGCGCCGCGGCAGGCGCCGGCTGTGCGACCGGGCCAGTTCGCCATGGTGCGCATCCTCGGGCGCTCCGACGTGCTGCTGCGTCGGCCCATGAGCATTTTCAACGTCACCCCGAAAGAGGGGCGCGACGGCGGTCCGCGCAGGGGGCGCGCGACGCGTATCGTGCAGCTTCTTTACAAAGTCGTGGGGCGCGGCACGCGCTTGATGGCACAGCTCACGCCGGGCGACAAAGTCGGATTGCTCGCGCCGCTCGGCCACGGCTTCTTTGAAGAGGAATTCCTGCCGCGCGCACACGAGTCCGACGAGATTCTGCACGTGGCGGGAGGCATCGGCATTGCGGCGCTGCTTCTCCCCGCGAAGCGCTTGGCCGAGGCGGGATTCAGGCAGCGCCTCTTCTTTGGAGCGCGGACGAAAGACGATCTGGTGGGCGCGAAAGAGTTCAAGCCGCTGGTGCGCGCGACGCTGCAGGCGACGGAAGACGGCTCGGCCGGATATCGCGGCTTCGTGACGCGGCCGCTGGAAGATTATCTGACCGCGCATACGAACCAGAAATTTCTGCTCATGGTCTGCGGTCCCTGGGCCATGCTGCGCGCCACGGTGGAACTTGCCAAGCGCTTCCGCCACCCCTGCCTGGTCTCCATGGAGAATCGTATGGGTTGCGGGCTGGGCGTATGCTTGGGCTGCTGTATCCGCGTCGAGGGTGAAGGTCACGAGGCCTACCAGCGCGTCTGCACGGAAGGGCCGGTGTTTTGGGCGGAGAAGGTTGTTTGGGAGACGGAGAAAAGACTCGGGATCAGAGACTAGGGGCTGGGTGCTGGGGACTAGGAGGTTGATGAAAAACGTGGTAGCGCCGACCTTGAGGTCGGCACGTGCCGAGCTAAAGCTCAGCGCTACAACACGCCATCAACCTGCTGGGGACCGGGGTTCGTCACTAGTGCGATGACGAAGAAAACCAAACCGCAGCGACAAGCGCCTCAGAATGGCCGCGTGAGTGGGGGCGCAGACGCCGGGCGCGCGGGGGCAGTGCCGGCGCCGGCCGAACAGTTCACTCCGCAGATTGAAACCGAGATTGCCGGCGTGCGTTTCCAGAATCCGGTATGGACGGCGAGCGGGACGTTCGGGTACGGCAAGGAATTCGCCCACCTCATCGACCTCAATCAGCTCGGGGCGATTTGCGTCAAGGGCATCTCGCCGGAGCCCATGGAGGGCAACCCGCCACCACGCATCTACGAAACCGACGCGGGAATGCTCAACGCCATCGGCCTGCAAAACGTGGGCGCGAAGCGGTTCCTGAGCGAGAAACTCCCCTTTTTGCGCACGCTCAAAGCGCGCACCGTGGTGAATGTGTTTGCCTACTCGACGGAAGACTACGTGCGGTGCATTGAAACCCTGAACGAAGGGGAAGGCATCGCGGCCTACGAACTGAATATCTCCTGCCCCAACACACGCTGCGGAGGCATCGTATACGGCAGCGACCCGCGCCTGACGGAGGAAGTGGTGGCGGCGTCGAAAAAGGCGGCGCGCTATCCGCTCTTCGTCAAACTCTCGCCCAACGTCACGGACATCGCGATGTTTGCGCGGGTGGCGGAAAGTGCGGGCGCCGACGCCCTCTCGCTCGTTAACACTTTCGTTGGCATGGCCATCGACGTCGAAACGCGCATGCCGCGCATCTCCAACGTCACGGCGGGGCTTTCCGGGCCGGGCATCAAACCGGTGGCGCTGCGCATGGTCTACCAAGCGGCGCGTGCCGTGAAGATTCCCATCATCGGCATCGGCGGTATCGCCAGCGCTGAGGACGCGCTGGAATTCCTCATCGCTGGGGCGCGCGTCGTGCAAGTGGGCACGGCGAATTTCTACGACCCCGGTGCCTCTCTGCGGATTGTGGACGGTATCCGCGATTACTGCCGGCGCAAGCGGCTGCACCTCTCGGACCTCATCGGGTCATTGAAAGTGGCGAAAGCCTGACCCCCTCGCGCGACCCCATCCTACAACCCTAGTCCCGTGACCGCCTAAAGAAGTCCCGAACCCGCTCTGCCCACACGGCGCTTTGGTTGACTGCGAACGCTTCCGAAAAGAACCTAACCAGGCGGGCACGGGACTAGCCGCATTTGGCGAGACTCTTGCCCTCCTCTCGGTGGACGCGGCAATGGGAAATGTGGGTGTCCTTGTGAGTTCCTAATAATCAATTATTTGGCAAGGTGCAGACCAGTGACGTGCAATCCGGGGGCAGCGGTGCCGGCGGGAGTTCCCGGCAGTACACCGGTCGCTACCCAGGGCCGAAGGAGGTGGCAGCAAGGCAATTCCGTTGCAGTTGTAACCTATTCAACCGAAAGGAGATATCCCGCTGCACTAGTGTTCAATTGACACATCTCAAATCGTCTGTTACATTGGAGAATTGGTATCTTGCGAATCGTATTTCATAAGCGAGCAAAGGCTTGGGTCGGAACAGCTCTGACCGCCCTGCTCCTGGCCGCGCCGGGATGTCTGGTGCGCAAGCAAACTCGCCTTCACCCTTCGGAAGTGCCTCCTCCTGCGCGCGAGGCTACGCTCGTCGAGCTGCTTTCCAAGATCAATTCCCAGAGTGAGGCGGTTCGCACGCTGACAGCCACGGTTGATCTGGAGCCGACGGCCGGGTCGGTTTATTCCGGAATCATCAAAGAGTATCACGATGTGAGGGGTTTCATTCTGGTGGAAAAACCCTCGATGATCCATATGCTGGGCCAAGCGCCGGTAGTGCGGACGAAGATCTTCGACATGGTCTCGAATGGCGAAGAATTCCGTCTGTACATTCCACCCAAGCAGAAGTTCATTGTGGGCAAGACTTCGTTCCGGCGTCCAGCCAAGAATGCGCTCGAAAACCTGCGGCCGCAGCACATTTTGCAGGCCCTAATCGTTCCGCCCATCGACGCGGAGCACCAAAAGTGTTTTCTGGAAGAAGCCGAGGAGAGCGCGCGGCGCTACTACGTGGTGACGGTCGTCGAGCCGCAAGCAGATGGTGAACTGGCGCTGCGCCGCAAGGTGTGGTTCGACCGCGCGGACCTGGAACTGGCGCGCATGCAATTCTATGAGCCGGGCGGCACATACACGGAGGACGTTCACTACGCGGCGTACCAGGATTTCCAAGGCATTCATTATCCTACGCACATTGAAGTGGCGCGGCCTGCGGAGGACTACCGGCTGACGCTTACCATCGAGAAGGCCACGTTCAACGAGCCCATCGCGCCGGAGAAGTTCGAGCTGACAAAACCCGAGGGCGCGGAGTTGGTTGACCTGAGCGCGACGAAGCAAGAGGAGAATCCGCGTGGTCAATAAGATGATCCTCGCCAATGTGCTGCATCGTCCTATTCGGACGGCGGTGAGCGTTCTGGCCGTGGCCATTGAAGTCGGTATGGTCGTGCTGGTCGTGGGTCTCTGCCATGGGCTCGTGAACGAAAGCGCGAAGCGCGTGGAGGGCGTGGGAGCCGACATCCTGGTGCAGCCGCCCCAGTCATCGTTCCTGTTCGGGCTGTCGCAAGCCCCGATGCCCATGAAGGTCGGCGAGCGGCTGGAAGAGATTCCCCACGTGCTGGCCGTGACGCCGGTGCTGTTCGTGGTGAATTCGGTCGCGAATCTGAGCGTCATTTACGGCATCGACCTGACCAGCTTCGACCGCGTTTCGAGAGGCTTCGTTTACCACGCCGGCGGACCCTTCCAGGCGCCGTTCGACATCCTGGTGGACGACGTGTACGCAAAGGCGAATCACGCCAAAGTGGGGAAAACGCTGAATCTGCTGAATCATGAATTCCGCGTGGCGGGCATCGTCGAACACGGCAAAGGGGCGCGCCTTTTCATTCCCCTGGCGACGGCCGAGGACCTGCAGGGCGTGCAGGATAAGGCCTCGATATTCTTCGTCAAGTGCACCGATCCCGCTTACAGCGACGCCGCTGCCGAGGCAATTCACAAGCTGCTGCCCAAGCACCAGGTCCTGCCCATTAAAGACTATATGTCGCTGATGACGTCGAATAATCTTCCTGCGCTCAACTACTTTATCGCCGCCATGATTGCGATCGCCGTGGCCATCGGATTTCTGGTTATTTTTCTTTCCATGTATACCGCCATCACCGAGCGCACCCGCGAGATTGGCATTTTGAAGTCGCTTGGCGCGTCGAAAGGGTATATCATTGCTATCATCCTGAGAGAGGCCACCCTGCTTGCGGCGGTCGGCATTCTGACTGGATATGGGGGCTCCATGATTGCGCGCAAGGCAATCCTGGCCACCTTTCCGACTCTTTCCGTTGAACTCACGTGGGATTGGAGGTTCTACGCCGCGTCCCTGGCATTACTCGGGAGCTTGCTGGGAGCCTTCTACCCCGCTTTGCGAGCTGCCCAACTTGACCCGGTGGACGCCCTCGCGTACGAGTAACCACGGCGGGCCGGCACACGTCGGGAATGATGGGTAGAGAAGTACCCGCAGAATTCCCGAGCCGCTGAAACAGGACGAGGGAAAACGAAGGAATTACGTGGAACCCATCATCTCCACCAAAGGCCTGAAGAAGGTTTACCGCATTGGCAAAGTGGATGTGCCGGCGCTGCGGGGGGTGGACTTGCTGGTGCAGGAAGGCGAGTTCGTGGCGGTGGTTGGGCCCTCCGGATGCGGAAAGTCCACCCTGCTGCACGTGCTGGGCGGCTTGACGAGCCCCACGGAAGGCCATGTACTGGTGGACGGCAACGACTTTCGCGGGATGTCGGACGCCGACCGCACGCGCTTCCGCCGCCATAAGATCGGGTTCGTCTTCCAGCGGTTCAACCTGTTGCCCACGCTTACGGCGCGCTACAACATCGCCATCGCGCAGCACATTCAGGGCAACGGGTTCAACCCGCATCGTTTCCAGGCGGTCACGAGCATGCTGGGCATTCAGGAGAAACTCGAACACCGGCCCTACGCGCTTTCGGGCGGGGAGCAGCAGCGCGTGGCTATTGCGCGTGCAGTGATCTGCGAGCCCAAGATCCTGCTGGCCGACGAGCCCACGGGCAACCTGGACACGGAAAACTCCCAGATCGTGCTCGACATGATGCGCGAACTCAACCGAACCTTCCGGCAGACTGTTCTGATGATCACGCACAACCTCGAGGCCGCCGCCGTCGCTGACCGGATTATCCGCATGCGGGATGGCCGGATTATTTCCGATTGATTCTTCCCGTATTTCTGGCTATTTTCTTCAGGGTACCACCTATGGCCCCGAGCGCGGATTTCCACGAGCACGCTCTCTCGCACGCCCAGCCCCAGCCGGGCGAGGCTCCCTGGAGCAAAGTCGGGTCCAAGATCAAGCTCGTGGTCACGCGCACGATCTTCTGGGCGTACGAGCGCGGCACTTGGCAATACGACCTGATTGTGCTTGCCATCCTGGCCTTCATCTTCCTGTCCCCGCGATCCTGGTTCAACGACCGCCCCACTTTGCAGTTGACCGATCTGCGGCACCAGCAGGGCATCGTCGAGATGGGCCGTGTCAATAAGAGCGTGCGCTACCTGGTGGACGCCCGGTTGGTGGAGTCCCTCGAGCAGAAACCCGAGGACGCCATCCCCGTCATCCTCAAGCAGCACGTGCAACAGCCCTTCACCGTGAAATCGATCGTCGCCGTCCGTGACCGCAATCAGGTCATCCTCGGCTACACGGTGGTGGTGGAGGAATAGCTCAGCCGCTCGCCGGTGCGGGTTTCCCTGGCGGGACAGGCTTGAACAGGTATGTGATCTCATGCCAAAAGCTTTCTACTCATGGACGCGCGCGCTGCTCGCCGGCGCGCTGGCGTTTGCGGTGGGGCAGCCGGCCGGAGCCCGCAAAGGCAAGGGGCCGGCGGACCTCTCGGAGGTTCTCTCACAGATGAACGAGGCGGCCAAGCGCCTGAAAACCTTCTCCGCCAATCTCGAGTACACCAAGGTCACGGTCCTCGTGAACGACAAGTCCACGGAAACGGGCCAGATCCTCTACCATAAGGGCAAGAGCCCGGAGATTCGCATCGACATCCAAAAGCCCGACCGCAAGGTCATTCTCTTCAAGAAAAACAAAGCGGAAATCTACCTTCCCAAGATCAATCAGATTCAGGAATACGACCTGGAACAGAAAAGCGGGCTGGTGCAGCAGTTCTTGCTGCTGGGCTTCGGGCAGGAAACCGGCGAACTGAAGAAATCTTACCGCGTGAAGTATCTCAAGGAAGAAGATTTGGAGGGCGACACGACCGCGCTGCTGGAGCTCCTGCCCCGCAAGGAAAACATCGCCACACAACTCGTGAAAATCCAGATCTGGATCAGTGAGGAGTCCTGGCTGCCCGTGCAGCAAGAATTCTTCGAAAGCGATGGCGACTACTTCATCGCGCACTATACCGGCGTGAAGGTGAATCGCGCCCTGCCTGGCTCCGCCTTCGACTTGAAGCCCGCTCCCGGCGCAAAACGCGTCAAGATGAATTGAAAGAATAAGCGCTCAGCTTTCAGCACTTGGCTATCAGCCCCCCTTGTCAGTCCGCGACGTTCGTCGAATCCGTAAGCCGAAAACTCAGTGCCGCCCAGTCCCCGGAACCAAGTCCCCGCCTTCACCGCCAGCCCCTAACCCCAAACCCGCAGTCTCCGTCCTCTTGACCCGGACCCTGGGCTCGCCGTACTCAGCGGCCCAACCTAACCGGTGTATGATGGGTGCATGCCCAGAATACGCCTGAAATACCCTCCCCCTGAAGAGGACAAGGAATTTGAACTCCTTTGTTTGGCCCTCCTTAAAGAGTACTGGGAGTGCCCCACCCTGGAGCTTTACGCGAGGCGTGGCGAAAAACAATTTGGGGTGGACATCTTGGACCTCGGAGGCACTTCACCGTTGCGTGCCGCCCAATGCAAGCTCCACGAACAATGGAAATCATTGTCACCCTCAGAAATCAAAGAAGAAGTCGGGAAGGTGAAGGCGTTCGATCCGAAGATTGATCATTACGCAATCGCCACCACTGCAAAAGTATCGAAGGAAGCTCAAAACACGGTCCGCGAAATAAACAGAGAACACAAGAAGATCGGACTGTTCACCGTCGAATTGCTGGCCTGGGACAAAATCAAGAGGCTTCTCGACAAGCATTCAAATGTAGCAGAACAGTTCTATCCACTGAGAGACCCTGACCTATCGGCTACGTCGCTCCGAGAAATAAAGAGTGCCATCCAAATCTCTACCGAGTCCATCATCGCGGAAAAGACCGGCGAGGGAATTCACGCCGAAATAGACCAAGCGAAGCAGTTCATAGAACAGCACGAGTACCAAGTCGCGCGTTTGCTTTTGAATCGAGTCCGAGAGCGCAGTTGGGACAAGTTATCCGCGCGTCAGAAGTTTAGGGTTCTTTCCAATTTGGCTGTTACACACATGGGACAGGGAGAACTTGAAAAGGCAGCAGCGCTTTTCCTCGAAGCGCAGTCATGCCAGCCCGACGACGAAGCGGCATGCGCAAATGAAACCCTTGCCTACCAGATTCTGGGAGAAACAGAGCGGGCCTTCGACCTTGCGGGCAATTACCGAAAGCTCTACCCAAATTCGGGGAGAATACTCGCTATCTGGCTGCAGAATGCTCCATCAATGCCTCTTGAGAGTTTGGAACAGGAAGTCCCAACACACCTAAAGTCAAATCCCGAGATCTTGGTTGCGCTAACGGTTAGGGCGACAAACCAGGGCGAACATCGGAAGGCGGAGGCCCTTGTACTAAAGGCAACCACGGTTCGCCCAGAGTGGTCGCAGCCTTGGTTGCTGCTAGCTAAGATTGTCTTCAAGGCCGAACTGCCCCAGGAACTCGGCAACTACCGCGAACTTGCTGACCGCATTTCGGGAGAGCGCCTTCGTTTTGCCGAGGATTGCTGCAATAAGGCAATCACTCGTGCGGAGACCGAGAGGTTCAAGCCGACCAAGGCCGAGGCACTGATAATGCGGGCGCTGGTAAGAGACCTATTGGGGCAAGAGAACGATGCCTGGGATGACGCACGGAGAGCTTATGAGGAAGACCCAACCAACCCCCTCGTCCTTCGGCAATGCGCCATGATTAGCGAAGAGCGAGGAAGGAGAGATTTCGCGATCGACTTGCTCCGCAAATTGGTTCAAATCGAGAAGGGGAACGAGAATAGCTACTTACTGGCCTTGGCCCTCCGCCATCGGGCTGGTTCGGGTGATGCCGAGGAAGCAATCCGGATCTTTCGCCGCATCGCCTGCGAAGTTCAACCTCAGGCTATTGGTCTCAGAGAAAACGTCATTCAGCACGTGATCGACCTTCTGAGCAAGGAAGAGCGGTCAGGAGAAATTGAGAGTTTCCTCCAAGAGGTGCCTGACGGATCGATTTCGGAGGTCGCGACGGCTACCTTGAGGGGCTTTGCTGGGCGGTTGGGTAAGGACCAGCAAAGTGCAATGAAGTGGGCGGAAGTCGCACTTTCGAACCTCTCAGAAAGCTCGAGCCCGCACGACCGTCGAAGACTTGCTAGGCTGTTCTCATCTTGTGGCCGTCATATGGAGGCCTTACCTTTGTGGCACGACCTCGCAGAGGCGACCAAACTGACCGACGACACCCGTCACCTGATCGAATGTGCTCTGAACCTGGGGAAACACGACATCGTCTTGACCGCCTGCAGGAAACTAAGACAAGCGGGTGTGGGTGATGGTCGCTTGCTCGATCTAGAGCTCTCGCTCCTCGAGAAATATGACGTGGAGGCTGCCATCAAGTTGCTTCAGGCCCACCTTACTGACCATTCCGACGACCGACCGAGGCGGCTAAGCTTGTCAGTACTGGGGCTCCGCCTGAATCGGAAAGAGCTTGTTCCTAGAGACCCGCGGATGTTGCCAACGCCTGATGAGATTCTTCCTGAAAACTGGCCAGCGCTCATTACCGTGATCCGCGAGGGTGGGCACATCAACGAAGCTTTGCTGTGCGCTTATGACCTGCTCCGCAAGCACTTCGGTGACGTGAATGCGCATCGGGCATTTTTTCTTGCTCTCGGCCCAATGGGGCTGCGACCTGACGTCCCTGAATTTGCGACTGTTGGGCCAGGAGCGGCAGTATGTTACGTTGAGGAAGCAACGACTCAAGAGCGGTGGGTCATTTTGGAGGATCTACCTGACCCTGATCCAGGTCGTAATGAGCTCAGCTCAACTTCCCCAATTGCCCAGAATCTGATCGGTAAGAAGAAGGGTGACAGGTTCCTCGTGGCCTCTGCTACTGCCGGTAACCGCTACGGTGTGGTTAAGGGAATCCTCAGCAAGTTCGTTTACCGTTACCAAGATTGTCTGAACGAATGGCAAGTGAGGTTTCCGGAGGTGCCGGTAATTGAAATCATGCGTGTACAGAAGCAAAATCTGGCGCCGGGGAATGAGGAAATCGATATAAGTTCAATCCTTAGTCTCATTGACCGCCGTGAGAAACAGCAGGAAGAAATTGACCAGCTTTATCAATCGCGGCCTGTACCAATCCATATAATTGGCGTCCCTTTCAATCGGAATTCTTTCCAAAGCGTTTGCTGCCTGGCGACCGCGCCCCGGCTTTCGATTAATTGTTGCCCTAGTTCACTGAGCGAGCACCGCGAGGCAATCGAGAATCTGGGTACGTGTAGCGCCGTCGTCATCGACCTCACTGCTATAGGCACCCTTTATCTGCTTGATAGGGTCATCCTCCTAAGAAGTTGGCCGGTACCGGTGGTCGTGTCGCAAACGACAATGACGGAGCTTATTCAGCTCGCGACAGAGGAGGCTGAGCCTCGTGCCGAGGGCGGCGTCTTCGCCAAAGTTGACGGTGCATACGCGCTCATTGAGGATACTCAAGCGGCGCGGGCGCTGAGAGCCCAGCGACTCAATAGCCTAGTCGACCTGGTGTCTTCGTCATCCAAAGTCCTTGGCTGCCAAGAACTGGCAGCAGTTGACCCGCAGAAACGCGGCGTTCTAATCGAGGCATTCGGAAACTGCGGCGCAGAAAGCATGGTCCTTGCATCAAAGCCCGGACATGTCCTGTGGACCGATGACTTCACGATGGCGAGGTTTGCCCATCAAGAATTCGGGGTTCGCAATGTATGGACGTAGGTGGCGTTGCAGGCTCGAACAGAGGCGGGCACGCTTGATCCAGAAATCTTCCTCGACGCGAGTGCAAAACTCTTGGGGTGGAGTTATTCCGTTACAACGTGGAATGTTCCAACACTCCTGAGAGCGGGCATGCTGGCTTCGTGGGACCCGAACGCCTGGCTATTAGGCCCTCGATCGTTTCTCCGACGAATATAATGCACTCTCAGATTTGCTTGGTGTGGCGGCTCTTTTCATGATGCGCTATTACAGGGAGATTGTGCTGCCAGAGCTAAGAAAGGCGGTGACTGGCCGAATTCTGGAGCAGTTGGCCAAAAGGAAGGAAGGATTGGCTTGCGTACAGACTCTGCTTCAGGTTCTGAAACGAGGGTTGCACCCGCGACACGCCTTTCACCTTGATCGACTCCGAGACTTAATAGCGGACATCAAGGTTTGGTTGAGCGAGAGAGAGCGTGGACTGTCAAGCCTTTGATCCCCTACCCTTACTGTCCGCACCCCCCTGGACCCACGTCTCGATTCCCGGCGGCACGGGAATGACGACCCTTGCGGAATGGCCGCCCAGAGAGCAGTCACCCCCCGCAGGCGGGGGGCCACCTCGTCGCGTCTGGAATCCCGTCGGCGCCTACCCCGCTGTCTGAATGGGAACCAGTCCAAATGAATCAGAAGATATGCAGCTTGATGGTCAAATACTTTTTCGGGTTCTTGCGGAACTCCGTCAAGAACTCCTTGAGTGACTGGGAACTTTCGGTCAAGTTGTTGAAGAGGGTGGGGTCGGTGGAGAGTTTCCCCAGCGTCCCCTGGCCCTGCTCGATGCGCGTGGTGATGATGTTCAGGCGATCGAAGGTCTCGTTCAGGCGGTTGTAGAGTTGCTCGTCCTTGGCCAGCTTGCCGAGTGAGCCGTGGCCCTGATTGACGTTATCGACCAGGGTGTTGGCATCCTTCACCAGCTTATTTAGATTGTTGTAAACAGAGGGATCGGAGATAAGCTTGGCCAGGCTGCCGTTGCCGTGCTGGACGTCATCGACGACCTGGTTCAGGCGGTCGAGGGTGGCCACGGTGCGGTTATAGAGCGTCTCGTCGGACATGAGTTTACCCAGCGTGCCTTCGCCGTGCTGCACGCGGTTCATCAGGTCCTGCATACTGCCCGTGGTGGCATTCATCTTGTTGTAAAGCGCCTGGTCGTAAATCAGCCTGCCCATGGACCCCTTGCCGGTCTGTATTTGTGCGGTGATTTCATTGAGCTTGGCGGAAAGAACACGGAGGTTCGAGATGACGTCGTTGGCGTTCTGCACGACGGCTTTGATGTCGGCTTCTTCGGAGGTCTTGACCGTGCCGCCGTCCGCGACTACGTCATGGTCAGGTGTGCCGCGGGTAATGTCGACGTAGCTTTCGCCGAGCAGGCCGACCGTCTCCACCGTGGCCACGGAATCGGCGCGGATCTCGTTCTGATACCGGCGCGCAATCTTCAGGTTAAGCTCCACGGCCCGTTGCGGATCGGTGTAGGGAGAGATCTGCATCTTTGACACGTTGCCAACGGCAATGCCGGCCAGGCGCACCTGCGCCCCCTCGCGCAGACCGCTGGCGCCGGAAAAGTAAGCCTTGATGGTATAGCGGCTGGTGAGGAATCCCACTTGGCCGCTGATGAAGAAAACGGCAACGGCAAAAAGGACCAGACTGACAATCACCATGATACCGACCCGGAGTTGAGCCCACTTGACGCGCTCGCGTTGTGGCATGGTTGGTCTCCTTTACGAAGTTCAGGACCCTATTGTAGTTCATCCCTGGCGAGGGTGCGAAGGCCCAATGGAAATCTTGAGGATGAGGATTGGGTGTAAATGGGCCAAGTTCTGCATCCCGGGCAGGGCACGGAACGGGGCTTCGATGATTCTCATGCGAGGAACCTGCGTAAGTACAGATCCGGGGAGCGGGTCAGCGCCTGCTCGCTGCCCTGGAAATAGACTCCGCCGTCGCGCAGCACCAGGAAGCGGGTGGGAGCGATGGCATTACGAGGGCGGATCGGTTCGAGCGGCACCAAGGTTTGTTTTTCGGTGGAAAAGAAATAGTTGGCGAGCACAAAAGCGTCCTGCAAGCGCTGCGTGACCACCACCGAGGTGACGTGTTGCACGTCGCGCAATTTGGCAATGAGCACGTTGATGGTGTGGCCGGTGACGGGATCGAGTCCGCCGGTGGGTGAGTCGTAAAGCATGATGGACGGGTCGCTGGCGATGGTGCGCGCCACCGAAACGCGGCGTCGCATGCCCCCCGAGAGCTCCGAGGGCATTTTCTCGATGGCCGGCTCCATTTCGACGAAGCGCAACAGTTCGCGCACCCGCCGCTCGATGACGGCTTCGTCCTCCAGGTGCTCTTCGCGCAGCCGATAGGCGACATTCTCGAAGACCGAAAGGGAATCGAAGAGCGCGCCTTCCTGAAAGACAATGCCCATGCGCTTGCGAATGGGTTGCAGGCTGGTTTCCGGAAGGGGAACGAGATCATGACCTTCGATCAGCACCTGCCCATTGTCGGGCTTGAGGAGACCCAGGATCAGCTTGAGGAGGACAGATTTTCCCGAACCCGTGACGCCGAGCAGAATCAGGGTTTCGCCGGCTCCCAGAGCAAAGGAGATATCGGAGAGAACACGTTTGCTCTCGAAGGAGAGGGAGACGTTGCGAAGCTCAATGGCCGGAGTTGCGCTCATACGGTACGGGGCAAGGCGGACCGGGATCGGGCCCGATGAATTGGAATCTCACGTCAACCAGGCAGCTCCGAGGTCCGTTCGCGCTGGCCCGCTCGGAAGACAAGGCTCAGAAGCCAATCCCGACCAGGAACTTGGTGATGAAAAAATCGACCACTACGATCAGCACCGAGGCCACCACCATGGCCTGCGTCGTGGCGCGGCCCACACCTTCTGTGCCGCCCGTCGTGTGCAGCCCCTGGTAGCAGCCCACCAAGGAAATCAGGATGGCAAAGAAAAAGGGCTTGACGAGCCCCTGGGTGACATCCTGATACGTCAACGCCTGATAGGCCGAGGTCCAGTACTCTTCGGTGGTCAAGCGCACCGTGTAAAAGCTGATGAGGTAACCTCCCAGCAGGCCGCAGAAATCGGCCAGAATGGTCAGCAGCGGCAGCGTAAAGAGTGCGGCAAAAAGCCTGGGGATCACGAGCTTGCGCAGGGGGTCCGTGCCCAGAGCGCGCATGGCATCAATCTGCTCGCTGACCAGCATGGAGCCGATTTCGGAAGCGATGCCGGTGCTGCTGCGGCCCGCTACCATCAGCGCGGTGAGCACAGGACCGAGCTCCAGGACAATGGAAAGGGCCACCACCTTGCCCATCAGCCCCACTTCGCCAAAGGTGCTCAGGGTGCGGTAGGTTTGCAGCGCGAGCACGCCGCCCGTGAAAAACCCAATCAGCAGGACAATTGGCAACGAGCCGAAACCAATCACGTCCATCTGGATGAGTGTGTCGACAATGTATCGGGGCGGTGTGAAGGCGTGCCGCAGAGAGTCCGCCAAGAGGAAGCTGAATTCCTGGATTGCCAGCACTCTGCGCTTCACAGCACCTGCAATCAAGGTACTGATCATCGGGTTCGGTCAGTCTTCATTCCGAAGCAATTATTACGACTGACTTGCCACTGTAGCCAGCGGGGCCAGCGAAGTCAAGCCCCCGTCGCAGTTTGCGGGAGAGGGAAGTTGGCGACCCGGGTCAGGCTTCTGAAAGGGACGCGGGGGACGCGCGCGAACGGATTCGGCGAACTGGTCGACCGGTGGCTGGTGCCGGGGGGTGCGGTGGCTGGGGAAAAAGCTGGGTGTGTTTAACGCCCAAAATAAAATGAGGGGGAAGCTCTCTCCCCCCTCCAAGCGTCGGGTCTTGGGTCTAAACTCCGAGCCGTCGATGGCTACCCTCTAGGATTGTCCAACGTCGACTCGCTCCAGAGTAGAGCACGCTGAATTCCAATTGGCGCTGAATTCCCCTCGACACCCCCGCACCGCTAAACCCTTAAGAATCAGTGCGTCTGGGATGTCGGCACGGAACGGGAAGCAAAGAGGGCAGGCGAACCACTCTAGATTTCTATATTTGGTAATCCTGAATACAGAATTCTGCAAAGGCTTTACCGCTGCCATGTACCAGATAGTCGGCTACCACATGGTTAAACTTTCTGGCCAGGGCGTCGGTGGGCGTGTTATCCTAAGACATTGCGTACGGCCAAATGGTCCACATGCTGAGATGCCAGATTGGATGCGCAAGGCAGTTGATATATTATCATCCTGCCGCGGTGCACCTGGCGGATCGTACGGGTGAATAAGTTGCGGCAGTTGTGGCCTCCGGATGGTGAGGCAGTTTCAGCAGAGGGGAGCGTGGCGACACGATCCGCGTTCCTGAACCATTGTCATGATTGACATTCACTGTCATCCCTTGCCTGGAGTCGACGACGGGGCGCATTCGTTTGAGGAGGCGGTCACGATGTGCCAGGTCGCGGCTGCCGACGGTATAACCCATCTGGTGGCCACGCCGCACTACAATTATAGTTACACGTTCGATCCACAGCTCAACCGGCAATTGCTTGCGCGGCTTCAGAAAACCGTGGGTGAGAAACCTCGACTCCTGCTGGGCTGCGACTTCCATCTTTCCTACGACAACATCCAACAGTGCGTGCAAGGCTCCAGGGATTTCACTATCAACCGATCCTCGTACCTGTTGGTGGAGCTTCCGAACCAGTTCATCCCCGACCACCTGAGCCGCGTGTATTACGACATCCAGGTTGGCGGACTCACCCCGATTATCACCCATCCGGAGCGTAACCCACTCATCCACCGCAAGCCGGAACTGCTGCTTGACTGGATCTCGAACGGATGCCTGGTGCAGGTCACGGCACAGTCGTACACGGGTGGGTTCGGCTCCCGGGCACGCAAGTTTTCCGAGCGGCTGCTCGACGAGGGTCTGGTGCACTTCTTCGCCACCGATGCCCACGACGTGAAACGGCGCCCGCCGATCCTTTCCCACTGCTATCGCAAGGTCGCAGAAGCTAAAGGCCAGGAAATCGCGGATCTGCTGATGCAACAGAACCCCGAGGCGGTCATTAACGGACGTCCTTTGCCGCCGCAGCCGGATTGGCCCAAAGTTCGGGGTGGAGGGGGAAAGCGAAGCTGGTTTTCCTTCTTGTGGCGCCGATGAGACCGTTACTGCCCGGCTGGGCCCGACCTCAACCCATCCGCAGCTTTTAGGCCTTGCCCGACAATTCCCAGCGCCTGCGGTCGGCTGCAGGGTTCACCCTATTCAGCCTGAAGCATCCTCCTGAGCCGCTCGCGCTCAGCGCCGAACCCATTGAGAATCGCAAATCTGTCTGTGATATTTCGCCGCAACCGTCTGGACGCCGGGAAGTTGCTTCATCCTTCGGGTCTTGCTGCAACCTGG
Organism: Terriglobia bacterium; assembly: GCA_050018275.1. GTDB lineage: Bacteria > Acidobacteriota > Terriglobia > UBA7540 > UBA7540 > Bog-366. Next base: position 34,083 of record JBEKAK010000009.1, on the reverse strand, counting down.
GATGGTGACCGAGCCGGCGGATCCGCTTGCGCCCGGGCCGACGCCCACTTCTTCAGAAAGGCACTGAGCTTCTTGAGACTATAGGTCCGGCCGTGCTGGAACACGACGGTGTCTTGCGAATGCAGGAGTGCGCCCTTTGAGTCCATGACAAAGAAGTGGGGGTAGTCTGCGATGCGGGGATAGTGTGAGAGGAATCCTTCGTTGGGGTTGTCCTTGCCGTAGTTGATCTTCACGCGCACGTAATGGCTTTCGCGCAACTCTTTCAGGTTGGGATGATCCTGGAAGAGGTTGTCCATGATGTGGCACCAGATGCACCAGTCGCCGCCGACCTCCAACAAAATGCGCTTCTGGGTTCGCGTGGCCTCGACGATGGCATCCTGAAGATCCTTCCCGGGGCTTCGCGCCGGATCGTAGACGGTCACCGGCGTGTAATTTGAGGGCGCCGGAGGTGGGACTTTTTTATGCCGCCCAAAACTCGCCGAGACTACCACGCACAGGCACACGGCAAGCGCCCCACCGCGTTTCAACGCTCTCCTTGGTTCTGACACTCTCAACCCTCCTCTGGCACAGGGTAACTGGTCCCTCCGCCCCTCTCGCGCGCATCCTACCGCTCCCGCGCCGCGCAAAGCAACAATTTTGCGAAGAGCATCGAACTCGCACACGGCGAGTCTATCGCCCCCCAGCCGCCCCGGAGAGAAGAACAAAACCAAGAAACTACCCTGGAACTCGCCTTATGATTGGTACACAAAACGGGGGCAGGTCATGACAACCTGCTTGACCCTCACTCGGCAGGGGAAGTCTTCATCTTTCCAGATGGGGCTTTGGTCTCTAAAGGCGGGTGACGTGACTTCCAGAATCCCAATGAAGCGCGAGATGCCTGTCAGGTAGCATAGCAGATAATCGCCCGGCTTCATTTTCTGGACCGTCTTCCATCGGCTGTCGCGAAATCCCGACACCATCCCGCCAGCGTCGAGGAATTCCTTCCACGTTGTCCCTGTGAAAAGATCAAGCCAATAGCTGCGGGTACTCATGACATATACCTTGCGAGGGAAAAGGCGAGCGTCTTGATGTTTACCACAAAGGGGCGGGGGAGGGCAAGGGTCATCTTTGGAATTCGGCAACAGCATCGAAAAGATGGGTGCGTAATTGCCACCCAGCATTGAAGCGCGCGGAGAGGAGAGTTCGGGCAGCTAGACACCCTCCCTGAAAGATTTTTCCTACCGGTAGGAAAAATCATATTAACCCCCGTTGACATACCCCCGGTGCGCGGAGCGGGATGACACGAGGTTCGCCCCTACAACAAACGCTAGGGTGCCCTCACGCCGTAGCAGGCAATGTGGACCCCCGCTTCCGCGGGGGTGACGAGGTGAGTCACACACGCGGGCATGACCGCCGACTGGGCTGGTGTCCTGCTGCATTGTGTCATTCCCGCGAAAGCGGGAATCCAGGTGGACCCCCGCCTGCGCGGGGGTGACAACGCAAGGCCCGGCCGCTTTTCAATTGTTGCTCGCCGCGCGGAGCCACAATTTTACGGAAGGGGTGGTGAACGCCTGCCGCCATTCGTGATAGACTTCGCCTGTCTCGGATGGCCTGGGGACATCTCATCATATCCTGGCACACTCCTAAGGAGGAGAATCCATGAAGAAGACGCTAGTGCTTGTTGCGTTCTTAGCTTTCCTGCTGGCGGCCTGGCCGAACACGGCTCTCGCGCAGGGTGAGTTCGAAAAGGTTACCGGCGAGGCCTTCACCAAGGCCGTACCCAATGATTTTTACCTGGAAGGAAACCGCATTCCCGTGGAGAAGCGAAACGCCGTTCTGCTAAAGACCCCCAAAGGCGCCCGGGTGGTTCTGGCGCTGATCGATACGACGGGCTACAGCTCGCGAATCAAGCAGAAGTACACCGGCATGTTGATTTCGGAAGGCAAGATTTCCGTGTGCAGCATTTCCATCGACGTGGGCAGCTACGGCTTCGGGTTGGATACTCCCAAACCCCCAAGCAACGAGGGCGCCAAGTTTATGCTTTATAACCAGGCCGGCGACGAAGTGGGCGGGTGCACCGCGAAGAAAGATGACAGCATAAAGGTACCCCGGCCGCTGGCTGTGAGCATCGCCAAGGGTGTACCGGCAAAACTCGATCTGGGCAAGTACACCCTGGAAATCAAGTAGCGTCTTCGCAGTTTGCTGAAAAACGTTGCAGGGATGTCGTCCCTGCTTGGCGCAGGCAGGCTGGACCCTGCGGATTGTAGGGGCGAGCCCTTCGTCCCGCAAGACGGGATGAGAGCGACAGTCCTGGCGAATCTTTCAGCAGAGTGTCACGCGTGACTCTGCGTCGGGGGGCGTGCTGCGCGCTCCCCCCCGGCAGACTGCCGCGGAGGAGTGTTGATCAGGGGGCCATCTCGAGGGCGGTGGAATCTCGTCCTGGCGTGCGCACTGATTTTTCTGCTCGCTTGGGGAGCGCATCGCGCCACCTCCCAGAGCGCGTACGATCTCGTCATCATTAACGGCTTGATTGTGGATGGCACGGGACGTCCCGGCTTCCGGGCTGACCTCGGGATCCGCAACGGGCACATCGAGAAGATCGGCTCGCTGGGCGCAGCGCCGGCGCGCGCGAAGATGGATGCCCAGGGCCAGGTGATTTCACCGGGCTTCATTGACGTTCACGTTCACATCGAAGATCAGATCGAGCGCTCCACCCACCGCTTCGTTGCCGACAACTTCCTGTTGCAGGGCGTCACCACCGTCATCACGGGGAACTGCGGCCGCTCGGCGCGGGACATGGCCGCATTCTTCCGCAAGCTGGCGCGGCTGAAGCTGGCGATCAACGTCGCCACGTTAGTGGGTCACAACACCCTCCGCCAGCAGGTGTGCGGCGCGCGCCGGAAGCCCACGCCGGAGCAGATGGCGCGCCTGGAAGCGCTGGTCAGGGCGGGGATTGGGGCGGGTGCCCTGGGTTTTTCCACGGGGCTCGGGTACAAGCCCGGGCTCTTCGCGAGTGAAGAAGAAGTGGTGGCGCTGGTTCGCGTCACGGCGCAGGCGGGAGCGATCTACGCCACGCACCTCCGCGACGAAGCCGCGGAGGGCAAGGCAGCGCTCGACGAGGCCGTGCGCACGGCGCAGCGTGCGGGCGCACCCGAGCTGCACATTTCGCACTTGAAGGCCGCGGGGCACTCGCAATGGGGGACGGCGCGCGCCCGGCTAGACGGCGCCCGGCAGGCCGCCGGAAAGCAGACTCGCCTGACGGCGGATATGTATCCCTACACAGCCGTCAGCAGCACGCTCGAGTATCTGATTCCCCCGGAGGCCTTCCCGCTGCTGGGCGGCCCCGTGGCGGCTCGGGCCAAAAACTTCGCGCGTGCCATCGATCTTACCCTTGAAAAGTCGCGCCGCGACGGCTGGCCCGATTACTCCAACGTGCGCGTCGCCTTCAGCGAGAAACACAAGGAATGGATTGGGCGGACTATTCCCGACATCGTGAGGAGGCAGCCAGGCGGCGCGGCGTCGGTGCGTGACCAGGCTGCGTGGATTCTGCAAAACCAAGCGCGCGGCGACATCCAGATCATCGCCGAAGAGATGAGCGAGCAGGACGTGCGGCAGCTCATCACCGCGCCAGACATGGTTTTCGGATCTGACAGCTCGGTCCACTATCGCGGCCTGGGGCAGCCCCATCCGCGCGGGGCTGGCACCTTCCCGCGCATCTTCGCGGAGTACGTGCGCCATCAGAAGCTGCTGACCCTCGAGGATGCGGTCCGGCGCGCCACGGGGTTGGCGGCGGAAATCTTTGCGCTGCCCGACCGCGGATTCATCCGCGAAGGCTATTGCGCCGATATCGTCATTTTCGACCCCGCGCGCCTCGAGGACCGTGCTACGTTCGAAGATCCTTGGAAACCGCCGGAGGGGATCGCCTGTGTGATCGTCAACGGAGTGGTCGCGGTGCGCGGGAGCAAGTTGACCGGGGCGCTGGCCGGGAGGCCGGTGCTTCGCGTGGCGAGTGGGCGGCGCTAGTCCCGTGCCCGCCTGGTTAGGGTCTTTTCGGACGGGTTCGCAGTCGACCGAAGCGCCGTGTGGGCAGAGCGGGTTCGGGACTTCTATAAGCGGTCACGGGACTAGGCGGTTGCACGGTGAGCCGGGCGCAGAAGGACAGGAGGCCGTCTTGTTGTTGAAGTTCGGCGAGGCCCGCCAAATCTCGCGCCTCATTCCGAGAAGCCCCATCGCGCAGGTTTTGACCGCGTTTCTCCTGCTTGGCACAACTGCTCTCTTGCCTTACGCCTCCGAAAATCCCCGGCACAAGGGAACGAAGCTGGAAGGTTACACTACCGCCGTTCAGCCCGACAGCATCACGGTGTTCGACAAGAAGGGCCAAGAGCTCAAGATCCTGACCGACAAGGACTACACCTCCATCGTCGGCTTGGCCGCGGAGGTGACGGTCTGGTACACGAACCAAGGCGGCGTGTACCGCCTGGAAGATGTCGAATGCCCTAACGAAAGTTTCTTCCTGCCTGCTGACCAGATCCGAACCAACATCAAGCGGATCATCATTCTGCCCAAGTCGGAGGGCGTGGAAAACACCGAAGGCTTGTTCCCGGCCATTTCCAAGTATCTTCAGGATAACGCCGGGTGGTTCGTGGCGCCGCCCGAACTGGCGGAAGAGATCGCAAATCAGGCCAAACCCTCGCCTTCATCCTTGGACGCGATCGACCCCAAAACCGGCCAGGTGGATATGCAACGGTTCCTCGAAGCACAGGGTTCCTTAGTCATGAAGATCGCGGCGGAAACGCGGGCCGATGCGGTGCTGGAAGTCAAGGTCGAGAAAGTGAAGGCCGATGTCCACGGGTCAGTGGCTTCCTGGGACGACGTTACGGAGGTTGTGGGCGGTAAGGGAACCCGGGCTCTCTCCAAGCTCACGCTAATAGGGGGCAAAGGTTGGGTGTACGCCGCCACGGTGGATATGAATCTGTGGAGCCGCAGCGGCAAGTTGCTCTGGAAAAAGCGGCGAGGGTTTGCCGCGCTGGGTTTCCAAGTGGGTATGGGTTCCACATACCGCGAACGTCCCCTGACGGAAGTCTACGCAGGCGGGGAAACTATGGAGAAGTGGCTGGTCGCGACCCTGGGCGCATTGGTGGCACCTGTGATGCCACCGCAGGTTTCTCCCGAGCTGAGGAAGCAGCTAGAGAAAGCCAAAAAGGCGGGGGAAGAGAAGTAGCATCAAGAAGCGAGTTTTGCGTTTTTCGGAAGAATTGACGATTGTCATGTATCGGCTTGCGTTCCATCCCCCATTAGGTCTAAAATAATCAACCGTAGGGCTCAAGAAAGCGTAGATTTGGGTCGGTAACGAGGCGGGTGCCTTAGTGCCGACGTTTACCCGAGGGCGGGCAAGGAGGCGGCCGGGTTCGCGGGTCACAAGCGTGCCCTCGGAGGCAATGAGCTTAAATCAGCCTAAGAGGAGGAGTTGAGATGACAAAGAAGATCCTGCTCGTGGTTTTTTCTCTCTTGGTTTTCGGGTGCCTGGCGTGGGCAGCAGACCAGTCCTGGACCGGCACGGTCAGTGACTCGCATTGCGGGGTGAACCATTCGACGCCCAGCGCCGAGGCGGCAAAATGCGTCGAGAAATGCGTTGCCGGCGGAGCCAAGTACGTCTTGGTTTCTGATGGAAAGGTCTACCAGCTTGATTCCCAAGACAAGTTCCAGGGTATGGGCGGAAAACAAGTGAAGGTAACAGGCACTCTGAGCGATGGCACCATCACGGTTTCAGACGTGACTGAGGCCGCGGAACAATCCAAGTAGCAGGGCTAGTTCCACGAGGAGCACGTGATTAGCATTCGAAGGCCGCTCGCGACCTGCGCGCGGCCTTCTTTTTTTAGGGGGCACACAGGCGGAAACCCGCAGGGCATTGGGGCGGCGGAGCGTCGGAACCAAGACGCACGGCGCCGGGAGCGCGAATCGTATGGTAAACCACGCTTCTTCGTATTAGTATAATGGGGAACAAACATCACAAATCCGCAGCGTTTTGCGGAGAGCGAGGTGAAAAGCGATGAAGAAAGTCCTATTTCTGCTGGTGGCAACTCTCATGCTGACTTATGTCGGGATCTCATCGGCGCTTGCCCAAGAGGCGGCCCCCGCCGCCGAAAAACCCAAGGCAGCAGCCGTGAAGCCCGAGACACTCTCGGGCACGCTGCAGATCGTCGTGGTTGACAAGAAACTGGTCGTGGTCGCGGGCTCGAACGGGATTCCCTACAGTTTCAAACTGACCAGCGCCACCAAGATTAAAGTGGGCGGCAGCAAGGCCAAGCTGGCAGATCTTTCCGGCGCCACGGGGAAGTCCGTCACCGTAAAGTTCTTATCGGAAAAGCGCGCTGGAAACCTTGCGCAGAGCATCGAAGTCCAGTAGCTTCGCCGGCATTTGAGGGTATCGAGGGGGAGGCCCCGTGCCATGCAGCAGGGCTTCCCTTTTCCCGGTTGTCGAGAAGCCCGCGGCGACAGCTCCCGCCTGAGTGGGTCGCGGCGCGGGCTTCTCGTTGTCTTGCACCCCAGTAACCTGCGATTATCCTGAACATCTAAACTTTAGGTCACGATGTGACGTGCCGGATGGGATGCGTCACGGGGAGGCTGAGAAGCCTGGCGCAGAATCTGGAAAATCGAGCTCTAAGGAGGTTGGAATGAAGAGATTTGCTTACCTAGGCCTGGGGTTATTGTTGGCCGCGGGCTTGAGCCTCGCGGCGCCTGCGAAAGGCGGCGCGAGCACCTTTGTGGGGAGCATCAGCGACTCCATGTGTGGGGCCAAGCACATGATGCCGGGCGAGAGCGACAAAGATTGCACGCTGGAGTGCGTCAAGGGCGGAGCGAAGTACATTCTCGTTGATCCCACGGGGAAGATTTACCAACTCAGCGACCAAAAGAGCCCGGAGCCGTTCGCAGGCAGTAAAGTGCAGGTCACGGGCACGCTGAAGGGCGACACCATCGTGGTCAGTTCCATCGAAGCGGCAAAGTGATGCGCCGCAAGAACCAAACGAAGTCAGGACCGAGCGAGCTGGCGGGGCCGCTCGGGCCGACTCACCTGAAAGGATCAGCGGGACAATGAAATATCCGCTATAATGTCCGGGATCGGGGTCGATCTACGAGGATCGGAAAAGGTATATGGAAACAAGTCATAACACACCCTCGGGCCAGGAGTGGAAAGTTCGCCGGGTGGGAACGGTGACTTTCGCAATCTCGAAGCCGAAGAGAAGTCGTCGGAAGCTGCGTCAGATGCGCTTGAAGAATCGCCGGCGAGCGCGCTGAGGACCGGGCCAAAAAGCACTTCACGCTTTAGGGTGTAACTGATGTCGGTGCGTTCGCGGAGCATGTTGCTGAGTAATGCGCGCTCGCCCTTGGGTGCTGGCCCCGCACCTCCGCCAGCGAACTCTCCTCGCCCAGTCTGATGGGTGGGAGGAGGTACGGGGCTGGCCAGAGGTTAATTGTTAGAGTTTCGGAACTCTGGTCTACCCCCGGCCCGTTCCCGGCGAGCGATGCGAGGGCAACTCGCGCAGCGGCGGGAAGAGCCGGGGCGGACGCGCTACATTCCTTTTGGGCCGGCCCTGAGCGGCGATTGCCAACGGAACCTGCAGCCATCGCATCCAGACCACTTGGAGCGCGCGGAGCGGAAGGCGACGTGCCTTGCGTTGAGGGAAGAGTGTCACGGGCATTTGCCGCCTGCTTTCCACGCTCGACGCCGGGGACTGTAGGGCGTGTTCGCTGGTATCGCGATGGGCATTTCCGATCCCATACGGGCGAATCGATGGTCCACATCCTCCGCCAATACGGATACACCTTCGTTTTCCTGGTAGTCATTGCTGAAAGCGTGGGACTGCCGGTGCCCAGCGTCGGCTCTGACTTCCGTTACGCCGGCCAGTTCTTCGGCCTGGAAGCTGGCCATACAACTTTTGCCACCCGGGAAGCCTCTATTCATAGAGATACTTTCGTGGGTCAGGAAACGCAACCGATGACGAGAACCCCGCAATGAAATCAACCTCGAACGTGACGAAGAAAGTCGTGCTGGGAATCGCCCTGGTGATGCTCGCCGGCTTGTTGGGCTTGGGCACGGCGCTGGCGGACCAACCGTTGTCGAAGGAGGACATCACGCTGCTTCTGCTCGGGAACTCCCAGAGCGACACGATTATCCAGATGGTTGAGCAGCGCGGTATTGATTTCCAGATGAACCCGGACCTGGCAAAGAAGTTTCACGACCTGGGCGCGAGCGAAGGTTTGATTGACGCTCTACAAAAGGCCGGGAACAGAGTGGCTGCGGCGTCTACAGCGAACGCTCCCGCCGTTTCACCCGCAGAGTCCTCCTCTGAGCCTACGTTGCACGTTCGGAAGTCGGCCGCCGAGAGCCAGCCGGAGGCTCCGGCCGCCCCGGCCCAGGCTAGACCCACCACGCCGGCTAATCCGACCACGGCAAGCGCTCCGGGCCTGAAAGATCCCAGCCGGGAGGAGATCCAGCACATCATCCAGGAGTTTGCTGCCAAGGAAAAAATCTTCCGGGAGGCGCGCAACAACTACACTTACCACCAGGTCAACAAGGTGCACGAGCTGGGACCCGACAACGAAGTGGTGGGGACTTTCGAGCAGGAGTGGGACATCCTCTATGACGACAGCGGCAAGCGCATCGAGCGCGTCACTTACGCTCCCACGCCAAGCCTTAAGAATCTTATTGTAACCCAGGAAGATATTGAATCGTTTCGCAGCATTCAACCGTTTGTACTCAGCACTGACGAGCTGCCGGAATACGACGTCAAGTATCTGGGCCACGTGAAAGTGGATGAAATCACGGCCTATGTTTTTTCGATCCGCCCCAAAGAACTCCAGAAGGGACGCGTGTACTTCCAAGGTGTCGCCTGGGTCGATGACCGGGACTTGCAGATCGTGAAAACCGAAGGCAAGACAGTGCCCGAACTCAAGACTAAACACGGCCAAGCGAACGTATTCCCGCGCTTCACTACTTTGCGCGAGCAGATCGACGGCAAGTTCTGGTTCCCCACTTACACCATGGCGGACGACACGCTCTATTTCCCCCAGGGTCCGTCGGTGCACATCAAGGAAATTGTCCGTTACACCGACTACAAACAGTTCAAGTCAGGCGTCCGGATCCTGACGGTGGAGTCGATCGACAAGCAGAAAGAACCCACGACTCCGCCGCCCGCTGCGCCGAATAAGTGAGCGCTGGCTTCTGACCAAATATGGCAGGTGGTGAGGGATTCGCTAGCCCGGATTTCTCACCACAGGATGCCTTTTTCCCGGGGGTCGGGAGGGCGGGGTTTTAACCCCGCCGACAGAACGGCCTGCAATCCTCTGTACGTCTCGCGCCCCGCGCAGGTCGCTCCCGCAAGCTGCGCGGGGCGCGAGACGAAGGGACATTTACGAGCATCGCGCAACGGCGGGGCTGAAGCCCCGCCCTCCCTCGTCCATGGTGAAGAATTCGGGCCAGCCCTTCACCCGCCAGGGGTCCTTCCTGCTACAATCCTTCCCCATGAAGCCCCCCAAAGTGAATTGGCGCGTAGTGCTGGTACGCCCGCGGAACCCCTTGAATATCGGCGCGGCGGCGCGGGCGCTGGCGAATTTCGGTTTGCGTGAACTGGTGGTCGTCGCGCCTTACGAGCCTGTCTGGCAGGAAGCGCGCTCGGCGGCGGTGGGCGCGGAGCAGGTGATAGAGTCGGCGCGCGCCGTACCCTCCCTGCTCGACGCCATCGGCGACACGGCGCTCGTGGCGGGCACCACGACCGGCTCGCGCCGCAACCTTGACCGCGACCTCCTGCCCCTGCCGGAGTTTGCCGCCTGGCTGCGGCGCCGCAAGGTGGGTGGGCGAGCCGCGCTGCTTTTCGGCTCGGAAAAAACCGGCCTTTCCAACGAGCACCTGAGTTTGTGCCACGCCCTGGTGCGCATTCCCACCACGGCGGACTGCCCTTCGATGAACCTAGGCCAGGCCGTAGCGGTCTGCGCGTATGAACTGGCGCGTGCGGGCGTGGTGGCAACGCGCTTGCCGCGCCTCACGGTGCACCGCTCCGAGGCCGCCAACCTGCAGTCGCTTGAGCGCCTTTTCGCGCGCGCCGCACACGTGCTCGATGCATCAGGGTATCTCAAACCTAGAAGCCGCGCGGCCATGCTGATCAAGCTGCGCCGCCTGCTGCTGGATCTGGAACTCACCAACCATGACGCGCGCATCTTGGGCGGCGTGCTAGCCCAGGTGGAGTGGAAGCTGAAGCAAATTATGAATTATGAATGCTGAAGGATGAAACGCGGCACTGCCTGTTAAGTCCTGCGTAACAGGGCGACGCGTCGAGCCCCTCACCCGTCGCGCTCCGGCTGGTGAAAGCGCCGGCAGCGCGACACCCTCTCCCCCGGGGAGAGGGTTAAGAAACAAAGACAAACACTCCGTGTCGATGATCGTTGCCCTCTCCCAGGGGAGTCCGATTTCTGGACCCCGATAGAGTCTGTGTAAAAACCTCCATCTGTAGCGGCGGTCTATGACCGCCGGTTTGTAGAATCGATGATTTCGGCGCTCATAGAGCGCCGCTACAGCGCGCGAAGGCACGTTTTCACACAGACTCCGATAGGGTCCATCGGACCCCAGAAATCGGGGAGGGTGCCGATCCCGCAGCCGCGGGAGAGGCGGGTGAGGGGTTACTTGGTCATTCCGCCCTGAGCGGCTTGAGCGCGGCAGAGCAAAAGCGCCGGTGCGGCCTTACCGTCCACCACGTGAGGATGACTTCGGATCGGAGAACGCGAACTTGACCAATGGCCGCCATTCGGCATCGTGAAGCACGCGAGCCGCGGACCTCAAAGACAGAGGTCCGCGCTAGTTGCTTTTCGCTTCAGTGTTCACAGAATTAGAGTATGATCTTACCACAGAGACACTAATGGCTGAAAATGATAGGGCAAACGGGAACATCACTGAAAGTATAACTGGACCTTCTAAGAAAACCACCAGACGCAAAGGCAAGACTGGGAAGAACAAGGCTGCACACGCCACTGCTGCCGCAAGCGGTCGAGGCAAACGCGGCTCGCCGATTGCCTTTCCGAAGCACTCAATTTCGAAGTGCCTCAGAATCCCGCAAGCCATTCTTGAGCAGAACGCAGGAAAGGAATGCACTGACAGCGAGGCTGCAAAATTCGCAGGCATCGGCTGGAGTGGACCAATCGGGGTAGAAATCAGTTCTGCTTTGAAGTTTGGTTTGCTTGAACGTCCAGCACCCAGAACAGTAGGGCCAACAGACCTCACCCGGCGTATTGTTCGACCGCAGGAGCCAAACGACCGACGCGACGCGTTGCGAGAGGCTGTCCTGAAAGCTCCGATCATCTCCGACGTGTACAAGCACTACCGGGGCGAAAACCTTCCCGATGATTTAACTTTCTTGGGCAACACCGCAAGGGACAATTTCAATGTGCCTGCCGACAGAATCGAGGACTTCATTGGGGTTTTCATTGAGACGTTGACAAGCGCGGAGTTGCTGGAAGATGTCGGCGGAAAAAAGCGAGTCCTCGATATTACGCACATGCCCTCAGAGGTTGAGGGTGCGCCGCTCGTCACCACTGATGAGCATCTTAAGAAGGTCAGCAAGGGTATATCCGTCGATTCGTCTGAATCGTGCTTCGTTATGATGCCTTTCATAGAGCCACTCGGTGGTTACTACACGACGATCTATCAACCGGCGATTAAGAAAGCCGGACTGACTGCCGTAAGAGCGGACACCGACATTTTTGGAACAGGCAAGATCATCGATCAAATTTGGAACGGAATTAACCACGCTAAGGTTCTAGTTGCTGAACTGACCGGAAGAAACCCGAACGTACTGTATGAACTTGGTCTTGCGCACGCGCTGCGGAAACCAGTGGTGCTTGTCTCTTCTAACGAGGCTGACGTACCCTTCGATGTCCGGCACGTTCGCGTCATTTACTATCAAATGGCAGACCCATTCTGGGGCGAGAAGCTCATCGCTAAGGTAGCAGAAAACATCGTGTCGGCAATAAAGAATCCACAGGAAGCCACATTGTTCGAGAAGCCAGCGACCTAGCAAGCAAGGGCGGGCCTCCGCCCTTGAGGTTCGGGGCTCTTACCCGGTGAGACCGTCCCCGAGTTTATATTCTAGCGCCGTGCCGCGGCTTACAGAAGCGGGGGCGGAAGTCAAAATGAACAACTGCGCACTCCTCGCCGACGGCGTGTCACAGGTGCTTCTCAATCCAGCGACGGATATGCGGAATCGAGTTGTAGGGAAATTTGTGCGCGGAATCGTAGAAGCGGAAATCGAGCGTCGCGGCGCGCTGCGCCAACTGGCGGCGAAACTCCAGGTTCTTCTCGCGTGAGTACCACTCATCCTGCGAGGCGGCAATGTGCAGCACGTGGGTCCGCGCGACCTGGTAGTGCGGATTCTCCGCCCAATCGCCGGGGACGCCTCCGCACACGGCAATGGCGCCTCGAATCGCGCGCGGATGCGTGAACACATAGCGGTAGTTGTACGAACACGCCTGCGAAAAGGCGAGCAGAAACACCCGCTCGCGGTCGGCATGATGTTTCCGGGTGGCGAGCTGGATCACTGCTTCCAGGTCCCGGTGGTGGAGTTCGATGGATTCTTCCATCTTGTACGTTGTGCCCCAGCCAAAACCCACCCGGAAGTTCTTGGGGTCGTCGCCGTCGCGGCGAAAGAATTGGTAAGGGCCCTGAAGGGAAATCACCGCCAGCTTATCGTCCGCGATGCGCTGCGCCACGCGCATCATGGAATCTTTATTCCCCTCGTAACCGTGCAGGGCGATCAGCAGTGGCCAGCGTTTCCGGCGAGCCTGTTTGCGGGGCAGCTCGATTTCGTAGTAGCGACGAAGGGGACTGCGAAAGAATTGTTCCATGGCTGAGGGACAGATTTCAGGATACAGGATTTGGGGTCGCGGAGCCAGGGTCCTGGCAGGGACGTACTGTCCTAAATCTGTCTTGGTTGGCGTAGGGTTTGCCTAAAAGGTAGCTGCCTGATTGCATGTGATTGGCTCTTTCGACCAAACGTCGAAGACGAGGGGATGTGCAGGTCCAAAGGGAGGCTGTGCGGAGGCGTAGCTGAAAAGGAAGACATTTGGGTGATCTCGCAGAATCCCTTCGCGTACCATGAATGCGACCATACTCGTGTCGGAGGTTACTGCCACCAAATCCTTATTACACTGAACAAGCAGTTTTACGCTTAGGATCTCCGTCGTCGTCTGTACAACCACCTCCGTTTCATATTCGGCGTCCGCCCTGCTGGATACTTTCGGGCTCTGGCTTATTGTCAGCGTGGCGGTAGCTGGCAGAGTCGTAGGTGGCGGTGTTTGCGGTTTCACTTGTGGCGCTTTGGCTGGAATTTTAGAGGTGGGAGGTGACAGATCTAGTCTTGTTTCCAGCAATGCATAGAGGGTGTCAAGCTTATGATTGGTGATCGTCTGTAAGTCAGTTAGCTTCCGTCCCATGAGCATTACGGCATCGCTTGACTCTCGCGAACTTATTCCTTGTCTGTATGTGGCAAGCCCGACTAGCACAATGGTAATGAGAGCTGCTGCTATGAACCCGGCCTCATAGACTCGACGCAGTCCGCGATTCTGGGGATCTGGGGGGTGGACTGTCACGCGCCACCCCAGCCACGCACCAAAGGCCTGAGTGAGAGCCACCGCGACAGCAATGAGAACTGTCCACCACATGAGGTTCCACCATCTATTGACAGAGGATGTACCACTCTTTGAATTCTGAAGCAACACGCATTTGGGACAGCACCGGCAGGGATGCCACGCCCGTACTATCGTGGCCTGTTGGTGATAACCATCTACTGCTCGCGAGCACACTGCCAGCCGCACTCCTGCCTCGGCCTTCCGCAGTTCCCAAAACCTGCCCGAGAACACTTCTACCAACCGGGCGTTACACGACCGGCGCCAGGTAGTGGTTCAGTTTGATGCTGTAGCGGCGAGTTTACCTCGCCAATTGGCGGCGTAAAGCCGCCTCTACATCAAACTGTACCACTACACGCCGCCAGCGGTTCTTGACGGCCCAGCGGGGATAATGGCAAGCTAAACTACAGCGGCTATCCCCTGGGATGCCTCGCATGAGCCGTTCGACACCCGTCCCGGCCGCCGCGCCGGAGCGCCCAGCCGATCAATCTGGGCTGCGCGCCGTGCAGGGGGAAGTCAACATGCCCATTTTCAGCAATGCGCGCGCGGCCCTCGCCAATTTGCGAGGAAAGCTCCGGCAGAAAGCTGGCTTGTGGGTTCCGCTTCGCGAAGCCTTTTGGATGGCGCTTCAGGAACTCCGCAACCACAAGCTGCGCTCGTTCCTCACCCTACTCGGGATCGTCATCGCCACCACCACGCTGATCGTTGTGATGTCGGTGGTGAACGGCATGAACGTCTATATCGCCACGAAAATCGCTAACCTCGGCACCAACACCTTCGTGCTCCATCAGTTCAAGTGGGCACAGGGGTACGACGAGTTCCTGAAAGCGCTGCGGCGTAACAAGCCCATCCGTCTCGAGGACTACGAGTTCCTCCAGGACAGGCTGGTCGGTTACGAGGCCCTCAGCGCCATCGCGCAACTGCAGCCTGGGCCTGAGGCGCGGCACGGTGGTCACTCGATCGATGAAGTGAATCTTATAGGAGTTACTGCCAGCCACGCGTACATCGGCCGGGAGAAAGTCCAGTCGGGGCGCTACCTCAGCGACCAGGACTATCGCCACAATGCGCGGGTTTGCTTCATTGGCCAGGACATTGTCGACAAGCTCTTTCCCTCGGTCGATCCGATTGGCAAGGAGTTAGCAGTGGGGGGCCAAACCTTTAGCATCGTCGGCGTGGCGGAGAGGGTCGGCTCGGCTTTCGGCGTGAGCCAGGACAACTTCGTGTTTGTTCCGCTCGGCGCATTCCGGAACCTTTTCATGCCGCACCTGGAGCTCTTTGTTTTTGTCAAGGCGCCGGATTCTCAACATCTGATGGAGCTGGAAGACGAAGTCCGGGTCCTCATGCGGGCGCGCCGCCACGTGCCTTACCACGAGGACGACACCTTCGGGATTAACGCCTCCGAAACGCTGATGAGCGCCTGGCAGAACCTGACCGGCAGTATCTTTGCGGTCACCATCGGCGTGGTGGCGGTGTTTATGGTGGTGGGCGGCATTGTGATCATGAACATCATGCTGGCCACGGTCACCGAGCGCACCCACGAGATCGGGATTCGCAAGTCGGTGGGCGCGCGCCGCAGCGACATCCTGTGGCAATTCTTAATCGAAGCCGCAACGCTGGCCGCCCTCGGGGGCGTGATGGGAGTGCTCCTCTCCTATGGAATCGCGTGGCTGGTGGCCGTGGTCTTCACCGCCGAAGTGTCCCTGAGCGCGGTTATCATGGGGGTTACGCTCTCGACTCTGGTCGGGCTCTTCTTTGGTATCTACCCGGCGAGGAGGGCAGCCGCTCTGGATCCTATCCAGGCATTACGAGCAGAGAAATAGCATGACGACTTACTGGCACGCGGTCGGCGAAAACCTGGGGTTGGCGCTCGACACCGTGCGCACGCACAAGTTCCGGTCGTTTCTCACCGTGTTGGGCGTTCTCATCGGCACCACCACGGTGATCGCGGTGGCTTCGATCATTGCCGGTCTCGATACGCAGTTGGTACAGACGGCCGAGCAGTATGGCACGAGAGTAGTGTGGGTCTACAAGCTGCAAATGGGTGCGCCGCACCGCCTGACCCGCGAAGAGCGGCTGCGTAAACCTCTCAGCTACGAGGACGCCATGGCCGTCAAGGAACAATGCCCGGCCGTCGACGAGGTGTCAGCGGCTCTGTTCAGAGAGATGGGCGAGTTTGGCTTGCCACCCTCCACGGTGCGCTACAAGGCCCACACGATGTCGGGTGCACAGTTCATGGGTGTGGATGCCAACTATTTGGCTCTTGCGAACTCGTCGCTCGCCGACGGTCGTTTCTTCACCCAGGGGGACGACCTTCACCGCCGCGATGTCACGGTGATCGGCGCCAGCGTGGTGGAACAGCTATTCCAGCACGAGGACCCCGTGGGCAAGACCATCGTCGTGGATGGACACCCCTTCGAAGTCGTCGGCACTCTCAACAAGTTCAAGGGATTCTTGGGCGACAATCCCGATGACCGTGACATCTTTATCCCCCTTTGGACATACAAGAAGCTTTATCCTGCGGCGAAAGATTATTTCCTCAGCGCCCAGGTTTCCCCTGGAAGGATGGACGAAGCGCAGGACGAAATCCGGGGCGTCCTCCGTCGCCGCCGTCACGTGAAGCCCAGCGAGCCTGACAACTTCGGGATGGCAACGGCGGAGTCCCTCATCAACGAGTTTCGCCAGATTATCGGCACGGTGGCGCTGGTGATGGTGGTGATCTCCTCGATTGGCCTGCTGGTCGGAGGCATCGGTGTGATGAACATTATGCTGGTCTCGGTTACGGAGCGCACCCGGGAAATTGGCGTGCGCAAGGCAGTAGGCGCTCGCCAGCGGGACATCGCGTGGCAGTTCCTGCTCGAGGCCGTTGTGCTCACGGGCTCGGGCGGGCTAGCCGGAATCGCCGTGGGCTGGTTGCTGAGCTTCCTCGTCCGAGTTCTTGTGCCGAGCCTGCCTTCCACCGTCCCCCTCTGGTCCGTGGTGGCGGGCTTCGTCGTCGCGACAAGTGTCGGTCTGTTTTTCGGCCTCTGGCCGGCCTTGAAGGCTGCGCGACTCGATCCCATCACGGCCCTGCGGTATGAGTAGCGCCCTTGTGATCGCCGGTCTTAGCCCCGTGTGCTGAATTCGCGAGGTGTGGCGGGGAAGCATGCCTGCCTGGCGTAGCCAAGCACTCTTCCCTCGATTTCATGGTGACAGGGCTTTCCGACTAAAATCTGCCTCCCGGATTTCGCAGCAATCCACGCCGGAAGTTGCGGTGGGCATTTGGAGTTCGGCGAAGTCTCGCCTAAAATGATGCCATTCCTGGTGCACCATGCTGGCTTTGTTGAAAACCTCTCTCATTATCGGCTTGCTGGCGCTTAACGCCTTTTTCGTCGCGGCGGAATATGCCTTGCTGAGCGTGCGCCGCACGCGAATGGAGCAACTTGCCAATGAGGGCAATCCTCGGGCGCACCTGGTGCTGGACCTGCTCTCCGACATGGTCGCTCTGTTCTCCGGGACTCAGCTCGGCATCACGGTCGTCAGCTTGCTGATGGGCTGGATCGGTGAGGCCATCATGGCGGACGCGATCAAACACTCATTGGAGGGATACCTCGGCCGAGTCGCGCGCGCCGCCGTCGCGCACTCCATATCCGTGGGCATCGCTTTTCTGCTGATCACGATGTTGCTGATGGTGCTGGGAGAACTGGTTCCCAAGGCACTGGCTTATGAGGGTGCGGAACGGTTCTCGTTGCTGGTGGCGCGGCCCCTGCGCGTTTTCCTGCAACTGAGCCGTTATCCCGTCTGGCTGCTGGACGCACTGGCCAACGGTGTGCTGCGCCCGCTGCACCGGTCTCCCGCCCGGAGTCACGGCACGCTCCACACCGCGGAAGAAGTGAAGCTCATCGTGTCCAGCATTCGCAAGCGCGGGCTGCTTGACGAGGAACAAGAGGAAATGATCAGCAGCGTCTTCGACCTGGACCGCGTCCGCGTGCGCGAAATCATGGTGCCGTGGAATCGCATCACTTGTTTGCCTGCCACGCCTGACCTCCAGGCGCTCCTCGACCGCGTGGTGAAGGATCAGCACTCCCGGATACCCATCTACGATGGCCTGCCCGACCAGATCGTCGGCGTCCTGTACACCAAGGATCTGCTCGCCGTGCTGCTGGAAAGGGCGCACGCGGGCACGCCGGTGGACGCGGGCTTCGATCTGCGTGCGATTCTTCACCAGCCCATGATTGTTCCGGAAGCGATGTCGTTAACGCAAATGTTGAAGGAGGCGCGCCGCCGCCATTCGCAGATGGCGCTCGTGGTGGATGAGTTCGGTACCCTCGTGGGTCTGGTCACGATCGAAGACGTCCTGGAACAAATCGTGGGCGAGATCCAGGATGAATACGACCACGAGGAAACGGCGATTCGCAAGGTCGGGGAGAACGTGCTGGTGGTGGATGCCTCGGTGAGCCTGCGCGACCTGGCGGATGAGCGTGATATTGTGCTGCCTCGCAGCGCGGGGTGCGAGACACTGGCGGGATTTGTGCTGGCCCGGCTCGGGATTATCCCGCAAGGCGGGGAGAGTTTCGTTTTTGAATCCCGCCGCTATACTGTCGTCGAGATGGAAGGGCGCAGGGTTTCGAAGGTTCGCATCGAGACACTGTCCTTCGCCGCGGCCCCGGCGGAACCTGCCACGCAGCCACCCGGCCACTAGTGCCGTTCCAACTTTCTGGAGCAAGATACCAGACCAACCATCCCAAGGAAGCTTGTCTCTGCCTTCGGAAGGCATCTTGGCCCAGCAAGTTGGAACCGCAGCAGGTTTTGAGGATGCGGGGCGCGAAGCTGGAAGGGTCAGGTGGACTCGGGGACTACTGGGGAGGGGCTCCCCAGCATCACGCCAACTTCCACGCCGCGATTCACATTCAGGGTTTTCGCGGCCGATCCCCGGTTGGTACAGATTTCGATATAGCCGGAACTCCCCACGATCGCGAAGATTTCCGAGGGCTTGCCCATCGAATACGCCAGGTTCAGCCGAGTGATCTCCTGCTGGTTGATGATGATCTTGAAGGGCGGCGGATTTTCCGAAAACAACTGAGGAAGGTCTTCTGGCGTGAGATTAGTGATAATGTTTCCGAATTTGTCGACCTTCAGGATGACACCTTTGATCAGGTTGTCGCTAACGCGCTTGGGTTTGGGCGACGTGAACTTGGTGTAGTCGGTGACGAGGTCGCCGAATTTATCCACTTCCACCCACTTGCTCAGCCAGCCGGCGACGGGAGCGAAGATGTCGCGTCCCTGAAAAGTATTGCTGACCGGATTGAGGAAGTAATGGTCGGAGGTGATATGGCGGACCTCCACGTTCTCTTCGCGTTCGTAAATCAACGAGAGCACGCCGTTATCGGGAGCGACGAACTTGTGGGCCATGGTGCGCGCCAGCAAGGGGCGGCGCGCGGTGCCCACGCCCGGGTCAACGACCACCAGGTGAATCGTCTCGGGTGGGAAGAAACGATAGCTCTGGGCCAGCGTGAATGCCGCGTCGAAGATATCGTAGGAGGCGACCTCGTGGCAGATGTCCACGATCTCGACGTCGGGGTTGATGTTCAAGATGACACCCTTCATCGTTCCGACGAAATGGTCGGCAGTGTCAAAATCCGTGATCAGCGTAACGATGGGCTGCCGGGGCAAATTGCCCTCCTGCTCTCGGATTCTTTCGGCGTGAGACCAAGGCAAACTTACGGGAACCCGAGGGCCTTGTCAAGTTGGCTTGCGGGGTCCGGAGGACCACGCGTCCTTCACGCCCCGCGCTGAATGCGACCGAAATGGGTGAAGCCATAGTTTGAGTCTAATTCGAGGGCGCGCAGCCAGGCGCGGACGGCGTTATCCAATTCCCCGAGTTCGAGGAAGCTGAAACCCAGGGCGTGGTGGACGAAGGCGTCCGCAGGGCGGTACGTCAAGGCTTCTTCGTAAGCTGCCTGGGCGCCGAGCCAGTTTCTGAACCGGATGCACTGGAAGCCGCGCTCGGAGGCGGCGGCCCAAGGTTCGAGCTCGGGTGTGACCTCCGTCGGGATCGGCCACTCCTGCAGCAGGTTCAGCAGCCGTCGCGAGCATTCCAGCAGATTGTCGCGCGCGGGGGAATTCGCAAAGATCGCCACGGACTCGACGAGTTCCCGAATCGCGCGGTTCAAGTCCTGCGCCGACGGGTTCTGGGAATAGAGCAGGTTCAATCCGGCGCGGTAGTGCTCCCGGCTCTCGAGCAGTGACTCCGCCCTCATCAGAAATTCTTCCGCCTTCGCGTGGCGTGGGTCAATCTCCAGCGCCCGCCGGTAGCAGGCCGCTGCCCGGTCCAACTGCCCTACGGTCCCGCAAGCATTGCCCAAGAGATAATGTGCGTTGGCGTCCGCCGGCGCGGCCTGCACGGCTCGGGAAAGGGCCTCCACAGCGTCCGCGGGGCGTTGGGTTTCGAGGTAGCACACCCCGAGCTGGCTCCAGGCGTCCGCGTTGTCGGAGTCCTCGGCGGCCACCTCTTCCAGGAGGCTTATCGCCGCAGGGAAATCCGCCTGGGCGAGCGCCTGCATGGCGCGTGCAAGCTTGTCTCCTGGCGCAAAGTCCGTCACGACGGTTTCTGTTCACCCTGCGGGATCTGCCGCCTCGCGTCGGGCGCACCGGGCACTCCAAAACTCACTTGCTGAACATGGCGCGAAACTGCTCCAGGTTGAGTGGGGGCGTCTGCGCTGTACCGAGATTCTCGGTGACGTGATCTCGATGGCTCATACCCACCAGCGCGCAGGTGATGCCTGGGGTGGAGCGGACGAACTGAATGGCCCGCTGCGCGTCGGTGTGCAGTCCAGGGAACCGGTTGCGAAGGTCCTCCGGCAGGCCCTCCGTCAGTTTCCGCTGCAGAAGAGTGGCGCTGGCGAAAACCAGCATTCCGTTCGCCCGCGCCACCTGCAGGACGGGCACTGCCTTGCCGTCCCAGCGCTGCGTGCTGGCTGCCAGGGCTTCCGGCATGGCGAGGTTGAAGGGAAGTTGAATGGCGCGAAAATGGTGGTCCTTGCCACCCACTTCCTCAGCGGTTCGCAAAAGGTCCGCGAGCGACAGAGCCTCGCCCGACTCCAGCCCGGCGCGATAGGCGTTCCAGGTGGCGGTTCCGTACGCGCGAATTTTGCCGTCGCCGATGGCTTTCTCCAGAGCCGCGAAAGCCGCCCGTATCCGCCGGTCAAATTCCTCGCGCGAAACGTGGGGAATTTGCGTTTCGGGATTATGTAAGTAATAAATATCCAGTGTCTCGAGACCGAGATTGCGCCGGCTCACCTCGATCTGGTTCTCGAGATACTTCGGGGACATCACGTGGCACCCGGCGACGACTTCTTCCAGCCGCACCAGGCCGGGCTCGATCAGAGTCTTCTGAAAATACGCGGAGGGGTCGTCGGGTTCGCTGTTGTCGAACGTCAGGAAGCCACCTTTGCTGGCGACGATCACCTCGTCGCGGCGAACTGTTCCCGCGGAAATCGCCCCGGCAAGAGCTTGGGCGATGGCGCGCTCGCTTCGCTGGTGGCGGTAGTTCACGGCCGTGTCAATGACGTTGATCCCGCACTCCAGGGCGTGCGCCACCGCCTCGCGATAGAGCGCATCGTGAGCAGCGGTGGGCTCACCCAGGTAGGTCCCGATTCCGATCGAGGATACCCAGAGACCTTGGACTTCACGGAAGTTTCCCGGGAGCTGAGATTCGAAGCGACGCCGATAACCGGCTGTCCCTTCGGGCGTGGCATGGCCTGGCACCAGCATGTATGCAGATTCTCCTGAAACTCAGAATTCCTTTTAACCTGAGTTCCCCGCTAGAGCAAGGGTATAGGGTCAGTTCATCTCAGCCTTGACCAAAAAAAGTGGAATGGTGCTTTCATGCCGTACTCTCGTGATGGTGGTGCCGTGGACCAAATCGGAGATCAACCGGTGCCCGTGGGTGGCCATGGCGATCAAATCGCAATGCTCAGCCTGCGCAGTTTTCAGGATGGCGCGCGCAGGCTCGCCGCTTTCGTGGTGCACCGTGACCTGAAAATTCTCCCTGCGGAGTTCGCCGCTGACTCTTTCCAGAAAGTCCCGGTCTTCTTTGATTTCTTGGGAATCGGAGAGATTCAGGTTCTCCTGCCATTGTGCCGCCCAACCAGTAGAAACGTGTAGCAAAAGAATCTCCGCGCCGGTCAAGCGCGCCAGCTCCTTGACGCGCGGCAGCAGGAAAGTGTCGGCCTTGCTGTGGTCGAGAGCGACGAGAATCTTTTTGAACATCGCCAGCCTCGTTAATGGATCCAGTCCCGAACGGTCTGAACCAGAAGATAAGCATTCAGTGCAGCGATGGTCGCCGCAACGGTCCATGAAAGCAGTTGCAGCCAACGCGGATTTGCGAATTCTCCCATTTTGCGCCGGTCGCCCGTAAAACGCACCAAGGGAATGACGGCAAAGGAGAGCTGCAGGCTCAAGATCACCTGGCTGAGGATCAGGAGCTTCGCGGTGCCCGCTTGGCCGAAGAAGATGACCGTGATCACAGCTGGGATGATGGCCAGAAGACGTGTGATCAACCGGCGAAGCCAAGGAGTGAGACGCAGGTTGAGGAATCCTTCCATCACAATCTGACCCGCCAGGGTTCCGGTCAGGGTGGAGTTCTGCCCGGAACAGAGGAGGGCCACCGCAAACAGGACGGCGGCCACTTGCGATCCCAGCAAGGGAGTCAGGGTGTGGTACGCCTCTTGGATTTCCGCCACCTGTTTGTACCCGGCCTGATAAAACGTCCCTGCTGCCATAATCAGAATGGCGGCATTAATCAGAAAGGCAAGATTGAGAGCGAGGCAGGAATCCAGAAAGTTGTAACGCACCGCCGTCTTGATGCCTTCTCGTGTGCGGTCGATGGCCCGCGTCTGCACTAATGAGGAATGGAGGTATAGATTATGCGGCATGACGGTGGCGCCCAAGATGCCGATGGCGATGTAGAGCATCTCGTGGTTAGTGAGGATTTCCGGGGTAGGAATGAAGCCCTTCGCAATTTCCACGACGTTTGGCCGCACCAGGAGGAGTTCGATGAGGTAGCACCCTCCGATGATCGCGATCAGCGAGACCACGACGGCTTCCAGGTAGCGGAAACCTTTGTGTTGCAGGTACAGGATGGCCAGCACATCCAGCGCTGTCAAGCAGACTCCGAGTAGCAGGGGAATGTGAAAGAGCAGGTTGAGGGCAATGGCGGAGCCGATTACCTCCGCCAGGTCGCACGCTGCGATCGCAATCTCGCAGAGAACCCACAGGACGATGCTGGTCCCTCTTGAATAATTGGCCCGGCAGGCTTGTGCAAGGTCAAGTTGCGTGACAATGCCCAGCCGGGCGGCAAGCGCCTGGACCAGGATCGCCATCAGGTTCGACATCATCAGAACGAAGATCAACGTGTAAGCGAAGCGCGAGCCCCCGGCGATGTCCGTGGCCCAGTTGCCGGGATCCATGTATCCGACCGCCACCAGAAAGCCCGGCCCGGAGAAGGCCAGCAGCTTTCGCCAGAAGCCGGCCCCTGCGGGGACAATCACACTCCTGTGCACTTCCGGCAGGGAAGGGGAGGCGGGCGCGTTGTTGTGCGATGTCATCGGAGTCGGACTCATAGGACGATCAATATCAGTGCCCTTCCTCTGGCCGTCCCGGTTTTCAGGCGTCGGGGCCAACGTAAACCGTGTCGTGATTCACTGTTCCAGCGGTCCGAATGCGGCGCTTCCGCGAGTTAAGCGGTCTCGAGCGCCTGGAGCCGCGCTGCAACGTCCCGCAGCCACCCTTCATCTCGGACGCTCGGAAGATTCGCGCGCACGTTCTCGATGCCACCGCGCCGCGCTGTCTCCGCGAGGCTAGCGGCCACGCGGAGGTCCGAAGTGGCTTGTGAAATGGTGATTCCTGAAAGGCTTTCGATCTCGCGCGCGACAGCCACTGCCATCTCCGCCGTCTCCAAAGGTACGGCGGCAGCCGTCTTGCTAGCTGCCTCAATGGCCTGGATGCGAGTAGCTTGTTCCGCGTCTGTGGATTTCGGCAACTTGAAACCGTGCAGGACGGCTTCATAACTCTGCGCGTCGCGATCGACGTTTTCCATCAGCCGCTCGCGCAACGCCGTCAACCGCGCGCGGGCGGCTGCGACCGCCGCGTGGTGCTGATCGAGAGATGTTCGTTTGAGCGACACACCGCAAACCATTTCGCCCAAGCCCGCAGCCAGTGCCCCGGCGAGCGCCGCGACGCTGCCGCCGCCGGGCGTCGGCGTGGGTGCAGCCACCGCACCGACGAACTCCTGGGCGAGTGCCCGCAGCGGAGCCTCGGCAGGACGGGGTTGCGCCGCCTGCTCGCTCAGGACTTGCTCCAGCCGGTTTTCGACAATCAATTCCGGCCGGAAGTTTTCGATTCGCAAGTAATGCACCGCGGCGTCTTCGAGCGCGCGGCGGGGAACCAAGCCTACGATCTCGCTGCCAACGACTTGGACACCCTGGGCCGCTGCTTCCTGCACGACCGCGTCGAAAACCGTTCCGATGGAGGCCGTCTCGAAATCTGTCAGGTTGATCGACACCTGAGCGAGGTTTCGGGCCTGCAATTCCACGCCCATAGCCTTGACGCACGCAAAGCCGCCGCTCGAAGCGCGAATTTTCTTGGCGATGGCTTTGGCCAGCGTGACGTCCGGCGTGTTCAGGTTGATGTTGTAGGCAATCAGGAATTTGCGTGCTCCCACGACTGTGGCGCCGGCCGTCGGATGGAGCGCCGGCTCGCCGAAGTCCGGGCGCCGTGCGGGGTTGGTCAGGACCTCCTCGCGCACTCCTTCAAACTGGCCGCGCCGGATGTTCTCCAAATTCTTCCTCTCCGGCTTGCGTGCCGCCGCCTCGTAAAGATAAGTGGGAATTTTGAAGCGCCGCCAGCTTTCCTCCGCAACCCATTCGGCGATGCGCACGCAGTCCTTGAGTGTGACGCCCGCGATGGGGACGAAGGGAACCACGTCGGTCGCTCCCAGGCGCGGGTGCGCTCCTTGGTGATGGTTCAGGTCGATCAGCTCGGCCGCTTCGCTGATGCCGCGCAGCGCAGCTTTGCCCACACTTTCCCGAGTTCCGACGATGGTGATCACCGAGCGGTTATGGTCAGCATCCATCTCCTTGTCCAGCAGGTAAACGTCCGGCCCGGCAAGGAGAGCCCGAATGATTGCTTCCACGACGGCGGAATCGCGCCCTTCGCTGAAGTTGGGAACACATTCAACAAGAGTCTGCATGGTGGAAATGTATCACGAGATTGCAGAACCGGCCGTGGTCATTGGTCCGCTTAAAGCGGTCAGCGCTCAGCGATCAACGAGTAAGCATGGCCGGGTTTTTCTGACAACTGACGACGGACAACGAACTATGCACGCGAGTAGATAATCCGCCCTCGCTTCACGGTCATTAGGCAATGATTCACCGCGAAGTAATAAGGAATTTCGCGATAGTCATCTACGTCCAGCACGATCAAGTCGGCCTGCCTGCCGGCTTCGAGTGATCCAACCCGATCCGCGCGGCGTAAGGCGAAGGCGCCATTGACGGTGGCGGCGGCAATGGCCTCTGCAGGCGTCATGCGCATCTGCGCACAGGCTAAAGAAATAATGAATTGCATATTCAAAGTCGGGCTGGTGCCCGGATTGAAGTCGGTGGCCAGCGCCACGGCGGCCCCGGCGGCGATGAGTTTTCGTGCGGGAGGATACGACTTCAGTCCCAGATGGAAATTTGCCCCCGGCAAAAGCGTTGCGACCACGTTCGACCGCGCCAGGGCGCGGATATCCGCAGCCGTGAGCTTGTCGAGATGGTCGGCCGAGGCCGCGCCTAACTCGATGCCAAGGCGCGCGGCCCCGGTGTGGGTGAGTTGTTCGGCATGAATCCGTGGCACGAGGCCCCACTGCCTGCCTGCATCCAGCACGCGACGGCAGTCTTCCACGCTGAACGCGCCGCAGTCGCAGAAGCAGTCGATGAACTCCGCAAGCTTTCTGCGCGCGACCGAAGGAACCAGTCGCTCGACGACGGTCTCCACATATTGGGCGCGGCGCCCTCGAAAGCTCGCGGGGAGCGCGTGCAGGGCTAGCAGCGTGGGCGCCAAGTCAAGACCGGACTCCCTTTGCAGCAACTGAATGACGCGCAGGATCTTCAACTCCTGTGCGAGGTCCAGCCCGTAGCCGGTTTTCACTTCTACGGTGGTGGTGCCGTGCGCGGCGAATTCGTTCAGAAACTCCCGCGCCTGTTGAGCCAGGGAATGAACGCTCGCTTTGCGTACCTTCTGCGCGGAAGACTGAATGCCGCCTCCGGCGCGCGCGATCTCCTCGTAAGTCTTGCCGCGCAGGCGCAGGTCGTAGTCGTTCACGCGGCTGCCCGCGAAAACCAGGTGCGTGTGCGAATCGACGAAGCCGGGCATGATGACGCGCCCGCGGCAGTCGAACGCTTCGGCGTGCAGGCGCAACGCCTCGCGCTCGAGGGAGCGAGTTCGGCCGACGCGGAAAATCTTATCGCCTTGAGTCAGCACACTGCCTTGGGGCAGGATTCCCATTTCGCCGAGCGCCGGGCCGCGCCGTGGTACGGGCGGGCCCGCCAGGGTTAGAAGCTGCGCGGCGTTCCGGAAAAACAGTGGCGGTGGAGAAGTGCGTGGCATAGGATGAGGTCAGGCTTTTTGCTAGAATAGCTCCGACCGCAGTCAGGAGGTTTACATCGATGCCCACCTACGAGTATGGCTGCAAAGCTTGCAAGAAACCCTTCACCCTGACGATGACCATAGGAAAACACGAAAAAGCGCGCGTCGCTTGCCCCAAGTGCAAGAGCAAGAAGGTCGAGCAACGGTTTGCCGCGTTCTTCGCGGTTACCTCCAAGAAAAGCTGAGCAGGCGTCTGCAATTCGGTGTCCGTCGTTCCAGCCTCGCGCCGACAACAGACGGACCTACTCTCCAGCCATGGGGATTTTCACACCCGCCTTTTTGGCGAAGTTGATGGCTTCTTCGTAGCCCGCGTCCGCGTGGCGCGCCACACCGATGCCAGGGTCGTTGGTGAGCACGCGCGCAAGGCGCTTGGCCATTTCAGGCGTGCCATCCGCGACGATGACTTGTCCGGCGTGCAGCGAATAGCCGATTCCCACACCGCCGCCGTGATGGAATGACACCCAGCTCGCGCCGGAGGCCGTGTTGAGCAGCGCGTTCAGCACCGGCCAATCGGCGATGGCGTCGCTCCCGTCCTTCATGCTCTCGGTTTCCCGGAACGGTGACGCGACGGAGCCGCAGTCGAGGTGATCGCGTCCGATGACGATGGGCGCCTTCAACTCGCCTTTCGCCACCAGATCGTTCATGCGCTCTCCGAACAGCGCGCGCTCGCCGTAACCCAGCCAGCAAATGCGCGCGGGGAGTCCTTGAAACTTCACGTGCTTCCGCGCCAGCCGAATCCAGCGATTCAGAATCGCGTTGTCGGAGAAAAGTTCCAGCACCAACTCGTCCGTGCGATAGATATCCGCGGGTTCGCCGGAAAGCGCCACCCAGCGGAATGGCCCACGGCCCTCGCAAAACAGCGGCCGAATGTAGGCAGGAACGAAACCGGGGAAGTCGTAGGCGTCTTTTACGCCGCCGTGCTCGAAAGCCATGGTGCGGATATTGTTTCCGTAGTCGAAGGTTGCCGCGCCGAGCTTTTGCAGTTCCAGCATTCCGGTCACGTGCCGCGCGATGGATTCGTACGACCGCTTCAGGTAATCCTCCGGATTCTTGCGGCGGAGTTCGGCGGCTGCTTCCAGACTCAGCCCGGAAGGGATGTAACCATTCAGCGGATCGTGAGCGCTGGTCTGGTCGGTGAGCAGGTCGGGGACAATGCCGCGCCGCGCCAACTCCGGGATGACGTCGGCGCAGTTGCCGACCAGCCCCACCGACAACGCTTGCTTTTGGCGCACCGCGTTCTTGAGGATGCGGATCGCCTCATCCAGCGAGTTGACGCAGATATCGCAGTAGCCTGTCCGGATGCGGCGCTTGATGCGCTCGGCGTCAACCTCGATGCCGAGAAACGCCGCGCCGTTCAGGGTGGCGGCCAGCGGCTGCGCTCCGCCCATGCCGCCCATTCCGCCCGTGACCGCGAGCTTGCCGGCGAGGTCGCTCGCAAAGTGCTTCTGCGCCGCCGCCGCGAAAGTCTCAAAAGTGCCTTGCAGGATCCCTTGCGTGCCGATGTAAATCCAGCTCCCAGCCGTCATCTGGCCGTACATGATCAGGCCCAGGCGCTCGAGGTCGCGGAACTTTTCCCAGGTGGCCCAGTGGCCCACCAGGTTGGCGTTGGCGATCAGGACACGCGGAGCCGCTTCGTGAGTCTGGAAAACCCCGACGGGTTTCCCGGATTGCACCAGTAGCGTCTCATCGTTCCCGAGGCCTTTCAGCGCTTCGACTATGGCGTGATAGCACGCCCAATTGCGTGCGGCCTTGCCGGTGCCGCCATAAATGATCAAATCCTGCGGACGCTCGGCGACCTCCTCGTCCAGGTTATTCATGAGCATCCGCAAGGCGGCTTCCTGCTGCCATCCCTTGCAGGTGAGAGTCCTGCCACGCGGTGCGCGAACGGGTTGGTAGGATACGCTGGAAGGAAGTGTACTCTCAATCGCACCCGGCTGTGTCATGTTGGTTCTCCCCCCGGAAATCTTAGCCCATCGTTACAGGAAGTGAAAGGGTGGGTTTTCGAGCGCTGCGCCGGCCTTGCCGCGCCCGACCGGCGCGAAATGAATATGTTAAGATGGCGGTGGAGTTCTGCAGGCAAAGCGATAGGATCTCACGACTCGATGGGCTCGAGCGAATTCAGAACGCTCAACGAATTGTTCCTGAAGGCGGTCGCAACGCACGCCAAGCCGGACTGTTTCCTGTCCAAAAGCGGCGGGCGGTATCAAGGCCTTTCTTCGCAGGACGCGCTGCGCAAGGTGGCGGCGCTGGCCTCGGTGCTCAATCGCCTGCAAGTGCAGCGTGGCGACCGCGTGGCCATCCTCTCCGACAATCGCGTGGAGTGGGCGCTGACGGATTACGCGCTACTGGGCTTGGGCGCCATCCCGGTGCCGATTTATACAACTTTGCTCGAACCCGACATCGAATACATCCTGCGCGATTCCGGAGCGAAGGGAATTGTGGTCGCGACGGAATTGCAGCTTCAGAAGATCGTGAACGTTCGTCCCCACCTGCCGAATTTGAAATTCGTTCTGGCGATGGACTGCGCCAAGCTGCAAGGCACCGGCGCGGAATGCTGGGAGGGCAGCGTCGCGCTCGAACTCGGCTGGCCGGGCAACGTGGTGGAGTCGTTCACGGCTAAGGCGCTGGCCGCGCAAGCGGAGGACATCGCCACGATTCTTTACACCTCCGGCACGATGGGCCGGCCCAAGGGCGTCATCCTGACGCACGCCAACATTGTCTCGAATATCCAAACCTGCCAAGAGCTTTTCCCGCTGACTCGCAATGATGTGTGCATGTCGCTGCTGCCGCTCTGCCACATCTTCGAACGGATGCTCGATTTCCTTTGCTTCTGGATGGGAGTGTCGATCGCTTACGCAGAGAGCCTGGATGCGCTGCCGCTGAATCTGCGCGAAGTCCGGCCAACGATAATGGGCGTTGTCCCGCGCGTGCTCGAGAAAATTCATGACCGCGTCATGGAAGTTGTTCGCAGTGCGCCACCTTCAAAACAGAAACTCTTCCATTGGGCGGTGGGATTGGGGAAGCAAGCCTTGCCCGATCAACTCAAGGGGAAGCGTCTGCTACTGGGTATGCGGATAAAGCATGCGATCGCGGACGCGCTGATTTTCTCCAAGGTGCGGGAGCAACTGGGCGGCCGCATTGCGATCCTGGTCTCCGGCGCCGCTCCCCTGGCGCGGGAACTGGCAGAATTCTTCTTCGCGATGGGGCTGCCGGTGTACGAGGGCTACGGGCTGACGGAAACCTCGCCGGTGATTGCCGTGAATTATCCCGGTCACACGAAGCTGGGAACCGTGGGCCCAGTGATCAAAGGAGTCGAAATCCAGTTCGGCGAAGAGAGCCGCGATCCCGACGCTGGAGCGGGCCGGGAAATCCTGGTGGGGGGTGCGAACGTTTCACCCGGTTACTACCACCTGGAGGAAGAAAATCGCGAGGCGTTCGCGGACGGCTGGTTTCACACAGGCGACCTGGGGGCGATGGACGAGGAGGGAAACCTGCGCATTACCGGCCGCAAGAAAAACCTGTTCAAGACTTCGGGGGGGAAATACGTATCGCCCGAGAAGCTGGAAAACCTCTTCCAGAGTCATCCCTATGTGCACCAGATCGTGGTGCTGGGTGACGCACGCAAGTTCGTCGGCGCGCTGGTGGTGCCGAACTTCCCGCGGCTGGAAGAGCACGCGCGCGCGCACGGCCTGACCCTTAAGAGCCGCGAAGAGCTGGTCGCACACCCGGAAATCCGCGCTTTCATGCAGCAGCTCGTGGACGAAACCCTGCGCTGGCTGCCGCCGC
The DNA here is from genome assembly GCA_050018275.1 of Terriglobia bacterium. Lineage (GTDB taxonomy): Bacteria > Acidobacteriota > Terriglobia > UBA7540 > UBA7540 > Bog-366. The sequence goes on along the minus strand of JBEKAK010000009.1, from coordinate 3,984 downwards.
ACGAGAAGATTCGCCAGATTGTCCTCTTACCGCGCGAACTGACGATGACGGCCGGCGAAGTTTCTCCGACCTTGAAGGTGAAGCGGCACGTGGTGGAAGAGAAATATCACGACCTGATTGATGAGATGTTCTCGCGACATGCGCCGCAGGGACAGACCACGCTCGAGGCGGCTCAGCGGCGGTCGGTGTAGGCGTCATCACCAACTAACCACTTCGCATTTGATCAGGACCCCTCGCTCCCTGCCCCTCTGTCCCGCTCTGCGGGACCGAGGGAAGGCCCAGCCGAATTTCCTGCCCTCGCCCCCTTGGGGGAGAGGGTGCCCGTGGTACGAGGGCGGGTGAGGGGGTCGCCTACTAGCCGGAGGGCAGGTTACTTCGTAACACCGCCCTCAGCTCTTGCGCTTCGCCTGGTCGGCGACAGCCTGGGCGGCGCGCGCCACGGCTTCAGGATCGCCCAGGTAGTAGTGCCGCAGCGGCTTCAGATTGTCGTCCAGCTCGTAGACCAGCGGAATGCCCGTGGGAATATTCAATCCAACGATATCTGATTCTAAAACGTTATCGAGATACTTCACCAGCCCGCGCAAGCTGTTGCCGTGTGCGGCAACGATGACGCGCTTGCCGGAGCGCACTACCGGCGCGATGGTTTCGTGCCAGTAGGGCAGGGTGCGCGCCACGGTGTCTTTCAGGCACTCGGTGAGCGGTAATTCCTGGCGGGACAATCCCGCATAGCGGGGGTCCTTGCCGGGATAGCGGTCGTCGTCGGGCGTAAGCGCAGGCGGCTGGATGTCGTAACTGCGCCGCCAGATTTTCACTTGCGCCTCGCCATATTTCTCGGCGGTCTGCGCCTTGTTCAGTCCCTGCAGCGCGCCGTAGTGGCGTTCGTTTAGGCGCCAGGTGTTGTAAACAGGGATCCACATCTGATCCATTTCTTCCAGCGCCACCCACAGGGTTTTGATGGCGCGCTTCAACACCGAGGTGAACGCCACGTCGAACACAAAGCCATCTTTGCGGAGCTGGCGGCCCCCTTCCACAGCTTCCTGCAGGCCCTTCTCGCTCAGCCCCACATCCGTCCAGCCGGTAAAGAGATTCTCCTTGTTCCAGATGCTTTCTCCGTGCCGCAAGAGCACCAACTTGTACATGAATGCGTCTCCTTCCAGAGAACAGTGGCCAGTGGTTAGTTACTAGTGGCTAGCCACTGAGCACTAGCTACTGCTTTAGTCGTGCTCGGCAAAAATTGAGCCCGTTATTATATGCGGAATCGCGACTCGATGGTGAGTGGTGAAGAGCGAGGACAGTGGTACTGTTCGGATTTTCTCGTGTTGGGTCAGTTTGAGGCCGTAGCGGTGAGTTTACCTCGCCAAATGGCGGCGTAAAGCCGCCGCTACAGGCTGAACCATTTCCAGCGCCGGAACTGTCTGAGCCGCCGTAAGTTGCAGCGAGACGAGCGACATGATTCCTCCAAGACAAACCGGAAAGTAACTTCCGAGTGGGCGACCATACGGACAGAATTCATTTCCGACATGTGTCTTTTGCCGATAGGCTGCGAGCGGCATGGAACGGGAATCACAATTTTGGTGGAGTTTCGGAGAATCTGGCAAGAACTTTAGAGAAATAGGCAAAGGCCCGAAGTGTAAGCAGACTATACTTCACCTTTGGGGCTAGCCGGAATTTCGCAGCCTCATCTGCGGCGCCCGGAGGAGCGGCAGCGACGCGATTTTGAGGCTGACCAAAACGGTTGGTTCATCAACTGCGAATATACCTCGAAGGAGAAGCAATGCAGAAGCGCAAACTTGGAAAAAGCAATCTGGAAGTCTCGGCTCTCGGGCTCGGCTGCATGGGAATGAGCTTTGGCTACGGTCCGGCTGCGGACAAGAAGGAGATGATCTCACTGATTCGGACGGCCGTCGAACGCGGCGTCACATTCTTCGACACCGCCGAAGTCTACGGTCCGTTCACGAACGAACAACTCGTGGGCGAAGCTCTCTCTCCCGTCCGTGGGCAGGTGGTCATAGCCACCAAGTTCGGGTTCAAACTCGATCCCAACGGAGGACCGCAGTGGGTTGGCCTGGACAGTCGGCCGGAGCACATCAAGGAGGTCGCAGAAGGCTCGCTCAAGCGACTCAAGGTCGATGCCATCGATCTGTTCTATCAACACCGAGTTGATCCGGACGTGCCGATCGAAGACGTGGCAGGAGCGGTGAAGGACCTGATTCAAGAAGGCAAGGTTAAGCACTTCGGCCTTTCTGAGGCTGGAGCAAAGACGATCCGTCGCGCACACGCGGTTCAGCCGGTCACCGCTGTCCAAAGTGAATACTCGCTTTGGACCAGAGGCCCTGAGAAGGAAGTGTTGCCGACCCTGGAGGAACTCGGAATCGGCTTCGTTCCATACAGCCCTCTGGGTAAGGGCTTCCTCACGGGAAAGATCAACGAAAATACTGCGTTCGACAGGTCCGATTTCCGCACCATCCTCCCTCGCTTTACGCCGGAGGCTCGGAAAGCTAATCAGGCCTTGATCGATCTGCTTGGCAGGATCGCAGAACGGAAGAAGGCGACACCTGCTCAGATAGCGCTCGCCTGGCTGCTTGCTCAGAAGCCATGGATTGTTCCGATCCCAGGCACAACCAAGCCGGGGCGCCTCGAAGAAAACCTCCGAGCAGCTGAAGTCGAACTTACATCCGACGATCTCCGTGAAATCGATAGCGCCTCCTCGAAGATCAAGGTGGAAGGGGCTCGGTACCCGGAAAGGCTGGAGCAAATGACCGGTCGCTAAGCGGCAAAGGACACGGAGCGCCAGGGAGAGCAGCATGCGAATTGGCATTTTGGGTTCCGGATTGATGGGCGGGAAGCTCGGAACGATCTTCGCGCGAGCTGGGCATGAAGTCGTATTCAGCTACGCACGGACCAGTGAGAAACTCAAGAAGCTGGCGCGGGACGCCCAAGGCAATGCACGCGCCGGTACGCCGGGCGAAGCCGCAAAGGAAGCGGACGCGGTATTGCTGGCCGTGCATTGGTCCCGAATCGACGATGTGCTGAAGCAGGCAGGAGATTTGTCGGGTAAGGTGATCGTGACTTGTTCACTTCCGATGGATAGCGGCAACACGAAACTTATCGTTGCCAACAGCTCGTCGGGCGCGGAAGAGCTTGCAAAGAGAGTTCTTCAGGCTCATGTCGTCTCGGCTTTCAACACCGTGCCCAGCGAAGTGCTTTTCGGCGTGTACGAAGCTAAGCGCAAGGCCACCCGACCGAGCCTGGTGTACTGCGGCAACGACGAGAGTGCCAAAAGTGTCACGGCCGGGCTAATCCGCGACGTGGGTTTCGATCCGGTCGACGCTGGACCCCTACGGATGGCACGGTACACGGAACCATTCGCTCTGCTCGTCGCCCAACTCGCCTACAAGGGCGAAGGAGGGCCGGAGTTGGCGTATCGTTTCGAGCGGTTGGGGGAGTAGGCTGTCCTAGCCATCAAATTTCGAAGGAGTAATAAGCATGAGTAGAGAGCCTTCAGCAGCCGAGAAGATGATCGGTGACTTCGCGCCCAAGCTGGTCGATCTAACTGACCGCGTGCTTTTTGGCGAGGTATGGGAACGCCAAGAGCTTTCAAAGCGTGACCGTAGTCTCGTAACGGTGGCAGCGCTGATTGCTTTGAATCGTCCGGAACAGCTGCGGTTTCACCTCGATAAGGCGCTGGAAAATGGGCTTAAGAAGGAGGAATTGATTGAGGTAATCACACACCTGGCGTTTTATTCAGGTTGGCCCAACGCAATGAGCGCTATCATGATTGCAAAGGAGGTATTCTCGAAGGCTTGAAGATCAACGGCGAAACTGCGTCTCCGCGGCGGGCAGACAAGGTTGCGGGATCAAACGAACCAGACACGGCTAAGTTAGCCCGATGCATTGCTGCGTATGCCCCTCACGACGGTAGTTTTGAGCTGCGCATCCCTGGTTTGCACGCTAGTCGCTTTTCACGAACCAATACGGAATGTG
>JBEKAK010000008.1:0-100010 GCA_050018275.1 Terriglobia bacterium | reverse complement strand
GCGCGTCTTTTCATGCTTCGCACAGAGCGACGGCGCCCGCAGCAGCTCGACAGACCTCGCTACGGTCCCAACCATCAGGAACCTCCAGGAAGCTCGCGCAGCGACTCCTACTGGTCTCGACCGCGCTGATGCTAGCGAGAGAGGAGATAAATGATCACGTATCGACTTAAGGAGAGCTGCAGCCCCTCAGAGGGCTAGGGGCCTCACACGATCTCAGCCTGTCCCCGGCCACCGCCCTGGAAAAAAATCCTGCTCGGAGCAGGACTAATGATGTTGCTTACTGTCGCGGCTGTCGCGGGTGTTTTTATTCATTTCTACCTGCAGTTCGCGCGAATCATTGATGCCCGCTTGGATGGGAGCGTTCTCGGCAAACCTGCTGTAATCCTGGCCGCCCCAAGCGAGTTGCAAGTGGGACAGCATTTGACTGCCGGCGCGGTGGCGGCTCACCTCCGGAAGGCCAGCTACAGCGAGGGCCAGGAGGGCCAAGGTGCCGGAAGCTATACGGTGACTGGCAACCGGTTGGAGATCCAGCCGGGCCCCGAGTCTTTTTTCCAAAACGGTCAAATGTTCGAAGGTCCGGCGAGACTGGAATTCAAAAGCGATCGCCTCGTGTCGATTACGGCTCTCGACGACATGACTGCCTTGAAGACGTACTGGCTTGAGCCGGAAGCGATCACGACCCTCTTTGGCGCAAGCCGCGCGAAGCGTCGCCTGGTTCGTTACCGAGACCTCCCCAAGGCGCTGGTGAATGCCATCCTCGCTACCGAAGACCAGCGGTTTTACTCGCACCCCGGCGTGGATTCTCTCCGGATTGTTGCCGCCGCCATTGCGGATCTCCGCTCGGACAAGCGGCTGCAGGGTGGCAGTACGCTGACCATGCAGCTCGCACGAAACCTCTTCTTGACACCTCGTCGCACGATCCGGCGAAAAATGGCGGAAGTCTTTTTGGCCATGATACTCGAGCACCGGTTGACCAAGGACCAGATTCTTGTGCTTTACGCGAACCAAGTCTATCTCGGTCAACGGGATAGTTTTTCCATCTATGGCTTCGGCGAGGCTGCTTCGGTCTATTTTAACAAAGACCTCAGCGCCCTCACGCTCCCCGAGGTCGCTTTCCTAACCGGGCTGATTCGCGGTCCCAATCTCTACTTGCCCTACACACATCCGAAGCGGGCAGCCGAACGGCGAAATTTTGTGCTGGGGCGCATGCAGAAGGCAGGCTTCGTTAGCGCCAGAGAGGCTGAACAGGCCTCAAGAACTCCCCTCGGACTGGCTGAGCAGAGCGCCGAAGCTCGCCAGGAGGCTTACTTCGTGGATCTGGTGAAGACTCAGCTGCTCGCTCAATTCTCCGAGCACGATCTGCTTTCGAAAGGCTATCGCGTTTACACCACTCTTGATCTTGATCTCCAGCGTGCGGCCTCAGAGGGCGCGCGCGCCGGTCTGATCGAGGTGGATCGACAAGTGAAGAAACAGAGGAGACGCACGAAGACGTCTCCACTGGACTCGAACCAGCCGCAGCTCGCTCTGGTGGCTCTGGACCCGCACACGGGTGACGTCAAGGCTCTCATAGGCGGCCGCGGCTATGGAACGAGCCAGTTGAATCACGTTTTGGCACGCCGCCAGCCCGGTTCGTCGTTCAAGCCTTTCGTGTACGCCACCGCGCTGAACTCAGGTGTTGACGGCTCACAACCTCTCATCACCCTAGCCACGGTCCTGGCGGACGAACCCACCACGTTTGAATTCGGCAATAAACCCTACGCGCCAGAAAACTACAAGCAGGCATACCACGGCTCGGTAACCGTCCGTGAGGCGTTGACCTACTCCCTCAACGTGCCCGCCGTGCACCTGGCCGAGATGGTCGGTTACGGCAAGGTGCGCGACCTTGCCGTGACGGCTGGTTTCGACAATCAACTGGAGCCGACGCCCGCCATCGCGCTGGGCGCTTATGTCGCGACGCCACTCAAGGTCGCTGGGGCCTATACGATTTTCGCCAATCGCGGCGAGCACGTCACACCCAGGAGCATCGTGGCCGTCGCCGATGCCGAGGGCCGCCCCGTTTGGGACAATCCTGTCAGCGCCCACCGAGTGCTTGATTCGCGCGTCAGTTATTTAATGGTGAGTCTGCTCGAAAGCGTCATCAATAGCGGCACCGCAGCGGGCGTGAGGACCGGTGGCTTTGGGCTCCCGGCCGCAGGGAAGACCGGCACTTCACATGACGGCTGGTTTGCCGGATTCACCTCGAACCTTCTCGCCGTGGTTTGGGTCGGTTACGACGACGACCGGGACCTGGATATCACCGGTGCACATTCGGCTTTGCCTGTCTGGACCGAATTCATGAAGCGGACGACCGGCTTACCTGTCTATAAAACCCCCCAGCCGTTTAGTCAGCCCGACGGAATCGAGACGGCCGCGATTGACAATCTCACAAACCTTGTAGCGCTCGCCGATCCAGCCTTGACTCACAGCGAGGTGTTCATTGCGGGTACGGAGCCGTTCCCCCCAGTTCAGGAAGAACTGGCCGACATAGCTTTGGGGCCGCAGAGCCAACCCGAGACTATGCTTGGGGGGAAGGGATCACCTCTGCAGGCGGACGAGATTGTCCTGATTTCCGACGCGCAGGGGCATAAGGTTTACATCAATACTGGAGCCCCGGTCTCCAGCGGCCCGAGCCACGGTTCTCGCCCGCTCGATCCCACCCAATCCTCGGCGCCTTGACCCGAGTATCGAGTGGGCGCAGGCGCTGCAGTGCGTGGTGAGGTCAGCCTTCCCGAAAAGGCTACTACGGCTCACTGACAGAAAAGGCCAACCGCTGGTCTTGCAGTTTGGTCCTTCTGAGCAGAGAGTATCTCCCGTAGCTTGACGAAGGCCCGCATGATGACGGTGTTGACCTGGATGGTACGGTTGCTCCCAAATACGCCGGAGAGCATCGCGATGCCCCGTTCCGTAAAGGCGTACCGCAAATCACGCCGACCACCCGTGGCGACAAGCGGTCTGCGCCCCCTTGCTTTCGGGTTCCGGCCTGCGCTCCGGCCGGAACCCGAAAGCAACCCCAACACCCAAAGCAACAACCACAGAGTTTCAGAGGGGACACTTCTAACAAGGGGACATTTCTAAAGAGCTTTGACACAGCCTTTGCGGTGGCGTTGCAAAGCCGGGTTCTGGGGTGTACACTCCGTGCCATCGAGGACTGCGAAGTGGAAATCCAGATTTGGGAGGCGGGGCCTGCCGACGCCGCTGGAGTCGTCATAACCAGCCCTTTGCTCAATCGGGCCCGAAGCCAGCTTCCTCATTGCAGGACTCGCTGACCTGAATCCCGGCTGCAAGGTCTAGGCATGTAAGCCCCTGCCACCCCGTCGCAAGGGGTCCGCTTTATGAAATCCCGACTTCTCATCTCGATGGTGTTGCTCTTGGCCCTGGGACTGGCGGCGGCCCCGCAGACGACCAAGAAGCCTCTCACCAAAGATCAAGTGATGGAGCTGGTGAAAGGTTCCGTGCACAGCGCGAGGGTGGCGGACTTAGTGCGCGAAAACGGCATCGATTTTAACCCGACCGAAGAATACTTCCGCGCCTTGCGCAGCGCCGGAGCCGAGCCGGTCCTCATCGACGCCTTGGGCGCCGCGAGAGCCGTCAAACCACCTGCGCAAGATGCCGCCGCGCAAGCCAAGCAGCACGTCAAGGGGGCAAACGCGTTGATGGACACTGGTGACATCGACGGCGCCATCGCGCTTTACCAGAAGGCCATCCAGCGGAATCCGGGCGATTCCGAAGCCCACCGCTTGCTCGGCATCGCGCTCGGGAAGAAGAGGGATTGGCAGGGGGACGTTTCCGAACAGCGGGTGGCAATCCTTTTGAACCCTGATGACGCTGCCGCCAAGGCCGAACTCACTAATGCCTTGCGCATCGCCGGAGCCGAGCAGATCCCCACCGACGACTCCCGCACCACGAGCGCCATCAAGGCGTCTACCGAGGCGGCCGCCGAGCAGGCCGAGAAGGCTTTTGCAGATGGTCAACTCCAGCTTGCGCATCGCAAGTTCGAGGCTGCCGCAATCAGTTTCTCCGAAGCCGCCCGACTGAAGCCCGACTGGGCCGAGCCGCTCGTAGAAAGAGCAAAAGTCTACATGAAGCTATACCTGTTCCAGGAAGCCATCCATTCCTACGATCAGGCGGTCCGGCTGAAACCTAACGATCCGGCGATCCTCAACCTTCGGGGATACGCTTATTACAGCGCTTCTAAGTTCCAGCAGGCGATTAGTGATTTCGATGAGGCGATCCGGCTCGATCCGGGTATGGCCGAGGCCTTCCAGAATCGCGGGAACGCCAAATGGCAGATGGGGGACAAGATCGGTGCAAACGCCGATTTCGAGAAAGCCAAAGCGCTGGAGTCCGGCACGCATGCTCAAATGAAAACAAAAAGGAGGTAGCTATGAGACTCATCAAGGTCCGACCAGTCCAATTGGTCCTTATGATGACGGCCCTGGGCGTCACTATGCTGCCTGCGATAGAAAAAAGTAGTACCTTCACATTTACCAAAGTAGACCTTTCTCTCCTCGAGCAAGTGGAGGCACTGGACAGGAAACTCGAGAGGCAGGGCATGGTCTATCACGACGAGGCGATGGAAACTTACGTCAATCAGGTCGGGCGAGCAATGCTACCGGCCGGAGCAGCGCCGGAACGAGTCATGTGGCAATTCCGGGTGGTTCGAGATCCCATGGCAAATGCCTTCGCCCTTCCGAACGGGTCGATCTACGTCACTACCGGTCTCGTCTCTCTGCTCGAGAACGAGGACCAGTTGGCCGGAGTGCTCGCGCACGAAATGACACACGTGACGGATCGGCATACGTACCTGGCTTATCGAGACTACCGGAAGAAGGCCACCATCGCCAATATCGCCGCGTTCGCGTCCAGTGTTGCCCCGGCCGGCTATGCGTGGGGCGCGGCGATCAGACTGGCTGGCGATATGGTGGCGGTTGCGGCGATTGCGTCCATCAACGGCTACAGCCGGGAGCTTGAGCGAGACGCAGATGTGTACTCGTTCAATAAGTTGGCTGAGGGCAATTACGACCCGAATGAGTTGGTCAATACGTTTCGCCTGCTTGAAAGGATGAACGAGGCGAACGTTGATAAGATCTATTACAACGATCACCCCAAACTGGACGACCGCATAGCGTATATGACCAGCTTGATTTCTTCCAAGCCTCCCCTCTCGGTTCCACCCGACGTACTCGCGGCGCGGAGGATGAAATATCTCAGCCTTACAGAACAGGTGGTTCACGAGGACATTCACCTGTCGATACTCTCGCACCGCCCGCGCACTGCCCTGGCTCGCGCTCAGAAGCTTCTCGAGTTCCACCCCAACTCGGCTGAGAATCTTTGTGCAAAGGCGGACGCTTACCGTTCCCTGGGTCCCTGGACGCCGCGGCCTAGCGATCAGGAATTGAGCAAGGATGAAACGAAGAGAGAACAGAGTCTGAAAAGGAAATTCACTTCAGACGAGGAAGAGCGCCAGTTGCTAGCGAAAGACGCAGGTCAAACTGCGTGGCAGGCGAACCAGAGACTGGCCGAGGAAGCCTATCAGAAAGCTCTATCGATCGACCCGGGACACGCGAAGACGTATCTCGGCATGGGGCAGCTTTATGAAAAGACCAATAGGAACAAAGAGGCACTCGCGGCCTACGAAAAATACCTAGAACTGCTGCCAAACGCACTCGATCGACAAAGGGTTCAGGGGCGAATCGACATCTTGCGGGGCTCCGCCAGCCAGTGACGTGCTTGAAATCAGATTTCAACGAGGGAAACTCTATGAGACCAAAAATCAGCTACCTGCTAGTGGCAGGGCTGTTGCTCTTAGCCGCACCAGCCCAGGGATATGAGTTCTTGCATCCAAAACTGAAGGCCAAGGAAGTCAACGTTCGAACTGTGGTGGTGCTGCCCTCAATCGTGAAGATGACGAAGCAGGGCGTGAAGGGCGCGGAGGGGATGGCCAAGGAGGAGGAAGAGGCGACGAGTGCATTGGCCTCCGGCGTGGCTGCTGCCCTGACGAAGAGTGGCCTCTCGGTGGAAACCCCGTTTACTGAAGAGGCTCTAAACAATAATAACGAACTCAAATATGCGGTCGCCGACGTCCAGCGGAAGTTCGACGAGATTGGTCCGCAGCTCTATAGGAAGCCCAAGGACGTCCGGAAGGGCCGCTTCTCGCTTGGCGACATGGTAGCCGTTCTGAACAGCAAGGGAAGCGCGGATGCTCTGGTCATCGTTCGCGCTGACGCGCAAAAACAAACAAAAGGCAGGTCGTTCATGACGGGCGGTCTGGCCGGAATGGCTTTTTCCGGAAGCGCCACGTTTATCACACATGTGGTGCTCGTGGACGCGAAGAATGGTGACATTCTGTTTCTGGGTAATTACATCAGCAGGGGAATCCCGAAAGACAAGGCGTTTGAGAAAGGATTTCAGAGCATTTCGGCACCGAAATGACGATAGGAACCGGGGCGCGGCGGAGAGGGTGAAAGACCGTGACATCAAGTTCTCGCCCACCGCTGGCGATCTGAGCGACATTTGTGCGGAGGGTGGAAACGATGAGGTGATCCAGGCAATCCAATACGCCGCCAGCAAGTGACCAGGACATCTGCATGTTCTGGATCATCCGCGCCCTTCGCTGGCGGCTTTGGGCGGGTGCCGCGGCGGGACAAATCCCTGCCATTTCCTGCAATGCCTCCCCTGCGGCCCGCTATCGCAATCCTGCAAGCCGGTTGAAACTTGCCTCCCGAGAGTGAAATAATAATGAGCAGGCTGATGCGCCGCGGGATCGGCTCCGTGTTGGCGAAGGAGACTAAGACACTTCCTTCGCACCGCCGATGGTCCGTGTGGAGCCTGCGGAATTGCAGGTGGCCGAGCCGCAAAACAGGGGAGGTCCATTTCCGATGAGCCCGAACCACGAACTTTGGCGAAGGGGCCGATCGGCTCTCCTTCTGTTCTTTGTCGTCGGGATGACTTCGGCCGCGACGGCAGGACAAGTTGCCAAGAGGGGTGCCAGGGAGCGCGGAGGTCCCTATTTCGATTCCGACTTCCGGCCGCAACTGCTGAATGCCGATTCCGATCCCACTTTTCGTTACCCCATCCTGAGTATTCCAGGCTCGGTCTTCAGTATCACTTACGGCTGGCTTGACATCACCCACAACTCGGTTCGTTACCAAGTGGCGCAGCCCGCTGGCAAATCCGATCACTCGTTCGAAGTTCCCCGCAATGAAATCAACGACATCCGGTTCTCTTACAATTACGTCATGTTCCGGAGCCCCAAAAAGAGGCAGATGATTTTCTATCTTCCCCAAAGCCAGTGGGGATCGGTTCACACTGCCCCTGGGGCCGCCTCGGCAGCCAGCCGCGGGACAGACGGGACGGTGTCGATCTATCAGGCGCTGCGCAACTTCGATCATGTGCTGGCGCTGGTGAAGCCTCCGGCGCCTCCACCCGTTGCGGCACAACCTCTCGTGAGCCCTCCACCGGAACCCAAGCCCGCCGCGCCCCCTGCTCCCCCCGCCATCGTGCTGGCAAGTCCTTCAGGCGCAGGGGCGAACCAGGTCGTCGAGACGGATGAATCCCGCTTGGTTATCCGCGGCGTCGCCATGGACAGCACCGGCATTCCCGTCGTCACCATCAATGGTTTGCCTGCTAACATGCGGCCGCAAAATGCGCAAGCGGCCGACTTCTGGTCAGACCCGCTGACGCTTCAGCCGGGAGGTAACCGCATCCAGATCACGGCTACCAACTCGGCCCACGCCGAGGCCAAGCTTGTCTTCCTGGTTCATTACACCCCCAAGGCGGCTCCCCCGAATCCCCGGGCGCTGGACAAACAGGATATTATCTCCTTGCTGCAAGGTGGGGTCCCCAACGCGCGCATCGCAGAGATCATCAAAGACCGTGGCCTCAAGTTCTCGCCCACCGCTGACGATCTGAACGACATTCGCGGGGAGGGTGGAAATGATGAGCTGATCCAAGCAATCCAGCAGACCGCCGGCAACAACTGACCAGTACATCCACACGTTCTGGACCCCCCCGCCCTTCGCTGGCAGCTTTGACGGGTGCGGCGGCAAGACAAATCGCTGCCATTTGCTGTTACGCCTCCCTGCGCCCCGCTATGGCAATTCTGCAATCCGGTTGAAACTTGTCGCCCGAGAGTGGAATAATAATGGCCAGGCTGATCCACCATGGGATCGGCTCCGTGTTGGCGAAGGAAATTAAGATACTACCTTCCAACCACCGATGGTCCGTGTGGAGCCTGCGGAATCGCAGGTGCCCGACCCGCAGAACAGGGGAGGTCCATATCCGATGAGCCCAAACCACGAACTTTGGCGAAGGGGCCGCTCGGCTCTAATCTTATTCTTAATAATCAGCGCGACTTCGGCGGCAGCAGCCCAACTCGCCAGAAAGGGTAGCAGCAGACGTGGCGGGAGGGTTGATGACGCAGACATCGAAGATGCTCTCAAGCCCCAGCTTCTGAATGCCGACACTAACCCCACGTTACGTTACCCGATTGGGAGCATCTCTGGCTGGTCCGTTAACAGCCTATCCTACGGCTGGCTCGATGTGTCGCAGGGTAGGATCCACTACAGTGTGATGCAACCGGCCGGAAAGCTGGGCGAAGGATTCGACATCCCCACTGGGGAGATCAGCGAAGTCAAGATAGAGATGTACTTGCAGTTCCACAGGGATAAGAAAAAGTTTGCCATCTTCTACTTGCCGCAGGATCGCTGGGGGAGTATCCACAGCGGCCCGGGAACCATGGCGGCCGCCAGTCAGGGCTCCCTGGGGACGGGCTCGATTTACCAAGCCCTCAAGAACTTCGATCGCGTGCTCGCCCTCGTGAAGCCTCCGGCGCCTCCACCCGTCGTGGCGCAACCCCTCGTAAGCCCTCCACCGGAACCCAAGCCCGCCGCTCCCCCTGTGATCGTGCTGTCTGCTCCCTCGGGTGCACGCGCGGACCAGACCCTCGAGGTGAATGGATCCCCTCTGGTCGTCCGGGGCGTGGTCATGGACAGCACCGGCATCCCGGTCGTCACCATCAATGGGTCGCCCACCAATATGCGACCGCAAAGCACGCAAGCGGCCGAGTTCTGGTCGGACCCGCTGCCGCTTCAGCCCGGAGGTAACCGCATCCAGATCACGGCTTCCAACGCGGCCCAGGTGGAGGCCAAGCTCGTTTTCCTCGTTCAATACACCCCCAAGGCGGCTCCCCCGAATCCCCGGGCGCTGGGCAAGCAGGACATTATCTCCTTGCTCCAGGGCGGAGTCCCCAACGCGCGCATCGCGGAGATTATCAAAGACCGTGGCATCAAGTTCTCGCCCACCGCTGACGATCTGAACGACATTCGCGGGGGGGGTGGAAATGATGAGCTGATCCAGGCGATCCAGCAGGCTGCTCCGCACCCCTAGTGCCGTTCCAACTTACTCCGCGCAATCGCGCCGACCACAATTGCACGGCCTGAAAAACGAATTCCGCGGGGCGGGATGGCCAAGGCAAGTTGAAACGGCACTAGCAGCCCTCCCGAGGCGTTCCCCGAATGCCGTCCAAGGTAGGTTTGGGGCACAATACCCTGCACGTTTGCGCCGCGCCTGGAAACGGTGAGATAATCCGCTGGCCGCGCGAGTGTGAAGAATTCTCTTGAGGCGGTGTTGAGAGTGGCTCCCAAAAGGCCAACCCGCGAACCTCGAGTGGCCGAAGACGGCGCGAAATGATCCCGGAAAGGCGATCCCAACCCCTACGACTCCTGGCAGCGCTGTTAGTCTGCCTGCGTTTCGCAGGCTCCGGGCTGGGTCGAGCTGCGGACCCTCCCGCGCGTGGCGTCGTGGTGCAACCGGCTGCGGGGAGCTTTGCCAATCTACCTGAGGACACTCAACTGGCCAAAGCCCCCAGAGTGGCCCGAGTGGCACTCCCTTCCGCTCCTGCCAATCTGCCCGAGGACGTTCAACTGGTCAACGCAGATACGAACCCCACGCTACGCTTCCCGGTTGGCCATTCCAGCCTGAACTGGACGTTACTCAAGCCGAGGATCAGGGCTTCCTACGGCTGGCTAGAAATCAGCCGTGATGCAGTTCGGTATACTATGGTTCGGCAATCGCGGATTACCAAGGAAACTGACGTAGGATTCGAGGTCAGCCGGGCTGAGATCACCGACCTGAAGATCGAGTACGGCGCGGTCCAGTTCCGAGATCGCAAGCTCCGGCACTTCGTCGGCTATGCGGCGGAGAATCACTGGGACGCGGCTGATTCGACAGACGCTTCTGTGAACAGTGTCGCAAAGGCCGATTCCCTATACACACCCCTGGTCCTGCGAGCGCTTCAGAATTTTGACGCGGTCGTGGCAGACTTCAAACTCAAGCAACAAGCCGCGGTGCCACCGGCCGTTGTCGCGCAACCGGTCGTTACGCCGCCCCCCGAAGTCAAAGCTACGCCGCCTGCTCCACCAGCAATCGTCCTCGTCGCGCCCTCCGGAGCGGGTGAGAACCAGACCGTCCAGGTCAATGAATCCCCGCTCACCATTCGCGGTATGGCCATGGATAACTCTGGTTTCCCGACCGTAACGATCAACGGCGCGCCGGCAGTGTTACGGCCCAAGAGCGCGCAGGCTGCAGAGTTCTGGTCGGATCCTGTCGCGCTCAAGCCCGGCGACAACACCTTTGAGATCGTTGCCACTAACTCGGCTCAAGCGAAATCCAAATTCAGCTTTGTTGCACATTTCACACCCAAAACAGCTCCCCCGAATCCCCGGGCGCTGGGCAAGCAGGACATTATCTCCTTGCTCCAGGGCGGAGTCTCCAACTCACGAATCGTGGAGCTCGTCAAAGACCGCGGCCTCAAGTTCTCGCCTAGCGCCGGCGATCTGAACGACATTCGGGCGGCGGGGGGAAACGATGAAGTGATCCAAGCGATCCAACAGGCCGCGGCACCGGTCAGATGAGGCGGCCAACTCCCGCACGATTCTCCCCATCGCGTACTTCAGCATTGCTGCGCGGAGACAATTCAACGAAACTGGGCCTTCCCTTCAGCAGGAGATCTCTCGCTTCAACAGCGCCAATTGACAACCCGCAGGGCTGAGATAGAATGACCGGTCAATTCTCCTTACCACCATGCCAGCACTCCGTCTCTCTGTGGTCCAGTATCTCAACACCGTTCCCCTCATCTGGGGCATGCTGCACGGCGAACAGCAAGGCAAGTTCGAATTGCAGTTGACGGTTCCCAGCGGCTGCGCCGATAGCGTCCGCCGGCGCCAGGCGGACGTGGGCATTATCCCTTCCATCGAATACCAGCGGCTTGACCGTGGGCAGATTCTTTCCGGCATGTCCATCGCTTCCAAGTACGAAGTGAAGAGCGTGCTGTTGCTCAGCAAGATGCCCCTTCCCCAGGTGCAAACCGTAGCGGTTGACCATTCCTCGCGCACCTCTGCCGCGCTCGTGCACATCCTGATGCACAAGTTCTATGCGCGGCGGGTCAATTTCTCGCCGGCGGCGCCCCAGCCGGACGAAATGCTGAAGCACGCGGACGCCGCGCTCGTGATCGGTGACCCGGCGCTGACTTACAGCGGCCAGGTGGCGGAAGTCCACGACCTTGCCGCGGAGTGGAGAAAGTTCACGGGGCTGCCATTTGTCTTCGCACTGTGGGTGGGCCACGACGACATCCACCTCTCCCGGCGCCACGCGGACTTCGCCGCTTCCCTCGATTTCGGACTCGCCCACATTGACGACATCGCCGCCGAATATGCGCCCAAGCTCGGCATGACAGCCTCCGCCGTGAAGGTTTACTTGACCGAGAATATCGACTATTCTCTGGATGAGGAGAATCGCGAGGGGTTGCGGCTCTTTTACAGGCTGGCGCATGAGACCGGTATCATTCCCGCCGAGAAAGAGCTGTATTTTGCCTGAGTCAAGGGATCGGGCCATGGGGCGATGGAGTGATTGGGCGATTGACAGAAGGCTTGCGAGTTTCGAATTTCGGATTGTGGCGGTCCCGCCGCTGTCACTCTGAGCCCCTCAGGTGAGGGGCGATGAATCTCTCCTCGCGGCAGAACCATGGGCATCATCAAAGAACAGGCTCTGGACATGTTCCGCTCCGATGACCTGCTGGGCATCGGCATGGAAGCCGACGCCGTTCGCAAACGCCTGCATCCTGGCAACGTGGTCACTTATCAGATCGACCGCAACATCAACTACACGAACATCTGCACCGAGTACTGCTCCTTTTGCGCCTTCTATCGTCCCGTGGGGTCGCCGGAAGGCTATATCCAGCCACTCGAATCCATCTTCCAGAAGATCGAGGAAACGGTCGCCCTAGGCGGAACAGGCGTGCTGATGCAGGGCGGGCTGCATCCCGACCTCAAGATCGATTACTACGAAAACCTCCTCCGCAGCATCAAGCGGCGCTTTCCGCAGATTCACCTGCACTGCTTTTCAGCGCCGGAGGTCCTGAACATCGCGGAAGTCTCTGGCCTGCCGCTGCGCGACACCCTGGTGCGCCTGATGGACGCCGGCCTGGATTCCATCCCCGGCGGTGGTGCCGAGATCCTCGACGACGAAGTTCGCCGCCGCATCGCCCGCCTGAAGTGCACGACCGAGGAATGGCTGCTCGTACATCGCACCGCGCACGCGCTCGGCATGCGCACCACCGCCACCATGATGTTCGGCTGCGGCGAGGCGATCGAGCACCGCGTCAGCCACTTCGAGCGCGTCCGCCAGTTGCAGGAAGAGACGGGCGGCTTTACCGCCTTCATCCCCTGGTTTTTCCAGCGCGCCCACACCTCGCTCGGCAACTTCCTCAAGGAAGAGGTGACGGCGGCGGATTATCTCAAGACGCTCGCCGTCGCGCGTATCTATCTGGATAACATCCTCAACGTGCAGGCTTCGTGGCTCACCCCCGGCCACAAGATCTGCCAGATCGCGCTGCGCTTTGGCGGCAACGACGTCGGCTCGATCCTCATCGAGGAAAACGTGGTGCGCGCCGCGGGCGTCACCCGGACTTCCAGCGAAGAGCAACTCCGCCGCATGATCCGCGACGCTGGCTTTCGCCCCGTCAAGCGCGATACGCTTTACCGCAGTTATTTCCTCAACTGAGGCCGCCAGTCTCGTTCGTCGCACATGTCCGCGTGCAGACCTGGTAGCGCGGAGTGGCTCTTGAACTTAGCGGCCCTTGGTCTTATGCCACCGAAAAATCCCCAGACCTAAAGAACAAGTCTACCCTGCTTAATGCAACCATCAGCTACCGACCCCCGCCCGTCCAATTGGCTAATCCCAAGATCCAACTCTAAAATCCAAAATCGCCGAATCACCAGATCGCCAAATCACTCAATTACCTGATGACCGCATGGGTCGCTGAAGCGATCACCCAACCTCCTGATCACTCGATGAATGAATTCCTCTTGACAACTGTCGTTATAACAGCTATCGTGAAGCCATGGTGGGCAAGCTCAAGGACGAAATCAAGCAGGACAAGCCCTTCACGAGCCTGGAGGCCGAGGTTTTCTTGAACCTGATGCGCACCGCCGACGCGCTGGCCCGGGGCGCCGAGGAGATCCTGAAGCCTGCAGGTCTTTCGCACACCCAATACAACGTTCTGCGCATTCTGCGGGGCACCGGAGAACGCGGCCTTTGCTGCCGCGAGGTGGCCGAGCGTATGATCACGCGAGACCCTGACGTGACGCGCCTGCTCGACCGGTTGGAGCGGCGCGGCCTTCTCACCCGCAGCCGCGACAGCCTGGATCGCCGCGTCATCACGGTGCGCATTAGCGCCGCGGGGCAGAAGGTATTGAAGGGCCTGGACGGGCCCGTGGCGCAGTATCACCGCAAACTGTTGAGCCGCATGGACAAAAGTGAACTGCACAAGCTCGTCGAGCTTCTGGAGGCGGCTCGTGAACCTTAGAAGCTGTTCGTGCATCCATTAGTTGTTGTAACGACTATAGTAGTATAGTTCATCAAAGACGCCGGGCGGCAAGCGACGATCAGCGCCGAAGCAAGGGAAGCAAGGAGGGACCATGCAAGCAGTCAGATTTTCAGCCAGTGCGCAGGGAGCGAATGCACAAATCCATGCGCTCCTGGCGCGACGTTGGAGCCCGCGCAGATTTTCCGCGCGTCCCATCGAGGGCGCAGATCTCGTGCGGCTTTTCGAGGCGGCACGCTGGGCACCCTCGAGCTTCAACGCCCAGCCCTGGGCCTTCATCTTGGCCATGCGCGATGACGCTGAAGGCTACACCCGCCTGCTCAGCACCTTGGCCGAGGCCAACCGCCAGTGGGCGCAGCGGGCGCCGGTTCTGATCCTGGCGGTTACCAAGCTGGAATTCGATGATGTCGCCCGCCCCAATCGTCACGCATTCTACGACCTGGGCCAGGCGGTCGCGAACCTGACCGTCGAGGCGACGGCGCGCGATCTCTATATCCACCAGATGGGCGGATTCGACTCGCGCCTTGCTCGGGAGCTTTTCGCCATTCCCGCGGGCTTCGAACCTGTGGCCGTGTTGGCGCTGGGCTACGTAGAAGGGCCGTCGGAACCTCCGTCCGCACGCACTCGCAAGCCACACGCAGATTTCGTCTTCAGCGGAACCTGGGGCCACCCGGCGCCGCTGGCTTTGGAAACGGAATCTCAAACCCGGCCCTGATGAGCGGGCCGGAGAACTTTCGGGCGGCGAGTGCCGTCCATAATGCTCACTGCGCACGGGCGTCTCGCCCGTGAGAGCGTCGGGTCAAAAGGACGGCCACGACGGCTGCACGACCTGCGGCCGTCGCGGCAAACCCTATTCAAGGAGCACACCATGCTGAAAAAGTTATTCCACACCGAGGACGACAGGGTTTTGACGATTCTGCGACTAGTGCTAGGCGTGGTTTTCCTAGCGCACGGCGCGCAAAAAATGCTGGGCTGGTTCGGAGGCTACGGCTTCAAGGGGACGATGGGGTTCTTCACCCAAACCATGCACATCCCCACGGTCTTCGCCTTTCTTGCTATATGCGCGGAATTCTTCGGCGGGCTGGGACTGCTTCTCGGCTTGCTGAGCCGCATCGCCGCCTTCGGCATCGCCGTCAACATGCTCGTGGCGATCTTCATGGTGCACTTGCCGAACGGCTTCTTCATGAACTGGTCCGGCCAGCAGAAGGGCGAGGGCTTTGAGTACCATCTCTTGGTCGTCGCTTTGACCCTGGCTGTGATGATCAGAGGCGCCGGCGCCTTCTCGCTTGATCGGGCGATCAGCGCGCTGCTCGACGGCGAGCCAGCCTCGGCAGGGCAGCCGGTGGGAAGTCACTCACCCTCTCGCGTCTGATGCGCGATGGGCGTGCGGCGCGCCAACTCCACGGCGCGGGCATCTCTGACGTGGGGACGTAGCATGGGGATGGTGTCCATACCCGGGTATCACCGGTGTGTCGCGCGCCAGCGCGCAAGATCTGATCGACGGGCGCGCCGGTCGTGCTGCGCGCCAACCGCCGTTGCCGTACCGCGTGAGCGCTGGCGCAGGAATCCTGCGAAGCGCCGAACTCTCGTCAGCAAAGGAGCACCTGGTGACCAAGGTCATCAAGTCCGACGAACGCCACCACGCCAATTTCGGCTGGCTCGACACGCGCTGGCACTTCTCGTTCGACACCTATCACGACCCGTCGAACTTGAACTGGGGCGCGCTGCGCGTTTTCAACGACGATGTTATCGAGCCTAGCAGAGGTTTCGGCATGCACCCGCACCGTGACATGGAAATTGTCACCTACGTCCTTTCGGGCGAGCTCGAGCACAAGGACAGCACGGGCAACCGTGGCGTCATCCACCCAGGCGAAGTGCAGGTGATGTCGGCCGGCACGGGTATCCTGCACTCGGAATACAACCACTCGCAGGAAAACCCTGTGCACCTTCTGCAGCTCTGGATTCTGCCGCGCACGCGCGGGCTCAAACCTCGTTGGGAGCAGCGTCAGTTTGCGCCCGCCGAGCGCCTTGGCAGACTGCTGCCCGTGGTTTCGAGCGGCGAACTCGCCGGCACGCTCGCCATCGACCAGGACGCACAGGTTTATGTCGCCACGCTCCCGGCTGGCAGCAAGGTGAAGCACCAGAGTCGCCAGCATCGCAAGGCATACGTGTTCGTCATCGAAGGCGATCTTTCCGTGAACGGCACCCAGCTCGCCGCAGGCGACCAGGCGCGCATCGCTCACGAACCGGAGCTGAGCATCCAGTCAGCCAAAGATTCCGAACTGATCCTGGTCGACCTCCCCGACGTGCGGCGCTGAGATCACGCGGTCAGGCGAAGGGGCGCGGCTTGCCTCTCCAAGTGCCGGGCGCTGGCCGTTGGCCTGAAGTATTGCCCACCGGAACTTGTCCCGACATCGTCGGGAGGTCGCCAGCTTTGTTGTTTTCCCTTCGTGCTGATCTGGAGGTCAGCGCTACTGCAGCTCTGTCCCGGCTGCCGCGCGATCCCGCGGTTTGCGTTCTGTTATGCGCACCCGCAGGAGTTACGGGTGCGAACCCTCCGAATCACGCCTTCGGACACAGTCTTGCGTTTACTTTTGGGGTGGCCTGTGGTAAGTATTCGCGGACTGGTAGGATACTATGCACCTTCACTTTGTCGACTACACGATTATCGTCATCTACTTCGGTTTTGTGTTGGGGATCGGATTCGCTCTCCGCGGGCGGATGAAGACCAGCGACGACTTTTTCCTCTCCGGTCGTTCGATTCCCGGCTGGATCACCGGCCTGGCGTTCATGTCCGCGAACCTTGGTGCGCTCGAGGTGATGGGCCACGCGGCCAATGCCGCCAAGTACGGCATGTACGTCAACCACTTTTACTGGCTGGCGGCCATTCCGGCCATGTGTTTTGTAGGCGTCTTCATGATGCCGTTCTATTACGGCAGCAAAGTGCGCAGCGTACCGGAATTCCTCCGCAAGCGCTATGACGAGAAGACCCGCACCCTGAACGCTTGCTGTTTTGCTTTCATGACGCTGCTGGTTTCCGGCGTGGACCTCTACGCGATGGCGATTCTCTTTCAGCGCCTGCTCAACTGGCCGTTTTGGGCGAGCGTAGTTGCCTCGGCGGTGGTCGTCGCCCTCTACATCTACCTGGGCGGTCTCACCTCTTCGATTTACAACGAGGTCCTGCAGTTCTTCCTCATTGTTTTCGGATTCCTGCCCCTGGCCATTCTGGGTTTGAAAGCCGTGGGAGGATTCGCGGGGCTTAAGGCCAGCCTTCCCAATCCCGGCTATGCGCACACTTGGGCTAATATCTGGCGCTCCGACATGAACCCCATGGGCGTCAACTGGATCGCTACGATTTTTGGCCTGGGTTTTGTACTTTCCTTCGGTTATTGGTGCACAGACTTCCTGGTGGTGCAGCGTGGCCTGGCCGCCAAGGACATGCCCGCAGCGCAGCGCACGCCTTTGATTGCTGCCATGCCGAAGATGTTTTTCCCGCTGATGGTCGTCCTGCCTGGCCTAGTGGCGATCGCCTATTCGCCTGTCCGGCACCTCTTGTGGGATCCGGCCAAGAGTGACTACAATTACAATCAAGCGCTGCCGGCGATGCTGGGCAGCCTCTATCCTTCTGGCCTGCTGGGTCTGGGGCTAACGGCGCTGCTGGCGAGCTTCATGTCCGGCATGGCGGGGAACGTCACGGCCTTCAACACGGTCTGGACCTTCGACATCTACCAAACTCACGTCAACCCCGGCAAGGAAGACCGGCACTACCTCACCATGGGCCGGATGGCTACGGTGTTTGCAGTGATCGTCGGCATCGGAACCGCCTTCATTGTCCTGAGGTTCAACAACCTCATGGACTACCTGCAGCTCCTTTTCGCGTTCTTCAATGCCCCGCTCTTCGGCACATTCTTGCTCGGGATGTTCTGGAAGCGCACCAGCGCGCACGCGGGATTCTGGGGATTACTTTGCGGCATCCTTGCCGCCGCCACGCATTACGCACTCTACCATTATCAATACATCCACTATCCCAGTGCTATGGCGGCGAACTTCTACCAGGCCATCTGGGGCTTTGTCGTCTGTTTTGTGGTCACGGTCGTGGTAACCTTCTTTACAGAGCCCCGGAAGGAAGAGGAACTGGTCGGCTTGGTTTATTCGCTGACTCCCAGGCCGAAGACCTCAAACCTTTCCTGGTATGAGCGGCCGGGGATCCTGGCGATTGGAATCCTGGCGCTCTGCGCGGTTTTGAATATCATCTTCTGGTAGGAAACGATGGGTTTGGATATTCGCTGGCCAATTGGAATTATCTTCTCGATCTACGGCATCGTCCTGATGGTTTACGGGGTCGCTGCCGACGCTTCCATCTTCCAGGAGAAGTCGCTGGGAGTGAACATCGATCTGTGGTGGGGTGCGGCGATGTTGGTTTTCGGAGTGTTCATGGGGGCGTTGGCATTCCGGGCTTCTCGCCGTAGTGAACCATGACGGAACTCCGCTGGAATCCCACCGTTCGCGAATGGGTTTCAACCGCTTCGCATCGCCAGGGGCGCCCCCAGATGCCCGAGGACTGGTGTCCCTTCTGTCCGGGCTCTGGACGCGTCCCCGACAACTATGACGTTTACATCTACCCGAACGACTTTCCGGCCTTCGCCATCCCTCCGCCGGATCCGGCGATCAAGGGTGATGACTTCTACAAGGTTCGCCTTTCCCACGGCAAGTGCGACGTCGTTCTTTATCATCCGGATCATCGCAGTTCTTTGCCGCAACTTCCCATCGATCACATCGTCAAACTGGTGCGATTGTGGCGAAAGCGATTCCTGGAACTCAAAGCCACGCCGGGTATCCGCTACGTGCTGATTTTTGAAAATAAGGGCGCGGTGATCGGCGTGACTATGCCGCATCCCCATGGACAGATCTACGCCTTTCCACTGATCCCGCCCCGGCTGGAAAAAGAGTTAGCGGCCGCGCGCGCTCACCAGCGCACCCACAAACGCTGCCTGTTTTGCGATATCCTCAAGAAGGAGCATCGCGGCGGCAGGCGCATCATCGCGCAGAACGAAGCTTTCACGGCGTTCATTCCCTTTTACGCGCGCTGGCCGTTTGAGGTCCACATTTTCTCCCGGCGTCATCTCGGAACGCTGGAAGCTTTCCGGCCCTCGGAAGAACGCGCGCTCGCTGAAATCGTGAAGTGGGTTACCTTGAAATACGACAACCTTTATCAGATGTCCTTCCCGTACATGATGGTGTTGCATCAAGCTCCCACCTGGGGGCAGTATCCGTATTTTCATTTCCACATTGAGTTTTATCCACCCCACCGCAGTAAGGATAAACTCAAGTACTTGGCCAGCGTCGAATCCGGCGCAGGAACTTTTCTGAACGATTCACTGGCCGAAGAGAAAGCTGCGGAATTACGGGCCGTTCCTCCCGTTCGTGCTGCGGAACTGGCTTGAAACTTTGGGTCAGGGGCAGGTTCACGTGATTGAGCAGGTATTTCAGAAGGTCTACGGAACTGACCCGGAAGTCGTGGTGCGCGCGCCGGGCCGCGTGAATTTGATTGGCGAGCACACGGACTACAACGACGGCTTCGTGCTTCCCGCTGCCATCGACCGTGCGATCATTTATGCGGGCCGCCGCCGCACGGACCGCCGCGTGCGCGCCTATTCGAGCGATTTCCATGCCTCCGTCGACTTCAGCCTGGATGAGATCCAGAAGGACACGCAGCACTCCTGGAGTAATTTCCTGCGCGGCGTTTCGAAATTCCTGGAAGAAGATGGCCATCGCCTCAGCGGCGCGGATATCGCCTTTGGGGGCAACGTCCCCCGTGAGGCGGGACTGAGTTCTTCGGCCGCGGTGGAAGTGGGCGCGGCAACGTTCTGGAAGAAGCTTCTGAAGCTGAACCTCGATCCTGTCTACGTTGTCAAGCTCTCGCGGCGCACGGAAAACGAATTCGTCGGTGTGCCCTGCGGGATCATGGATCAGTTCATCTCGGCGCTCGGTCGGCGTGACCACGCGCTCTTTCTCGACTGCCGCGATCTCTCGTATCGCCACGTGCCGCTCGCTGCGGATGTGAAAATTGTGGTCTGCAACTCCGGGGTCAAGCGCGCCCTGGCGCAATCCGAATACGAAGTCCGCCTGAAGCAGTGCCGCCAGGCTGTAGCGCAGATCGCAAGCACCGGCCTCGCGGTGAAGTCGCTTCGCGATGTGAAGATGTCAAATCTCGAGACCGCTCGCGGAGTGCTTGACGAACTGCTCCTGCGCCGGGCACGCCACGTGGTTTCGGAAAACCAGCGCGTGCTGGAGGCCGTCAAGGTTCTCGAAAGCGGCGACCTGGAGCGGTTCGGTGAATTGATGAATGAATCCCATGAGAGCTTGCGGGATGACTACGAAGTGAGTTCCAAAGAGCTTGATACGCTCGTCGAGCTCGCGCGAAAGCAGCCCGGCGTGCTGGGCGCGCGCATGACAGGAGCGGGATTCGGCGGGTGCACCGTCAACTTGGTGCACACGGACGCCGCGGAAGCTTTCGCGCTAGCCGTTGCGAAGGGTTATCAGGAAGCGGTTGGCCTCAAGGCCGAGGTTTACATCTGCCAGGCGTCGGATGGAGCACTGATCCCCGACTAGAAACGTGGGGCGTCCTGCTTCGCTAGCGGGGCGCTGGGCCCTGCACGAAATAGAAAATTACGCTCAGCAGGAAGAAAACGATCAGGGCAAAAAGCACGAAACGCGTGAGCGGTCGCACGTCCGCTTCCACGAATGGGCACGGCGACTGCGGCAGTCTTCTTCGCGCCAAGTACCAGGGAAAAACGATAACGGGCAGCAGCATCGAGCCCACCCCCCACCGTAACGGCCGGGGAATCCGCTGCCAGAGCGCGTCGAAGAACACCCAGATGCCGGCAAGAGTCTGCACTCCCCCCATCGCTAATTTAGCCTTCTGTGCTCCCCAGAGTTCGAGGAAGATTTGCGCAAGAAAAAAGGAGATCCCCAGGACTACAAAGAAAAGACGCCACGGGAAACGTACTGGCCCCGGTTTGGCCTCTTCAACCCGCGCGGGTGCTGCTAACACCGCCGCAGCCGGCGGCCTGGCGATCTCCGCAGGATCGATGGTGTGCCGGCAAGCCACGCAAACACGACACGAGGCGGCGAGCATCTGGCCGCACGCCGGGCATGGGAACGGCTCGGTGGGAAGTTCTGAAGCCGGGCGAGACACGTCCAGCGTCTCGGCGCCAGGATTATGCCCATCAGCCTCTTCGTTCATCTCTTGGCGGTTATATCCTCTCGCCCACTCGCGCGGTGTTTCCATGCTTCACTCTTTCTCGTTCCACCCATCGTGCTCCTTCCAGTCTAACATTTTGCGGTAGCCTTCGCTGCGGGGCAGTTGATCCCAGGTGCGCAGGTTTCCTTGCGCCCGGTTACCTCCCTGCGATTGATAATACCATCCAGCCTCTTGAGCCAGCGCCATTGCTTCGCCCGAGACATGGAACAGGTGATCCTCATAATGGTAGGGAGTAGCGGGATGGCTCTTGGGGTCGAAGATGCGGTCCACGCGCACTTCGAGGTTGGCTGGGATGGCGCCCTCGCGGAGCAATTGTTGCAGCGCTTTCACGACGAAATAGTTGTTCACGATGTGGTCGATGTGACCCTCCGCAGGCGGGTGCGAAGTGAAGACGACTTCGGGTTGAAACTTCTTGATAATCTCCTCCACCGCCTCGACGACAGCCTCCCGGGCAAACGGCAGATTCGGTCGGAAGAGACCGTCGTACGGAGCATGGTCGCTCGCCAACAGAACAGAAAGATACGGATCAGACAACCGAGGGTGGTCGTACCAGATCTTGCCCGAACCGCCATCCGGTAAACCCAGGAAGAGAATGTTCTCGCGCGGTACGCCGAGGTGGCCCAGCGCAGCGCGCGCTTCTTCCATACGGAGGGCTCCGAAGTTCAACGCCTCGGCCGGGCCGCAGGAATGCTCATAGTACCGATCGCAGGCGCCTGCATCGCCACTTGTGAGGTAAACCACGTGTAAAGGGATGTGGTTCTCCACCGCGGCGCGAATCATCCCCATCTGCGTTCCATCGTCGTCCTCGTGCGCGCAGAACAGTAGCACAGACTTGGGAAGAGGATTGACGCCGAGTTCGAGCGCGTTGGCAGCAAGCAATTGCCCCGAGGCATCAGTTATTTCAACTTGCGCCCGGTAGAGTCCACTCTCGTCCTGCGGAAGGCTGAACTTCACTTCTTCTTCAAGCGGCGCGCTGTGCGGGTTAAGGTCAACTTGCTCCGCCACAACCTGCTTCGCGTGCTCTTTCTCGTTGGGACCAACCAGGCGCCCCCGCACCGAGACCCGGCGCCAAGTGCTGTCCGTCGGGTTTACAATCGAGAATCTCACTGTGGCTTCGGCCCCCGACTCGAACATCGTGTGGCCAGCATCAAACTGAATAGCGCCACTACCGAATTGCCCTGGATGGAACTGGCGATAGATCGAGGTGTTGACCGCATCCAGCTTGGGGTAAATGTATTGCCCAGGGTAAGGCTTGGGCGCATCCACTCTAGGGGGATTGATGAAAATCAGGGGGCTGAAGGCGATGTCATACACGGTCTTGCGATCACGGTCCCAGACGACAACTCCATACTGATGAATCGCGGGTCCGGAGACGGCTTTTGCGACCCCCGCATGCTCGGACGAAAGTTGCTCCTCTCCTTTTGGCAAGAACGATAACCTATCAGTCAACGTGACGATGCTCGCTGCCGCGAGCTCCGCGGGGCCGGCGATCCAGGGCCAGTAACGATCCGAAAACTCCACGCGCAGGCCTTCGAGCCTGTGATCGGTGAGATTGTGAAGGGAAACACGGCACGCAACGACATCTCCCGGCGCATAGGATGCCTTATTGAGCTGGATACGATCGATCTCGACGAGTTTTCGATGCACCGCGAACGACGCCGCGCGCGGCGCGTTCAGAACCTCCTCGTGCGTTTTGGAGTCTCGCGCCACCAAATCAATTTCGTACCTTCCAGTACGCGCCTCGATCGGAATTTCCCATAAAGTCCGATAGCCGACCGCCGACGCCTCGCTCGCTAGAGAGAGGTTCGACACGATTGTCGTCCCATCCTTGTTCACCGGCCGGTCTTCACCCGCGTAGCGAACGAAGGCGACAACGTCGAGGGGAGCCAATGTCAACTCGTGTGACGTGGGAAGAACAATCCGCAAGCGAACCTCCGAGCCAACGTTGTAGGTCGTCTG
The DNA here is from genome assembly GCA_050018275.1 of Terriglobia bacterium. Lineage (GTDB taxonomy): Bacteria > Acidobacteriota > Terriglobia > UBA7540 > UBA7540 > Bog-366. The sequence continues at coordinate 76,866 of JBEKAK010000008.1, read as the reverse complement.
ATCCGTGACCGCCTGCAGTGATGTCTGCGGACGAGCGTTCAGCTTCGAGCTTGGCGGCCAAACAACCCAGCTCACAGCCAGCAGTGTGCTCAGAAGTGCGAGCGCGAGCGCCTTTTGCGGGTTCGCACTTCTGTATGTGGAGCGCCTGAAGACCACTTCCCAAAACGTGGTGCGAGACTGAGCGGGGCTGCGCGCCCCCCTTGTCACCCTGAGCGTCAGCGACGGGTCTGCTTTTGTCTTGTGATTCATGAATCCCCCTGAAGGTGGCGGGAGTGATTATAGATTCCTGCCCGACGTGCGTCCAGCCGTGCTCGGCTTTGTTGGTCGGCTCTGTTTCGCAGCGACGACATTGCGATGCAACACACGACGACTTTTGACGTATACTTCCGAGCACGACGTAGGAGGGTGATGAAATGACCAAAGGAAAAGACATGCGTTCTGTGAGCCGAAGAAGATTTTTGGCAACCACAGGGAGTTTGATCGCGACCGCGCCGGCTGTGGGGCGGGGCGTGGCGCCGACGGCGGGTGAAACTCCGCCGGCGCGACCCGCTATCCCCCCTGTACCCAAGTCGTCCCGCCTGATTCCGATTGGCGTCTTTGATCCTGTTTACGATCACCTCTCGCTCGAAGAGATGCTCGAGAAGATTTCTGCGCTCGGAATTGAGGCGGTGGAGATCGGCACGGGAGGTTATCCCGGCGCCAAGCATTGCCCGGTCGCGGAGCTTCTCGCCGATCCTGCCAAGGCCAGAGCCTGGAAAAGGAAATTTGAAGACCGCAAGATTCTGGTGGCCACGTTGAGTTGCCATGGCAACCCGGTTCACCCCGACCCGAAGATTGCGGCACGAGATGACGAATCTTTCCGAAACACCGTCCTTTTGGCCGAGCGACTGGAAGTGCCGGTCATTGTGGGATTCTCCGGCTGCCCGGGCGGCTCGCCGGTGGATAAGATGCCCAACTAGGCCACTTACCGCTGGCCTCCGGAATTTGATCAGGTGCTGAAGTATCAGTGGAACGAAAAGGTGATTCCCTATTGGAAACAAGCTGTGAAGTTTGCGCGCGAACACGGCATTCGTAAGATCGCTCTGGAAATGCATCCCAACTTCGCCGTGTACAACCCGAAGACGTTGATGAAACTGCGTGATGCAGTGGGTGAAGAAATCGGGGCCAACTGCGACCTCAGCCACTTGTTCTGGCAAGGCTGCGATCCTATCGAGGTCATCCATTACCTCGGCAAGCAGGGCGCCATCTATCACGCGCACATGAAAGACACGGTGATTGTCAAAGACGTCGCTGCGACGATGGGCGTCCTGAACTTTCCAGAAGACCCCGCAAAGGCCGCCGAGGGCTCGGTTTTCTTCCGCGCGGTCGGGTATGGTCACGGCGCGCAACTCTGGAAGGACGTGGTGAAGGCGTACATGGACATCGACTTTCAGGGAATCATGAGCATTGAGAATGAAGACCCCATTCTTCCCGGCGAGGTCGGGGTCGAGCGTGCTCTGTATGTCTTGAAGAACGTTCGCGCCGAGTTACTGGCTTAGTCCACGTAAAAGGTCTTTGTCAAAAGGCTGTTTGCCGGTTTGGGCTGCACTTGATGATTCACTTCCGTGACCTCGGGAGAGGGTTCCATGAAAGCCCTTGTCTACACTGCACCGCGAAAGCTCGAGTATCAGGATTGGCCCGACCCCGAGCCGGGGCCGGGCGACGCCCTGGTTCGTATTCATGCTGCAGCCGTGTGCGGGTCGGACTTGCACGGCTGGCTGGGGCACAGCCGCGGCCGTGTTCCGCCGCTCGTGCTCGGTCACGAGATGGCGGGGGAAGTTGTCGAGGTCCGCAGTTCACAGGCGGCCGTCGCTCCTGGCACGCGCGTGACGGTCTATCCCATCCTAGGGTGCGGCCACTGTGCTTACTGCTCGTCGGGACGTGACTACCTCTGCCCGCGCCGGAAATTCCTGGGGCTGCAGGTGGCGGGAGGTTTTGCCGAATATTTGAAGGTTCCCATCGCTAACCTCGACCCCATCCCAGCAGAAGTGGATTTCACCCGCGCAGCTCTGGTTGAGTCGCTGGCGTGTGGTCTGCACATGGCAGGCCTGGTCGGACAGGAGCGTGGTCCGTTGGCCATTCTGGGCGCCGGGCCCCTGGGGTTGATGGGCCTCGAAGCAGCGCGTCAACTGAACTTTCCGAATGTCGCCGTCGTGGAGATCAACCCTCATCGTTCCGAGATCGCGCGCAAGCTCGGCGCAGGTCTGACCGTCAACCCCAAGGAGGCGAACGCCCTCGAGGAACTCCAGCGCTTCTTCGGCGAGGAAGGCTGCGCCGTGATCTTTGATGCCGCAGGATTCTCAGTGACGCGCCAATTAGCCCTAAGGCTGGTGCGGCCGGGCGGGCTCATCATCCTGGCCGGATTGGGAGAGCAGGAAACCGCCCTCGATTGCGTGGAAATCATCCGGCGCGAAATCCGGCTGGCAGGCGCCTTTGCTTATAGCCGTCGGGAATTTCAGAAAGCGGTTGGCTGGATTGTCGATGGCCGCTTGGCGACGGCAGACTGGATCAGTGAAGCGCCAATGGCCGACGGCCAGAGAATCTTCGAAGAACTTGTGAAGCCGGATTCCACTCGTATCAAAGTTGTCCTGAAACCTTGATCATTAGCGCTCGGCGTTCAGCCGATTCTTCCATGAGGAATTGTCGCGGCTCGCCATCCTGCTCGTCCCGTGCCCCTTGCGGGCGCGCCGCCCTTTGCCTTTGGACTCCGGACCTCGGACACCGGACTCTGTTGCTCGTCACGCTTCACTTGTCGCCGATCTCCCGTTGACTTGGCAGTTGAATCAGCTTTCAATGGAGGCTTGGCGGGTGTGGCGGTCACCTCGGATTCCGGGACCTCCGGCGTTCGTTCAGCGCTGGGCTCGCCCTCGTGAAAGGAATTCCTGTGAACCCTTTGGATCCTATCCTTAAGCCGAAATCCATCGCCGTCGTGGGCGCCTCACGGCGCGAGGGGTCGATCGGCCGTGAAATCCTGCATCAGCTCATCGAATTTGACTTCCATGGCAAGCTCTTTCCGGTTAACCCGAAGGCTGATTTTATTCACTCTATCAAAGCCTTCCCCACCGTGTCGTCGATTCCTGACTCGCTCGATTTGGCCATCATCGTGGTGCCACGCGGCGAGGTGCTGAGCGTGATCGATGATTGCGGGAAAAAGGGAGTGAAAGGTCTGGTGGTTATCACCGCGGGCTTCTCGGAAACGGGTGAAGAAGGAAAGAGGTTCGAAGCCGCACTCGGTGAACGGGTGCGGCACTATGGCATGCGGATGATCGGGCCGAATTGCATGGGGGTGATCAACACCGAGCCCGCGGTGCGCATGGACGCGACTTTTGCGCCCACGCTCCCCCTGCCGGGACGAATTGCCTTCATGTCGCAGAGCGGAGCGCTGGGCGTGGCCATCCTCAATATCGCGCGGCAAATGGACATTGGCTTTTCGTACTTCGTGAGTCTGGGCAACAAGACCGACGTCTCCGGCAACGACCTGCTGCAGTATTGGGAAGATGATCCGCAAACGGACTTGATCCTGATGTATCTCGAATCGTTCGGAGACGCCAAACACTTCATGCAAATCTGCCGGCGGGTTTCGAGGCGGAAACCCCTGCTGGTGGTGAAGTCCGGACGGACGGAGGCGGGCGCGCGCGCCGCCACGTCTCACACGGGAGCGCTTGCCACGCGTCAGGGCCTCGACATCGCCACGGACGCGCTTCTGGAGCAATGCGGCGTCATTCGCGTGAACACCGTGGAAGAGCTGTTTGATCTCACCCTCACGTTCTCCAAGAATCCCCTGCCGCGCGGAAACCGCCTGGGCATTCTCACCAATGCCGGCGGCCCCGCCATTATGGCCACGGACACCGCCATTGCCAACGGGCTGGTCATGGCGAGCTTCTCCGAGCGGACGCGCCAGGAGCTCGGCCGATTGCTTCCTCCCGAGGCCAGCATCCAGAACCCGGTGGACATGACGGGCAAATCGGATCGCGGCAGGTACGACGCCTGCGCGCGCATCCTGCTGGAGGACGACGGCATCGACATGCTGCTGGTTGTCTTTGTTCCTCCCATGATGATCAGCGCCATGGACATCGTTTTGGGACTGGAAGAGTTGCGTCACCAGTATATGAAACCGGTTATAGGTGTCATGATGGCGACGGAAGAGTTTTTCACTGAGTTGAACCGTGACCATCCGAACCATATGGCCCTATATATCTTCCCCGAGTCGGCGGTCAGCGCCCTGGCAGCCTTCGAGCGCTATCGAGTGTGGCGCGAACGGCCGGTGGGAGAGTTGAAGCGTTTCGAGGTTCGGCGCGGCGCGGCGGAAGAGCTCACGCAAGATATCCACCATCAGGGACGATCCCAATTGACGGCGGAGGAAAGCCTTCGCCTCATCGGGTATTACGGAATTCCTGTGGCGGGGTCCACATCGGTTGGGAATCTGGAAGAGCTGAAGCGCGTGGCCCGAGGTCTTCGCTACCCGGTCGTCCTCAAAGCTATGGCGCCGGAATTGGTTCATAAGATGGAGGCCGGGGGCGTCGTTATCGATGTTCGCGATCCAGAGGAACTGCTGGCTGCCGCGGAGAGGATGACGGATTCCGTTGCCCGGCATCGAGAAAAAACAGCGCCGGGTGATGCGAGCCTGGGGTTCCTGATTCAGGAATACGTTCGAGGCGGGCGCGAAATCATTGTGGGAATGACGCAAGACCCGACGTATGGTCCGCTCGTGATGTTCGGGCTGGGCGGCATTTACGTGGAGACCGTTAAGGACGTGGTTTTTCGGGTGCCGCCCCTCACGGACCTCGAGGCGCAAGAAATGATCCGGCAGATTCGCGGCTATCGCCTGCTGGAGGGCGTGCGCGGAGAAGCTCCTGCGGATCTGGCCGCACTCGCGGAAATCCTGCAAAGGTTCTCACAACTCGTGGAGGAATTGCCGGAGCTCGCGGAAATTGAGATCAACCCCTTGCTGGTCTTCCCTGAGGGCAAGGACTTCCGCGCCGTTGACGCGCGCGTGCGCCTGTGCGAGACGCAGGAGATGGTCTCGCCGTGGCGCTAGGCCCTTGCGCCGCAAGCCCCATGTAGCGCCGGTCCCGCAGGGCGGGACCGGCCTGCTGAGCAGCAGAGACGGCGGCGCGGCAAACCCCCGCGCCGTTGGAAAAGCCGCCCGCCATTAAGATCGGCGGGCCGGATCGCGGGCCCTGCGCTACTTCTGGCGCGATTCGATTTGACGGATCTTCAGATACAGTCCTGCAATGGCCACCAGGATCGTGATGAGGGAGATTCCCAGACCTTTGCGGCGGATGTTCAATTCGTGAAGGGCCGCGACGCCTGCCTGGTTGGAGCGCGTGGCAATTTCCAGACCTTGAATCGAGAGCGTCTGGACTTGCTCTTCGCGAAACGTGTGAACGTTGACACGCGCTTTGACCAGAGCTTCGTGGGCGTTCGTAAGTTCAAGCTTGGCGCTCGAAACTTCCATCCCCGCTCGCTCGGCGGTGTCCAGAATGGTATCCGCTCGCACGATGGCGAGGTTCAGTCGGGCGAGATCCTGGGCCATGGCTTGCGCGCTCCGGTAGCCAGGATCACCGGAAGCGTGACAGGTGACGCAGACCGAATTCGCTCCGACGCCGGCCCACTCATCCGAGGGTTTCACAATCTCATGGTTGGAATGGCACTGAACGCAGCCCGGCAGTCCCATTTTTGCGAAGGCGGCTTGATGCGGGCTTTTCTCGAAGAGTTGGGCAAAGAAGACGTGGCAAGTTCCGCAGACGTTGGCTACGGAACTGACGCCCGGTGGCGTGGCGCCGTGGTTGCCATGGCACGTCGTGCAAGTGGGCGCAGAGATGTCACCCTGTCCGAGCATCTGGGCATGGACACTCTTCTGATAGTGCGCCACTTGGTCGGTGGGAATCTTGTAGTCCTTCATGTAGGCGGCGTCCGCGTGGCAACGCGCACAAGTGGTCGCCACGTTTGTCGGGTAGACAGGCGCGCGCGTATCGGAGACGGCCAGAATGTTGTGGATCCCGTGGCAATCGACGCAAGCGGCCACCTTGGTGTCGCCTTGCTTTAGCCGCTTGCCGTGCACGCTGGTGAGGTATTGGCTCAACTGGTCAGCGCGCATCTTGGGATTGAAGCGATGTATGTAAGCAATGTCGGAATGACAGCGGGCGCAGAAGTCCGGAATGAGGGCTTTCTTCGGGACTCCCCGAAAACCCTTCGTTCGACTCATGGCGCTCATGGATTCATCGTTGGGGTCACCGCCGTGGCAGTCCGCGCAGGTCAGTCCGGCCTGATGATGAATGTCGCTATCGAAGAGCTTGGCCGGATTCACTAACTTGGGTTCCTCCAGCAAAGCATGGCAAGTGATGCACGAGTTATTGCCGGAATCCGCCGCAGCGGAGCCCGGCGCGCCGATCAGTATCAGGAGCGCTGCAAGCACAGTTTTCATGACGATCCAGGGTGGCAGCAGTGGCAATCACCGCCGCATTTCCACAACGTGAGCCCTTCTGTCAGGCCCAGGCAGTGTCCGCCTGTGGGCCACAGCGTTCGCTCTGTCATCCTCATCCCGCAGAGCGGAAAAAAGATCTGCATTCTTACGCGATGAACTGCAGATTCTTCCTCGCCTACGGCTCCTCAGAATGCCAGCAGCGTAGGGCTTCCTTCACAAGCCAGGTAATGCACTCCGAATTTGGATACCCAGCAGGCCTGGCATCACTACCTTAAAGCCAACAACGAGAGAACGATCATGTACCCGAGCGCGAAGACTCCCAAGCCCGTAAAGAAACGCGTGACTCGCCCGAAGCCGATTCGCCGGTCGAGGAACGGGGCCGCAACCCAAACCAGCGCAGCCACCGAGAATCCGAAGATGCCCAACAATTCACCGTCCACAAAAAGGACCTTCGCCGGAAGGTATTTCAACGTCTGAAACATGAACAGGAAATACCATTCGGGGCGGATTCCTGCCGGAGCCGAAGCAAAAGCATCTGCTTTCGTGCCCAGTTCCCAGGGAACGATGGCGGCGAGCGCTCCCAGCGCGCCCAGCGCGGCGTACCAACCGATGATGTCGCGCAACAAGAAATTGGGGAAGAAGGGCATGGAGCGAGCCGGCTCGCGCCCCTCGGCGATGGCCCGCTCGACGCCCGGTGGCACACTCATTCCCAACCGTTGCACCAAAAAGAGGTGTATGGCCAGCAGCAACGTGGCCAGCCCGGGCAAAACCGCGACGTGGAAACCGAAGAAACGAGTCAGGGTCGCGCCGGTCACTTCTTCCCCGCCCCGCAGAAAAATCAGCAGCCACTTTCCGATGATCGGAACCGAGCCGGCCATCTCCGTCCCCACCTTGGTCGCGAAGAAAGCCAGCGCGTTCCAGGGAAGCAAGTAGCCACTGAAACCAAACCCCAGGACGAGGAAGAGCAGCAGCATCCCACTGATCCAGGTGAGTTCGCGGGGTTTGCGATAGGCCTTCAAGAAATAAACGCTGAACATGTGAACGAACGCCGCGAAGATCAAGAGGTTCGCCGACCAACTGTGTACGGACCGGATCAGCCAGCCAAAGCGAACCTGCGTTACCATGTACTGAACACTCTCGAAGGCGTCGTTGGGTGTGGGGCGGTAATAAAGCAACAGCAGGATCCCGGTGAGCACCTGGATCATGAAGAGGAACAAGGTCATGCCGCCGAAGTAATACCAGAGGCTGTGCCGGTGCACGGGAACAGTCTTGTGACGGAGGAACTCCTCCACACTTCCGGCGCCGAACCGTTCGTCAAACCAGGCAAGAGTGCGGCGGTATAACCTGCTCATCGTTAGGCGCTCCGCGTGACCACGACGTCCTCACCCTGGACGTGAACCTCAAACATCTGCAGCGGGCGAGGCGGTGGGCCACTCACGTTCCGTCCCTCCAGATCGTAAAGTCCGTTATGGCAAGCACACCAGATTTGATGGAGGTCTTCGCGGTATTGAACCGTGCAGTTCAAGTGCGTGCAGACGGCGGAAAAGGCGTGATACGTGCCGTCGGCGGTCCGCACCAACAGGGCGGGCTTTGAGCCGAACTTAAAAATCTTCCCGGAGTTCCGTTTGAGTTCGTCCACTCTGGCGGCAACCACCGACCGGCTGGTGGATTCCGCGACCGGCGGAGGGATGATGTAACGGATGGCCGGGTATAGAAACGAGACCACGGAGGCGGCGAGGCCGCTCCCCAGGAGGACGTTCACCCATCTGCGGCCGGGTTGAAGGGTCTTGCCCGGCCTTTGCTCGGGACTTGGCATGGGAACCACCCCTCCTTGTCGTCCTCGGGAAACCTGTTCACACCACCCCTGGCGGGCGAGCGTGGAGGCGCGTCCAGTCTGTCATTCCTCGTGGGTTGGGCTGCCGAGCCTCACCGCGCGTCGTTGTCCCGCGAGGCTCCCCTTGCCGGCGAGGCGCTTGACGCCATCAACTCAGACGCCCCACCGAGCCCGAGTGAAAACCGGGTCAGCCCGCTACAGCCGACCTTTCCACACCGGCCCTCCCGCACGACGCTGGGTCGCGGCAGAACCCCACAGGGCTTCTGCCCTGAGACGCTCGGTGCCGCCACAGCGTGGGTGTCTAGCTTTGGGCCTGCGGCTTGCTCGCGAAATCAATTCCCGTCAGCGATCGGCTTCTACGTCTTCGCAGCAGGCTTGTAGCCTTCCAGCGAATGGTTATGTTCTTTGTAATACTTCCCTGCGTCAGTGAGCTCTTTCGAACCCATTTTGACGTGGCAGAACGTGCAGGGCTTCCCTTCCTTCTTGGCGTATTCAGGCTTCGCGGTAGCCAGGGTCAGCAGTGAACCACTTAAAATGACAAGGGCAACCAGAACCTTAAGCAACCTCATGGAATCCTCCTTGAGTAGATTCTATCGCGCCTGGCGTCCAAAAATGAAAGAAAAAGCTACGCCAGATCATCCCGCGTGGGATCAACAACCAATACGAACGTTTATAGACTTGGTACGTCTGCGCGCCGGAGGTGAAGACCCCCTCACCCGCCCTCGCCCCTCGGGCCCCCTCTCCCCCAAGGGGGTGAGGGGTGCGAATGTCCTTTGGGGCACGCTGCGTTCGCATTAGTTCCCTCCCGCCAGCTCGTGCAGAATCTTGGGGTCGGGCTCGTCCATGGCCAGGAGTGAATGGCAGGCGTTGCAGTCCTGTGTAATCTCTGCCCCGCTTTTCGACTTGTGATTGCCATCGTGGCAACGGAAACAGCCAGGAAAATCGTTGTGCCCGAGATTGTTCGGATAACTTCCCCAGGTGATGTTCATCTCAGGGAAAACGTTACCGTCGTAAATGTACAGGAGCGCTTTCGCGGCTTCTTCGATCTGCACGCGCTCAGAATTGTAGATCGCGAAGTAATTCTTCCGATAGTATTCTCGCAGTGCTTCAGGCAACTCGGTCTGAGCCGCCGAACGGCTGGTGTAGTCCTTTTTCAGGAGATCGATCGCGACCTTGTGGATGAACGGGAGAGAAGAACTGATCCGGCCAGCCACCATTTCCCGATTCACGGCGCTTTCCGGCATGTCAAAGGTGTGGGTCGGACGGTTGTGGCAGTCCATGCAATCCATGGTACGTCGTGCGCCGTACGCCAGCAGGTCTGCCTTCGGGGGAGTCTCCGTCGAGGCGAATTCCGCGACGGTTCCGTCCTCGTTTCGATAGCTCACCCAGGGAATCTCCTGCCGCTTGCTGTCCGCGGCGAGGTAAGCCACCAGCCCCAGGTGGCGGCCATGAATCCCGACCAGCTTGCGATCCAGACTCCGTCCACCGATATGAACCAGCAGCACCGTTTGGGTTACGGAGTTCTTTTCGTCGTCGGCAAACTTCGTCTTGATCACAAGCTTGTCTCCGGAGAACCGCTCGGGCCAGTGGCACTGTTCGCAGGTTTCCCTTGCCGGACGCAAGTTGTGGATGGGCGTGGGAATAGGCCGCGGGTAGAGGTTGAACGTCACGGCCAGAACTTGGTAGCTGCCTGAAATCTTTGAGCGCACGAACCAAGGCGCCCCCGCGCCAATGTGGCACTCGACGCACGGTACGCGCGCGTGCGGAGAGCGCTGGTAAGCCGTGAATTCCGGCTGCATCACTTGATGACAGGTTTGGCCGCAGAACTGGGTAGACTCCATGTAGACGGTCCCGCTGTAGCTGGCAATCGCGAAAATCGGAACGTTGAGGGCGGTCATGACGCCGACAAACATGGCCGTACTTCGCACGCCCCCATGCGAGAAATCAACTGTGGGGTAACTCGTAGGGAGCGTGCCCAGTCGGCGTTGCCGGCGATAATCCCGGTAGATGCCGATCGGAATCAGCAGTAGTCCGACCACAAAGATCGGGGGCAGGATCAAATAGACCAGAATCCCCGCGTAAGGGTTCGGGCGATAACCCAGCACTACCGATGCGAACGCAATGACCAGGGTGATGCCGGCTGTCGTGGTCAGCACCACACCGATCCGGCTGATCAGATTCTGACTCAGATAGAAGGCGGGACGAACGAAGCGCGCAACGTCTTCTCGCCGCTTGCCCCAAGCTTCCTGGTGATTAGCCTTGCTGGGATTTGCGCGTTCCGCCAAAACCTAGGTCCTTTCTTCCCCCGGGGTGACCTGTGACGAGCGCGGGGCACTTTCTGGAAGAGCCATCGTGGAGCTGCCCCGAACGGCCCAGCTTGGCAGCCGACAGTCTGGACTGCAAGCTAAGCGGCACTCCCAGAGCTCGACAGGAAGGGACCGAGGGTTCGTTCGTGGGGTGCGTTCCCTGGCCCCCGCGGCCGACGGTGCCGAGCTACTTACTTTCTCCTGCCTTGTATCCCTGCAAAGAGTGAATGCGTAATCCCTACTTACCGTTTCAACTACATGAGGACATCGCGCTCGCCACTTCTTGCTTCGAACGACATTAGGGCTAGCGACATCTGGACTCATCTATCTCTGATACCGACTTCTTGGCAGGCCGCTTCATGAATCTAATCATCCGAGGAATCACTAATCCGTTTTCTCTACCCTCTCGTCAAAGACGCGATAGCCGGGGTTGGGGGGGAATAGCTCGGCCATCAGGTTCATCCGCCGTCGCAATTGCGCTACCGGAAGGTGATCGGCACCGACTCGAATCTGGACGTCGTGCCACAACCCGTGGATGTACTCGGCGGCAGTGCTCACGAAAGAAATATCGCGGTAGCGCTCGAATTGGGCACGCTGCCGGCGTGCCGTGCGGTTGGCCAAGTAAGCGTGTTTCGCATTCAAGGCTTCCTCATCAATTTCGCCACGCACGCCGTGACGAATTTCCTCCTCCAGAAGCTGGCTATAGTGCGCGAGTTCCGAGTCGGTCAGGCGCGGTCGAAGCAATTCCGCAACGCTCCCCAGGAACTCGAACCCCGTGTCGTGGGCGTCAAGCTCCCGGCAGGCGACGAGCAGGTTGATGCGCTCCGGCGTTTCCACCCACGCCGCGGTGTGGGCTTCGCCTTTGGGCTTCAGCCGGGTGATGACGTCGCCGGTTTCCAGGCACGCGATGTAAGGAACGGCCAACACCCGCACCTTGCCCAACCGCTCCGCCATGGCTGCCGGGACAGCCTGTGCCGGCTCGCGCACCATGGTGCGCTCTTCCGCGGGACTTAGGGCTAGCTCGGAGTGGAATTCCCAACCGTGCGCGAGATGGGAAAGCGGCAGAAAGCTACCTTGGACGTACTCGGCGATAGGGATCGTTTCCCTTGGTGGGGTCTGGGGAGTTCCCAATCTGCACCATCCAGACTGCGGGCCCACTGACGAGCGACCTGCGGGCCTCGGCACTATTTTGCGGAATAATCTCGCGCGTGTCCAGCGCCGTATTGTCCAGACGGAAGGGGGGAAATCAAACGCCCGGCCCACTCAAGGAGGGATACGCAGTAATCTCGCCGCGTGAGCCCCCGCCGTGCCCTTGGACAGCTCCCGCGAACGTGGGAGAATATTGCTTTGCCAAAAGGAAACGTGGGGGAACGACTACCGCCTGAGGTCCGCGCCCCTCGGACCTAATCTTTGGGGTTTCCCTCATTCGAGAAACTGATTAGAATTGGTAGGATATAGGTATAGAGTTTTCGGGATCTGGGGCTGTGCCCGTCGGCAGCGGGTGACCTTTGTACAATGCGTCTTTTTCTTGGGGGGAGATCTTAGGAGGGTAGCGATGAAATCATCCAACGCCGCCACGAATACGGCCAACCTCGCTGATCTGATGTGTGGGCCGGGCCAACCTGCGGCGGGGACCATGGAAGAACGGGCGCGGGGCGAGGATCCCGCGCTGCTCAAAACCATGCTGGAGCAGATGCTGCTGGTCCGCCGTTTCGAGGAAAAAGCCGCAGAACTCTACACGCTGGGGAAAATCGGGGGCTTCTGTCATCTCTACATCGGGCAGGAAGCGGTGGCGGTAGGAGCCCTTTCCACGACGCAACCCGACGACTACATTTTCACTTCCTACCGCGAGCACGGTCACGCGCTGGTCCGGGGCATGGACCCCGGCGAAGTGATGGCGGAACTCTGCGGCAAGCAGAGCGGCGTCTCCAAGGGCAAGGGCGGGTCGATGCATCTCTTCGACAAGCGGCGCGCTTTTCTGGGCGGCCATGCCATTGTGGGCGGGCAGATCCCGCTGGCCGCGGGCACGGCCTTTGCCTCCAAGTACTTGAAGCAATCGCACGTCACGCTCTGTTTCTTCGGAGAGGCGGCGGTCAACATCGGCTCGTTTCATGAGTCGTTGAACCTAGCCGCACTGTGGAAGCTTCCCGTGGTGTTCATCTGCGAGAACAACCGCTTCGGCATGGGGACGCCCATTGAGCGCGCCTCCACGCTCTACGAGCTCTCGCAGAAGGCTTGCGCTTACAACATGGCACGCACCTGGGTGGACGGCATGGACGTCCTCGCCGTCCGCGAAACACTAAAAGAAGCCGTAGACCGCGCACGCAAAGCGTCCGCTCCCACGCTCATCGAAGCGCGCACCTACCGTTTCATGGGCCATTCCATGTCCGACCCCTCCCACGGCCACTACCGCACCAAGTCGGAAGTGGAAGAGCAGCGGCGGCACGATCCCATCAAGCAGTTCACCGCGGCCGTGGAGGCGATTGGAATCGTCAACCAGGAGTATCTCGACGAACTCGAGCAGAAGGTCCGCGATATTGTTGAGGAGGCGGTGGCCTTCGCAGAGCGGAGCCCTGAACCTGACCCCAAGGAACTCAGCACGGACGTGTACGTCGAATAGGCCGTCGGGGGTGTAGCGCTGGCCTCACCTTGCGGGACCGGCACCTTGCCGACCCCGCCTCGCGGGATCGGCGCTACTTTAGGATTTCCAGTTCAGCTCGGAGCTATCTATGTCCATCATGACTTATCGCGAAGCCCTCAACCAAGCGATGCGCGAAGAAATGCGTCGCGACGAAACCATCGTGCTGATGGGCGAAGAGGTGGGCTTCTATCAGGGCGCTTACAAAGTGAGCAAGGGACTGCTCGACGAGTTCGGGCCCATGCGGGTGCTTGACACGCCGATTACGGAGCTGGGCTTTACGGGGCTCGGCGTGGGCGCGGCGATGGTGGGAGTACGGCCCATCGTGGAGATGATGACCTTCAATTTCTCGCTGCTTGCGCTCGACCAGATCGTGAACAGCGCCGCGAAGATGCTCTACATGTCAGGCGGGCAGTTTTCCATCCCCCTGGTAGTGCGCGGGCCGGGCGGGGCCGGGCACCAACTTGCCGCGCAGCACTCGCAGTCGCTGGAAGCCTGGTTCTGTCACGTCCCAGGCTTGAAAGTGGTCACGCCCGCGACGCCTGCGGACGCCAAGGGCCTGCTCAAGACTTCCATCCGCGACAACAACCCCGTGATCTTCATCGAGTCGGAAGTGCTCTACGGCACGCGCGGCGAAGTGCCTGATGGGGAGCATCTTATCCCCCTGGGCCTGGCCGACCTCAAGCGGCCGGGCCGCGACGTGACCGTGATCGCACACTCCAAGATGCTGCTGGTGGCGCTCGACGCCGCCGCGGACCTGGCAAAGGAAGGCATCGAGGTCGAAGTGGTGGACCCCCGCACGCTGCGTCCGCTGGATGTCGAAACCATCCTGAACTCCGTGAAGAAGACGAATCGCGTGGTGATTGTCGAAGAAGGCTGGCCACAGTACGGCGTGGGCGCGCAGTTTGTGGACGTGATCCAGCACGGGGCGTTCGATTATCTTGACGCGCCCATCCTGCGGGTGACCGGCGCCGACGTTCCCATGCCCTACGCGAAGAACCTGGAACACCTGGCGCTGCCCGACAAGCAGCGCGTGAAGGATGCTGTCTACCGCGTGCTCTACCGGCAAGGAGTGGGGGCCGAAGGCCACGCGTAGGGTTGCATTAGGAAGTAAGAACTTGTAGCGCCACAGTAGCGCTGACCTTTAGGTCAGCATGAAAGAAGAACCACACCTGCCGACCTAAAGGTCGGCGCTACTACCAGAAAGAGGATTAGCGATGGCCGCTAAGGTAATGATGCCGAAGGGCAGCGATACGATGACGGAGGGCAAGGTCCTGAAGTGGCTCAAGAAGGAAGGTGACCCTGTCTCCACCGGCGACACCGTCGTCGAAATCGAAACCGATAAGGTGGACATGGAAGTCGAGGCGATGGGTGGCGGCGTGCTCCGCAAAATCCTGGTGCAGGCCGGCAAGGTCGTGCCCGTGGGCGAATTGCTGGCGGTCATCGGGAAGCCCGACGAAGATATCTCCGCGCTGGTGAAAGGCGACGGCAAAGTCACTTCGGCGGCTCCCTCTGCACCCGCCAGCGCCGTGGCGGCGGCCGCCGGAAAGGGAACAGCGGCTCCTCCTGCCACCGCTCCAGCGCCTGCCCCCGCTGCCGGAGGAACTCTCCCGGCCGCGCCCGCTCCTCCCTCTGGAGGCCGCGTGCTGGCCTCGCCCTTGGCGAGGAAGATGGCGAAGGAATTGGGCCTCGACCTTGGCAGCATCCCAGGGACGGGCCCAGGAGGAAGGATCATTCGCCAGGACGTGGAGCGCAGTGCCGCGCTGCCTTCCCATGCGCGCGCGGCGGCCGGCGGCGCAGCACCTTTGCGTGCGCCTGCTCCTACTCCGCTGCGACGGCCTCCGGCCGCTCCGACCGGTCCGGAGTTTTTCGACGCGCCGCTCAGCTCCATGCGCAAGACCATCGCCACGCGTCTGGTGCAGAGCAAGGGACCCGTTCCGCATTTCTATCTCACCATCGAAGTGGATATGAAGCGCGCCAAGGAACTGCGTGAGTCTGCGAACCTACTCGATCCCGAGCTGAAGCTCAGCTACAACGACATTATTCTGAAGGCCTGCGCGGCGGCGCTACGGCAGCATCCCGAGGTGAACGCCTCGTTCCAAGGCGAGTCCATTCGCTACCACAATCGCGTGCACCTGGGCATGGCGGTGGCCACCGACGGCGGCGGGCTGATCACGCCCGTCATCCGGAATGCCGATGCGATGAGCCTGCAGGAGATTTCCCGCGAGACGAAAGACCTTGTCGGGCGCGCGCGGGCCCGCAAGCTCCTCCCTGACGAGTACGTGGGTTCCACCTTCTCGGTCTCGAACCTCGGCATGATGGGGATCGAGGAGTTTTCCGCGGTGATCAATCCGCCGGAAGGAGCCATCCTGGCCGTGGGCGCGGTAACGGAGAAGCCGGTCGTGGCGGACGGGCGCGTGGAAGTCGGCTTGCGCTGCCGGCTGACCCTTTCCTGCGACCACCGGGTGGTGGACGGCGCGACCGGCGCGAAGTTCCTCCAAACCCTCAAACAGATTCTCGAAAACCCCGTCTACCTGGCGTTCTGACGAGGCGCCGGGGGTCGATGTGGCGCCGTCGTAGGGCTCATTTTCAGGTCAGCAGGAAGTCGTAGCGCTGACCTTCAGGTCAGCAGGCATGAGGAAATCGATCTTCCCAGGTCTGAAATCCGGAATCTCTGATCTGCAATTCTTCCCCAACCTCCAGCCCCTGCTTTCTTGCTCGCCACTTGTCACTTGTCACTGCCCTCCCAGCCCCGAGCCCCCAGTCCCTGTCATTCTAACTCCTTTCCTTTCAACAACATCATCGCATTCAGCGACTAACTAGCTTGTTTTCATCAACATATCCGGATCGACCTGCCGAAGGTTTTCACAACCCTTTGTTTTCATAGAGATCTCCGGATCGACCTTCATTTTTAACATCTTTTTCTTCGCGCTGGCCCGGCCGAGCCCTCAAATCCGCTAAGGGCTTGTATTTCAACAAGTTGGTTTTCGACGAAGGTCACAGAATCTACTCGCTTCAAACGGATAAGTATCTGGTTTTTCATTAACATATCCGGATGTGGATCGATTTCGGCGAGTGGCAACGCGGTGGTACCCCATCAGAAAAGTCCCGAGTCCGGGGTCCGAAGAACAGGACAGCGCGGAATTGTTCTTGAACTCCGCGGCTTGAAAACTGGGGAACCATCAAAGAACCGCAGAGTTAAAGAACAACTCTACGCTACCTACTCCCGGCTCAGTCGCCTGTTCCCCCCGAGCCCGGACAGCGAACCTACAAGATAAGCTTATTATAAAGTGTAATTATTTGTCAACCCCCAAGTCATGGCCAGCCATCGAGCCATCCAATCGTCGGGAGATCGGGGCAGTGGTTCACTGACTCACTGAATCACTGACTCACTGACTCAGTGATTCAGTCCCTCGTCTTCCCGTCCCTAGCCCCTGTTGTTTTGGCTCTTGCAACGCCCTCCGAGTAGATGTATATGGGAGTTGTAACGCGGGGGTAACGCGCGCCAGACGGAGTTGGCCGCACACATCACAAAGAGCGCGACGGACCTACCCCGACACGTCGCGATGTGCAACCCGCGGCTGGTCGAGGAGTTTGCTATGCAACAGTTGGTCGGCCGGGAGAGCTGGGTGACATGAGCATCGATGTGGAAGAAACAGCGCTGATGGGTTACCTCGCCCGAAGGAGCCGCAGATTCCACGAAAAGGTCTTGGAGCTTCGCGAGTGTATCGGTGACTGGCTGGCGTACATCCCCAACACCTTCCCCCACTATACCCAACACACCGTTAAACACAGTGACGCAATCATCGACCAACTTTCAAAATTGCTTTTCAAAGAGGGAAAAAGCGAACAGGCCGTTGTGGAACTCTCGCCCGCAGAGGGCTACATTCTAGCAGCTGCAGCCTATCTTCACGATGCCGGGATGGTTGTTTCTGACAGGGAAAAATCCGAACTCCTTCAATCCACAGAATGGAAGAACTGGATAGGCGAAGGTGAGGCGCGCGCGAAAAGACTACGCGATATTGCAGAACTACGCAAACGGCTCGCGTCCGCCGACCCCATTGTGGGCAATTTTCTGGCCGACCTGCAAACCCGCTTTCTGATCGCTGAATTTGTCAGGCGGACCCACCATTACCGGGCGGCGAAGATAATCACGCACGATCAAGCCGCTCTTGCCAGGTTCGCGTTTGACGATCCTATCGCTGTGCGAACGATTTCCGACATTTGCATCGCTCACGGCCTAAGGCAGCACGAACTGGAGGACCGGGAAAAATACCCGGACCAGCGAGATGTCCTGGGAGATCAGGTGAATGTCAGATTCCTTGCACTACTGTTGCGCCTTGGCGACCTCCTGGACATGTCTTCAGACCGAGCATGCCCTCTGATGTTAAATGCGGCTTGCCCCCTCCCTCCTGAGAGTCTTGCACAATGGTCCCAATACCGACGGATTACACATCGACTCACAAGCCCGGACAGGATCGAACTGACAGCTGAATGCAATGTCCAAGAGGAGCACCGCTACTTGCAGGATTGGTGCCAGTGGCTCGCAGATGAGGTCAGAAACGCCAGATCCCTGATGTCCCGCGCAACTAGGCACCGAACATGGCAGCCCCCAGTAGTTGAACTTGAAGGCTCTGCTGCGACGATTACAATTCGCCCTTCCGCAGATGCAAGTTACATCCCCTCGAAGTGGCACTTCGAACTCGACAGCGAGATCGTTTTCGATCGCCTAATCAATGACGTATCCCCAGACCCAAACGTATTTATCCGGGAGTTAATCCAAAACGGGTTAGACGCAGCTCGCTGTCAAATTTACGCTGACCTGGCGGCGGAGGGCATGCAGCCACCCCGATGCCCCACCCAGGTCGACCCGGACCGCAGGCGCCGGTACCCAATTCAAATCGCCCTAAGAACGGTTCAGGTGAAAAACGAACTCTCGGGCGAAACCGAGGCGCGCCAACTTCTAACAGTTGATGACTGCGGGATCGGCATGGATCGAGACGTAATTCGGAATTACTTCCTGCAGGTGGGGCGCTCGTACTACACGACCGAGGAGTTCCGACGTAATTTCCATTTCGTCCCAACTAGCCGCTTTGGTGTGGGTTTTCTTTCGGTGTTCGCAGTGAGCGATCACGTAGTCGTAGAGACCTTTAAGCCCAGTTCACCCTCGCATGATGGCCCGATCCGACTCACCTTGACTGGGCCTCGAAATTACTTGCTTACGGACCGCGGTACTCGAAGGTCGACTGGTACGTCTATTAGCGTGCTACTCCGCAAGGAGCTTGCATCGGACGAACTGACGAGACTCGTCAAGGGTTGGTGCCGACGGGTCGAACTCCCCGTAATTGTTAACGACCTCGGGAAGGTGACAACCATATCGGCCGAGGGACCGGAACAATTCGTAGGAGAGTTTCCCGACGTAACAGAAGAGGGAGCCAAGTTCGTCGTACGCTCGTTCCCGGTTAACAGACAAGATGTCGAAGGTGAGATATATGTACTGGCACACGTTGGCGGTAAGGGGGAACGCTGGGACTTGTTGCGTTGGGCCGAAAGCACCTACCCGCAGACCCACCCGCTCGCATCCGCACCTCCGTTTCCAGGAAGTGTCACCTGCCTGCATGGTGTCGCAGTCTCGGACTCCTGGCGTTACTATCGGGGAGCTTTTAGCACAAGACTTGATTATCGGGGGGATATTTACGGCCCAACGCTAGCCCGTCACTCTGTACTTCACCGTAGGGGAGTGAGCGTGGAGACCGGCGCGGAAATCGAGTCCCGACTTGAAGAAATCCTTAAGGAACACTTGGCCACTTCGACCTGCGCTCTACCGAATGAGAGTTGGAAGTACAAGCAGAGGCTCGCCGGGCATTTTCCACTACCTTCGTTTTGGGCCTCTGAGCCTGGGACGATTAGGGTATTCCGAAAGGGCCAACCCGACCTCATATCTCTGAGCGAAGCACAGGCAACTGCGGTAATCACGACGGTTGTCGGACCGTGGATGCTGACCGGGTACGTATTTGCCAAGCAGGATGACAAAGCCGAGTGCCCAGACGCCTTCTGTGAACTGGCGACTCCGACCATTTCCGGATCGGACCTCAATTCGCTCTCGGACGAACATCGTGCCGCTCTCTTCACATCGCGGATAGCAACGTCGGTCCATTGGCTTGCGTCCGGATATCTTGCGGTCGATTGGACGACAAGTGCGCAAGGATGCAAGCTTCTCGATGGCTATACCGATCGTCCGGTTGGGCTGGCTGCACTCCCGAACGGGCAAACAATTGGGTTTGCAATTCATAAAACCACCAACAATGTATATGAGTGTTGTCTGCTGAATCAGAATCATCCTTTTGTTTCGTGGTTGCTTGACGTTAAGCACGCGTGCGAGCAGGGCTGCCATGGCCTCAACAAGAGTCAGCTCGCCCAGCTAATCTCGCTTCTGCAGACTCCACTGCGCCTTCACGGTTTTGAGCTGTCGAAACTGGTTGATTATCTCGACGGTTGGCGGGCGCTTCCTGGCTTGCCAGCAGACCTCTCCCCGCCGCCACTTGAACTGACGAGAGATGCATTCACAATGAAGCCGGTAGATGTTTCCCAATGACACGGGGGAGCATACGACCTACGGCGTGGCTTCCACGCCGCGACGGGTTCGTACTGTTGCGGCTCTGAAAGGCCCAAGGCACAAGACCTCGGGTGGCGCATCCCGATACAAAACATCCAGCCAGGTCCCCGCGAAAAGCTTGCCCTGAGCTTGCCGAAAGGCTGGAATCCAGGGGGGTTGCCACTAACCGAGGGCCGTGGTGGAGCGGCTGGTGGAGACGCGCGCCCGCCGCGGCGGGGGCGGGGCCACGCCTCTAATGGAGCACCTTCCGCGCGCGGACGCGTCCCGCGTTCGCCATTTACTTTCCCGGCATAACCTGAAACAATCTCGCCACGCGAGTTCAAATCCCCCGCCTGTCATCCTGAGCCCGCCTTGCGGGCGAAGGATCTCTGCAGTTTCTTCGCGCCAGGCTGGGATTCTTCGCGGGGTTTACCCTGAGCGGAATGACAAGGATCCTTCGGCTTCACCTCAGGATGACAGCGCATGGGCTCTCCAGAAAGTGGATGAGTAACTCATTCCCTTTCTGATGGTCGCGGAGTTTACCCTGAGCGGAATGACAAGGATCCTTCGGCTTCGCCTCAGGATGACACCGGATGGGCTCTCCAGAAAGTGGATGAGTAACTCATTCCCTTTCTGATGGTCGCGGAGCTTACCCTGAGCGGAATGACAAGGATCCTTCGGCTTCGCCTCAGGATGACACTCATTCTTTTCCGTACCAGCCCTGGCTCAAGTCTCTCCATGCGGGATTGGCCGAGACAATCAAGGCAACCTTCTTCGCCCGCAGCCATCCCTTGATGCGTTTCTCCCGTTGGATGGCTGCACGGACGTCGCCAAAGGTCTCGTAATACACCAGACGGTTGATGTTATATTCACGCGTGAACCCAGGGAGCAGCTTGCGCTTGTGTTGGAGGACGCGTTTCTCCAGATTGCTGGTCACGCCCGTGTAAAGCGTGCGAGTGTTGTTGGTCATGATGTAAACGTAATAGGTTTTCACGGCCACGGATCTCTCCACGTAGGGCGGCATTCTCTCACATCGTCATCCTGCGCGCCTCTACGCTGTCATCCTGATCCCGCCCGCCCCTTCTGTCATCCTGAGCCCGCCGTGCGGGCGTAGGATCTTTGTCATTTTGCTCGCCCAGTGGGAAGACCTTCTTTCATTCACTGCCGGGATTCTTCGGTCGCAAAGTCTACCCTGAGCGGAATGACAAGGATCCTTCGCGGAGTTTAGCCTGAGCGCAGCGAATGGGCCTCAGGATGACAGCGCATGGGCTCAGAATGAAAGGGTGCGGGTGGGGCGTCCCGACAACGAACATCGGAACAGGTCCCTGACGCACCGGGACGGGTACATCGCGCTTTGTGCGACGTGTGCAGGAAGCGGATAGTCGTTGAGGATCTTTTCTTTCAGGGCAATCGGACCGGGAAGGTGACCTTTTTTGTTTTGAGCAGGCCTTTGAGGCGGCCCATGAGGCCCGGCGGGGGTTCTGTGGCTGCCAGCTTGGGCTTGGGCGGCCGGGAAGCCAGTTGTGTGCGCGTCCGCAAGGGCGGGCGGCGCATCGGCTCCACTTTCGCGGCGGGCTGGGCCAGCGCGGGTGGCGGAGCAATGGGAGGACGTGCGGGAGGGCTGGCGACCGGCGAACCCACAGAGGGCGCAGGCTGAGCCATCGCGCTCACCGGAGCCGGAGCAGTCGCAGGCGGTGAAGCCGCGGGAGCGGCGGGCTGGGGTTTGGGCTTCAGGACTCCCGGCGGCGCGGCGTCCTCCAGCGGCGCGCCACACTGCTCGCAGTATTCGCCTTCCAGATGCAATGGACCTTTGCAGAAACGACAGACCACTGTTCCCGGCTGGACGGGTGGCCTCTCAAACGCCTTCCTCAGGGCTTCCTCGTCGACTTCCGCCACTTCCAGACCCTGCTTGGGTCGAGGGCGATCGAGTGGCGCATCCACGCGGGGAGCAATCACCACAGAAGGAGCGATTTTCAAGGAGATGGTGGGCTCCGGCGAGGGCGCAGCGCGCGTGAAAGGCAAATCCTCAGCCAGCCGAGCAGGCGCGGCTTGGGGGCGACTCAGCGACGGACCAGCCGGAGCTGGCGCGGGGGGCGCTGCCGGGCTCACGGGTGGCGAGTCGAAGGGAGGGCTGGCGCCTGCGGCGCTCGTCCCCGTGGGAGCGGCGGCCGCAAGAGGAGCTCCACATTGCAGGCAGAAGCGCATCCCCTCGGGAAGGCTCGTATTGCACTTCGGACAACTCAACATACGTCCGGCTCAATCCGGAGTCGGATTCCACCCCCTGTTCTCCAGCGTGCATCTTATTACAGGCTTCGCAACTTCTCAAGCCCCGCGCGAAGCCCCCGCTTGACAGGGGATTGATAATCGAGGGAGAGTTCGAGTTTGAGTCTGGCGGAAGGGAGAACACACATGGCAACTTCAGGTCGGGTTGGGTACGCGGTAGTGGGGTTAGGGCACTTTGGGGAACACGTGGTGTTGCCGGGTTTCCGCAACAGCCGCAAAGCCAAGCTGGTGGCGCTGGTGAGCGGAGACGAACGCAAGGCACGGCGCCTGGCGGGAAGGTTCGGCGCGAGCGACTACTACGACTACGACGACTATGCGCTCTGCCTGAACCATCCCCACGTGGACGCGGTTTACATTGCCACCAACAATAGCACGCACGCGGAGTTCACCGTGAAGGCGGCGGCCGCAGGCAAGCACGTGCTCTGCGAGAAGCCCATGGCCAATAGCGTCGAAGAGTGCCAGCAAATGATCGACGCCTGCCGCGCGAACCACGTGCGTCTGATGATCGCCTATCGCAAGTATTTCGAACCTGCCTCGCTCGACCTGAAAATGCTGGTCGAAAGGGGCAAGCTCGGCCGGCTGAAGATTATCCACTCGGCGTTCTCGATCTACGTGCGCCCCGGGCCGAAGGTCGCCCGGTGGCACTTCGACCGGCGGCTAGCAGGCGGCGGGGCGCTGCCCGATGTGGGCGTTTACTGCATCAACACCGCGCGCTGGGTGGCGGGCAAGGAACCGCTGGAGGCGGCGGCCTACCAGTGGACCTCCGACCCCGAGGTCTTCAGCGAGGTGGATGAGAACATCGCGTTCCGGCTCAACTTTCCCGACGGCCTGGTGATGCAAGCGACCGCCAGTTGGGGCGCGGCACAGGCGTCGTTCCTGCACGTCATCGGTGAGAAGGGCTGGGCCACGCTCGACCCCGCTTACCCGTACGAGGAGGAGCGGCGGCTGTACGGGCGGATCGGCGGGCGATGGGTCGAGAAAAGATACAAGGTCATGAACGAGCTGGCGCTGGAACTCGACGGCTTTGCGGATTGCGTGCGCCGCAACCGCGAGCCGGAACCCAACGGCACAGTGGGCCTGCGGGACGTGGCGGTGATGCAGGCCGTCTACCGGGCGGCGCGCGAAGGACGGCCCGTGCCCATCGGGGGGTAAGGAACAGGTTACAGGGAACAGGGAACAGGTAAAGACACTGGGGCAGCCGGCCGTCGCGCTTCAGTCCGCCTTTAGGGTTTGTGTGAAAACGTGGTTTCTGGCGCTGTGGCGGCGCTCGCCGCCTGCCCGGTCTGACCAGCGGGGTAGGTGATCGGAAGCAACGCTTGGAAAGGCGGCATTTTAGGGCTTTGGAACCCTCCGAAGAGGTAGGCTCTAATCAATGCTGTGTCTTCTCCTTCGACTTGTCAAGAATTGGAGGCCGAAAGAGGCGATCCAACTTGGCTGGCCATTGGTCTGAGTGACGGTTATAAGGCTGCGGCCCACCATCCCGAGGAACCAGACCGCTCCATCTTTGGCAAGCGGAGTGCGGAAGCCGATGCCGAGTGTTGATTCACGGATTTGAGGTTCATCGGCAGTCGCTCTTGTGGCATCCTGATCGTAGAGTTCGAGGTCGAGTTCTGTTTTCTTTCTAAACTCGTGACCCACGATTACGCCTCGTATCCACGAGCTCGGGACATCGTGGTTGGTGAACCAGTATCCAAATTCCCCGGAGATGCGGATGGCGCCGACTCTGGCTTTTGCTTCCAAGGGAATGAGAAGTTGGGGACCCGGCTCCACAATGTCACGGCGTACGGAGCGGGTGGGGTTGCTCAATAGGAGCTGAGGATAGATCGACATGGCAAAATTGGACTCCCGCTTACCCGTTTGGTCCGGCGCTGCTGTTCTCGGATGGTGCGAGTAAAAGCGCCACTTAACCCCGAGCAGAGAGTTTCCGAGGCCTGCGGCAACATGGCCGGAGGCGCCCCGCGACTCGTGAATGCTGAGAGGCAGCTCGTACTTGAGCTGAACCCTATTGCTCAGGCCATAATTGACGTCAATGTTGGGCGTTGCATATGAGCCTTCAGACGGATTGCGATCGCCAACGAGGACCGTATTTATCTCCCAATTCCTCTTTCCTGGAGTGTCAGGATCATCCGATCGAAATGGTGGCCCGCCCTGTGCCAAGGCCAGAGGCGAAAACCGAGTGAGGGCGGCTAAGATCAGGCAGAGAAATGGAGCGATGCGTTTCATGACGCTACACTCCTCCGGCATTCGGCGAACAGAGCGTTGTAGACACATGAACTCCCGGAGCAAGCAAAGGTAGCGCAGACCGGTTATCTCTTCTTCTTGGCTTCTCGCTCGGAAGCGGCCGTCGCAGAGCGGTCGCAGTGCTCGGCATGCAGTTTCGCCGCTTCGGCGTCGTGGTGAATTGCGTGTTGATTGTGTCCGTGGGCCAGGTAGGCGTGGTGCGCGGCCGTTTCGTGCTCCTCGGCCTCGTCGTATTTCGCTGCCTGTTTGTAATGGTAGGCTGCGCGCTCATGATGACGAGCAGCGTGATGGTAATGTTCCCAAGTCTTCGACATGCAGTTCTCCTTCTTTAGGTTTCTGGCGAGTTTCTGGGATCGACCAAACTTTCCTGAACAGACGCTCGGACCCGCCGCAGCAGTCTGGGCCGTCCGAGAAATCAAAGACTGTTGTTTCATTCCGACGCCACACTTGTCTGGTCAAAACTGAACATAGGACCTCCAAGCTGGTGGCCACGGCAGGTTCTTGATGCCGTGGGTTCGTAGAGTGTAATGCGGGAATCTCAAACTAGTGGAGATGGGCACCCACTCCCCTCAAAGTAGCCCGTGTCGGCGGTAGAACCAGGACTTCACAGCCTGAACCAGGAAGAGGTAGGTCACGGCAAGAAGCGCAATCGCACCCAACAACGACAGCGGTAGCGGGGTAAACCGCAGCAGGCTCCCGAGTGGCGTGTACGGCAGGACAGCGGCGCTAGCGACGACCGCTAACACGCTGATCAGCAACGGCAGGCTGGGGCGGCTCTTGAGAGGATTGCCTGCCGTCCGGATCACGAACACCACGAGCGTCTGTGTTGCCAGGGATTCCACGAACCATCCTGTATGGAATAGCGGCGCGTTCGTGGAAGCGTGGAACACCCAGAGCAGTACCCCGAAAGTGAGGAAATCGTAGATCGAGCTGATGGGACCGACGATCATCATGAACTGGCGAATAAACCCAATCTGCCAGCGCTTGGGCCGGTGCAGCAGGGCGGGATCAACATGGTCGCTGGGGATGCTGATCTGTGAAGCGTCATAAAGAAAGTTGTTGAGCAGTATTTGCGTCGGGAGCATGGGCAGGAATGGCAAGAAGAGTGATGCCGCGGCCATGCTGAACATATTGCCGAAGTTCGAGCTCGTGCCCATGATGATGTACTTCATGATGTTGGCGAAGCTGCGCCGCCCCTCGATGACCCCGTCGTTCAAGACCGCAAGATCCTTTTCCAGGAGGATGATCTTCGCAGCGTCCTTGGCCACATCGACGCCGTTCACAACTGAAATGCCCACATCCGCAGTGTGCAGCGACGGAGCGTCGTTGATGCCGTCGCCCATGTACCCGACAACGCGCCCACGTGTCTTCAGAGCGAGGATGACCCGGTTCTTCTGCTCGGGAGACACCCGGGCGAAGATGGCGCCATTCTCGGCCTGGTAGGCCAGAGCGGCATCGTCCATCGTGTCGACCTGGTTCCCGGTGAGCATGCGGTCTGCTGCCAGCCCGACGTCACGTGCTACCTTCTGGGTCACATACTGGTTGTCGCCGGTCATGATGACCACGGAGATCCCATTCAGCTTCAACGCCTCCAGAACGGGAGCAATCCCTTCCTTGGGCGGGTCAAGGAATGCCGCGAACCCCGCCAGCGTCATATCGTGCTCGGCCGCCACGGTGTAGACATCTTGCTTCTCCACCTTCAGCACGGCCACCCCGAGAGTGCGGTAACCGTCGGAACTCAGCTTCTGGAAGGTCTCCGCCGCTTGAGCCCGCCGGCTGTCGTCGAACGGCTGGGGGGAGCCACCGATGGTCACCGTCTTGCAGATGGCAAAAACACTCTCTGCCTCGCCCTTGGTAACGAGGAGGTGCTCGTCTCCGTGCCGCACTACCACCGAGAGGCGCTTGCGGTTGAAGTCGAAGGGAATCTCGTCCACCTTGGCGTACTCCACAATCTTAGGGCGCTCGTGCTTCAGGATGGCATCATCCAGGGGGCTCTTGATGCCCGCTTGAAAGTAGCTGTTCAGGTAGATGAGCCGCAGGACGTTCTCGTCTTCCTTGCCTTGGACGTCCACGTGCCGGTCAAGCACGATCTCTCCTTCGGTAAGCGTGCCCGTCTTATCGCTGCAGAGGATCTCCACGCTGCCAAAGTCCTCGATTGCCGCAAGTTGCTTGACGAGAACCTTCTTCTTGGTCATCCGCCTCGCGCCTTGGGCCAGTGTCACGGTGATGATCATGGGCATCAGCTCAGGTGTCATCCCTACCGCAAGCGCGACGGAGAAAAGGAAAGACTCCAATACCGGACGGTGCAAAATGAGGTTGACCAGCAGGACGAAAAGCACGAGCAGCACCGTCACGTAGGTGATCATCATCCCGAAGTGGCGTATGCCACGGCCGAACTCGGTCTCCGGCGGCCGCATCGCGAGCCGCTGGGCAATCTCGCCGAAGGAGGTGTCTCTCCCGGTGCAGACAATGACCGCGGTGCCGATCCCCGTCTGAACGGCAGTGCCCAGGAAAACACTGTTGCTCGCGTCGGCAATGCCGTGCTTCCCCGCGGGAAGATCAGCCGCCGCCTTCTCGACCGGCAGAGACTCCCCCGTGAGCGCTGCCTCACGCACGTGCAGGTCCTTGACCTCCAGTAGACGGGCGTCCGCCGGCACAAGGTCTCCAGCATTGAGCCGGACGATATCTCCCGGGACCAGCTCTGCTATCGGCAGTTCCTGTTCTCGTCCGTCACGCAGAACGGCAGCCGTAGTGGCAACCTGCTTGCGAATTTCCTCCACCGCATGTCGAGCCTGGAATTCCATAAAGAAGTTCAGCAGTACGCTGAGCAGGACTATGGCAATGATGATCGACCCGCCAACCGGGTCACCCAGTCCGAGAGATATGCCGCTGGCAACAAGAAGGATGATGACGAGGGGATTGGCGAAGAGACGGAAAACACTGAACAGCGTAGCGAAGCGCGGCTCCTGCACCAGGCTGTTTGGGCTATACCGGCGCAATCGCCGCTTCGCCTCGTCGGTAGTCAGCCCCGCCGGAGTTGCCTGCAATTGCTGAAGCAGGTCGCGCAGCGGCCTCTCCCAGAAACCCTCTAGAGGCGATCTTCGTTCTCCCATGCAGTCGCTCCCTTAGGCTGTCAGGAAATTGCTCGCGCTATCATGAAGGCTACGGCGGCAGCCAGCCCACCCACGAACGTTGTTTGGATTGCACTACGGAGCGGTGGTGCGCCAGTAAAGCGGCCCTTGACGTAGCCAAAGGCAGCCAGCGTGATGAAAGTAATGATTACCGATATCTTAAGCGCCGTGCTGGCCGTCGAGAGAACAATGTACGGACCGAGCGGGATGAATCCGCCTGCAGTATATGCTCCTGCAATCGTTGCTGCACTGACAAACGCTCGCTTGGGATCGGGTTTCTCAAGACCCAGCTCAAATCGCATCATGAAATCAATCCAGGCTTGTGGCCGCTTTCTAAGCGCATCCACAACTGGCTTGCTTTCTTCGGCGGTCAGACCATACGATTGGAATACTTCAGCAACTTCGCCCGCTTCGATGTCGGGCTTCTCACTGACTTCCGATTCTTCTCTTACCCTCTCGCTGAAGTAATGTTCCGCGTCACTCTTAGCGGCCATATAACCGCCCAGTCCCATGGCAATCGAACCTGCAGCGATTTCTGCCAGGCCCGCGGTCACAATGATACTCGTCGTATTAATGGCGCCCGACAGACCTGCTGCTAGAGCGAAGGGAACTGTCAATCCATCTGACATTCCGATCACAACGTCTCGAACTGTTTCGGATCCTGTGAAATGACGCTCGATGTGTGGTGTTTGTGGCATCAGAGTTTGTCCTGTAATGTGGGTTTGAGATTTGACGCCTTCTCAGCTTTGATTCGAGAAGGTCTTTCCCCGCGAACTCATGCCTCGCAGTTGGGTTGGGCAGGGCACAGTCATCACTCGTGCGCGGGCTATCCTTTTTCGTGGGTGGCGCCTCGCGCAAACAAATTGTACATCCTCTCGACGCATACATGGCAAACTTCTCGATGGATGCATCACCCGCGGTGACAGCTTGCTTTTCCGGCAACGACAAGGAAATGCTGCAGGATCAGAGAGCCATATAAGAGTCAACCCTTGCTCCTCCGGCGTTGATGGCAAGCCAGCAGCAGGCTGTGTGCCCGATAACTGTCGAGAATAGCCCTTCGCACCACCCACCAGAACGACAGGCGATAAGCCTTTCCTGTGTTCGTCGAACTTGCACCGCTTCTCGCAGGCCGCACTGTGCGCATCACGGTGACCAAGATGGATGATCCCGCTTCGCGGGACTGGGCGTCAACGTCATTCCCGCTCAGGCAAAGGCCGACGAGAATCCGGCTCTAACCACCCCGCTCACTTATACCGGCCCGCCCGAGGAACTCGATGCCGAACTTGGCAAGCATCTGGCTGGCTACGTCCAAACGCGCCTCCCCCGATCTCATAGAGGCCGGCAAACTGGCAGCACCCTGGCCGAGGCCAAGGCCACCCTGAAGGCTGCTGCCAAAGCAGCTCAAGAGGAAGCGAAGTGGAAAGCCAAAGAGCGCAAGAAGGCGACTCATACCCACCGTTCGTCATTCGCAGAGGAAAACCCCACCGTTTGTCATTCTGAACCCATTCGCTGTCATCCTGATCCCGCCATGCGGGAGAAGGATCTTTGTCATTTCGCGAATGGGCTCAGCATGACAGACCCGAAAGTAGTATCAGAAGCCACGCGATGAGGAGACGGCTGCTACGCGGCCCTCATCTGTTTCCTAGCTAGAAGTTTTCGAGGAGGTCGGTGACGAGGGTGCGAGCCAGGTCGCGCGAAAGGCGGTCGAGGGCGGGTTTATCTTCCTCGAAGAGTGTGGAAGGGGATTGGCTGACCTGATACTGCTCGCGGAAGAGGTAGTTGGCGTTCGAGAACAGGACCTTGTGGGAGTGCAGGTCTTCCAGCCGCACGTCGGCCGTGACCTGAACCTGCATGGAGGTGGCGCGGCCGGTGTTGAGATCGAAGGTGATGACGCCGGCGCGCACGTCCTTGACGGTGCCCTTCAGAAGGGCGTCAGCGCCGTCGGGATTGGGGGTGACGCGGAAGCGTGTGCGCTCCAGGAACTCGCGCGTGACGGCGGACGTGAGCTGCTGCTCGATGCGGAAAGTGGGGCTTTGGTTCTTGAAGGCGGGCACGGCGATGGTCTTAACATCGGGCGGCAGGAGAGCGCCGCGGCCGGCCACGTGGTAACCGCAGGCTCCGGCGAAGAGCAGCAAGCAGTAAGCACCAAGCCCCAGGCAGGAGGCAGCGAGCGTTCTGTGCGAGTCCCGGCGAAGCCGGGATAGACAGCGGCGCAACGTGGCGAAAGACAGTGAGGCTCCCAATGGAAACAGATGGCAACTCGAAACTCCAAAATCCAAACTCGCGGCGCGGGCGTCGTTCGAGGGATTTCGAGTTTCGGATTTCGAATTTCGCTTTTCTGTTTTCAAGTTTCTTCTGTTGCGCCCCTGCGGAGTTGGAACAGGCAAGTGGCGATCAGACTCCATTTCAGCGCTCATCGCTCAGACTCGAGGGTCCAGCCCTCAGGCGCGCGCCCGCTCGCGCAGGCTGGCCGCGAGCTCGACCGCATTGGTGGCGGCGAGGCGAAGGTTATCCGCCACGGCCCAGAGCCACAACCCCGTTGGATGCTCGGCATCGCTGGAAATGCTGTCTACCAGAATATCGCTCGAACCCGTGACCTCGACCTGTGTGGGAGCGTCCTGCGCGGACCGCCGCACGCGCACGCGCTCGCCCGCCAGCGCCGCCGCGGCGGCTTCCGGCGCGACCGGCTTCGCGGTCTCGACGTAGAGCGAGACGCCCAGGGAATAGAAAACCGGAACCTGGAAGAGGCGCAGCGCGGGGCGGGGAACGCGCTCGCCCAGGTATTCGTGCAACTGGCGGCGCAGGCGGGCTTCCAGCGCCGCTATCTCGCCGGTTCCCACGCGTCCCAGGCGGGAAAGCAGATTGAAGGCGAGCTGCGCGCCGAAAACCTGGCGGGGAATCTTCTGGAAACTCAGCAGGTTCATCGTCTGCTTCTGCAGCTCTTCGATACCCCGCGAGCCGGATTCCGACGCCGAGCCGAAAACTTGCGCCACGGCGGTCTGGAGCGGGAAGCGCGCCGCCAGGCGCAGCAGCAGGGAGCTGATGACGATCACGGCGGGATGCGCGGAGACGTGAATCACCGCGGCGGCGGATTCCGGGCCGCCGGCCGGGAAACGGCGGTCGAGAAATGGCACCTGCACCTGGTGCACAGCAGGCGCGAAACCGCCTGGATGATCACCTGCGGCCCCGCTCGGTTCCGCACCCAATCCCTCGCCAACCAGGTCGATGACAAGGCAGTGCGCAGCGCCGCGCTGCTCCTGCCAGGAGCGCAAGCAAGCCGGCAACTGGCGCGAGCGCGCCGTGAGGAAAGCGAAGTCGAGCTCCGCCTCGCTCACCTCGTGGTCCTCGACGGGAGTCGCGGAAGCCTCGCGCAGATCGATGATGGGGAGTTCGGGCTCGTCTTCGTCCGCGTCAAAGGTGACCAGGCGCGAGACGGGGAACTTCCCCTCTTCCAGGACAGCGACCAATTCCTTGCCGAGCAGAGACGATGCCCCTACTACCGCAACCCGGTATCCCTCCTTTCCGGGTTTCATGCCGCGTGAACCTCTTCGGGCGTAGGCGGATGAGGACGGATCTTGGAGGTGAGGCGCAAGAGGATGCCCGACAACGCGTAAGTGAGCGCCAGCGTCAGCAGTACCGGCTCGGAGAAAGACCAGATACCCCAGATGATGAGGCCAATGAAAATGACGGCCAGGTAGGAACGCCGCTTGCGGAGGTCGAGCGCTTTGAAGCTGTAGTAGCGCATGCGGCTGACCATGAGGAAAGCCAAAATCCCCACGACCACCAGCCAGCCCGCAGCGAATTCCCAGGCGTTCAAGGGCTGCTTCTGCCAGTGGACGATGGCCGCCACGACGCCGGCGGCAGCGGGAATGGGCAGGCCGACAAAGAAGCGGCGGTCGCCGGTGGGCTTGACGGTATCGATGTTGAAGCGGGCCAGGCGCGCCGCCCCACAGATCACGTAAGCGAAGGTGATGATCCAGGCGACTTGCCGGATGTGCTGGATGAGCTCCCTGCCCGCCATCTCGTCCACGCCGCGCACGCCCCAGACGAAAGCCAGAAAGGCGGGCGCCACGCCGAAGGCGATGACGTCGGCGAGCGAGTCGAACTCGCGCCCGAACGGAGAAGCGGTGTTTGTCATGCGGGCGATGCGGCCGTCGAGGCCATCGAAGAGGATGGCCCAGCCGATGGCCCTGGCGGCGTTGTCAAACGCTATCACGGCAAGCCCGGTCGCCACCCCGGCGGCCAGGATCTGGGCGCCGCGCAGCGTCGAGAGAATAGCGAAGTAGCCGCAGACGAGTGTTCCCACCGTAAAGAGGCTGGGTAGGACGTAGACACCGCGACGAATCCCCTGGCGTTTATCCAGCTTGGGGGGTTGATTCGGAGGTTCCAACGATGCTGCTCCCTGCCCGCACGCGGTCTCCAACTTTGACGCGCCACTGAACCGCGGGGTCCACCAGCACGTCCACGCGCGAACCGAACTTGATCATTCCCACGCGCTCGCCGCGCGCGAGCGAATCACCCAGACGCTTCCAGAATACGATACGGCGGGCCAACAAGCCAGCGATTTGCTTGACCACGACCTCGCCTTGCGCGCCTTCGAGGGTGAAAACGTTCTGCTCGTTCTCGACAGAAGCCAGATCCTGCGAGGCTACCCGGAACGCGCCCTTTTTGTAGTTGACCGCGCGGATGGTGCCGGCAATGGGCGCGCGGTTCACATGCACGTCCAGCGGCGACATGAAGATGCTCAACCGGCGCACCGGCCGGCCTTCAAATTCTTCCTCGGCTAGCTGCACCACCCGACCATCTGCGGGCGAAACAATGGCCTGCGCCTCCATTGGGATGGGACGCTCAGGGTCGCGGAAAAAGTTGAGAACCAGGAAGGCAAGAATCAGAAAGAAGACCGCAAGCAAGAAGAGGGACACGCTCCGCTCTCTCAGCCAGAAGCCCGTCAGGCCGCCGGCGATTAACACCAGCGGCAACCCGTACCAGTAACCTTCCTTTACCATGGAGCGTCGCGCGTCGGCCCGGTACCCCCCGGGAACCCGCCGCTTCCTAGACGTGGCTGGCGGTCGCTTGTGCCGCCAGGCTGTTTGACACCAACTCCCCCGCCCACGCCGATGCCAACCTGCCTAGTGGACGGCCTGGGCTTGCCGGACCAGCATTTCCATCTGGTCCTTCACCCGCAGCTTCAGCTTCTTCAGACGCACTTCTTCCACCTGCTCCTCCTCGGAGAGATAGGTTTTGGCGGCAAGTTGAGCAAGCTGAGAAGCGTAACGGGCGTGTTCTTCGTGGAGACGTCGGTACTGCTCGTTGCCGGCCATCAACTGCTCCCGGATGGCCTCGGTAGGGGTGCTCACGGGCGTGTCACCTCCTGGCTGGGATGCATGCCCAGTAAGGCTAGCACAGGGCATGAGAGGGTTCAAGTTAGAAAGGGCTTGGGAGGTCGAAGGTTGAAGGTCAAAAGTCGAAGGTTGAAAAGTTGAAAGTGAGTGCCCACTGCTTGCTGCCTTTTGCCCCTGGCGTTTGGCCTTTCCTCCTTAGGGTCCGGCAGCCCCGGCCCTACTGATCAGGATGCGACGATCCTGTTGCCGACCAGTGTCTCCTCGAACTCTGACAGTGTGATGGATGCGCGCTTGCGTTAGACTTCGCGCGGTCATAGGCTTCTGGCACCCACAAATTCCGGGCACACTCCTCACGACTGCATTGTACTTCCTGGGAGTTCGTGCAAACTTGTAGGCAGCCGGGGATTGGGCACCGAAAGTACCGGTCGGAGAATCAGCCAGGGGGCCACTCGATGCAACCGGGTAACCGCACGGGCGCGGGTGCTCTACGTTTGGCGCTTTCACGGCTGGGGTGTATCTGCTCGCTGTTATTGGCGCTTTCATTCGCTTCGTTTTCGCCTGCACAGGATGTCCTGACCTATCATAACGACGTTGCGCGCACCGGATTCGACTCCAACGAAACCACGCTCACAGTGGGCAACGTCAACTCCAGCTCATTTGGAAGACTTTTTGTTCTCTCCGTGGATGGCAAGGTGGATGCCCAGCCGCTGTATGTGTCCAGCGTGACTCTTCCCGGCAACGGCACTCGCAACGTTCTCGTGGTGGCAACGGAGCACGACAGTGTATACGCCTTCGATGCCAGCGACGGCACACCTTTCTGGCAGGTCTCGGTCGTGATGGCAGGTGAAACGCCCTCCGATGACCGGGGGTGCGGCCAAGTCACACCTGAAATCGGCATCACGGCCACGCCCGTCATTGACCGATCGATTGGCCTGAGCGGAACGATCTATGTGGTGGCCATGAGCAAGGACGCGTCCGGCCACTATCATCAACGCCTGCACGCCTTGGAGCTCACAACCGGACATGAAGAGTTCGGCGGTCCGGTGGAGGTCCGGGCAACGTATCCGGGCACGGGCGATAACAGCAGTGGAGGCAACGTCATCTTCGACGCCGGGCAGTACAAGGAGCGCCCGGGTCTCCTGCTTCTCAACGGCTTGGTCTACACCTTTTGGTCCTCACACTGCGATATCCGCCCATATACCGGATGGATTATCAGCTACAACGCAAGGACGTTGGCGCAGGTCAGCGTGCTGAACATCACTCCCAACGGCAACGAGGGTGCGGTGTGGGCCAGCGGCGCGGGTCCCGCGGCGGATGCTAGTGGGAACATCTACTTTCTTGCGGCGAATGGCACGTTCGACACAATGCTTAACGCGCAGGGCTTCCCTGCGCTGGGGGACTACGGGAACGCCTTTGTGAAGCTCTCAACCGCGAACAATACTCTGGCCGTGGCAGACTACTTCAATATGTCGAACACCGTTGCGGAATCCAATGCCGACTTGGATCTCGGGTCTGGCGGGGCGTTGGTTTTACCAGACATGGTCGATTCTCGTGGTGTGACCAGGCACTTGGCCGTGGGAGCGGGGAAGGACCAGAACATTTATCTCGTAGACCGCGACAACATGGGGAAGTTCGATCCGAATACCAACAACATTTACCAGGAACTCCCGTCCGCCCTGGGTGGGCAGGAGTTCGGCATGCCCGCCTTCTTCAACAACCGAATCTACTACGGCGTGGTCGGGGATTCGCTCCGAGCCTTTCAGTTTACGAACGGTCAACTCCAAGCGAGTTCGGTGTCCCAGACCGGCATCACCTTCACCTATCCGGGCACAACTCCCAGTATCTCTGCGAATGGCATGAACAACGCCATTGTATGGGCGGTGGAAAACACGGATCCCGCCGTGCTCCATGCCTACGATGCTTCGGACTTATCGCAGGAGCTTTATAACAGTAACCAGGCTGGTACGCGGGACCAATTCGGGACGGGCAATAAGTTCATTACGCCGACGCTAGCCAACGGGCGGGTGTACGTGGGAACGACGAACGGCGTCGGTGTGTTCGGGCTACTGGCCAGCTCGGGATCCGACTTTTCCCTTTCTGTCTCGCCCAATTCAGCGAGTGTCGCGGCCGGGCAAACCGTCACCTATACTCTCACAGTCACCTCCGTTGGCGGATTCAACCAAGCGGTAGTTCTTGCTTGCAGAGGCGCACCGTCACTTGCTAGTTGCACCCTTCCTCCGGCTTCGGTATCTCCTACCGGGTCCGTCGCTGCCACCGCTACGGCAACAGTGACGACCACTGCCTCTACTTTGGCGCCGCCCCGCTGGCCGGAACCGCCCAAATTCCGGGAAGGCGCAGAGCGCGTTGCCCCACTGGTCCTGTTATTGTTGCTCGCGGGTCTGGGCGTCGCAAAAGCGACGCGGCTTCGTTTGCGCTTAGGGTCCGCATGTGTCATGGGTTCCGTGGCCTTGTGGGCGGGGGGCGGGGGCATGCACAATCTGGGCACGCCGCCGGGCACCTACACCTTGACTGTGACAGGCACCTCCACTTCGGGGCCCTCCACCTTGACCCATAACGTCACCTTGACTTTGACGGTGCGATGAAGGCGCTCGGGAGGTCAGTACCCAATGGGTGAGCTCCAAAATCAGCCCTTTCAGCTCCCCTTCAACGCCTCTCTCAAGGTCGATTTCCAGGGTTCCCGTGTCACTTCCGACGGCGGCCTGATTCTGGTCCGTGAGTTGGACGGACTCCCCGGATTCAGCTAACCCATCGGGCAGCACTTGACCGGTCCGCGGCGGGGTAGGTTGGAGGCGGCAAATAAGCTCCCGAAGCCGTCGGAGGGAACAAGACGAGCAGCGCTGGCAACCCAAGGGCGCCGTGCGGGTTCAAGCTTGCCTCGACAGGGCCGCGGGCACAGGATCCTGGGCGAAAGCGGGCTTGAATACGCAATTTCCGGCTTACACTTCTCCGTGACAGCGTCGTCGTGGGGGTCCCGCCATGAAATAGCACCCTAGAGTGCCGCTAGTAGACTAGCCGTTGTGCCATATCGATGGTACCATCGACCCATTGTCAAACTCCTCCCACCAGATAAAATGAGAATTCCTTAACAGGGCAATCTGAGATTACAGCTTAGGCAATGCGCTCAGAGACAGAGGCGACTGGGCCTTTGCGATTGCGGAATACCGGGAGGTGCTACGCTTGAACCCCAATAATGAGTCGGCGCACGCCTACCTCGGCCTCGCGCTCGGAAACAAGGGCGACTGGGACGGTGCGATTGTGGAGTATCGCGAGGCGCTACGTTTGAACCCCAATAATGACAAGGCGCATGCCAGCCTCGGGCTCGCGCTCGGAAACAAGGGTGACTGGCATGGAATGATCGCGGAAGAACGCGAAGCCCTGCGCTTGAACCCCAATAATGAGTCGGCGCACGCCTACCTCGGCCTCGCGCTCGGAAACAAGGGTGACTGGCATGGAATGATCGCCGAAGAACGCGAAGCGCTACGCTTGAACCCCAATAATGACACGGCGCATGCCAGCCTCGGCGCCGCGCTCGGAAAGAAGGGCGACTGGGATGGAATGATCGCGGAAGAACGCCGAGCCCTGCGCTTGAACCCCAAGAATGAGTCGGCCCACACGTACCTCGGCCTCGCGCTCGGAAACAAGGGTGACTGGCATGGAATGATCGCGGAAGAACGCAAAGCCCTGCGCTTGAACCCCAAGAATGAGTCGGCGCACGCCTACCTCGGCCTCGCGCTCGGAAACAAGGGTGACTGGGATGGAATGATCGCGGAAGAACGCGAAGCCTTGCGCTTGAACCCCAATAATGACAAGGCACACGCCTACCTCGGCCTCGCGCTCGGAAACAAGGGTGACTGGGATGGAATGATCGCGGAAGAACGCGAAGCCCTGCGCTTGAACCCCAATAATGAGTCGGCGCACGCCTACCTCGGCCTCACGCTCGGAAACAAGGGTGACTGGGATGGAATGATCGCGGAAGAACGCGAAGCGCTACGCTTGAACCCCAATAATGAGTCGGCGCACGCCTACCTCGGCCTCACGCTCGGAAAGAAGAGCGACTGGGACGGTGCGATTGCGGAATACCGCGAGGCGCTGCGCTTGAACCCCAATAATGACACGGCGCACACGAACCTCGGCCTCGCGCTCGGAAAGAAGGGCGACTGGGACGGTGCGATTGCGGAGTATCGCGAGGCGCTGCGCTTGAACCCCAATAATGACACGACGCACACGAACCTCGGCCTCGCGCTCGGAAAGAAGGGCGACTGGGACGGTGCGATTGCGGAGTATCGCGAGGCGCTGCGCTTGAACCCCAATAATGACAAGGCGCATGCCAGCCTCGGCGCCGCGCTCGGAAAGAAGGGCGACTGGCACGGAATGATCGCGGAAGAACGCGAAGCCCTGCGCTTGAACCCCAAGAATGAGTCGGCGCACGCCTACCTCGGCCTCGCACTCGGAACCAAGGGTGACTGGCATGGTATGATCGCGGAAGAACGCGAAGCGCTACGCTTGAACCCCAATAATGACAAGGCGCATGCCAGCCTCGGCCTCGCGCTCGGAAAGAAGGGCGACTGGGGCGGAGCTATCGCACAATTTCGCGAGGCGCTACGTCTTAACCCCAGTTATGATTTGGCGCACTTCGGCCTCCGCCTCGCACTGGAAAAGAAAGCCAACCTGCGGGAAGCTTTCGAGGAATTCCGTGCGGCTTACATGATTGACCCAAAGGACCCGTTCTATAAGCTGAATTACGAGCGCCTGTTGCAGCCGGTGAATCAATGAGGAACAGCGCGTGGCAAGGACTGGGGGTTCCGGCAGCCCCGGCCCTACTGATCAGGATGCGACGATCCTGGTCCCGACCAGTGTCTTCTCGAACTCTGCCAGTGTGAAGGATTCGCGCTTGCGAATGCTATCTTCAACGATGCGCATCAGAGCGGCTGCAGAAAGCAGCGTGATTCCACGGACTTCGGACCCGCGAAGATACTCAGCGAGCTTTTCCAGGTCCGTCTCGCGGAGGCCGGGGCCGATGACGGCAAGATAAGTCTTTTCGATGCCAACCCGCTTGGGCCCAAATGTGTGGTTCCTGACGCATTCGTACAGCGCCCGGTCGCCCGTGGGAAGCACGTAATCCCCTTTGCGCAGCTTGGCGTCGAGGAGGACAGCGTAGCCGCTCGGTCGGGCCAAGGCGACGTTGAAGGGTCGAGTCAGGACGGCGAGGTCAGGCTCCGCGCCGGTACCTGGTCCGGACTGTTCGACTTCGAAGCCCAGTGTGCGGAAGGCGTCACCGCACCTGTGCTCGAAGACTTGGTTGGCCCATTCGTCGCTCGAATCCGGGAGCAGATCTTCGCCACGGGCCAGCGCCTCCAGGTCTTGAAGCCCCGCGGGCAAAAAGGGACGAGACGCGAATACAGGCGGGGGTGAGAGGTACGCCTTGAGAGTCCGCCGTCCTTTCCGCTGCCAACCCGGCATCGATATAATCGACTTGAACTCCTCGGGACCGTTAATGAGCCACTCGAGAAAGCGCCTGTCGAACTCGGAAATACAGCCGAACTTCGCAAACACAATGTGCGTGCGCGTTCCGAGCTCGCGCGTGGCCTTGCGAAGTTCGCTTGTGCTCGGAATCTTTCCGAGATGCAGGCAAACCCGAGCGTAGTCGCGGAACAGCAGGTCCTCCGTCATGGGCCCGACAAGCACGCTGGGCGTGCCGCCTACCTCTCGGGTCAAGTCCGCGATCTTGGGCCAATAGAAGTGAACGTCTGCGGCACGGACCCCCGCCATCGTGCGGAACAAACGCGTGCCCGGCGGTCTACCCAGCTTCCGGTAACAAGCGCGATACCGTCGCAGGATCTCAGCACGAGGCGTGCGGACGCGCTTCATACCTGCATGATACTATGTGGATAGCCTATCTTTGATTAGCGACGAGTCGCCGCGGCCGAAGGTCCGCCACTCTTGATGGCGGGCTGAAAGTCCGCCCATGTTAATGGCGGGCGACCGAGGGAATCACCAGGGTCGTGTCCTTCATTTCCGTGAAATAGCCGATTGGGATTAGTGCCACAGCGAGCTGAACGTCGCACCAAGATAGTACGGCCACAACACAATCGCGAGGACACCCTTCCAAAAAGTCAGGTGAAGAAACCCGATGGTGAAGAGCCATGCCCCGAACCACAGGATCCCCGTAAAACTGTGCTGCTCGATTCTGATTCTCTCCATGGCCACAAGTATATACCTGCTCCAGCCAGTTACTCAAAACCACCAACGGGATCGACAAATCGATCCGACCCTACTACGCTGCCCTGGATCTTCTTCAAAGCGGCCGTGGCGAGCGCAACGGGTCTCCGCCCGAAATCGTCGGGCCTCACACAACACGCTCGCCGCCTATCCCGACGGTGTCGGGACTCGCATAAGGCGCTCGCTGGCTAGCACTTTTTGCCTTCGACCTTCAACCTTCAACTTTCAACTGTCCTTCAGTGATAAAGCATCCAGTACACCGCCACGCCGGTGACGGAGACGTAGAGCCACAGCGGCAGGGTCCAGCGGGCAATGCGTCGGTGCTGGTCGAAGCGCTGGCGCAAGGCGCGATAGAGGGTGGTGAGCACCAGGGGAACAATGACCATAGCCAGGACCGTGTGCGAGCCGAGCAGCGTGAGGTAAAAGCTGCGGACGAAACCGTGCCCTGGGAAACGTGTGACACCGTGGAAGTAGTGGTAAGTGAGGTAGCAGGCGAGGAAAAGCACCGAGGTCGCAAAGGCCGAGAGCATGCAGGCCTTGTGTGCCCGGATGTTTTTGCGTCGAATGAAAAAGAAGCCGGAGGCGAGCAGCACGGCGCTCGCGGCATTGAGCGTGGCATCAACCGCGGGAAGATAGGGGATCATGTGGGACCTGCAGCGTTCTCATGCCAAACTGCCACCCTGAGCCCGTTCTGTGGGCGAAGGGCCTCTGCAGTTCTACGACGAAATGCGGGGATTCTTCGCTCGCTGCGCTCGCTCAGGATGACATCCTCGGAACGTGTTTCAACAAGCTGTCACTGCCACGTCCGGTCGAACATCAAGAGCGCAAAGACCAGCGGCAAATAGACAATCGACGCCATGAGCAACTGCTTGGCGAGGGCGTTCGTGCGCGAGGCCGCCATGCGCGCGCCGCAATACAATAACCCCGCACCGAGAGTTCCTGCGCCCACCAGATAAAGCCATCCCGCGTGGCCGGTGAAAGCCGGAATCAAGCTCACGGGCAGGAGCGCAAGCGTGCAGCCCAGGATCCGCCGCACGGTGGCACGGCCGTCGCGATCACGGCGGGGCAGCATCTGCAGACCCGCGCGGGCGTAGTCTTCGCGATACATCCAGGCGATCGCCAGCAGGTGCGGGAACTGCCACAAGAAGAGGATCGCGTAGAGCACCCAGGCTTCGGCGCCGAGGTCGTTGCGGACCGCGGCCCAGCCAATGAGCGGCGGCATGGCTCCGGGAATCGCGCCCACCAGCGTGCAAAGCGGCGTCTGCCGCTTGAGCGGCGTGTAGAGGACCAGATAGGTGGCGAGCGTCGCGAGCGCCAGCGCGCTGGTGAGCGGATTCGCGGCGATCCAGAGTTCCGCACCGCCGGCGATGGAAAGGAGAATTCCGAACCAGAAGGCTTCTGCGGGCGCCAGCCGTCCCGCCGGCAACGGCCGGTTCGCCGTGCGGCGCATAAAGGCGTCGGTGTGGCGCTCGAGAAACTGATTCAGCGTGCCCGTGCCGCTGGCCACGAGCAACGTTCCCATCAGTGTGTGGAAGAGCAGCCAGCCATTCACAGCGCCCTGGGCGGCGAGGTAAAACCCCACCAAAGCGCTCACCAGCACCAGGAAGTTGACCTCCGGCTTGGTCAGCGTCCAGTAATCCGCCAGGTGGACGAGCCACGCTGGGCGTGCGGGCCGCCGCAGAGCAGCGGCCGCGGGTTCGG
Organism: Terriglobia bacterium; assembly: GCA_050018275.1. GTDB lineage: Bacteria > Acidobacteriota > Terriglobia > UBA7540 > UBA7540 > Bog-366. The sequence goes on along the minus strand of JBEKAK010000008.1, from coordinate 36,089 downwards.
AATTCGTCCTGCCAAGTGTCATGTGGTTGCCTGATGAGGCGCCGAAGCAATCTTCATTTCTTCCTTCGGAGTCTCCAGGAATCGATGCGTCTGGTAAGTGAGATACAGGCTCGTCACCAGTACCAGCGCTCCCACAGCCACGTGCGTGGTCGTGATGTCCACCACGGGCGGCAGCGGCTGCGAAGCCCCGCGCGCCCCCATTTTCATCAAGTAGGAGCCCGTGCCGAGAAAGATCTGCGCCAGCAGCAATCCCGCCAGGAGCAGCGCGGGCCGCAGCAACGCAGGCTGCTTCGCGAAGAGCGTCAGAACTCTCGAGACGACCCACGCCACCAGCAAGGTGACCACGCAGGCGCCCACCACGTGCGGGGCGATTCCAAATCCCGAATGACGATACACGGCGCCCAGAACCAACTGCACAAGGATGGCGCCGGTCGCGGCCACCGTCAGATGCTGGAGCGAGGGAGAAAACGTGTCGTGTAGTTTGGCCTCCTCCCAGCGCCAGTCGGCGCGGGTGAAGAAAGCCAGGCTGGCGGCGAGGCAGAAGAAAACCTGCGCCAGGGTTGCATGCGCGGCGGAAATCGCCACGGGCAGATGAAACAGCACGGTGACGCCGCCCAGGACCGCCTGCGCGACCACCGCCATCACCGCCGCGAAGCCCACCCAGCGAACCCAGCGACGCGAATCCTTCCGCCAGAGCCCGATGGCCAGAAGAATGGTAAGCATGCCGACGATTCCAGCAATCAGGCGATGGCCGTGCTCGAACTTCACCCCTCCCACCATGCGGGGCATGCGGAAACTGCCGAAGGAAGTGGGCCAGTCGGGCACCGAAAGGCCGGCGTCGTTGCCGGTCACCAGAGCGCCCGCAATGATGAGAAGAAACGTGCAGAACGCGACGAAGTTCGCGTAACGATGAAGCCAGGGGTTCTTTTCTGATCGTTGCATTGGGGGGTCCCTTTCCGTTATCAGTCTTCCGTTATCATTCTTCAGTCGTCAGTGAAAAGCAATCAGCACTTAGCGACCAGCGGCCAGCGATCGCCTTGCTGTTTCTTTCCTCTGGAATTCCCGGCACTCACGCCGGAACAGCGCAATCTGGTGATCTGGTCATCGGCCTGCCTGCGCAGGCTGCCTACCGCAGGCAGGGCAGGGCCATCGGGTGATTGAACTGCACTTTTGCCCTTTGACATTTGCCCTTTGCCTTGCTCTTGCGAACCGTCAGCCATCAGCGATCAGCGCCCAGGTTAAATCTGCTCCCGTCGCCCTGAATCCTAATTCCTAGATCCTTATTTGTGGACCACGGGTTGGTGTTTTCCGTCTTCCGATTCCCGCGGCGCGACCGGCTCGATGGTCGCCGGCATCGCGCGACTCGCGATCGTGCTCAGCTCGCCCGTCCGCGAGGACGACGAAACAACCGGAAGGCAAGGTGACGGTGATCACCGCGAGCGTGATCCCCAGCGGTATAAGTCCTCACCTTGGAGAAGGTTCCCCACCCGAAGGGAACGCCAGCGACTTCCAGCTCAATTTGAAGAAAAAAGCCCCGCGCTAGCGAGTAGCGTCTACAAGACCATCGTCGCGGAAAACCTGCCCGGATGCAATAGACATTTTGTCGTTTGTCCTGCCGCAGCGAGGGAAAAGGAGGAAGGGCGACCGAGTGGCGCCAGGGATATACTGCTGAAGGTGTGGTTGTGCGGCTGCTTGGCGCGGATTCGCAGCACGCGGGAGCGCAGAGCGCGCGCCCACCACCTGCGTGGGAGCGCCGCGAGGGTGCGCTCCTGCACCGGCGCCGCGCGTGGAGGAGGACGCGTGCATCGGTAAGCACGCATCCTCTCCGAGTACAAACTGGAATCTAAATGCTGTTCTCATCTCGCACCGGCTGGCCGCTTTATCCTAATCGTCTTTCCGAACTCGTGCACGAGCGCCGCGAGCGAGGCGTGCCGATCCTGGACCTGACGGAATCGAACCCCACGCGGTGCGGGTTCACGATTGATGCCGAAGAGATTCTTGCCCCGCTCGGCGATCGCCGCGCGCTCACTTACCAGCCGGACCCGCGCGGCCTGCTCACGGCGCGGGAAGCGGTCGCGCAGTATTACTCCGAGCGCGGAATCCAGCTTGACCCTGACCAAATCTTTCTGACCACGAGCACCAGCGAAGCGTACTCGTTCGTGTTCCGGCTCCTGGCGAACCCCGGTGACAGCATCCTGGCGCCACAGCCGAGTTATCCGCTCTTCGATTTTCTGGGTGGACTGAATGATGTCAAAATTCTCCCTTACCCGCTGGTTTACGACGGGGGCTGGCAGGTGGATCTCGACGCGCTCGTGTCGCGAGCGGAATCGCGCTGCCCCGCCGTGCTGGTCGTCCACCCCAACAATCCCACGGGCTCCTACGTTCAAAAACCCGAGCTGGCGCGGATCATGGAAATCTGTTGCCGCTCACAAGCGGCCCTCATCGCCGACGAAGTCTTTGCCGATTATGCCCTCACTGCGGACCAGGACCGAGTCGTGAGCCACGCCCAGGTCTCCGACGCACTGACCTTCACGCTCAGCGGGCTGTCGAAGATCTTGGCTCTGCCGCAGATGAAGCTTGCCTGGATTGTCGTGAATGGGCCGCAAGAACCGCGGAGGGACGCGCAGGCGCGCTTGGAAGTGATCGCGGACACTTACCTTTCCGTCAGCGCGCCCGTGGCCCTCGCCACCCCCCGATGGCTCGCCCAGCGGCACGCGATCCAATCGCAGATTCTAGAGCGGGTGCAAGTAAATCTACGCAAGCTCGATGCACTGCTCGCTCGCGGCCTGCCTGCGCAGGCTGGCCTGCCCGTGAACAGGCTGAAGGTGGAAGGCGGATGGTACACCATCCTGCGGGTTCCCTCCACGCGCAGTGACGAGGATTGGGCGGTGGAATTACTCACCCAAGAGAGTGTGCTGGTGCATCCGGGGCACTTCTATGATTTTCCCTCCGAAGGTTTCCTCGTCTTGAGCCTTCTGCCCCCGCCGGGAAGTTTCGAAGAAGGCCTCCGTAAGGTCATCTCCCGGATTTGCGCCCAGAGCTGACGGGAGCCAGATCCCCGGGGCGCCCGCCAAGCCGTGTCCCGGCGCCGCCTGATGGCCCGGCTGGGGGCTTCTTGAGGGCGTCCTCGGGCAGCGGGTTCTTGGGGAGCAGCCCGCGCACTCGGAACCAGTCCGCCAATCGCTTCGGCCAGGAAGAGAGCACGGGATCATCCGGCGCGAGGCCCACACCGTGCCTGCCGTGTTCGTAGATGTGGAGCTCCGCCGGAACGCCCGCTTTGCGCAGGGCCGTGAAAAAGGCGAGGCTGTTTTCGGGCGAAACTCCGTCATCGTCGTTGGTGTGGAACAGAAACGTGGGCGGCGTTTGCGGGGTCACCTGCTTCTCGTTCGATACCAGCTCCGCCAGCTTCGGATCGGGATGATCTCCCAGCAATTGCTTGCACGACCACGCGTGCGAATAGGGCGCGCTACAGGAGATTACGGGATACGCCAACACCAGGAAGTCCGGACGCGAGCTGACGCGGTCGATAGCATCGCCAGCAGACGCTTTGCCTTCGTCGAAGTGTGTCGCCGCCATGGCCGCCAGATGCCCCCCCGCGGAAAAGCCCATAATCCCGACCTGATTCGGAACCAAATTGTAAAGTCTGGCGTTGGCACGAACGTAGCGCAGCGCGCGCTGCGCGTCGAGAAGCGGTACAGGATAGTGGTAGTGCGGTGCGATGCGGTACTTCAAAACAAAAGCCGCGATCCCCAGATTGTTCAACCATTCCGCCACCTGGCGACCTTCGTGATCTATCGCCAAAACCGTGTAGCCACCGCCCGGACAGACGACCACCGCCGGGGTGGGCTTCTGCGACGAAGGCAGATAGAGGAGCATCGTCGGACGATCAGCCGGCTGAGAGCCCTTGGCCTCCGGAGCTCCCAAGGCCCAGAGGGGGATTTCGTTGGCCTCCTCACACGCCCCCGGAGTGACCAGAACAACGCAGACAACTGCCCAAAGGCAAATCAACTTTAACCATCGGGTAAGACCAATTCCGTCCATTTCGTCTCCAGTTAAGGGCATTCTACTTGAAATGGTTTTTTTGTAGAAGAAGGCTCGGTCCTCCTCCCGCCGAGCGGGACGGAGTGCTCCGCTACCTCTGAAATGGTGTATCTTGCGGGCAAGCACTACAGAGACCCTTTCTGCGCTGCCTCGACGAGCTTGCGGACCGGCGGCACAATCATCAGCAGAAGTTCCGCACGGGGTTTGGCCGCCAGATCCAGCAGGGTAAGCTGCTCCTTGGCCCAGGATTCGGGAGCAGGCTTCCCGGCGTCGAGGTAGTTCAAGGCTTCGAGCCCGGCCCGCGCCACAAGGGACAGGTCTTCTGCCAAAGGGATAACTTCCACGAGAAGCGCGGACTGCGGCAGGAGGGGAAGCAGCTTTTCGCGACTGTCGCGCCAAGCGAGGAGTTGCTTGTGCACCATCTGCCGGTTGGCGCTCAGGTGGTCTACCATCCCGGCAAAAATCCGCGCCTTCTCACTTTCCGGCCGCGCGGCGTCGACCAGGCGGTTGAGCGGCGTGAAACTGGTGTATTCGCGGGAGTCCTCCCGCGCGTAGACCTTGACGGGCTCTACCACGTCAGCCAGCGTTTCAAGCGCCTCCGGTGAGTGCATCCCCACCAGCCGGGAGAGCATTAACGGGTAGCTGGAGTGGTGCGTCACGCCCACCCAGTCAAGTTGCCGGCTGACGACCTCGAGCCGGCGATACATGGAATCGACGTCCTTCACGTCCTGCGGAGACCAGAACTTTTCGGCGATGGCGGCGGTGCTGGGCCAGATGCGTGAGTCGACGGTTTCCGGCGTCACCAACTCGCTCCACATACAAGCCTCTCCACCCAGGATGCGCGACGCCTGCTCGGGGGTAAGGTTTGCCGCGGCGCCTGCCAGGGGATCGACTTGGTAGTAGCTAGCCGGCGCCAATGCGAAGTCGAGGTAGTACCCGTTGGAAAGAATACTCATGTAACCCAGTCGCGCCGCCTGCGCCAGAGACTCCGCCCCGCGCCAAGAGTGCACGACAATATCCTTGGGAAGGTCGGGATGGAAAATTTCGTCCCATCCAATCATTTTCTTGCCGTGCCTCTGGACAATAGGCAGCAGGTGGCGGTTGAAGTAAAGCTGCAAACCAGCGTCGTCTTTTATCCCCTGCGCTTTCTTGAAAGCCACGATCTGGGGGTCCGTGTCCCATTGCTTGCCGTTGACTTCGTCGCCTCCGACGTGGAAGTACTCATCGGGGAAGAGTACAGCCAGCTCGCCGATCAGACCGTCGAGAAAGGTGTAGGTGGTTTCGCGCGTCGGGTCCAGGGTGGGATCGAAGATGCCCCACTTGCGTTCGATCTGATACGGGCCGAGGCCGCTGGCGAGTTCCGGATACCCCACGCACCAACTCGTGACGTGGCCGGGCATGTCGATTTCCGGGACAATGCGAATGCCGCGGTCGCGCGAGTAGGCGATCAATTCGGTCATTTGGGCCTGTGTGTAATAGTGGCCGTCCGAGCCCATCTCCTGAAGCTTAGGAAATTTCTTGCTCTCGATGCGAAAGCCCTGGTCGTCAGCGAGGTGAAGGTGAAGCACGTTGAGCTTTACGGCGGCCATGGCGTCGACGTTGCGCTTCACGACGTCTTCCGGCATCCAATGACGGGCCACGTCGATCATCAAGCCGCGCCATCGAAAGCGTGGGCGGTCCACGATGCGCACGGCCGGCGCGCCGAATCCCTGCGAATCGAGTGCGACGAGCTGCAGGAAGGTCTCCATACCCCGCAGTGCACCGACTGGGGTGGGAGCGGTGAGGCGAGCCTGTTGGGTCGTGACGTCGAGTCGGTAGGATTCATCTTCCCTTATCGACTGAACCTCCTCCCCGGCATGATCGCAGTGAATCACCAGCGTCGCTTTGCGGGGATCCTTTTCCAGCACGTCGCTCACGGGAATGGCGGTCTCGTTGGCGAGGCGCCGGATAAGGCGCGCCGCAGCGGCCTCCAGACGCGGCTCCTGATACCCCTCGAGCGCGACGCGGAAACTGCCGTCGACCACCAGCCGGCCCGAGCCCGGCGTCAACTCCGCCGGCTGCGGCATTAGGTTGTAGGTTTGCGCCTGCGCGGGATGGATGCCGAGCAGGATAATCGCGATGAATCCGGCCAAGTGAATTCGAATCAGGTCTTTCATTCTCACCCCCAGCACCCCCACTCGATCCGCTGCAACGATCGATCCGAGCCCCGGCGCGATGGGTCCCGCGAGAAGAAGAAAACCATCATAGCGCGATCCTGCGCCGGGTGGGCACGAGGCTCGCCGCTCCCGAACGACGCGCGAGCCCCTCGCCTACAGAAGCCCGCGGCAAAAGGAGAATGTGCACGGGTCAGGGCAGCTCGGCGAAGGGCAGGACCAGGGGACGCTCGGCCAGGAAAGGCAGGCGGGCGATCTCCCGGACGGCGCGGGCCACGCGCCTCTCCTGGGTGGGCTCGAGGGTCATGACGAAGGGCAGGTGGTTCTTGATGCTGCCGCGTTCTTGCAGAACGGAGCCGATGTTGATGTGGTGTCGTCCCAGGATCGTGCAGACGCGCCCGAGGATGCCGGGCCGGTCGCGTACCACCATGCGCATGTAGGAGGCGACGACGTTCTCATCCGGCGCCGCAATCCTGGCTGGATGCCAGCTCTCGTATCCGAAGGGCGTTGAGGGCGAGCTGCCGGCAGTGATGGAGCGCGCGATCTGGACCACGTCGGAGAGCACGGCGACGCCCGTGGGCTCGCCGCCCGCGCCGCGTCCGGTAATGCTGGTGTTGCCGCCCTTGTTGCCCACCAGCAGCACACCGTTGGTCGCGCCCAGCACGCCGGCCAGGCTCGAGGCCGTGGGGATCATCATGGGGCGGACGAAGATTTCGATGCGGCCGCTCGTCCGACGCCGGGCGCCGGCGATCAGCCGGAGGGTGTGGTTCAGCCCACGCGCGTAGGCGAGATCCACCTGGTCGATACGCGTGATGCCCTCGACGGGAATCTCGCGGACGCGCACGGCTTGGCCGAAGCACATCATGGCCAGGATGGCGATCTTATAGCGCGCATCATAGCCTTCGACGTCGAAGGTCGGGTCCGGTTCGGCGTAGCCTTCTTGCTGCGCCTCGGCGAGGGCCTCGGCGAACGAGCAGCCGCGGCTCTCCATCTCCGTCAAGATGTAATTGGTAGTGCCGTTCAGGATGCCGTAGACAGCGGTGAAGTTTTCTCCCGCCAACCCCTCGCGGACTGCGTGCAGCACGGGCGTGCCGCCGGCGACGCAGGCTTCGATACCCAGGCCCACGTGGCGCGCGCGGCTGAGCTCGACAAGCTCCACGCCGTACTCGGCCACGACTTGCTTGTTGGCCGTCACCAGGTGTTTGCCCGCGTCGAGCGCGGCAAAAGCGATGGCACGCGCGGTGGGGAGAACACCCACCAGCTCGACGACGATGTCAACTTCCGGGTCACGGATAACCTGCTTCCAGTCGGAAGTGATTTTCACGGGTTGGCGCAGCCAGGAGAGATCGCGCCTCTGCACGCTGCGCGAGCAAATGACCTTGAGCTGCAGTCTGCATCCCAGCCGCCGCTGGATTTCGCGCTGATGCTCGACCAGAACTTTCAGTGTGCCTGTGCCGACAGTCCCCAGCCCGATCACGCCCAGGCCAAGGGAACGACTCTTGTGGGGCGGGTCCGCGGATTCAGAGAAGCGGATTCGAGGCGAAGCGTTCATGGGTGAGATTCCCAACGATAGTGCCGAAACCTATTCACTTAGCATTGAAGCGGGAGGGTTGGCAAGTAAAACCAAGCACTCAGCCACCGCGATTCGCAAGGCGTGAAAGGCAGGGCGTCTTAGCGACGCAGTTTGGTCCGCGTCGTAGCGTTTCCGGTTGAACCCATGGACACGCCAGCCGGAATCAACTTGTTTTTGCTTGCGGAGCAAGGCGTCATGGTGCGCACCGAAGGACGGGGTCAGCCCCGTCCCGGGGAGCAGGGCTCCCTCACACGTTCCCATCCTTCCGTCCCGCCCTGCGCGGGGGGAGAGGGTCGGAGTAAGGGGGCAGGGGGAAGGTGGGTCGGCATGGCCGTCCCGCCCTTCCGATCCCCGCAATGCCGGCTCAGACGGCCGGCGCAGAGGTGCATCCGGCCGCGGGGGTTTCCTCGACGAGCCGTGCTCGCCGAGGCCGCCTGGGCGGCCTCGGCGATGCTTCGCAAGATTACTTCTTCGCCGGCGCCTTCTTGGCCGGCTGCTTGGCAGCGGGCTTCGGTTCTCCCAGCAGCACCTTCAGATCCTCTGAGTTATAGGGGAAGAAGCGGATTGAGGTCTGACCGGTCGTACTGAGGCGAACGTCCACGCGACGGTTGTTGGCCATCCGGAAGGCAACGATAGCGCGTGCGACGCGCTGCCGATCTTCAGGGGTGATGTTCGGGTTCTGCTCGTTCAGTTCGAGAACCTCTTTGTTGGTGAGGTTCTGTTCCTTTCCGAAAGCCTGCGTCTCAAGGTTGGCGACAGGAACGCCATGGTCGATCAGATAGCTCTTCACCCGATCGGCACGGCGTTGTGACAACACCTTGTTGTACTCGGAGGTGCCGCGCACGTCAGCGTGCGCTCCCAGGATCAAGTGCGCTTCAGGACGAAACTCCAGGTACTGTTTGAAATCGGTAGCAAGGTCGTCGAGACGCTTTCCCTGGCTGGGAACAAGGCCGCCTTCGGGATTCGCCTTGGTGGGCAGGTTATAGGGGAAGTAAATGCTGTTGAACGTGAGCTTGGTTTCGAGCGTGGTTTCGCTCACCGCCGCCTGCAGCACATCGATCGAGCCCACAATGTGCAAGGCCGCAGTGCGCGTCTCCGCTCCCCCACAGGCGTTGCTGGCGTGGAGCGTGTAAGTGACCGTCTCATCGATCGGTCCCAGCGCGGTCTTGGTGGGCGTGACCGTAACCGTGCGATTGCCACTCGTCCCCACGGAACCGAAGGGATCAACCGAGGCAGTGCTCGCGTTCCCGGCAGACCACGTCACCGTGGCGCTGCCCTGTTGGTCAACTTTGTCGCCGATCTTGTGGTAACGGACCTCCGCCGGCGACACGTTCAGCAAAGCTTGAATGGCTGAATTCACGTTCACCGTGGCGTCGGAGGTGTAAACTCCACCGGGGCCGGCGGCGGTGAACTTGTAACCAGTGGTCTGCTTAAGCTGGACCGTCTGGTCGCCGGAAGCGCCGACTGGACCCACACCACTGATCTCGTTCTTCACCGCGCCATCAGAGGACCACGTCAAGCGGGCTGAGTCGCCGCAGTTGATTTGAGTCGGACCGGCGGAGAACTGACCCGTAACCTTCTGAATCGCCACTTGGGCGCTGGCGGTGCCGGCTTTGAAGCGCGGCAGTGACTGCGCCCCGCGCTTCCAGGCCACGGTCTTGCGAACCCCTTTGTAAGCGTCGACCACGACGCGCTGGTCGGCCGGAACATCCACGCTGGTCGACCAAGCATCCTCCTCATCGTACAGCACGGTCAAATCATATTTCCCCGGGGGCACGATCAGTTCCTGCTTCCAAACCCATTCGTTGTTGAATTCGTCGCCATGCCCGACAAAGAAGGCAGGGTCTTTGCCGTTCAAAAGCACCGCGGCACGGTCGGCGCCCTCAAGCGTAATACAACCCCACGGCCCCGAAACGGTTGCGGGGATTGGCTCCATCGTGAGATCCAGGATGGTGGTCTTGCCAGCCGCGATCGTGACGTTGCGAGACGCCGGTTTATAGCCGTAATTGTACAAATCGATCTTATGCTCTCCGGCATCAAGTACGACGAAATGGTGGTTCGCATCGACGACGGGAATGCCGTCTGCGAAGATGTACGTCTCGCGGGGTACGACGCGGACGACCAGCCTGCCTCTCTGTGCCATAAGGGGCTGCACGCTGAACAGCAGCAGAGCAGCCGTAGCCGAAAGAAAATAGCTAAGCTGACGGACACGCATGTTAGTTGCCTCCTTTCCAGGTTACAGCACCTTTCCGGACTTCCACGTCACCTAGGAAATTGCGGGAATTATATCACAATGCGAGACTTGTCCGGCATGAAAGTGGTTCCCAGCCCCCTGATCATTACCTCAGCAGGCAACTGCGACGATTGTTGCTTCGGAATTTCGTCAGCGACCCTCGGGTGCAGGGTACACGGCGGATCCCGGCCTGGTGGCTGAGGGGGGTGTACCCCGGTCCGGCCCCCTGGTTCTCCCCATCACCACTCGAACTCGACGCGCGTCCGGCGGACCGAGAACTCCAAGTAAGGCGCCACGCGCAACGCGCGCAAGTGTTGGGGCTGGTCCGTATACGCAAGGACGAAGGAGAGAAGGTTCTGCCTACCAGCCGGGGAGAGATACGGTTCGGGAAGATAGAACTCTTTCTGGGGGCCGATGGTGACGTAGCGGCCCACGAATTTTCCATTGAGATAGATCAGAGCGTCGCAGTCGGCGTCGAAGACGAGTTTCCAAGGTACCGTCCAACCCTCAGCAGGCGTGGGGGGTTCGAACTCTGCCCGACACCACGTGAAGGCCGACACCGCCGACTGGTTTGCTGCGCCTCCCAGGAAAGACGCGGGGGCCCAGGCGCCGAATTCCGGGTCGACCTCTCGCCCCCGCATCGGCGGGGCAAAACGCTGGATTTGCCAACTCTCCAGAGACCTGGCCGAGGAGCGATCGGCGCCGATGCGGACCGATTCGATTCCTTTCAGCTCACCCAGGTTTTCTCCACCGTTCGGAGCGCCAAAGAGCTCGTAGGAAATCTCCAGAAGGTTGTTCCCCGGCTGGGCGTAATTCGCAAGGAGGAAATCGACTTGTTTCTTGGCGTTTGAGGCGTCGGCAACCAGCTTGCCGTTGACAAACACTTTCTTCGCGTCGTCGGCCAACGTTGCGATGAACATCTTGGGCTCGCCGGCGAAGTTGAACTGCGCGCGATATTTGACGTAACCATAAGGCACGGGCCCGAGATCCTCGAGCGCGCGCGGCGGGCTGGTCAGCCATTGGCCGGCGCCGGGATCAAACTTCTCGACCCAGGCATTCCCCTCACTCAGATTGACAGGCGAATAGGGCACGGCCGGCGTCGTCACATGGAGGCGCGCCGTGTGCCAGGGGCGATCGTACTGAAAATCCGTCACGATGCCATCGACGCGGCACTTCCCGGGAAGCGGCGGGAGCATCACCGCGACCTCGTGCTGTCCGGGAAGAAACTCCACGTCCACCCAGGCGCGGCTCTTTTCAGTGCCCGACCCGGCCAAGGAATACGCGTCGGTTATGATGGGAGCGGCCACAGGTTTTTGCTCCTCCGAGCCGGGGACGATCTTGGGAGGAAACTCCCAAATGAAGGTTCGCAAAGCCTTGTCGCGCGGTAGCACCAGGAGTTGGAGGTGCTCGTCGTACAGGAGCATCTTCTCGTTCTTACCAACCTGCACGCCAAAAACGGAGGATTCGTATTCGGGATCCCAGTACCGATAGACCGTGTCGCCTTCCAGCTTGGGTTCCTTCTCGGTGGCGAGGCCGATTTCCGCGACCCGCCCCGGCGCGTCGTACAGGATCAAGAAGTCCCGGTCGAGATTGACGCCGTGGGCCAATACTTCAGCCGTCGAGTAGCACAGCTTCCCCCCACCGATCGGAATCTGTACAGGAAGCATCTTCATCTCGCGCGCGCCGAGCTCCAATTCGCCCTCGCGAGGGGCGATGATCTTACGCTTGCTGGGGCTGTTGGGGTCTGTGAACGTCATCTTGTAGCGCTGCGGCGCGTTGGCGTTCTCGCGCACGAAGACCACGGCGCTTGGGCCGTTCACGCGCTCGCTCACGCTGACGTTGGCATTCGTGCTTTGCACGCCTTCCACGGCCTGAGCCCGGGCCAGAACGTTGCCGAACACCCGCAGAGACTGGCAAATGCCGCGTGCCGCGTAGTACTTGTCCCAGAGCCCGCCTGGTTCGCTGATCGGCGCGGCGTAGTCGTAAGTGGTGGTGAGCCTTTTCGCGGCCCAGTCGAAGTTTGTGCCGCCGAAGCCCATATAATAATTGTAGTACGTGACCCCCAGCTCGATGGCGGTCTTGGTGACCATATTGATCTGCGCGGCGTCCACGCCATCCTGATCCACGGAGAGCTTGCCGCCGAACTCGCTGAACCATCCTCCCTGGAGCTCCGTGATGGCCACGGGTGAGGCAGGCTCTTCCTTGCGCAGTTTCTCGAGCGCCGGGGTGAGTTCTGCCACGATTTTCCAGCGCGGGTAGAAATTGCAGGTGTCCATGATGCGCGCCATATCGGGGTCGGTGTTCTCGCGAGCCTGCTTCGTCCAGCAAGTGATCACCGGCACCGAAATGCCCGCGTTCCACACCATCTGGGCCAGCGCGCGAACGTACTCGCGTTTGTCGGCGTCGGGCATAGGCGGGCTGAAGTCGTACTCATTTTCAACCTGCACCATGATGATCGGACCGCCCACCATGACCTGGTGCTTTTGGATGATCGGAAGAACCTCCTCGTACCAGTGCTGGGAGGTCCGGAGGCTCTCGGGGTGAGGGGTGCGAAGCGGGAACCGCTTGGCAGCGATCCAGGAAGGAAATCCGCCGCGCTCCCATTCCGCGCAGACGTAGGGACCCGGCCGTACGATCAGAAAGAAGCCCATCTGGTGAACCAGCTTGACGAACTCTTCGAATTGCGCCAGGTTCAATTTGCCCTCTGCCGGCTCGTGATAGTTCCAGAATACGTAGGTTTCAATCGTGTTGAATCCGGCCAGCTTGAACTTCCGTAGACGATCGCTCCAAAGCGACTTGGGACAGCGGGGATAATGAAATGCCCCACTGACGACGATAGTGTCGCGCCCATTGATGGTGAAGCAACTTGCGTCGTAGCGAATGATATGCGGATTCTCAAACTGCAATTGTCCGGCGGCGGGCAGCGCGGCCGCCAGAGCCTGCAGGCGGCCGTGTCCCCAACCGTCGAGGCGCGCGGCCAGCGGTGCTGTGAATGCCGTCAGAAGGAAATTGCGGCGGGATGATTCCATGGGCTGAACTCCCTTTTGCACAGGATCGGAGGAGAGGCCTCGCGTACCGATGCGCCGACTCGTGCAACGTGGCGCCTCCTGAAGAGGTTGGAAGTATAGGAGGGTGCGAGCGCGCCTGCAACCGTTCTCGCAGCGAACGACCGGGATGGAAAACCCGGAGTCGGTACGAGCGACGGAGGTCTGGTCATGCCCGGCCAGCAATTTTCATTCCCCAGCGCACAATCGTTAGATGCCACGCATAATAGGAGGGTATAACCTGGAGTCGCAGCGAGGGGAAGGCGGGTTCTGTGCAAAGTCCACCCTGTGCAGGATGCGGATGTCGCAAATCGCTTGATGCATCGGGTGCGTGAATGCGCGGTGTGAGCGGGCCGCGTGCCGGAGCCCGCCTCTACGCGCGCGCTGCCCGTTTTTGCAGGATCATGTCGGAGTAAGACGACGGGACGATGTCGGCCGAGGAGATCGCGAAGAGCTTCTGGAACTTCCTGGCCTGGGCGCGCACCTTGCGGACATCACCCGACCTGGTGATAGCTTCCACTTCCACGAACTTTCCCAGGCCGCGGACCCGGTCGAGGTGGATCTTGACGTTGCCGACGAAATAGATCTCCCGGCGCTTGTCCACCACGGCCAGAACCCCCAGCGTGTGTGAGAGGATCGACCGCATCGAGTTCCGGCGCGGCAACAGCATCATGTCGATCGTGGAGCGCCGGGCGCGCGCGGCGTTGCTCCGCTTGTAGAAGATCAGGGCGTTTTCGATGCGACCTTCGCGAACCTTTAGGTGTCCCGACGGAACGTGGAAGTAGGTGTCAATCTGGTGGTCCACCCCAAGGAAGCGCGCGTGGAGGCGCTTGAGGGTGGCGCGGACATGTGACTCGTCGCGGAGACGAGCCTTGAATTCGAAATTGAGGTGTTTCATGGGCTCGAATCCTTTGACCCTCTGGCGCGTCGCAAATTCCTGGGTTGCCGCCAGCAGTTGCCAGACAAGCCTTCCGGCCTTGAGTGCCCGTAGTCGATGGTAGGCAGGCCGGCAAGATAGCGGTATTCTCTCACTCCTGCGTCGCGATGAAAACGAAATTGCGAACCCGTTGGAACCTCACCCCGCTGGAGGCGATGCGCCTCCAGGAGACCTTGCGTGAGCGCGTGGAGAGGGAGGATCGCTTCGGAACTCTGCAATTCGTGGCGGGAGCGGACTTGGCGTTCGACCCGGAAACAAACCTCGCTTTCGCCGGCGTGATCGTGTACCAGTTTCCGCAGCTTCGAGAGGTCGAGCGGCGGATGGCCCGGCGCACGCTGCGCTTCCCCTACGTGCCGGGGCTGCTTTCTTTCCGCGAAAGCCCCGTTCTGCTGGCGGCATTCGAGCAGCTCAGGACTGAGCCGGACTTGATCCTTGTCGACGGCCATGGCATCGCTCACCCGCGGCGCTTTGGGATTGCCTGCCACCTTGGGCTGCTCCTGGACAGACCCGCTATCGGCTGCGCGAAGTCGATCCTGGTCGGTGAGGCCGCCGAGCCAGGAGTGCGGGCCGGTTCCACCGCGCCGCTCGTTGACAAAGGTGAGACCGTCGGCATAGTGCTCCGCACGCGCGACCGCGTGAAGCCGATTTACGTCACTACGGGGCACCGCGTGTCGCTGGAGTCCGCCGTGCGCATCGCGCGGCAGTGCCTGGATGGATTCCGCATCCCAAAGCCGACTCGCGAGGCGGATCACTTTGTGCGCGATCTCCGCCGCGCTTACCAGGAACGACGCGCCCGGAATCAGATCTGAACCGCCGTGCCCGGGGAAGCAGGGCAGGCTGGTTGCTACGATGCTATAATTCGCGACAGGAGCCCGTCATGAACAAAACCAAGGTGGCCGGTGTGGCGCCTCTCCGAGAGAAAGCGCAGTTGATGTCGGCATCGGAGATCGACCGGACGCTCGTCCGGCTGGCGCACGAAATCCTGGAGCGCAATAACGGCCTGGAAGGTGTGGTCCTGGTGGGCATCCGGCGCCGGGGCGTGCCGCTGGCCGAGCGCTTGGCGCGGAAGATGGCGGATATTGAGAAAGTCACACCGCCCGTGGAGAGGCTTGACATCACCTTCTACCGAGACGATTTTTCCGAGATCAGCCAGAAGCCCGTCGTGCAAGCCACCACCGCAAAGTTCTCCGTGCGGGGGGAGACCGTGATTCTGGTGGACGACGTTCTTTACACAGGGCGCACGACGCGCGCGGCCCTGGATGCGCTGCTGAAGCACGGTCGGCCGCAGCGCGTCGAATTGTGCGTTCTGATCGACCGCGGCCACCGGGAGTTGCCCATTCAGGCCAATTACGTTGGCCGCATCATCCCGACCTCCGAAAGCGAGCTAATCGACGTCCGCCTGCGCGAGGTGGACGACCAGGATTGCGTGGTGATGTGCGAGCGGATTCCCAGCAGCTCGCCCCAGCCCTGATTCCAACTCCATGTTGCCATACTCCTCGGAAAGTGAGCGCGTCGGCCTCTGCTTATCCTGTCAGCAGAGTCGGCTGGTGCGTAGCGATCGCGGTTCCGCCTTCTACCAATGCCAACGCTCCGCGATTGACCCGAGCTTTCCCAAATATCCTTCCCTTCCTGTTTTGCATTGTCCGGGCTACGAATCGAGAGACGACGTTGAGAAGCAAAAGTGATGGCAGGTAGGGATCGCCTGACGGGCTGGTTCGACGACTCGACTGCAGACCATGTAGAATAGGAGCGCGCGCTGGTCGTGTGGATGATTCCTAAAGGCTCTGCGGAGGAGGACGGATGAACTTTCCGGTTGGACCAGAAGATGTCAAAATCGTTCATGGACGCATCGCAGGACTCCAGGTGATATGCACCTGTGGTTGCGTCAATTTCAATTATCTGGATCCGCAAGACACCCTTTGGAAATGCCGGAACTGCCGCCAAGTCCTGAGCAACGACTTCCCACGTTTGCTCGAGCGCGCCATGGCGCTAGAGAAACAGGCAACCGCAGAAGCGGCGGCTGCCGCGCCCCCTAAGAGCAGCTAGTGTCATGTAATAGAAGTTCGTTGATGAAGTCAGCCCGCGGGGCGGGCGAAAGAAGGTAGCCCACGGCGTGAGCCGTGGGTAAGCGTGCTCTCCCTCAGGGCTGGCACCCTGGGCTACGATCTTGCGCCCCTGACGGGGCTGTGGAACGGTCGGCGCTCACGACGATCTATTCAACGAACTTGAGTGACACTACACTAGCGTCTGGCGCAGAGCAGAGGTCTGCAGCTTTAGCATCAACGAGCTGCGGATACCCTCGCCGCTTAGCTGAAGCTTGGTACCGACGTTTCCACGCAGCTTCTGAAGCCTCGGTCACTTGATGTGGCAGCTCGCCAGGCCGCGCTTTTCGAGATACTGCTGGTGATATTCCTCCGCGGGCCAAAACTCGGCAGCCGGGGTGATCTCCGTGACTGTGGACCTTCGGTAGGCGCCGGACGGTTCAAGGCTCTCCTTCGACGCTCGGGCAGCGACTTCCTGTTCGGGCGTCCGGAAAAATATCACGGTGCGATATTGTGTGCCCGTGTCAGGTCCCTGCCGGTTGAGCTGGGTGGGGTCGTGAATCTCCCAAAAGACCTTCAAGAGGGCCGCGTAAGAAACCTTCGAGGGGTCGTAAGTGACCTCCACGACTTCCGCATGCCCGGTGAGGTCCGTGCACACCTCTTGGTAGGTGGGGTTCTTGAAACTCCCGCCCATATAACCCACAGAAGTGGAAACGACTCCGGGAACCCGGCGGAACGCAGCCTCGACTCCCCAGAAGCAACCCGCTCCGAACGTCGCTTTTTCCGTGGCCATGTTTTTCCCTCTCGAACGTCGACCGCATCAATCGAACGCCGGCGATAGTGACAGACTGCAAGGGCGGCCCTGGCTCCCCGGCACGCGTGGGTGAGAGAGGTCGCCCCCGCGTGGACGCACCTCTCATCTCCCGCGCAGAGCGGTCTCCAGTCTATTTCGGTAACTCGGTCTCGCCTTCGACCTCGCTCACCATGTTATCGCCTTCGGGTTTGCCTTTGTACGTTCCTTTGCCTTTAATGCCTTTTGCCTTGCCGGTCCCGTCTACCAGCGTCCAGGAGCCTTCCTCGCTCTGGACTTTGCCGTCTTTCAGGATCTGCGTGGCCCGGAGACGCACGGTGAACTTATCGCCACTGGCCAACGTGCCTTCCCCGTAGCCTTGCGCGCTAACCTTGGTTCCGCGCACTTCCGCGAAAACCGTGACAGTGTCTTCCTTGGTCTCCGAACCGGCGATTTGCATGGGTCTTGTCCAAGTACACTTGCCTTGGCTGACAACGAAGGAATGACCGGGGTAATCGCCGATGTTCAGCGAGTGCTCCTGGTCGGGCCTGGAGCATTGGATTGTCCCGGAGACTTTGGTTTGTGCCGTTGCGAATGCGACGAAAAACAAAACGGCAACACAGGTGAAAAACGTTCGACTCCTCATGGGGCCTCCTTTGTGGAATTGAAAGTGGAAGTCAAGCCCTGCATGGCTCGCCGGCAGGTTCTTGCTTGGCAACTCACCGAGAGCCAGTTCCAGTATACCACTTCGTCATGCCGATAAAAGAGAGCCGCGAACTTCGGAGAACTTCCCTTACAATGGGAGCCGCCTTTCCTCCCAGGAGGTTCTGCGATGCAGGCCTTGCCCGCTCCCGCGCTTGACCACTGGCGGGAATGAACATCGCGCGCCGCGGCGATCACCGCGGAATTCTGGCTGAGGGGGTTCCAGGCACTTGAGACACAAATGGCACTGGCGGGGTTCGCGCCGAGGGACAGCAGCTTGGCAGCCCGACCGGCAGGCAGGTTCGGGACCCTGGGAGGCGGGCTTCGTACGCAAGTCGATTCCCGTTACGTGTGAAAGGAGTGGTGACGATGCGTAGGGCAATTCTGTTTGCAGGAAGCTGTCTGGCGGTCACCTTGTTTCTGAGCATCCTGGCGACCACCAAGACGTCCGCAGCGCCCCAAGAGGCGAAGCACGAATGGGAGATTCACGACCGTAGCCGGCCACAGCCGCCCGTCACTACGCCGGGAACCGGCAGCACGCAGGAAAAGCCGGGTCTGCCTCCCTCTGATGCCATCGTGCTCTTCAACGGCAAGGATCTCTCGGGCTGGGAGAGCATCCATGGCGGGCCGGCGCAGTGGAAAGTGGGTGAGGGTTATTTCGAAGTGGCCCCCAAGGCCGGAGACATCCAAACCAAGCCGGCGTTCGGCAACTGTCAATTGCACGTCGAATGGGCCACGCCCGGCCCTCCTCATGGCGAAGACCAGGACCGCGGCAACAGCGGGGTTTTTCTGCAAGGGCTTTACGAGATTCAGGTTCTCGATTCATATCACAGTGTGACATATGCCGACGGCCAGGCCGCAGCAGTTTATGGGCAATATCCTCCGCTGGTGAATGCCTCGCGCCCGCCCGGCCAATGGCAAACCTACGACATCATTTTTCACGGGCCGCGCTTCGACCCGGGCGGCAAGCTGCTGCGGCCGGCTTACGTCACTGTAATCCACAATGGCGTGCTGGTTCAGGATCACGTCGCCATCATGGGACCGACCGCGCACCACCAGCGCCCGCCCTATCACCCGACGCCGGAAAAACTCCCGCTCCGACTGCAGGACCACAACCATCCGGTGTGCTTTCGCAATATCTGGATCAGGGAACTCCCTGAGGGAGGGCAGTAACTTTCCGGTCCGCACCCCCGCGACACGGCGGCACCGCATTTTCTCTCAAGTTGCTGCGAGGCAGGCCGCTGGCACGTTAGTGCGCAGCGAGGAAATCTGATGACCCAGACGCGAGCCGGGCAGATATGCTCCCTGTGGTTGATGCCGACGGGTGATGTGTACGACGAGTTAGAGCGAATTCTGCACAAATTGAGCGCCAAGTATGGTACGCGGGAATTTCCACCGCACGTCACGCTGCTCGGGGGCATCGTGGGGCCCCGCCGCGAAGTCCTCCGCGAATGCGCGAGCCTCGCCGCCCTCATCCGGCCCTTCACGATTCGGCTGGAGAAGATTGATTATCTCGACGAATATTTCCGTTGCCTCTTTGTTCGCGCGGCGACCACCGCGCCACTCCTGAAGGCTCATCAAGTTGCGCGAGACGTTTTTGGCCGTCGCCGAGAGCCTTCCTTCATGCCCCACCTTAGTCTCCTTTACGGAGATTTCAGCCGGAGCTTAAAGGAAGGAGCTGCTGCTGAGCTGGGGCCACGACTGGACCTCGCGTTTAAGGTGCGAAGCCTTGTCCTTCACTCGACTCGCGGCGAGCCGCGCGACTGGCGGCGTGTGGCGAAGTTCGGGTTGCATTGAGGTTGCCACGACGTACGGGCGCAGAGCGAAAGTGACCTGCCACCGTTCGGCAGGAGTTGAAACCTTCTCGGACTCAATGTAACTTTCATGAGCCGGTAGTCGCCGGGTTCGTGAGATCGGGCGACGAGGTTCGCCGGGCTGATGCGTAATCCGAATTCCTTGCCGAACCGGAGGTGCAGTAATGAGGAATGAATTAAGCCGTCGTCGATTCATCGCCGCGGCGGGCCTGGGAGTAGCAGGAACAGCCCACGCCTCGCTACTTTCCGGAGTTGCGCCGCCGGAGGTTCCGCCGCGAAAGTCCTACACTGTCCTGAGCCTGGGCCGGATCGGGTTTAAGGGGAACTTCCAGCAATCCGTGGAGCTGGCAGCCAAATACGGCTTCGAGGGCGTTGACCCTGACTCGGGATACTTCTCGCAACTGTCGGATGATCAACTCAAGAAGCTGCTCGACGAACTGAAAGCAAAGAACCTGAAGCTCGGCGCGGCGGGGTTGCCGGTGGATTTTCGCCAGGATGAGCAGACCTTCAGCGAAGATTTGAAGAAGTTGCCAGCAGCGGCCAGAGTGTTGGAGGCCGCGGGGGTAACGCGGGTGAGCACCTGGATTCTCTCGTTCAGCAATGATCTGACCTACCTTCAGAACTTCCGCGCGCACGCTTGCCGGCTGCGTGCTTGCGCCGAGGTGCTCAGGGATCACGGCCAACGCTTAGGACTCGAGTATGTGGGACCGAAGACTTCCTGGCGAAGCGGCCGGCACCCGTTCGTTCACACCCTGAGTGAAATCAAGGAACTCATGACCGCCATCGGTACAGACAACCTGGGCGTGCAGCTTGACAGCTACCACTGGTTCAACGCGGAGGAGACGGAGGCTGATTTGCTTACCCTTCGCACCCAGGATGTGGTCACCGTGGACCTGAATGACGCGCCGGCGGGCGTCCCTCTCGACAAGCTGATGGACCTCTCGCGCGAACTGCCGGTCGCGACGGGCGTGATTCCGGTGAAAACTTTTCTCGACGCTCTGCTCAAGATCGGCTACGACGGGCCGATTCAGGCGGAGCCGTTTAATGCCGGGCTGCGCGCCATGCCGATCGATCAGGCTTGCGGTGCAACCGCTGCAGCGATCAAGAAAGCGTTCAGCCTGGCGGGAGCACCTTAAGGTTCGCGACTCAGCATCGTCAGGTTTTTCGACGCAGAGTCGGGAGGGGAGTATGCTCATCGTTCACGTGCACGTGCGAGTGAAACCCGAGTGCATCGACGCCTTCAAGGAGGCGACGATCGAGAATGCGCGCAACAGTATCAAGGAGCCGGGCATGGCGCGCTTTGATGTGATCCAGCAAAAGGACGATCCCACCCGGTTCGTGCTGGTCGAGGTCTACCGGAGCGTGGAAGCTACGGCGGCGCACAAGGAAACGCCTCACTACGCCGTGTGGCGCGACCGGGCGGAACCCTTACTGGCCGAGCCGCGGACCCGCGTGCAATATGCGAATGTGTATCCCGGCGAAGAAGGCTGGTGAGGCGCTGATGCAGTTCGAGTTCGCAACGGCCACGCGCATCCTCTTCGGCGAAGGCGCCGTGCGCGAGGTTGCGCCGGCGGCGAAGCAATTGGGGCGGCGAGCGCTGCTCGTGACCGGGCGGGCACGTGAGCGGGGGGACCGGTTGCTGGCTGACCTGAAAGCCGCCGCCGTTTGGTGCAGCACCTTCTCCACTGAGGGCGAGCCCACCGTCGATCTGGTTCGCCGCGGGTTGGAGCATGCGCGCGAGGGACAGTGTGACGTGGTGATTGCCTTTGGCGGCGGTAGCGCCATCGATGCAGGCAAAGCCATTGCGGCCCTCCTCACCAACCCAGGCGAGTTGATGGATTACATGGAAGTGGTGGGCGGAGGGAAATCATTGCAGAACCCTGCGGCCCCGCTCCTTACTGTGCCCACGACGGCGGGGACAGGCTCGGAGGTTACGCGCAACGCTGTGCTGGGCGTGACCGAACGGCGAGTGAAAGTCAGCCTGCGAAGCCCTTTGATGCTGCCGCGACTGGCGGTGGTCGATCCGGAACTGACGCTCGGGCTGCCGCCAGCGGTCACCGCGCGCACGGGACTCGACGCGCTGACGCAGTTGATTGAGGCGTATGTCTCGATCCGCGCCAACCCCTTGACAGACGGGTTCTGCGTGGAGGGAATTCGCTGTGCCGCGCGCTCGCTGCGCCGAGCCTTTCACGAGGGGCATGACCTGGAGGCGCGCCGGGATATGTCGCTGGCGGCGCTGCTGAGCGGGTTGGCGCTCGCGAACGCCGGCCTGGGCGTCGTGCATGGATTTGCGGGACCGCTCGGCGGAAGGTTTCCCGCGGCCCATGGGGCGATTTGCGCGGCGATCCTGCCGCAGGGAATGGAAATCAACCTGCGCGCCTTGCGCGCTCGAGCGCCCCAGAGCCAGGCGCTGCGCCGTTACGGGGAGGTGGCGCGCATCCTCACCGGGCGGGCGGATGCCCCGGCCGAGAAGGGCATTGTCTGGGCGCGCGAAACGTGTCGGGAGCTGGAGATTCCGCCGCTCTCCGCTTACGGGATGAGTGAGCAAGACCTTCCGGCGCTCATTGCGGAGGCCGCGAAGGCGAGCAGCATGAAAGGGAATCCTCTGGTCCTCGCGCCGGAGGAGTTGCGAGAAGTTCTGTTGCGGTCGCTGGCGGGCTCTTAACCAGGTCTTGCAGATTCCGTAACGCTTCCGATTCCGTCTTGGCCTTCAGGGCGCGCTGGAGGGCGTCGAGGGTAGGCTTGAGCGCCCGTCCTTCTGCCCTGTAGAGGCTATACATGAGTGGATAATACTTTGTATAGGTCGCATCAAAGGCGAGCCCGGCATTGTTGTTGGCCGCGGGGCACGGGTTAAAGGACTTTGGGGCCGGACTGATGGCCTTACACGCCTGCTGAATCTCCTCGAAAACCTGCTGTTTCTGCGCGAGTGCGTCGTGCTCCGAAAACTCGCTGGCACGCACTATGGCGTACAAGTGGCTGAGCCGGGCGTGAAAACGATTGACGATTTCGGCCTTACGAGAGAAAAGCTCCGGCTCGCGCAGGAGATTCCGATAGACCTCCGATGGCTCGCCGAATTCCTGTCGGGCCACTTCGCTGGCGGTGAGAAAGCCGATCAAAGTTGACGCCGCTTCACCCAAAGTGGCGGGCAGTTTTCGCAATTCTTTGTTGGCGTGAAAATCCTCGTGCGGTACAACGACCAGGAATCGTTCCACGGACTCGTGCGCCAACGAGGCGGTGACGGGTGTCTTGCCGGTGGCGTCGGCGTCCAGGGGATAGAAGAAGACATCGTATTTCTGGGCATCAACGGGACAGCCGGCTTTAGTTCCCTGCCGCAGGTGCAGCCCTTCGTAAGAATCGGGCAGCTCGAGTTTGCCGGTGTAGTAACAGCGATAGGCGGCTGCGACTTTTTCCGATTCTTTCGTGAAGTTCTTGGTCCGCCGGAAACCCAGCTTCTTTTCCAGGCGCTTCATGGCGCTGATCAGATCTTTTCGCTCGGTGGCTCCGGAAGCCGCAGGTCGCTTTGATGCGGCAGCGCGGCTCGCAACCAGCGCCAGCAGCACGAGTGCCAGCAGAAAAGGATTTCGCGAGTGCAGGCAGGTGTGCTCGGCTTGTTGCTCCTGCGGGGGGGCAAGGCCCTGGGTTGCCAAATCCACAATCTCATTGTAAACGCATTTCCTGCAGCTTGGCTGGGGTTCGGGGGAATTGAGGAGCAGACAGGAAAGGGACCCCTCACCCGACCACGCAGAGCGGGATCGCCCTCTCCCCTTGGGAGAAGGCTGTGGGATTTGGGGCGTCGGGCACGTGTGAGCAGAAGGCATTCTGCAAGGTTAGTGGCCGCCGCCCGCAAGTTCGCGGACGATGTCGCCCACGAACGCCTTGGCGTCACCGAAGAGCATGAGGGTCTTATCCAAGTAATAAAGGGGATTGTCGATGCCAGCGAACCCTGGGTTCAAGCTGCGCTTGATGACCATAACCGTGTGCGCCTTGTCCACTTCCAGGATTGGCATGCCGTAGATGGGGCTGGCCTGATCGGTTTTGGCGGCGGGGTTGGTCACGTCGTTCGCGCCGATCACCAGGGCCACGTCGGTCTGCGGGAACTCGGGATTAACGGCGTCCATGTCGAGCAGGCGGTCGTAAGGAATATCGGCTTCCGCGAGCAGCACGTTCATGTGGCCGGGCATGCGGCCGGCGACTGGGTGTATGCCGAACTTCACATCCACGCCTCGCTTGGTCAGAGCGTCGTAGAGCTCACGGACCTTGTGCTGGGCCTGCGCTACCGCCATGCCATAGCCGGGAACGATCACCACGGCGTTCGCAGCGGCCAAGATGGTGGCGGCTTCTTCCGCCGTAGCGCTGCGCACAGCACGAGCCTCCTGCGCGGCCGCGGCAGAGGTCTGCACTTGGCCAAACGCGCCAAAGAGCACATTGCTGAACGAGCGGTTCATAGCCTTCGACATGATCACGGAAAGAATGAATCCCGAGGATCCGTCAAGGGCTCCGGCGATGATGAGGAGCTTGGAGTCGAGGACGAATCCCATGGCCGCGGCGGAGAGCCCGGCATAAGAGTTAAGCAGGGAGATGACGGTGGGCATATCAGCCCCGCCGATGGGAACGATCATCATGACGCCGAAGATGAGCGGAATTCCGACGATGACCAGGAAAAGCTGCTTCTGCTCGGGGTGAAGCACTAGATAGATAGCCACCAGGATGGAAATTCCCAACAGGGAAAGGTTGACGACGTTCTGGCCCCTGTAGGTGATGGGCCGCTGCGGCAGCAACTCCTGCAGCTTGCCTGCAGCCATCAGGCTACCGGTAAACGTCAGGGCGCCGAGAATGACTTCCAGGGAAAGCACCGCCATCATGAAGCGTGGGATGTTGGGCGCGCGAAGGTAAAATTCCGCGGCGCCCACCAGCGTCACGCAGCACGCGCCGAAGGCGTGGCTGAGCGCGGTCCGCTGCGGGACGGCGGTCATGTGGACAAACCCAAGCGGGACGCCAATGATCGAGCCGATGGCCAGCGCCATTACAACCCATTTGTATCCCACGATGCCGTGGTGAAGCAGCGTTCCAGCGATGGCGAGCGCCATGCCGAGTTCTCCAGCCCACACGCCGCGCCGGGCAGTGGCGGGTGCGCTCAGCCATTTAAGTGCGAGGATAAAGAGCACCGTGGCGACGAGGTAGGTGATTTCGATGACGTGTTGAGTGGCAAAGGGAGTCATGGTTTTTTCGGTTTACTGGTTTTGAACATCTTCAACATCCGGTCGGTGATCAAGAAGCCGCCGACCGCGTTGCTTGTGGCCGCAATCACGGCGAGCGTTCCAAGCACCGTGGAAAGCGGGCTCTTTGCCTCGCCGGCGATGACGATGGCTCCGACTACGGCGATGGCGTCCAGCGCGTTCGTAAGCGACATGAGCGGAGTGTGAAGAAGGGGCGAGACTCGCCGGATCACCTCGAATCCGATGAAGCCCGCCAGCACGAAAACGTACAGGCTGTTAATGAGGTCGAACGTCACAACTTCCTCCTTCCAGTCGAGACAACCGGTTTTGGAAACAGGTGGGTACCAAAAAGCACGTAGGCCCGCGAATCAAAAATCATAGCCGAGGGCCCGGAAGATTGAAAGCTCACCCAGCCAGCCCGCACTTGCTTATCTGTCGCGCCACTAAATGCTGCTTGTGGGGCTCAGGGCAGGCAGCGAGAAGAATTCCCGCACCCGGGCGTTGACTACTTCGCCGCCGCGCGTCAGCAGGGTCTCGTGAGTGATCTCGTCCTCCAGATTGAGCTGCAACTTGCCTTCTTTCCCTAAGTGAAGCAGAAAGGCCGTGAGGTTCCGCGCGTACATCTGGCTGGCGTGGTAGGGCACCGTGCTCGCCAAGTTGATGTAGCCGATGATGGTCACACCATGCTCGACGATCCGCTGGCCTGCCTTGGTCAACTCGCAGTTGCCGCCGCGCTCGGCGGCCAGGTCAACAACCACCGAGCCCGGAGCCATGCGCTCCACCATCTCGCGCGTGACGAGCACCGGAGGCTTCTTGCCGGGAACGACCGCGGCGGCAATGACCACGTCGCTTTCGGCCACGACACGCCCGAGCAATTCGCGCTGGCGCTGATAGAAGGATTCATCCTGCGCCCGAGCGTAACCGCGCGCGTCTTCGGCGTCTTTCGCTTCGACAGGCAGCTCGACAAAGCGTCCGCCAAGACTCTGCACCTGCTCCTTCGCTGCGGGGCGCAAGTCATAGGCGGAGGCAACAGCTCCAAGCCGCCGCGCCGTGGAGATAGCCTGCAGTCCGGCCACGCCCGCGCCGATGATGAGGACGCGCGCCGGCGTGATGGTTCCCGCCGCAGTCGTCAGCATGGGGAACATGCGCGGCAGCCGATCCGCTGCGAGCAACACGGCTTTGTAACCGCAGATCGTGGCCATCGAGGAGAGCGCGTCCATGCTTTGCGCGCGCGTGATGCGCGGCATCAGCTCCACGGCGAAGGAAGTGACGCCCGTGGCAGCGAGCTCCTGCACAGACCTGGCTGAGCCGAAAGGACGATGGAAGCCGATTACCGCCTGATCGCGGCGGAAGAGTGGGAGGTCGTCTTTGCCCGTGACATCATTCGAGCCGTAGCTGAGCACCTGGACGATGACGTCCGCAGACTGGAAGACTTCGGCGCGCGTGGCGGGGAGCTTGGCGCCTTTTTCAAGAAAGTCGGCGTCGGGATATCCAGCGCCGGCTCCCGCTCCGGCTTCCACCAGGATCTGGAAACCGGCCTTGATCAGGTTGGGAATCACCACGGGAGCCAGCGCGACGCGCCGCTCGCCGGGGAAAGCTTCCTTGGGGACACCCACGATCATGGCCATTCCTCCTGACGTCCGGCCGCCGCTTCCGG
Organism: Terriglobia bacterium; assembly: GCA_050018275.1. Classification (GTDB taxonomy): domain Bacteria; phylum Acidobacteriota; class Terriglobia; order UBA7540; family UBA7540; genus Bog-366. The sequence goes on along the minus strand of JBEKAK010000008.1, from coordinate 9,887 downwards.
TCCAAGTGTCTCAACCCAAGCGGTGGGATGCCGGCCAAAATTGGCTCCTGGGAATTGTTAATCGAACGCCCGCAAACGCGCAAGGTACTTTTGGTGCGCGACGAGTTCGGCCGTGGCCTGAGCTGGGGCGGATATCCTAAGAGGGTTGGCGCGACGTCCTTGGTCAGTTCTTTCCTGGTAGCCGCAAGGTGAATTCGTCTTTCTCGCCAAGCTTGACCTCGCTCGTCGGAACAAGGAGCAACCCGCGTCCGAAACAACTTTTCACACGGAAGACCACGGCTCGATGGCGGTGCCCGTCACGCGTTTCGAATTCCATCTCTTCACCCGAGTGCGCCAAAAGGAGTGCGCCCAGCCGCGGGCCGTCGGCTCTGTCGCGCTGATGAAAGACGACGGCGCGCACACCAAGCCTTCCCGCTTCGAACGCTTCAACCACCCGACAGGTGATCGTTTCATTCTCCGCCTTCTTCTCAGCGCCCTGAGCCTGCGCTCCACGCGAAGGGTCGCAAAGACACACGACAAGAAATGTCGCCAAAGCTAACGCTGCGAAATGTTTATTCAGCACTGCGCCCTCCCCGTACTACTAACCCGAATTTCTCACCATAGACGAGGAAGGGCGGGGCTTTAGCCCCGCCGTTACACGACGCTCGTAATTGTTTCTTCGTCTCGCGCCCCGCGCACTTTGTCGGAAAGAGTTGCGCGGGGCGCGAGACGAGCAGAGGCTGGGAACCCGCGATTTCGGCGGGGCTGAAGCCCCGCCCTTCCGACCACCGGGAAAAAGCCCTCGTGTGGTGAGAAATCCGCGCTAAGGCCGAGTTTCCTCGCTGCGCGCGAGGTTTTCTCCTCCTGTCTGTAGTACTTCCGTGCCCTCGGTGGCCCGCAGAGCCTCAACCCAGAGGTCGCTCGGATGCTCCGCGCCCTCTGGGTTGAGGCTCGAGAAGCACGGAGGTCGCGGAGAACATCGTTTTGGTTGCGGCCAACGACCGCGCTGTACCTTCTTAGCCACGGTCCCGCTCTGCGGGATGCCGTGGGTTCTTTATTGATTGTACAACGCCTTTCTCCCGCACGGAAAACCCCCAGCGGACGAACCATCGCCGCGGCGCCGCCCCTACAGCCCGCGCGTAGCCGCGCGCGCAGGAGGGCTTGCAGGGTCGCCGGCAATCATAAGACTTCCCGATTTTGGCTTTCTGCCTTAGCATAGGAGTATGGGCTTACCACAGCGTCTCAGCTGTCAACCTTGAGTTCTGCTAGCGCCCATCTTCAGGCCGGCACGTGCCGCCTTCGAGCGCGGCACGGATCGACGACTGCCGAGCCCGCCTGGTGCAACTGTCCAGAGGTCCTGAATTCGGGACAACTGAAATGAGCATCCATGACTGATTCGATTCGCAACATCGCCATCATCGCGCACGTCGACCACGGCAAGACCACGCTGGTGGACGCCATGCTCTGGCAGAGCGGAATTTTCAAGGCCAACCAGGAGGTGGTGGAGCGCGTCATGGACTCCAACGAGCTCGAGCGCGAGCGCGGCATCACGATTCTCTCCAAGAACACCGCTATCTTTTACCGCGGCGTCAAGATCAACATCGTGGACACGCCGGGCCACAGCGATTTTGGCGGCGAGGTCGAGCGAGCCCTGAAGCTTGTAGATGGCGTGCTCCTGCTCGTAGACGCGAGCGAAGGTCCCCTGCCCCAGACGCGCTACGTGCTGCGCAAGGCGCTGGAGGCGAAGCTGCCGCCCATCGTGGTGGTCAACAAAGTGGACCGCGCCGACGCGCGTCCGCAGGAAGTTGTGAACGAGATTTACGACCTCTTCATCGACCTCGACGCCACGGAGGAACAGCTCGAGTTTCCTATTCTCTACGCGAACGCCCGCCGAGGCACTGCCACGACGCGGCCCGACGAGCCTGCGGAGAACCTCGCGCCGCTCTTCCAGGCCATTCTCCAGCATATTCCCGCTCCCGCCGGCGATCCGCGGGAGGTGTTGCAGCTTCTGGTGGCGAACCTCGACTACAGCGATTATCACGGGCGCCTGGCGATCGGGCGCATTTTTTCCGGCACGCTCGCCCGCGGCGACGAGGTCGCCCTTGTTAAGCTCAACGGCGCCGTCGAGAAGACGCGCATCACCAAGCTTTACGGCTTCGAGGGCCTGGAGCGTATGGACATCGATCGCGCCGAAGCGGGTGAGATTGTGGCCCTGGCCGGCATCGAGGGCATCACCATCGGCGAGACGGTGACTAGCGCGGAGGCGTCGCGCGCGCTGGTGCACGTGCCGGTGGACGAGCCGACCATCTCCATGGTGTTCACCGTGAACACGTCCCCCTTCTCCGGGCGCGAAGGCACCTACGTCACCTCGCGCCACCTGCGCGAGCGCCTGGAGAAAGAGCTGCTCACCAACGTCGCCCTGCGCGTGGAAGAGACCGAGAGCACCGACTCGTTTAAGGTGCTGGGGCGGGGCGAGCTGCAACTGGCCATCCTGATCGAGACCATGCGGCGCGAAGGGTACGAGCTCGCGGTGGGGAAACCCGAGATCGTCACCCGCGAAGTGAATGGAGAAGTCCAGGAGCCCATCGAGCAGCTTATCCTCGATTGCCCCGCGGACTTCGTCGGCGTGTTGATGCAGAAAATCGGCAGCCGCAAGGGCATCAACACCAAGGTGGTGGGGCACGGAAGGCCCGGCGGGCGCGTGCGCCTGGAGTTTTTGATTCCTTCCCGCGGGCTGATCGGACTGCGCAGCGAAATCCTGAAAGATACGCGCGGCACGGCGGTGATGAATACGCTTTTTGACGGGTATGCCGGCTGGCAGGGAGAGATTGCCAGGCGGCTCACGGGATCGCTGGTCGCCGACCGGCCCGGGCGCATCACCGGTTACGCGCTATTTAACTTGCAGGAGCGCGGCGAATTGTTCGTCGGGCCGGGCGTCGAGGTTTACGAGGGAATGGTGATCGGCGAGAACGCGCGCTGGGACGACATGGACGTGAACGCCGTCAAGGAAAAGAAGCAGACCAACATGCGCGCTTCGGTCGCGGACGAGGCCATCCGACTCATCCCCGTCCGGCCGATCAATCTCGAACTGGCCATGGAGTTCATCGCCGAGGACGAGTACGTCGAGGTTACGCCGCAATCCATCCGAGTCCGCAAGAAGATCCTGCAAGCCAACCAGCGCCCGCGCCGCCACCGGCCCGAAGCGTGAGGCGGGGCGCAAGCACCGCCTTGTGATGGTGTCCGCGGCACGCCAAGCTGCTCGCGGCTGTACCGCCGGCATCTTGCCGGCACACCTGGGCACGCAGCTTTCTGCCCGTCACTGGTCACTCGTCACTTGTCACTGCTTTTATAGTGCCCTCAGCTCCCACAAGTCCCTTCGGGAAATCGCCCCGACTCGTCGGGGCGCCAGCCGGCCCTCAAGGTCCTTTGGGCCTGAAGTTCCTGGTCCTCTGCAACAGACGTTGCAGTAGTTCCAGAGTCTTTTGGGCGATGTTGGGAGAGGAGTTGGCCACGGTCACCACGCTTCAACGGCGAGCCCTGCTATGGGGTTAAAGTGCTCATCCCGGGTCCAAGGACAGGCCGTATTGCTGTGCGACGGCGGCAATCCAGATATCATTTTCGGGTAGGGGGCGGCCTTTCGACCGCAGAGATGCTTTAATCTCTCCGTAGAGCCGGGCGGTGGTGGCATCGCAGGGTAGGATGGTCACGGCAGCGGCCAGTTCCTCGATCCGAGCGAGATTGGCGCTGGCTTGGCTCGACTTCCGGGCGCCGTAGTAAAGTTCTCCCAGAACTGTGGAGGGTAAGAAAACCTCCGGGCATTCGGCCAGTCGCTCGCGGACGGGCTTCTCGCCCGCAAAGAGCGCAATCACAATGTTGGTGTCGAGAAGTATTCTACCAGGCATTCAGGTCAACGTGTTCACAGCCTTCGAGGATGGCCCGTGAAATGGTTTCGAGGTCAGCCGGAGCGATGGCCCCCGCAAATTGGAGCAGCTTGTCGCCCGAAACGCCGGCCGGCGCGGCCAAGCCTCGCGCGAATTCCAGGACCTGGCGCTGTTGCGGGATATCCAGCTTGTCCAGTTGCTCGTTGATCTCGTCCTTTACCGTTTCACCCATAATACTTTCGAATCTAAAGAAGAGGACGGGGAAAGTCAAGCGCCGCCGTCCCGTGGACGGAACCTGTCAGACATCACTCGGCTCTGTTCTTGACCTCGTTCGTCAATCGTCAATCGAAGACCGCCAATCGAAAATTACTTGCGCCTACTTGACGGTGATTGATAGAAACCCGGAAGCGGTGGAAAAGGCACTCACGAACAAGTCATGAGGTGCGAAGGGCATCCGGCATGAGCCCGCGTGGTAGCATAGCGTGGCGCTTGGCAAGAATGAGGTACAATCAGGCGAATGAATCGCTGGGGTATGGCGCCCTGGCCATCATTACGCCCAGAGAGGTAAGGTTGGATGAGTCAGACAACTGAAGAATCTTTCGACTGCTTGGCCTTTAAGTGGAAGGTCCAGGCCGAAATCTACCAGGAAATCAAAGACCAGACCCCCGAGCAGCAGATCGAATATTTCCGCCACCACGCACAAACCGGCCCCTTCGCCCAACTCGTCGCCAAGCTTCGACAACAAGAACGCCCCAGCCGTTCGCGGTAGGCGCGGCTCCTCGAAACAAGAACCTAAACGACGTCGCGGGTGGCGCCGGCATCCCGCCTTGCGGGACCGCCAAGAAGCCAGACCAGGCCACGGAGGGGACGCGGTGACAGAGATGTTGTCCGTGTCCGTGGGGCGCCCCCCGATGCATCGGGGCGCCACCCGCGGAGAATAAGGCCGTCAGGAGCGAGATAACTCCACTGGCGGGAGGGGATTGACAAAGCGCTTTAGAGACTGTATAAAGACTCTATGAAGACTCTTACTATAACGGACGCCAAAAAGAACCTGAGCCGCTGGCTTGACGCTGCCGCGCGCGGACAGGACATCGGGATTGTCCGTGGGGCCGAAATCATTGCTCTGCGCAGGGTCGAGGTGGAATCCACCGATTACGCGCAACGCGAATACGCGGCGACGCCAGAGCAGATCGCGGCGTTTGCGGACGCCACCGATAAACGCTATCGCCGACTCAAGCGGTCGGGGAAATTGGTGACCGTCACCACCGAGCAACTGAGGAACCTGCTTGAGTAAGCTTCTGTCGATTGACCCCGCGGTGTTACGACGCTTACAGAACCTGCCGAAGAGCGAAAGGGCCGAGTGCCTGTTAGCGCTGTGCGAGTTGCCGGAGTCCTTCGGCCGCCCACATGTGCACAGCGGCCTGGGGATTCGTAAATTGGGCGACAAGATTTTCGAGTGTCGCGGCAATGCTTCGTTACGCTTCGTGTTTCAGGACCGGCCAGCGGACTTGTTCGTCTCTTTCCTGGGGAATCACAATGAGGTCAAAGCGTTGCTCCATACCGGCAAGTATCGCTGAGACGGCCGGCTGTCGTTGGCGTCCAGAAAGCGCGGTGCGCGCCTACTTGACGCTGATTGATAGAAACCCGAAAGCGGTAGAAAAAGCGCTCATAAACAAGTCGTGAGATGCGAAGGGCGTCAGGCGTGAAAAAAGCCCACAGTCAGGACTGCGCTGACCGTGACGGTGGCTAGCCCGCTTGATCACCATGAGTCGGCGACGACGGAATGCAGAGAATGGTCTTTCATGACCCGGAAATGCCGACCGGCCGCATCCGAGAACTCGCTGTTCACGGTCACTACAATGAGTTGGCGGTCGAGAAGATCATTGAATAGCGCTTTTAAGCGCTGACAATTCGAAGTATCCATGTGGCGGGTGGGTTCGTCCAGAACTAAGAAGTTGATGCCGCCGGCAGCAACCCGCAGCAAGCCGTAGCGCAGCGCCAAGGCAAGGATGTCTTTCGCAGCGCCGCTCAGATTGAAAATGGGAACATCTCGGCCATGCAAGTGGACGGCAATATTCAGATCATCATCCATCTTGACTACCGCATCGTTGTCCCCATCGTGAAATCGGGCGAGGAAGTCGTTCGTGCCTAGTGCGAGTTGTCGAACCAGACGCCTGCGGAGTGATTTCCGAAATAGTTGAATGGCTTCTTCCAGTTTAGTCAAGAACGCTATCTCGCCTTTTGTACGCTCCACTTGTTCGGGCTTCTTTCCAAATGTTCTGGCCTGCCTCCGCAATCTCTTCAACCGCTGTTGATCCGCTTGCACCTGTTTCACCGTCGCGGCATACGTGGCTTTCCTCTCCTTGAGGTCGACAAACGCATCAAATGATTCGTCGTAACCACCCTCCTGAAGCGCGTCTTCAGCTTTCCTTAGATCGTTGTTGATCTTTGCAAGCTGCTTGCTCATCTCTCGCAGTGAGTGCTTCAGTATTTTAAGGCGCGACATTCTTAGGCCAGCCGGAATTTCTTGAGTACACGTCGGGCACCGTCCCGTTCGTACCCCGTCCCGTATTCGCTCCTCAATTACGAGCCTCGTCTTAATTTCAAGTTGTTTGTGCTGGAGGACAGCGACTGCATTCTCGGACCTGTCCTGAGCCGATCTAAGCTTGCGAACGTCCTCGGGAGCATTCTGCTCCAGCTTACGAATGGAGGATTGAAGTTCGCGCACCTCCTCCTCTCTAGCGGCGACGTCCTTTTCCAGCTCTTCGACGTGCGTCAAGAACACTCCCAACCGGCCTGAGGTAAGGTCTTCAAGAAATCCCTCCAATGCCCTCTTTGTCGCCCGGAGAGACTCAATGCGCCGCTTCCATTCCTCAACTCCAAGGAGTCGCTCTGTGAAGACGCGGCGCTCCTCGGGGGAGAAATCAAGACTTTTTCGAAGCTCATCCTGATCTGAAAAGAAAATGTTCTGAAAGAGCTTAACGTCGACCCCGAGAAGAGACACCAGTTTCTCAGCGACTGTGCGAACTCCGACCGCGACTTCCACGTCTGCCTTCTTGAGGGAGACTCGGGGTCCTGGAAGTGACCGGAGCAAGCAGTACTCGCTTCCATCAAGCTCGAACCGGAGCTCGACACTTCCATGTCTCGAGTTTTCATTGACCAAGTGATCCGAGTTTACGGCAGTTCCGGCGACTTTCTTCGGGAAGATGTCCACCCCAAAAAGAGCAAATCCGATAGCATCGACGACACTGCTCTTGCCCTGCCAATTCTGACCAAAGATGTAGTTTTGACCCGGAAGAAAGTCGAGTTGGGCCTGAGAGAACGACCTGAAGTTATCAAGCCTTAGGCTTTTGATGATCAGAGAGTATCGCCTCGCGAATGTTGCTGAAGAGCTCTTCTCCCTCGCTGTACTCCAGGTAACGCCTAGCCTTGGTCAATTCCCTGCCGCGAAATGCGCGCCTGAGCACTTGCTCGATCGATGCTCCTCGGCGGGATTCGGCGGCTGTTCTCGCCTCCGTTGAGTACCGAAGGTCAATGTAGTAGTCAAAGATTTCACGTTCGCGTAGAAGAGCGAGCACTTCCGTCCTTGACGGTCCGTGGTTCGCCCGAACGGTGCCTGTAATGCGAAGGAATACGAAGGCACCAACACACCCCCCATTCGTATCTAGATCCCGTGCAATCGCGGAGAGCAGTTCCGGGACCCTGAGCGCACTAATGTCGTAGGTAAGTACAACAACGGGATGAGTCTTTGGCAGCACATATCTTTCGACGTTGTCGGCTTCACAGTCATACACAACGACGCATTTCTCGGACTGATCGAGCATGTTCTGGACTTCAGTTGAGCCCGGCATAACGCAATTCGCGACCGTCTCATAGACGTGGTGGTGGCCCACGAAGACTCTGTCAAATCCCTCAAAGCATGGGGTATCGACTTCCCACAACTCTGCCGGAATCGACTTCGTTCCCTTTATGAAATTGTGAAGCAGAAGGATTTGCGATCCAGGCTGAGACGACCTACGCAAGCCGCCAACTAGCCGCGGCACTTCTGCCGGATCGTGCTGCCACGGAATGCCGCAAATGCGTACAGGTCCGTGCTTGAACTCCGTTCCGCGCAAGACGCGAACAAAGCCAAGGCATTCGAGAGCCGTCAGTTCCCCTGCTTCACGCCCACGTCCAAACTCGTGGTTACCAGGGATTGCTATGAGTGGAATCTTTGCAGTCTTGAGCTGAGCAATGCTTGGCGATATTTCCCTCAGAATTTCAGCAAATGCGTCAACATTCCGGCGGGTTGCCGCTGAGTCAAACACATCGCCGAGCAAACAGATCACTTCTGCTCCATTATCCCTGCAGATGCTAACTGCATTGCAAAAAGCAGCAGAAAAGTCCGCTCGCCTTTTCGCGGAGTAGTCAGTGCATCCAAGGTGCGTATCGCCAATGATCCCAATTCTCATGGACCACTCCTCACGGCACACTGTGGACGAAAACTATCCTACGCAAAGTGTGACCTAAATGATACATGAAGATGCCCCGTTTCCCAAAGAGGCATCCGAGGAGGGCGACTTCTTGCCAATGCACACGCTCCCGCTGTCGCGGGTGGCGCATCTACGGAGGGGGCGGCGGGTGGAGAAAAGCAGGTGTCGGGTGTCAGGGGTCAGGTGCTGGAAAGTGACCCCTGGGTTCGGCGGGCTGGTGCACACATCGACTATTGACGTACGCGGTCCGGGCGGGTAAAAAATCCACTTGCGTTCTCTCTTGAGGAGGAGTAAAGTAATAGATTGCCAGTACGAAGGTGGAGTAAGTAATGGGGGCGCGGTTGAGTTTTGGTTTCAGCCGAGCTTAGTTCAAGGCTCCACATCGTCTCGGTTGGAATCCCGTGGAGGTCGATACGCGACAGGGTTTTGAATAGGGGCTTGAAGCAAGTGGGCCATCCTCAGTAAGACCTCCCGCCTGTTTCAATCCCCAAAGGTCAAAGCAGTTGGACCGGGCCGCCCTGGAGGCGCGCGAGTTACCTTGTGCGCCCCGATGCGTCTCGTGGAGGATTCTGGGAAGAAGGTTGCTGAGCTTGGTCTCCCCCGATGAATCAGGGGGAATCAATCCCAGCAACCTTGCCGGTCCGGCGAAGGCCGGGAGCAAGGTTGCAGGAAGAGCTCCAGGGAGGCGCAAGTCAACCTTGGGGACTCGACGCTCTTTGAAAACTGAATAGTGTGGCGTCTACCTAGTAGAGCAGTTGTCAGTAATTAGTGGTCAGTTCTCAGTGAGAGCGCGAAAAGCTCCCTGCTGAGGGCTGAAAGCTGATGGCTGCGCTCTGCTCGGGACTGGATCCGGGCAGAGGAGGGAAGGCGAATCTGTGAGACAGCGCCGGGTTTCGGGACTCGGGGTTCGGGGTTAGGGAGTTCTTCTCCTAGCTTCTGGATTCTGGCTTCCGACTCCTGGTGGTGATGTGTTGAGCAGATTTTATGGTCAAGCTACTAAGGGCGTACGGTGGATGCCTTGGCGCCAGACGGCGAAGAAGGACGTGGTTACCTGCGAAAAGCCTCGGGGAGGGGGAAACACCCTTTGATCCGGGGATCTCCGAATGGGGGAACCCTTCCGGGTAAAACCCGGAAACGGCCCGCTGAATCCATAGGCGGGTGCGAGCCAACCCAGGGAAGTGAACCATCTCAGTACCTGGAGGAAGAGAAAACAACCGTGATTCCGCTAGTAGCGGCGAGCGAAAGCGGACCAGCCCAAACCCAGCTTTCCTAAGAGCAGTGACAAGTGGCGAGTGACCAGTGACGAGTTGCGGTAACTCGGCTTGCTGGTCACGGGCCACTTTTCACTCGTCACTGTTCTCAGGAGGGCTGGGGGTTGTAGGGCGTGCGTCGGTTTAGAACCAGAGAGTTACCAATCCGGCGGCTAGCCGAACGACTTGGAAAAGTCGGCCAAAGAATGTGATAGCCATGTAGGCGAAAGCTGACCGGACTCTCACGCGCGTTCCTGAGTACCGCGGGGCACGAGAAACCCTGCGGGAATCCACGGGGACCATCC
>JBEKAK010000007.1:0-100908 GCA_050018275.1 Terriglobia bacterium | reverse complement strand
CCGGACCAGACTCGCCGAGCAACTGCCCAGAAGAGCCTGTCGAAGCTGCCAAGGCTCGGGCGTGGATGGTGCCGTTTCAGCACGACAAGTTGTTGGCGCAAGGCCAGGTTTTCGAGGAGGAGACTTCGATGCGCACCTCGCATGGTGGATCATGGGGGATTTACAGCAGCTGATCCGGAAGTTATGGTAGGATTCGTTGCCACAAGGGTTGTTCTTGAGCGGTGCATATGGCCGCCCCCTTAAAATTCGAAATCATCCAACTGCTCAGAGCATGGGGCGAGGGGGAACAACAGACATTGGATAAGTTGACTCCTCTGGTGCACCACGAGCTGCACCACCTGTCGCACCACGATATGGCCAGAGAGGCGGCGCGTGTCGCTTGAGAAGGCCTCACACGTGTCACCATAGCTGAACGCAGACGTGGTGGCACTCGATGAGGCTATGGACCGCTTAGCTGCTTTCGATTAGAGCAAAGCCAAGTGGTGAAACCGCGCCTTTTGGCAGGCTGACAATTGAGGATTCTTCCCAAATGCTGAAAGTGTCGCTGGAGACTCTGATGCGTTATTGGAGTTTTGCCAAGGCTAGACTCCTGCCGGAGCGTAGGAACACCACCCTTTAAGGGCGGCATTCGCGGGAGAATCCAAGTGTCGGGCCCATGCCCGGCGTTACGCATAAGAAAAGCGGAAATGACCCCAGACCGCCGGAAGCAAGTCGAGCACTTATATCACGCGGCCCTGGAGTATGAGGAGAGCGAGCGGGCCGCATTCCTCCAGGAAGCCTGCGCGGGAGATGAAGTCCTTCGACGCGAAGTGGAATCGCTGCTCGAGGACCAAGAAAGAGCCGCAGGCTCTAATGAACCCCGTGACCTTCAGCCTCCGGCCGCGTCGCGAACCCCCGAACGCGTCCAACCGCATCAGGATGGTAGCGCGGAGGGGCGTTTGGTGGGAAGGACACTAGCCCACTACCGCATTTTGGAAAGAATCGGAGCCGGCGGAATGGGTGAGGTGTATCTGGCGCACGACGAATGGCTGGATCGCGAGGTGGCCGTCAAGATCTTGCCTCAGAGCTCCCTGGAAGACCCCTCGGTTCGCAGGCGGCTGAGAAAGGAAGCACAAGCACTCTCAAAGCTCAATCATCCCAACATCGAAACCCTATTTGACTTTGTTAGCAAGGCCGCGGTTGAGTTTCTTGTCCTCGAATACGTTTCCGGCCTCACCTTGAGCGACATGCTCCAACAGGGTCCGCTGCCGGAGAGGGAGATCGCGCGCCTCGGCGTACAACTCGCCGCTGGTGTGGCCGCCGCGCACGACCAGAGGATCGTACACCGCGACCTCAAGCCCAGCAATGTTCGCGTCACTACAGACGGAAGACTGAAGATTCTGGACTTTGGCATCGCAAAATTCTTGAAGCCCCAGCGCGCAATCATCGGAACTGATAGCTCAACCGACTCCAGCACAGATCAAAACGCGGTGGGTACGTTGCCGTACATGGCGCCTGAGCAATTACGGGCAGAGATGGCGGACTCCCGCACCGACATCTACGGGGTCGGCACAATCCTCTACGAAATGGCGACAGCTCAACGGCCGTTCCGCGAGGAAACACAGCACCGCCTGGCCGATTCCATTTTGCATATGGAGCCTGCCTCACCCCGTGCCGTTAACCCCAGAGTCTCTCCTGAATTGGAGCGAATCATCCTGAAGTGCCTTCAAAAAGAGCCCGAGAATCGCTACCACTCTGCACAGGAATTGGTCGTAGATTTACGCCAGTTGGTAGTCCCTAAGACAGCGTCGCCGGCTCCACCGGTGCGCCGGGCGCATGTGTCGTGGCAGGCCGCTACCTTAGTGGCTATCCTGGCCGTGGCCGGTGCGGCAATCTTAGCTGGTCTGAATGTCGGTGGATCGCGGGACTGGTTATTGGGTAAGAAACGTCCGCCGGTAGTTCAATCCATCGCCGTGCTGCCGATGGAAAACCTGTCCGGCAATCCTGACCAGGATTATTTCGCGGACGGGATGACGGACGAATTGATTACCCGCTTAGCTCAAATTAGCGAATTGCGAGTAACTTCGCGCACATCAGTGATGCAGTACAAAGGCGTGAAGAAGCCAATCCCCCAAATCGCCAAAGAGTTGAGTGTGGACGCCATAGTCGAGGGCTCTGTGTTAAGGGCAGGTGGTCGGGTACGGATCGCAGCGGAGTTGATCGACCCAACCACCGACCGGCACACCTGGGAGGACACCTATGAGCGCGATTTCGGAGACATTCTGGCGTTGCAATCCGATGTGGCGAAAACCATCGCTCAGGAAATCAAGATCAAGCTGACGCCGCAGGAACAAGTACGGCTCGCGGAATCTCCGCGCGTCAACTCGGCAGCTTATGAGCTTTATCTCCACGGGCGCTATTACTGGAACCAGCGGACGCCAGAGGGTCTGCAGAAAGGTATGGAATATTTCAAACAGGCGATCGCCGAAGATCCAGGTTACGCGCTCGCCTACGCCGGGCTCGCAGACTCGTACCTCTTGTTGGGAAACTTAGGAGTGCTCGAGTTAAATATCGCCATCCCCGATGCAGAGGCCGCAGCCAAGAAGGCCCTGGAGTTGGACGATAGACTCGCGGAGGCGCACGCCTCACTCGGGATCGCCAGCCTGTACGATCACCTGAACTGGCGGCAGGCCGAGAAGGAACTCAAGCTCGCCATCAAACTTAATCCCAACTATGCGACGGCCCACCAATGGTATGCTTCCACCCTTGCTGTGATAGGGCGTCCGGAGGATCTTGTGCGAGAGGCGAGGCGCGCCCAGGAACTGGATCCGCTATCGCCTATTGTCAACGCCTTTCTGGGGCGGGCCTACTACCTATCGCGTCAATATGACGACGCCATCCAACAATGCCAGAAGGCGCTGAAGTTAGACCCGGACTTCCCCGTGGCGCACCTTTTCTTGGGAATGGTGTTTACGCAGAAAGGTCGCCACGAGGAGGCTATCTCAGAGGTTCAAAGAGCGGTCCATTTGTCACACGAAGCCCCGGCCATGGTCGCGGTACTGGGCTATGCCTACGCGAAGGCGGGAAAGAAAGACGATGCTTTAAGGGTACTGGGCAAATTATTAGAACCAGCCGAGAGGGAAAATGTCTTATCGGCCGATATAGCCGTGATTTACGCAGCCTTGGGGGAAAAAGACGAGGCTTTCAAATGGCTTGATAAGGCCGAGGAAGAAGGGGGGCTGTCTTCGACCGCACTGAAGCTCGGCCCGGCTCTGGACAATCTGCGATCTGACGTGAGGTTTGTGGACTTAATTCACCGCGCTGGGCTGCCGCCAGATCAGGGCGACTAATCCGCCCTGAAAGGGCAACATTTCGGACAAAAGACGCGGCCCACTCTTCGGACGAAGAAGACCGGGTTGCGATTTCCTAGATCGTGTATATAATGGGCACCATAAATCGCAAAGTGGAAACTCAAAAACAGAATCTCTTCTCTCGCAAGGAGGTTGGAGCTCATGGCAAGCAAGCGTCGTAAGCCGCCGATGAAAGGAACACTGATGAGGGGCGCCGAGGGTGATCTATACTTCATTCCAAACAACAAACTTCGAGCGTTCCGCGTGCTGGACGAGCACACAGAGACAGTAAGTGCCGAGTTCGACCGGTTGGCCGTCGAGAGGAAGGGCCAACTTACTCCGGCCCGCACGTTTGGGGATTGCCACGGAATAGAAGATTGGCTTAAGACCCCAGGACGACGGAAGCCACGTTCGAAGTAGAGAAAATTGCCTACCTCTCGCCGGGATCCGACGAGCCTCGCTAACACTGGCCGCCGGATCTATTGGGGTGACAAGCTTGCTCAAACGGCGGTTTTCGGGTGACATCCCCACTCTTCCGATAGCGGAAGTCCATGGGCCGGTGCGGAAGTCTTACTATACAGGTACGCACCGGCTAATCTCGCCGGAGAAGACTGTCGAGCGCATGTTTCGCTTGGCGTCGGCGCTGGGCATCACCCGAATCGCCAACGTTACTGGCCTCGACACTATCGGGGTCCCGGTAGTGATGGTCTGCCGGCCCAACTCACGATCGATTGCGGTTTCACAAGGCAAAGGACTGACCCTGGCCGCGGCAAAAGCTTCGGGCATCATGGAAGCGATGGAGGGATACCACGCCGAGCGCATCACTCTTCCACTGAAACTCGCCAGCTATGAGGAGTTGCGGTACACTCACAACGTCATCGACGTTTCCCTGCTGCATCAGCTCACGAATCAGATTTATCATCCGAACCTGCCCATGCTTTGGATCGAAGGACACGACTTGTTACAGAACGAACTCGTATGGGTCCCGTACGAATTAGTCCACCTCAACCACACACTGCCCCTCCCTCCCGGGACGGGTTGCTTCGTCGCTAGTTCCAATGGCCTGGCTTCCGGAAACCATGTGCTGGAGGCCATTAGTCACGGCATCTGCGAGGTGGTCGAGCGCGATTCCGCAGCTCTGTGGAGGTTAGAGGACGAGGGGGCTCAGGAGAAAATGCGCGTAGACCTGAACTCCGTAGATGACCTCGACTGCCGCATGGTGCTCGAAAAATGCACGCAATCCGGCGTCTCGGTGGCAGTCTGGGAAACGACTACGGATATCGGCATCCCAGCATTCATTGTATTAACAGCGGAAAACAAGTTCAATCTCCTGCGCCCTCTGCCGTCAAACCTCGGTTTCGGGTGCCATCCAGCGCGGCCAATCGCCTTATTGCGCGCTCTCACCGAGGCGGCCCAGTGTCGATTGACGTACATCTCCGGCTCCCGCGATGACCTCGGCCGGAATGCCTACGAGCACTCTTTGAGCTTGAGCACGTTGCAAACCGATCTCGCGCGAACGGAAATCAGAGGATCGATGAGGGATTTCCGCGATATCCCAAGCTTTGACAGCGATACATTCGACGAAGACGTCGCCTGGGAGCTAGACCGACTTCGCTCGGCAGGGATCGAACGCGTCATTGTCGTGGATCTGACTAAGCCGGAACTCGGCGTGCCGGTGGTGCGTGTGGTGATCCCAGGCTTAGAACCGACAGGGTTGATGTTCGACCACCTTCCGGGCCCTCGAGCTCGGGCAATTCTAGAGAACCGTCGATGAACGCATACATTTTCACCGGACCGACCCTGAGAGCCGACGAAGCCCGCCAGGAACTAGATGCCATTTATCTACCTCCGGCCTCTCAGGGAGATGTGTATCGGGTCACGAGCAGGAAGCCGCAAGCAATCGGCATCATTGACGGATACTTCGAGTGCATTCCGGCCGTGTGGCACAAAGAAATTCTTTGGGCCATGGACCAAGGGATCCACGTCTTCGGCTGCTCGAGCATGGGCGCCCTGCGAGCGGCTGAGCTCGCAGCGTTCGGGATGGAAGGCGTGGGGAACATCTTCGAAGCCTACCGGGATGGCTCGCTCGAGGATGATGACGAGGTCGCCGTTGCACACATGTCGGCGGACCACGGTTATCAATCTACATCCGTGGCGATGGTCAATATCCGCGCCACATTCGAGGCGGCAGAAAAGGCAGGTATCATCCCGGCCGTGGTAAGAAGAAAGCTGGAGCAGATTGCCAAGGAACTCTTCTACCAGGAGCGGTCCTATAGTGAAGTACTCGATCGTGCCGACGAAAGTGGCCTGTCCGGCCAACTCGATGCGTTGCGGCGTTGGTTGCCAACTGGACAAGTTGACCAAAAACGTCTAGATGCGCTCGCGATGCTGCGATCGATGCGTCGCCTACTCAAGTTGAATCCTCCACCCAAGCGCGTCCGGTACTCGTTCGAATACACAGCCAACTGGGAAATTGCCCGGAGCCGTGCGGGAAGTCTTCAGATGGATTCACTCGGGCGTGGAGTTACAATTTTCATGGATCGGTTGCTCGACGAACTGCGACTTGAAGGTGACATCTATTCGCGAACCCGCCAAGCGGTGCTCCTGCGATTCTTGGCGCTCGAGGAGGCAAGGCGGCAAGGGATTACTCCCACGCCTGGGATGGCCCACGCCGCGGCGCAGAGCTTTCGCCGCCAGAAAGGCATCGAAGACCAGGAGAAATTCCAACATTGGCTGGTAGAAAACGGCCTCAGCCATGAAGAATTCCTCGAATTGATGAAAGACGAAGCGTCACTCGAATGGGTGCGTGACCTCGCCGAGATAGACACGGTGGCTCTCGTGCCAGACCACCTACGCGTGACGGGTCAGTACGTGCGGCTTCTGAGTCGTGCGCGTGAGAAGCAACACATGTTGGAATCGAAAGGCCTTCAGTATCCGAGCTCGCTGGACGCAGGTCTAACCGAAGACGAACTACTGCGCTGGTATTTCGAGGAACGGCTTGGGCGCCCGGTCCCAGCCGACCTCGCACTTTACTGTCGTTGCGCTGGCTTCGCGGATGAGAGCAGCTTTCGCAGGGCCATCCTCCGCGAGTATTGCTACACTAGCCGTAAACCGATAGTTTGACTCCTGCCAGGCCGCGACCGATAATCTGGCCAGCTTTTCTGGCCAAGACGCAGCTCCGTTCGCGCCGCACATGTTGCGCACAAAGGGCCGCGCTGGTAAACTGAATTTCAAGGCGTCACGGCATCGGTCGCTGGGCTCGTTGATGCTCGCCGCACTTTTCGGCATCGCGTGTTTGTTCACAGGACCCCGCGTGAAGCGTTAGCTGCCGTGGTTCACTGGCCCTATGATCTGAAGTACCCACACCATTCAGTGGCCTCGGATGGTTCTTGAGTACTGCTGCCGAGCGACGTGCACTCCGAAGAAATCGTGCCAGCTTCTGAGCCGCGGTGGCCCCCGAATCGTGCCGCGGACCACCTCCCCAAAATCCTCACTCTGCTGGCCGCGGCAAGTGATTGATCCTGTGACGTAGGTTTGCGTCGATTGCGTGGCCCAAAATCAGACGATTTTGTTGAAAGAGTCGGGTTGGGGCCTGAGAAGGGGGCCTTTTAGGCCTTTGATCGGTGAATCTTATATGCTAGCATACATAGAGAATGAGTTCAAGCCACTCCCAACCCCCGAGGCTTGCCCTCAAGAAGCACCTCGACACCTTACTCGCGGACTTCACCCTGCTGGCCGGATCGCTGGTTAAACAGTACGTGGTCTGCGGCAAGCCCGGCTGCCGTTGCCAGCGCGGGCATAAGCACGGTCCTCTGTTCTACCTTTATTGGAAGGAGCGGGGCCGGAGTTGCTCCCTCTACGTGCCTCGTGACCAGGTGGCGAAACTCCGCCAGCAGATTCAGAACTACCGCCGTCTGCAGAGGGAACTAGCGCGCCGAGTCCAGCGGCAGTTGCGGGCGTGGCAACGCCACTTTCAGGAGGAACGCCGTCGATGATGAGCGAACAGCCTCGCAGTGAGCCATTGTTCTACTACTTCCGTTTAGAGGACCAGATTCCTGAAGATCACCTGCTGAAGCTTATTGACCGGCTTGTGGATTTCCGCTTTGTGCGCGAACGTCTGAAGGATGCTTACAGCTCGGGGGGACGGCCCTCCATGGACCCCGAGATTCTCCTGCGCATGCTGCTGGTGGGTTAGCTGCACGGGATCACCAGTGAACGGCGGCTGGTGGAAGAAGTTCGCATGCACCTAGCCTATCGCTGGTTCACCCGGATCGGCCTGGAGCAGGAGGTACCTGACCACTCCACCTTCTCCAAGAACCGGCACGGGCGGTTCCGGGAATCGGGGATCTTCCTGGAGATCTTTGAAGAGATCGTGCGCCGATGCCCGGAGGCGTGGTTGGTTGAAGGCCAGCGCCTGACGGTCGATGGGACTGCAGTGACCGCGAATGCCAGTTCCCGGAGCAAGGTGCATCGCAAGCAGTTGGCGGAGGTCGCCAAGGTTTCGCGGACGGTGCGGGAATATCTGGAGGAAGTAAGGCCGGAGAACCCGGTGGCCGATACGGCGGACCGGCCTCCGGCGCCGCGCTCGATGGCCGCGCAGATGGTCTCCAAGACGGACCCCGATGCCTGTTGGGTACGCATTTTCATTTCCACTGAAAAACCAAATGACACCAGTACCCAAGAACGAGGGTGTTCGCTCCCTACGCAAGCGAACCTCCGAAGCAGCCCGTCGACTGCGTCCGGGTATAGGAATCTCCTTCAGGTACTCCTCGGTGATCTGGTACGACCCTTTGGGCGTGGGGCGGTGGCCGGTTATCAGACGCTGCTGGGCATAACTGCTATTGAGAAAAGCAAGGCAGTACCGCAACATGTCTTCTTTGGAAGCGAGCCCGCTGGGGGGTTTCTTCATTGCCTTTCGGAACTCTTGCCAAGCACGTTTGGTTTTCCGTCCAGGCGCAATGACTGTGCAGGCGTCGTCAGTCAAGTATCCGACGCCATCAAACACAAAACGCGGAGTTCGCACAAGGCGTGGTGAGAGTATTCTCGGCTGACCGAGCATGATCTTTGAGTCCCGTGGCCAAAGCCGCCCGACCCGGATGAGCCCAGGCCCGCTCAATGAAAGCACGAGGGCGTATAGGCATTCGGTGGGGAATTTCCACCACGCTCGACCAGGCTCGCTCCAATCTATAGAGCCACACTCGGGGCATCGGTCCTTAGCCATACAGTTCTCACAAAACTCCGACCCACACTGTTTGCAGACGTATACCTGAACTTGGGCGGCCGAGCAATTTGGGCAAGACTCTAAAGCCAAGCCTCACTCCCGTTGGCTTTTTCAGTCACTTTTTGAGACGGGTCGAAGCGCCATTGAAATGTATTTCCACAGACAGTATTGCCCTACATCGTTCGAGCCTGTCTATCAGTTGGAACGCTTCATGCAGAAATCTACCTGCCCAAGAATGCGATTTGCTGATAATTGCCTCGGTGGCTCCCTCCATGTCGAGCGAAGTTCGAAATCGCTTCTCCGCTGTTTTTGCGTCCCATCTCGCCTTCTTAGCGTTCCATTTGGATGCTTGGGCATCCCGACGTGCCTTCTCTGTCTCCCAATACTTCTTCGCGATGTCCAAACTTTTACTAACCAAGATCAGGATATCGACCACACCGACGAGATATATCTCGTTGGTACCGGGCGCGGTAATTTGGCGGATGCATAGTTTTTCTTCCTTGCGGACGCGTTTGCGGCCGCTCGGATTCTGTGCCAGGAGCACTTGATTGTATGCGTTTTCAAAATGTCCTAGGATCTTTCGGAATTCATTCAACGGAAGGTCCACGTACGTGATGGACAACCGGACCGGCTCCAGTTCTTCGGCCATGTAAAGGGGCCTCCTTATGGGTGGACGCTTCCTACTTACAAGTCATGCTTTGCTCTCACTCTCGCGCGGACTCAGGGCGTAAAGAATCAATTCGACGCGACTTGAAATGCCGAGCTTTTCGTAGATACGAAACAGGTGGTTCCTGACAGTGTGCTCACTTACCCCGAGCGCCGAGGAAATCTCGCGATTCGGCAGCCCTTCAGCCACTAGGCGAACCACCTCCTCTTGCCGCGGGGTGAGCAACGGAATGCCCAGGACGTTGACGATGCGAAAGGGTTCCCTGTCCGTAAAGGCGTCCAGAAGCCAATTAAGTTCTTGACTGCTTGCCCAGACCTGCCCCGCATGGACCACCCGAATGCACTTATAAAGCATCTCCAAAGGGTCGGTCTTACAAATCACACCTTTAGCACCTGCCGAGAAGGCTTCAATTACTTGCTCTGGCTCATGACTACCCAACAAGAGGATGGGACGGGTCGTCGAGCCAGCAGCGCGCAGCTCGCGCAGAAGCTTAAAACCCCCTTTGGGGTCGCCCTGCATTGCCAAGCAAATCGCGGCAACGTCCGGCCGGTGCTCGGACGCGTGCTTGAGGAATTCCTTAATAGTTTGTGCACACGCGATGACCGTGAAGTGTTTGTCTTGCCTTCCGAGGGCACGGGATAGCAATTGGCAGTCCAAGAGCGTCTCTGCTGCTATGATTACCTTGATGGCCATGCGCGTAAGCTTTGCAGACATCGCATCGTCAGACCAAATATATTAAGAAACTGCCCTTATTCTACGCACATTTGACGGAAGAACAAAGTCAAATCCAATAAAGATCGGCGATTCTAAATAATTAATGTCTGTGAATAGGTAACCATTGCGACATCCTATCACTGATGAAATCGGGGGAGGCGAATTCCCGCCAGTCCGCTTGAGATGAAAGTACCTACCCCGAGACATTTGCCCTGCCTTAGGTGTATGGGCAAACCCTACTATGTCGGCGAGGTTTTCCGCTTATTGTGATCCTTCCGGTGCGCATGTAGACTGTGACTGTTCATGTCAAAGGATTGCTGGTTCCAGAAAAGGTTCGCCGTGTCGAAATTGATCAGTAAGAAGTGTACTGACAGCCGCCATTCCAATGGGATCGTCGAGCAAAGTGCTAAAATGAAAAAACGGGCGTGTCGCCAATAAGGAGACGATCGCAATGGAGCCTCGAAAACATAATCGCTACCGGCTGGAGATTCCCGTGATTTTCGCGTGGAAGGGCTCGCAAGATGTCAGGCAAGAGGGGATAGGCCTGACGCGGGATCTCAGTGTCAAAGGAGCGTTCATCCGCGCAACTACCGTGCCTCCGTCAGGCGTCAATCTAGAGTTCAAAGTTTTTCTTCCGCCGCGCCGCGCGGCTTTACCCGTACCGCTCTGCGGAAAAGGACAAGTGGTTCGCGTGGACTCGGTACCTGAGCGAAACCGTACGGGCTTTGCGGTGGCGACGGGAAAACGGATCGTGTTACGCGCAGATGAGGAAACTCAATGAGCGAGAAAATCCCGCTCCAGATCTTGAGTGTGACGCTCTTGGCGAGCGTGTTGCGTGCTTTCCCCGCCCACACGGAACACAAGGCCATAGCTACTCAGAGCCTCCTGCCCTCTCCAGGGCATACCGTACAGGGGGCCATCCCAGCTCGAGGCTAAGCTAACATGATATGTCTAGCCCATCAGCCGCACGCCGAATCAGTCCTTGGGAAATTCTTTGTGTTTGCCAGCGCGTCCATGCGGGAGTTAGTCCGTAATGTGCAGCAGGTCGCGCGGTGCAATGCTGCTGTTCTGATCTCCGGTGAAAGTGGTAGCGGCAAAGAGTTGATCGCCCGCGCCCTTCATCAGTATTCGTTACGCTGCAACAATCCCTGGATCGATATCAATTCTGGCGCCCTTCCGGAGCACTTGGTGGAAAGCGAGTTGTTCGGATACGAGAAGGGCGCATTCAGCGGGGCCGAGTCAACGAAGCTGGGCCTGTTCGAACTTGCCCACACGGGCACGTTGTTTCTGGACGAGATCGCGGAGTTGGAACCCAGGACGCAGGTCAAGCTTCTCCGGGTATTGGATGGGGCGCCCCACTATCGGCTTGGCGGAGTGCACAAAGTGTGTGTGGACGTCCGCGTTATCGCCGCCACATCTCGGGATTTGGAAGAGGTAATGCAACGCGGCACCTTTCGGCGCGAACTCTACTATCGCCTGCGCCAGATCCATCTCAAGGTGCCTCCCCTGCGCGAGCGGCCTGAGGACATTCGCCCCCTCGCCGAGCTTTTCCTGCGAGAGTCCGCTCCTGCCTGTACGTTTTCCACCGAGGCCTTAGAGGCCTTGCAGCGATACTCCTGGCCTGGAAATGTCCGCGAGCTGAAAAACACCGTGGTGGCAGCAAGTGCCCTCGCCAGGGGTCCAGAAATAACCTTGGTCGATCTGCCACCCGAAATCAATGCTCGGGTACGTGCTCCCAATTGTGCGACCCCCACCCGGTTGAAGGAAATGGAGCAGCAGATGATCACCCAAGCTCTTGCGAAGACCGGTGGAAGTTTTCAGCGGGCAGCCGCGATGCTAGGCATCTCCAAAAGAACGCTCAGCAGGAAACTAAGGCGTTACGAAATTGAAGACGCCCAATGCATGGCTGTCTAATCAAGCGATCCTCAGGCGGGTGCCTGCTCCTCCCGGTGTCAATAGCCATCCATCCCTTCCCTTGTTTGTTTTTCAGGAGACAGATCGTCCAGATCTCTTCCCGTCCCTACTAACACCAGCTATTGGTCCGAGGACAAGTTGACACTCCATCGTCTACTTTGTCCAACCCACAATGTTTTCATGAGGATATCCTCGTCAACTGATCACCGCCGTTCATGGGCCGAGACAACTTGGCACTCAGCCTAAGCTTGGTCATTTTCCCTAGGGACCTGAAACCACATGACTTACGTTACGCGGCCAATTGGCACCCTGAATGCTCTTTTATCGAGCGACATTAAGTGTAGGGATGAGCGATGCAGCCAATTCAGGAAAGCAAAGGGCGGATAATGCGAAACCTACTGAAAGTAGCGGTTCTGGTTCTGATATTGACGGGGAGTTCTGCTTTTGCGAAACACCCGAAGCTCGGGCGTGGCCTCGACAAGGTTGACCCAAATTCGAACGTCGATGTCATTGTCCAGTACAACCATGTCCCGACTGGGTGGGATCACCAATGGGTGCACGGCCAGGGTGGGAACGTGAAGAGGCGGTACGGAAACGTTAGAGCCGCGTTGTATCGGGTGCCTGCCCGTACGTTGACAAAACTCGCGGAGAACCCGAACGTGACCTTCATCTCGCCAGACCGTCCAGTAAAAGGAATGCTGGATCTGACGGCCACCGCGGTGAACGCCGCTGCGGCTTATCAACTGGGCCTCGATGGTACGGGGATCGGCGTAGCGATTATCGATAGTGGGATCACCGAGGTCAATGACCTATCGTCCCGCGTCGTCTACAGCGAGGATTTTGTTGGTACCGGCACGAATGACCTTTATGGACATGGGACGCATGTCGCGGGCATTGTGGCTGGAAACGGCGACCATTCAATCTGCACCACCTGCACGCGCAGGCTTCAGGGCATCGCCCCGAATGCCAATCTGATCAATCTTCGAGTGCTGGATGAGAATGGTGCGGCAACCGACAGCACCGTGATCGCTGCCATCGACCAGGCCATTGCCCTCGCACAGACCTACAACATTCGGGTCATCAATCTCTCCGTGGGCCGCCCTATCTATGAAACCTATGCGCAGGACCCCCTGTGCCAGGCCGTAGAAGCTGCCTGGAATGCCGGCATTGTGGTGGTGGTCGCAGCCGGCAACGAAGGCCGGGATAACTCGGTTGGCGAAAACGGCTATGGAACTATCACTGCGCCGGGCAATGATCCGTTCGTGATCACGGTGGGCGCCATGAAAGATGGGGGGACGCCGACGCGAACGGATGACCTGATCGCGTCCTACAGCTCCAAGGGCCCCACGGGCATCGACCTCTTCGTCAAACCTGACATCGTGGCCCCTGGCAACCTGACGGTTTCTCTCCTGGCTGACATCAATGACACACTCCCCACGACTTATCCTACGACGCTGACGCCGAATACCTATTACGACGCGGCGGGTGACGGTTCACCTTCCACCTCATACTACACGCTGAGCGGTACCAGCATGGCGACGCCTGTGGTGAGCGGCGCGGCGGCCCTACTGCTTCAGCAAAACCCTTCCTTGACGCCCGATCAGGTCAAAGCCACCCTGATGTTGACGGCATACAAGACTTTCCCCGCCAGCAGCCAAGCCACGGAACCGACTACGGGGACTGTATACACGAGCTACTATGACATCTTCACGATTGGCGCCGGTTATTTGGACATTGGCGCCGCGCTCGCCAACACAGAGACCTTTACCGGCACAGCGCAATCGCCTGTAGCTGTCTTCGACCCCGTTACGGGGTCCGCAGAAGTGTCTTGCAGCCCATCCGACGTCTGTGCCGAGTCCGCGATATGGGGCACCAGTGCGGTCTGGGGTACCAGCGCAATCTGGGGTACCTCGGTCTTTGTAAATGGCACCTCGGCCATCTGGGGCACCAGCGGGATCTGGGGCACCAGCGCCATCTGGGGTACCAGTGGGGTCTGGGGCACTAGCGGTGTTTGGGGCACGAGCGGCATTTGGGGCACGTCGGCACTATTAGGCGAAAAGTAAGAATGAGCCACAAGGATCCTGATCAGCGGTGAAAGCAAACGATAAGTAAGTGAATTCCTTGAGGAGAACAAAATGGCTTCCTGGCGACATGTGCGGTTCTTTATCGTTCTGGTTGCAGGATTTGGGATCGCTTCCCGAAGCGCCGCGGGTCTCGACCCGGCGAAGGCCCTCACCCAATATGCTCATGGGAGCTGGCACGTGGCGGATGGCCTTCCGCAGGACAACGTAATCTCCATTGCCCAGACCCCGGATGGATATCTCTGGCTGGGGACCGAAGAAGGGCTTGTTCGCTTTGATGGTCTCCGGTTCACGGTCTTCGACCGGAGCAATACACCGGAGTTGAAGAGCAACGATATCTGTGCGCTCCTCGTGGACCGAATGGGAAATCTCTGGATCGGCACCGCAGGCGGCGGTGTCGTTCGGATGACGCAGGGGAAATTCGTCGCCTTTACCACCCAGAATGGGCTTTCCAATGATTCCGTTCTTTCGCTGTGCGAAGGGCTGGACAACGCCATCTGGATCGGCACCGAGGGCGGCGGAGTAAACAGATTTATGGACGGTAAGGTCACCGTGTTCAACGCCAAAGCAGGTTTGGCCGACGATGCAGTCTACTCCATCGCGGCAGCGAAGGATGGAAGTGTATGGTTTGGGACAGGTGGGGGAATTTCACAACTGAAGGATGGCTCCTTCCGAAACTTCACCGTCCAACAAGGCCTTCCGAATAAGAATGTACGAGCCCTGTTCGAGGATCGTGATGGAATCCTTTGGGTGGGGACCAACGGCGGCGGCCTTAGCCAGTTCCGGGGCGGGCATTTCAAAACCTTCACGACCAAAGACGGCTTAAGCAGCAACGCCGTGTTCTCCGTGTATCAGGACAAAGAAGGAACCCTCTGGATCGGCACCGTCGGGGGCGGGCTGAATCGTTGGAGCAAGGGCAAATTTACTCCTTACAAGACAGCCCCCGACAACGCGCGGCAGGACGTCTGGGGATTCCTCCAGGACCGCGAGGGGACACTCTGGATCTGTAGCGGCGACGGCCTTAGCCAATTGCGCGATGGCCAAGCCACCGCCTACAGTTCCGTTGAAGGCTTATCCAGCGACATCGTCCTGCCCATCTACGAAGACCGCGAAGGAAACCTCTGGATAGGAACTGCCGGCGGCGGACTGAATCGCTTTCGTAACGGGCAATTCACCTCCTACACCACCCGACAGGGCCTTTCTGATAATGTTGTGCTTTCCCTGGGTGAGGATCACGATGGCTCCCTCTGGGTTGGGACGCGGCATGGTCTGGACCAGATGAAAGACGGCAAGTTCAAGGTTTACACCACCAAGGATGGTTTGCCGAATGACATCGTTTTATGTATGTGGCCAGACCGTGACGGCAACCTCTGGCTGGGGACCCGCAGCGGGTTGGGACGCTTCCAGGCGGGGAAGTTCACCACCTATACCACCAAGGACGGTCTGTCGAACAACTATGTGACGTTTATCTACCAAGACCGTGAAGGTACCCTCTGGGTCGGCACGGGTGGCGGCGGCCTGAACCGCTATAGAAACGGGACGTTTACGGCCTTCACCACCAAAGACGGATTATCCAGCGACTTGGTCACGGCCATCCATGAAGACGAGAATGGCACTCTGTGGGTGGGGACCAGCGGTGGCGGATTGAATCGGTTTAGCCACAGTAAGTTTACCAGCATCTCGATGAAGAACGGCCTTTCCGACGACAAAATATTTCAAATCCTCGAAGACCGGAAACATAACTTTTGGATGAGTTCCAATCGCGGCATCTTCCGCGTCAGCGAACGGCAGCTCAAAGATTTCTCGGACGGCAAGATCACATCGATTCAGTCCGTACCTTACGGTGTCTCCGAGGGAATGAAGAGCCGGGAATGCAACGGCGGCTTCCAGCCCGCCGGTTGGACGGCACGGGATGGAAAAGTGTGGTTCCCCACTATGAAGGGAGCGGTCGTGATCGATCCCTCCAGCAACAGCGCCGCAGGATTACGCCCCCAGGTGCACGTGGAGGCAGTAGTCGTCGATCAGCACGCCTTTACGCCGGGTGAGACCATCCAGGTGGCGCTGGGAAGAGGCAGGCTCGAGTTTCATTACACCGGCATCAGCCTGTCGGCAGCGAAGCGGGTCAGTTTTAGGTACAAGCTGGAAGGGTTTGATAGCGAGTGGGTAGAGGCCGGCGATCGTCGCGTGGCCTATTACACGAACCTTCCTCCCGGACATTATCGTTTCCGGGTAATGGCCGCGGGTGACGATGGCAAGTGGAACGAGGCAGCCGCACCGAGCGCCGTGTATCTGGCCCCGCACTTCTACCAGACGACCTGGTTCTACGGTCTTTGTGCGGTTCTCCTACTGGGCGTGCTGTCGGGAGCCCGCCTGAAGGAAGCGAAGAAACACGCCGAAGAGATCGCCGCTCTGCACCTTCGCACCCTTGAGGCATTGGCCCTGGCCATCGAGGCCAAGGATGAGACGACACACGACCACCTCCAGCGAATGCCGAGCATGGCCGTGGCCGTGGCAATGCAATTGGGGCTGAGTGAAGAGGAAACGGATGCTCTCCGTGCCGCGGCCTTGCTTCACGATATCGGCAAGCTGGCTGTGCCGGAACACATCCTCAGTAAGCCCGGCAAGCTAACGCCAGAGGAGTTTGAAAGGATTAAGGTCCACCCAATAGTCGGTGCGGAAATCCTGCAGCGCGTGCGATTTCCTTATCCGGTCGCGCCTATTGTCCGTGCGCATCATGAGAAATGGGATGGAAGCGGTTATCCGGATGGGCTGAAGGGAGAAGAGATACCCATCGGGGCGCGGATTCTGGGGGCCGTGGATTGCCTTGACGCTCTCACTTCCAACCGCCAATACCGGCCGGCACTGCCTTTTTCAGAAGCATTGGCCGTCCTCGAGGCAGATAGCGGCAAGGGGTATGATCCACGCGTAGTCGAAGTCGTTAGTAGCCTTCACCTGA
The DNA here is from genome assembly GCA_050018275.1 of Terriglobia bacterium. Classification (GTDB taxonomy): domain Bacteria; phylum Acidobacteriota; class Terriglobia; order UBA7540; family UBA7540; genus Bog-366. The sequence goes on along the minus strand of JBEKAK010000007.1, from coordinate 84,026 downwards.
ATTCCAATCAAGTGGAAGGCACACTCTCAGAACAGAAACGAAAAAGGCTCTCGATAATCGCAAAGGTTGCTCGAGGGGAAGCCCCGGGCGCAGGTTTCCAGAAACTCAAGGCAGAGATTTCCGTCGGTGACCCGGTAGACTTCCTCCATGCCATCGCCTCCGCCCGCGAGGAAGGCCAGATGCTCTTCGAGCTGAGCCAGGCATTAGGGAACTCTCTTAGCCTGGACGAAACCCTGTCCGTTCTGGCTGTCCGTCTGAAGCGAATCATCCGCCACGACGCGATTGCGGTCTACACTTGCACAGACGGCTATCTGATCCCCAAATACGTGTTTGGGGAGAACTTCCGGGAGTTCGCATCCTTGCGAATCCCGATGGGAGAAGGCTTGTGTGGTTGGGTGGCGGAAAAGCATCAATCTATTGTGAACGGAAACCCCCTGGTTGAGCCAGGCTTCCTGAAAGAGGTGGGCGCCTCGCCTCTGCTGCTTTCCGCGCTTGCGGTGCCTCTCGAAGGGGTTGACCGGACCATCGGCGTACTGGCGCTTTACCGGCGGCAGAGAGATGCGTTCACTGGAGATCACCTCCGCATTCTCCTTGCCATCAGCGCGAAGCTGGGATTTTCAATAGAGAACGCCTTGAAGTACCAGACTGTGGAGAACTCAGCTACCACCGACTACCTGACGGGACTGCCGAATGCACGGTCGCTATTCCTGCATCTTGACAGCGAACTGGCTCGCTGCAAACGGCTGCAGACTCCCCTCGCGGTTGTGGTCTGTGACCTGGACGGTTTCAAGCAGGTCAACGACCGCTTTGGACACCTCGTGGGGAATATGGTCCTCCGTTCTGTGGCCTCGGGATTGAAGGAGACTTGCCGCGAGTATGACTACGTGGCGCGAATGGGCGGTGACGAATTCGTGGTGATTATGCCCGGTTTCGATGCCGCAGCGATGAAGGAAAAGTCGCTGTTATTTCAGAGCATTGCCATGGAGGCCGGAGTTCAAGTGTGCAAAGAACCCCTGCTGTCTTTGAGTGCCGGCGTAGCAATGTACCCGCACGACGGTCTTGATGCAGAGCAATTGCTTGCCGAAGCGGATCACCGGATGTATGCCAACAAGCAATGTCGTCACGCGCAAATGGTCCCGGCCATCGGGCCACTTGCGGTGACTTTGTCGCCATCGCCAATCAACAAGTACGCGGTTATGGAGAGCGCTGGCGAATGCGCATAAGGCGCGCAACACGGCATCTGCTCATGATTACGGTCACTGTGGCCTTGGGAGGTTTCTTAGGAGCGACCTTGGTGCGCCTTGCTCCGGCGTTCCCAGTAGATGAGGGCAAATTAGATCCTCGGTTGGCCAAACAGAGTGTCTTGAGCTGCGGGTCAGATGTTCCCTATAACAGTAGAGGGGCAAACTCCGGGAACAGGGGAGTGAGCACGCGGCCCTCTCACCGCGCCGAGTACTCCTCTCCCGCCTATCACATAACACAATCCTGACTGCCTCAGGAGGCAATGCTACAGTCAGCTGTAAGAGCACAGCGACTTTCCGCACGGTTCAAAACCGAGGGGCACAGCTTGCGACATCGCGCGTACTGCCCAGAAGCAGGGCAACCCCAAAATAGGCCGACTCAATGCTCCATCCCGTACCCTTGACGGTGCTCATGCGACTCGCCCACTAATTCGTGCTCGGCATTCTCAGTCGCGTGGCCTTGGTCGCGGCCACCAATTTCATGCCCGGTTTCCATTGCGGACTGCTTCGAAACATCGCGGCTCAACTCCTGACCCAATTTCTCCGCGTCATTCGTGTAAATCTGGGCATCGTAGCGCCCGCGTGAGACGGAGACGACGCCAGCCGTGAATTGATAAGCTGCTCGTGGGCCTGCTCGGTGTCCACGTGCACTGGCACGCGATCGGCGGTGGCTCCCTGGCTGCTATGGCTGGTGACAGCTTAGCCGTAGTCGAGATGGGGATGTTCGTGGATATTGAAATGCGCGTCCCGCAAGTTGACGACGACCCTGAGCCAGGAGTAGAAAGTATTACCAGGGGACGAACAGAGCAGGAAAGGAGCGTACCATGGATCGACGGGACTTCTTGAAGAAGAGCCTGGAGAGGGGAACTCTGGTCGCTACGGGACTCGTCGCCTCAGAAGAATTCCTTGCCGCGCGGCCCGAGAAGGCACCCACCAAGCCTGTTTCGAGGCGGGCACTTGGCAAGACCGGCGAGCAACTCTCCATCCTTGGGTTCGGCGGGATTGTGGTGATGTCTGTCGAGCAGTCGTTCGCCAACAATATCGTGGCCGAGGCGGTGGACCGTGGCATCAACTACTTTGACGTCTCTCCAGATTACGGCGACGCCGAGGAGCGCCTAGGGCCGGCACTCCAACCTTACCGCCGCCAGTCGTTCCTGGCTTGCAAAACCAACTTCCGCGACAAAGCCGGAGCGATGGCCGACCTTGATAATTCGCTAAAACACTTGAGGACGGACTATTTCGACCTGTATCAGCACCACGCTTTGACCAAGACTGCGGAGGTCGACAGAATCTTTGGTCCGAACGGCGCCATGGAGGCTTTTGTGGCGGCGCAAAAGGCAGGAAAGGCGCGGTATCTCGGGTTCTCCTGCCACTCCGTCGAAGCGGCGATCGCCGCCATGGACGGCGCCCACTTCGACACCATCCTCTTCCCCACGAACTTCGTGCTGTTCTCCCAGGCCAACTTCGGTCCGCAGGTGCTCGGACACGCACGGCAGAAGGGCATGGGGTACCTGGCGATCAAAGCCATGGCGAAGGGCAGGTACCCGGTGACTATGCCCGAGGCTCAGCACACGCCCAAGTGCTGGTACGAACCTTGCAAGCTGCCTGAAGAGGCATCGCTTGCCCTACGCTGGACACTGTCACGACCGTATCTCACGGCTGCTATTCCGCCGGGTAACCCGGAATGGTTCCGGCGTGCGATGGATGTGGCTCAGAACTTCCAGCCGATCACTGAGGATGAGACCCGGGCTCTCCTGGCTCGTGCCAGCGGTGCGGAGCCGATCTTCCAACTCGGGAACAACGTCTGAGGCGTGTCAGCGGTTGAATACTCTTCTTTCTCTGCATATCTTTTACCTTCCCTCGGCTGTTGCATTCCACCTCGGAGCGCGGGGCGGGCGCGTTAGCCGACACGCCGAGTGCTTGTCGCAAGTGAATTCCCGCACCTGTGCGTCGCCATAAATGCGTCCAACGGAAATTGAACCTGGCTCCTCAACGCAAGTGCAGCACTTCAGGCCGGCAGATTCTCTTTGCTGCGGGCGTGGAATCCTTGCTCTTGAATTCCACAACTTTATGGCAAGACTCCGCCCTCTCTTGCCTCACATCTCCCACGCCGAGCCAGTGTTCGCACAGGAAAGCTGGAGGGGGTTCGGACTAGAGTAGAAATGGCTTCGCTCCGTAACTCTTTTAGCCTGCGACGCGCCACCTGTACCGATGGTGGAGCCCATCCACCCGAGGCAGAGCTACGAGTGTGCCTTGACTGGCTTCCCTTCTCTCTACCGGCCTCATCTCGGGCGTGTCCTTCCCCAATCCATCGTGGATCCTATCCGCATGATAGTACCCGAGGTATTCACGAACCAATCTCCGCAAGTGGGCTTCATTGAACACGATCACGCGATCCAGCAATTCTCTGCGGCAGCTCCCCACCCATCTTTCGGCCACCCCATTCTGCCAGGGGCTTTGATAGGATGTTCGGATTAGTTCGCTACTCATGGATTGGAGCACCTCTGTAGCTTCTCCCTCGTACTTCCTGTCTCGATCGAGAATGAGGTAGCGAGGAGCGGTGTCTTCGGGAAAAGCCTCTCGCAATTGCTGCACGATCCAACGGCTGGTCGGATGCTCCGTGGCGTTGAAGTGGAGAACTTTCCTCCGGCTGTGGCTGATCACGAAGAAGCAGTACAACACGCGGAAAGTGGCTGTTGGAACCGTGAAGAAATCCATCGCCGCAATCACTTCCCGATGGTTTCTCAGAAAGATCAACCAGGGCTTGCGTGCGTCTCCCTTACGGCCCACTCGAGCAAGGTACCGCGAGACCGTGCGCTCGGAAATCTCAAAGCCCAGTTTCAATAGCTCTCCATGGGTTCTGGGACCTCCCCAGGTGGGATTCTCGTTCGTGATCCGCTCGATGACTTGACGAAGCTCGGAGCTAAGCCTGGGTCTGCCCTTCTCCCTGCGCCTGGAAAGGAAACACCAATAGAGCCGAAATCCGGCACGATGCCAACGCACCACCGTCTCCGGCTTCACTACCGCTAACGCCTCGGTCCGCCGGGACCAGACGCGTCGCAGGAAGACCCAGAACACCTGGTCTCACGCGCTCAACCTCGGCCGAGCATTTTGGCGCTTGAGCACACAGACCTGATGCCGCAGCGCCACGATTTCAAGTCCCAGACTATTTCGTGAGCGCAGGAAGGCATTGAACCACCCAAGTAGACTCAACACAAATTTGAACATGGAAGCAGTTTACACGGACCTGTGGTCATCCCCTGGCGATCTCATAACCCCTTGGTTTTCGATAGGAATCGACTTTTGGCGACAGACACCCATGACGTCAACGTAGCCGTTATGACCTACGCCAGCGAAATGTTTTCCTGGTATGCGGGCTCGGTGGAAGCCGACACCTATTTTTGCCCCGAGCGGCACGGCATGTATTTCGGGGGATTTGGCATGAAGACGGCTCCAGCCATGGGCAAACAGAACTACTCGATCAGTACGTCCCTCACCGGCGACAGTGGCGAAGCGTTCCTTCGAGTACTGACGGAGTCGCAGCGCAAAGTCATTACAGAATTGATCGATCTCCAGCGCCAGGATCTTCAGGAGATCGTCACAACCCGGAGGCAGATCGCGACCGAATTGCGGCGTTTCCAGAAAGGTGAAACAGCCGACAGGGACAAGGTGCTTTCGCTATCGAAGCACTATGGCGAACTGGACGGCGAAATGTCTTATCTCTATGCAACGGCCTTCGCGGAAGTCGGCAAGACGCTGACCGCGCAGCAGAATGAAGAGCTGGCAAGGATGCGTACGTCCAGCCCTGCGGACCCCAGAGGTCCATTTCTCTACTCATCCCCGATCAGCGTGCCGAAGATCGCCAGCACGGACTTCTTGTTCGGTGTGAGTCAATAGAGCCACCCTGCACCGTCCAGAGGTCGTGCGTTAGTGGTCATGAGAACCTAAGGCCGGAATCTAATTCCAAGCGTTGGTCTGGTGCTTCTGCTGACGTCCATCAGAGCACTGGCCCACTTCTCTATCAACGCACGCTCGGAAAAGGGCACGGCGTCGCGCCACAACAAGAAGGCTCGTGAAAGAGCGGTGAGGCTGGTGAAAGCTGGCCGTTTTCTCGGGCGCCGCCCTTTTGACGACACACAGCCATCCAACATGTCAGTTTTTGCTCGCAGATCGCAGAAGGCCGATAAGCTTTCGCGATGAATCGAGCACAATTGACAGTGACCGGGAGATTGCTCGATAATTGCATCATGCAACAGTTGCAGGAACTAACTAACGCGACCAGCGCCGCTGAGGACTGCGCGGCAGAAATCCTCGAAGACGTCCCGGCAGTCATGCGGTTTATCCGCACCCAGATGCGCCGCCACCGTGGGTCCGATCTGTCCGTGCCGCAGTTTCGCACGTTAGTGTTCCTGAGCCGCAGCCGGGGCGCGTCCCTCTCCGCGTTGGCAGAATTCCTCGGGCTATCGCTGCCTGCGACGTCGCGGTTGGTTGAGGGGTTAGTGAGGAGGAACTTCGTGGCCCGCCGAATCCCTCCGGGGAACCGGCGGCTGGTTGCACTCTCTATCAGTGCACGCGGGCAGAGGACCATTTGCGCAGCGCGACAGGCCACGGAAAGGCGGCTGGCAGAAGTCGTGGCGTCGTTGCGCAACGACGAGCGCGCTGCGATTCAGCGCGCCTTACGGACGCTGCGCGAGGAATTTCAGTCCGCGGCGGCGCGGGACGGATTCGTGACGGTACGCTCATGAACATGATCGAAACATCTTCGCTGACGCGGCGTTTTGGCGACCTGACAGCGGTGGACAGGCTGAACCTGTCCGTTGCCGCGGGCGAGGTGTTTGGTCTGCTGGGACCGAACGGCGCGGGGAAGACGACGGTCATCAAGATGCTGACAACCTTGCTGCCGCCCACATCGGGACAGGCTGCGGTGGCGGGGTTTGACGTGCAGCGGCGGCCGGCGCGGGTGAGGGCGGCGATCGGGTACGTGCCGCAACTGGTGTCGGTGGACGGCACGCTGACGGCCTACGAGAACCTGCTCATCTTCGCCAAGCTCTACGGCGTGCCGCGGAGCGTGCGGCGGGCGCGGATCGCGGCCGCATTGGAATTCGTCGGCCTCGAGGAAGCGGCGCATCGGCAGGTGCGCGGGTATTCGGGCGGGATGATGCGCCGCTTGGAGATCGCCTTGGCTATGCTCCATCACCCGCGCGTGCTGTTCTTGGACGAGCCGACCGGCGGGCTGGACCCTCTGGCACGGCAAGCGGTTTGGCAACACCTGCGGTCGCTGGCGCAGGAATACCGGATGACGGTTTTTCTGACCACGCATTTCATGGAGGAAGCAGACCATCTGTGTGGCCGGGTGGCCATCATGAACCTGGGGCGCGTGGCGGCGCTCGGCCGGCCGGAGGAACTGAAAGCGTCGATAGGCCACCCCGATGCCACCCTCGATGAAGTGTTCGCACACTACACGGGCCACGAATTGGACAACGGAGGCAATTATCGTGAAATCTCGCGAACTCGACGCACCCTCGCCCGTTTGGGCTGAGCCAACCGCCGTCGCGCCAGAAAGAGACCGCGTGGCAGGGTTCCTGAGGCAGTGCCTCGCGCTGGCGGAAATGGAGTTGCGCAAGCTGCTGCACGATCCGACGGAGTTGGCGACGCGCGCCGTCCAGCCGGCGTTGTGGCTGGCGGTGTTTGGCCAAGTGTTTACGCGGGTCCGGGCCATCCCCACGGGGCAGTTGCGCTATCTGGACTTCATGGCCCCGGGCGTGCTGGCTCAGAGCGTGTTATTCATTGCGATCTTTTACGGCATCGCGGTGATCTGGGAGCGCGATCTCGGTATCGTCCACAAGCTGCTGGTGAGCCCGGCGTCGCGCGTGGCGCTGGTGCTCGGCAAGGCATTGTCCGCCGGGGTGCGCGGACTGCCGCAGGCGTGCACGGTCTATCTGCTGGCGTGGCTGCTGGGCGTGAAAATCAACTGGCAGCCGGGCGCGCTGGCGGGCGTGGCGGTGGCGGTCATGCTGGGCGCGGCGGCGTTTGCGACGCTCTCGCTCATCGTCGCCTGCATCGTGAAAACGCGGGAACGGTTCATGGGCATCGGGCAGGTGCTGACGATGCCGTTGTTTTTCGCCAGCAACGCGATCTATCCGCTCGCGATTATGCCTGGCTGGCTCAAGGTGGCCGCGCGAATCAATCCCCTGACCTACGAGGTGGACGCGATGCGCGCCTTGATGGTCGCGGGTGGCCAAAGTCTTTACGGCATCGGCCTGGACTTCCTCGTTCTGGCGGCAACAACGCTCGCCTTAACAGCCTTGGCATCCCGATTGTATGCGAACCTTGCACGGTAACAGATCCTGGACTCGTCACCCACCAGCAAGAGGCCGAACGATTGCAAAGGCGTAAGTCCGACCGGGCTGAGAGAAGGGGGAGAGATCCTTGGAAGCGAAAGGAGTTAAGCGATGAGCGAACTCATACTCGAGCCGCGGACCACGGCTGTCGTGGTCATTGATCTTCAGAAGGGCATCGTCATGATGCCAGGCACTCCCCATCCTACACCGACCGTGGTGGCTAACTGCGCGCGCCTGCTCGCCACGGCCCGCCGCGTGGGGGCCCAGCCCGTTTTGGTCCACGTGGGTGGCTCCCCGGACGGCGCCGACCGCCTGCGTCAAACGGCCGACCAGCCCATGCGGGCAGCCACGGCGCCGTCGCCCGACTGGAGCGACTTCCTCCCCGAACTCGACCGCCAGCCAAGCGACATTGTGATTCTCAAGCGCCAGTGGGGCGCCTTCTACGGCACTGACCTCGACTTGCAACTGCGTCGGCGGGGGCTTGCGACCATCATCCTCTGCGGCGTCGCCACCGAGTTCGGAGTGGAAAGCACCGCGCGCGATGCCTACGAGCGCGGCTACGAACAGGTCTTCGCCTGTGATGCCATGACGGGCCGGACCGCGGAGAGCCATGCCAACGCCGTCGAGCGCATCTTCCCCCGCATGGGGCGGGTGCGCCGTACAGAGGAGATCATCGCCGCCCTCGAGCGCTGACCGCGGCGGCGGCCACCCGTGCTGCTGGAGACCAGGAAAAACGCGGGTTGAGTACCCCACCCGCCACCCCGCCCGGGGCCGCCTGGAGTCGGGGCCATCTCCTAATCGAGCGACTTGTGGAAGCGCAGGACGCTGACGCCTAACAGGAGAACAGCAAAGCCCACCAGGGCGGCGATTTGTGGCCAAAGCACGTCGAACCCCACCCCTTTCAGGTAGACAGCTCGCAGAAGCACCATGACGTGGCGCAGCGGGTTGGCATAAGTAATCTTCTGCAGGAGCGGCGGCATACTGCCGATGGGCGTGCCGAATCCAGAAAGCGTGATCATGGGCATAATGAAGAAAAAGGATGCGATCATAGCTTGCTGCTGGGTAGCGGAAACGGTGGATAGAAAGAGCCCCAGCCCCAATCCGGCGAGGATGAAGCTCACCAATCCGGCCGCCAGCACGCCCAGGTTTCCACGGAAGGGCACGCCAAACCACCAAGTGCCGACCAAGGCAATGATCGTGGCGTCGAAGCAGCCTACGAGGAAGAAGGGAATGGTCTTCCCGAGGATAAATTCCCAGCGGCGAATGGGGGTGACCATGATCTGCTCGAGCGTGCCGATCTCCCGCTCGCGCACCACCGCGAAGGCGGTCAGCATCATCACCAGGATTAACATGACATTGCCAATGACGCCGGGAACGAAATACCACTGGCTCTCCAGCCCTTCGTTGAACCACGGCCGAATCTCCAGGTCCGCTTGGGGGAAGGACGACATCCGTTGCGGCGCGGTGCGTCTCAACCGGTCGAGCTGGTAATCCCGGCTGAACTGCGCGCCGATCTGGTTGAGATAGCCCAACGCCACCAGCGCCGTATTGGAGTTGGAACAGTCCATCAGCACCTGCACCGATGCACCCTGGCCGTTGCGCAGGCGCTGGGCGAAGCCGGAATCGATTTCCAGCGCGGCGAGGAAGTCGCCACGGTCCAGCCCTTCGCGGAGCTCCTCGCGTCGCGCGGCATACTTGTTGAGACTGAAATAACGGCTGGCGGTAAAATGCGAGGCCAACTCGCGGCTTTCCTGCGTATTATCCAAATCGAGTACGGCCAGCGCCACGTGCCTCACATCCAGTGTGGCCGCGTACCCGAAGACCACCATTTGGATCAGCGGTGGGCCAAAGAGCAGCAAGCGCGTGTGCGGGTCGCGCAAGGTCTGGATGAACTCCTTCCTGACCATGTGGCCGATGCGCCTGAGTGAGGAGAGAAATCTCATTCCAGCCTCTTGTGAAACGCGCGAGTGGCCAGCGAGATCAGCACCGCCGCAATGATAGCCAGCGCGGCGACGTCTCCCGCCATGAGCCGCACCGCTGTGCCCTTCAGGAAGACGTTTCGCAAAATGGAAACATAATAACGCGCCGGCAGGACACGCGTGATCCACTGCACGACCACGGGCATCTGGTCAATCGGGAAGATGAAGCCCGACAGCAGGAAAGTCGGCAAGAGGGTCACCAGCAGGGCCATCTGGCTGGCTCCGAGCTGGGACTTGGCCGTGACCGAGAACAGATACCCGACCGATAATACCACGATCAAAAACAGCGCCGAGCAAACAAACAAGACCGTCCAGCTCCCCCGGAAGGGAACCCCGAACCACCACACCGCCACGCTCGCGCACAGCGCCGTATCCGTCATCCCGATGACAAAGTAGGGAATCAGCTTTCCGATTTGGATTTCGAGCTTGCCCACGGGGGTGGCAATGAGTTGTTCCATTGTACCGCGCTCCCATTCGCGCGCGATGGTCAGCGAGGACAGGAACGCGCCGACCACTGCCATCACCATGGCCACCACGCCGGGCACGATGTTCGCCATGCTTTCCAGGTCTTCGTTGAACCAGGTTCGCGGCTGGAAGGTGACGTTGGGGGCCACCGGCGGCATGCCGTTGCGCCGCTGCCAGTCGATCTGCACTTCCGAAGAATAGGTCTGCACGATACTTAACGCATAGCCCATGCCGATGCTGGCGGTATTGCTGTCGCTGGCGTCGAGCAGGGCCTGCACGCTGACTTGGCCGGGGGAGTGCAGTCGTTCCGAAAACTGCGGCGGCACCACCACCGCGACCGTGCAGGCACCCTGATCAATGCGTTGAACGATGTCGTGGTAGCTCTCCGACACGTGCACAATGTTGAAATAGTCGGTCGCCTGAAAATGTTTGAGCAGGTCCTGGCTGGCTTGCGTCGCGTCACGATCGTACACGCAGAGCGGGATGTGCTTGATGTCCAGATTCACGCCGTAGCCGTAAATGACGAGCTGAACGAGGGGCATCGCGAAGATCACCAGAAGGCTGCGAGGATCACGCCAGATTTGAATCACTTCCTTACGCATCATGGCCAGGATGCGGCGGCCGCTCATACTGCTTGCTCCGGTTTCGATTCCCGCGCTGCGGTCAGGGCGACAAACACGTCTTCGAGGCTGGGGGGAATCTGCTCCAGCCTTCCCACGCGGAGGCCCCGCGCCTCCAGGACCTCCCGGATTCCGGGTAGCGCAGCCTGGGCATCGGCAACGACACCATGGAGGCTGCTTCCAAAGACCGCTGCGTCGAGCACGCCCGGAGCGTGGCGCAGGGCTTCGAGGCCCGGCCCTAGCGGTTCGCATTCCACGAGTAGGAGCTGGCCTTTCATGTGGCTTGTTTTCAGTTCCGTGGGCGTGCCCATGGCCACAATGTGCCCGCGATCGATCAGCACCAAGCGGTTGCAATATTCCGCCTCGTCCATGTAGTGCGTGGTGACGAATACCGTGATGCCTTCGCTGACCATGTGCTGGATCAATTCCCAAAACTGCCGGCGCGAGACGGGATCGACGCCCGACGTCGGCTCGTCGAGAAAAACGATGGGCGGGCGATGCAGCACCGCGCACCCCAGCGCCAGCCGCTGTTTCCAGCCGACGGCCAGGGCGCGCGTGAGGGTTTGCTCCCGTCCCTCCAGTCCCGCCATGCGCAATGCCCATGCCATGAGCTCGGGAATATCCTGGGTGGGCACGCTGTATAAGCCAGCAAAAAACCGCAGGTTTTCGGCCACTTTCAAGTCGTTATAAAGCGAGAATTTTTGTGACATGTAGCCGATCTGCTGGCGGACGGCCTCGGGATGCGCCGCGACATCAATCCCTGCGACCGACGCCCGCCCCGAGGTAGGTCGCAGCAGACCGCACAGAATGCGGATGGTCGTGGATTTGCCCGCGCCGTTCGGGCCCAAAAACCCAAAGATCTCCCCGCGGTGTGCCTGGAACCTGATGCTGTCCACCGCCACAAACGTTCCGAACCGCTTGGTCAGGTTTTCGACCACCACGGATTGTTCGTTTCCGATCATCAGGTTCTCGTCCCCACAGCGGCCGAGGGCTCTCCTTCCACCGCGGAAACAAACACGTCCTCAATGCTTGCCGCCGCAGGCTGGATGGAAGCGTCGGCGGCCCCGACGACATCCAAACGCGACCGCAATTCCGGAAGCCGGCGAGCCGCGCTGTCCACGAACAGGTGGATGTGGTCACCCACCAGCAACACGCTGCGCACGCCGGGGGCTCCCGCCAGCGCCTCACGCACACGCCCCGGCTGGGAAGCACGGACGGCGAGAATCTCGCCAGGAAATCGCTTCTTCAATTCCTCCGGCCGATCGCAGAAAAGCATGCGGCCGTGATAGAGGAGCCCGACGCGATGACAGCGCTCCGCTTCGTCGAGGTATGATGTGGAGGTGAGAATGGCGACACCTTCGGCGACCAGAGAATACAGGATGCGCCAGAAATCGCGGCGCGACACCGGATCGACGCCGTTGGTCGGCTCGTCGAGAAGGATCACCCGGGGGGTGTGAATCAGCGCGCACACCAAACCGAGCTTTTGCTTCATCCCGCCCGAAAGGTTCCCCGCGAGGCGGCCCCGGAAATCGCTCAGGCCCGCGGCGGCCAGCAATTCGCGAGCGCGTGGCTCGCGCTTTTTGCGGCCAACCCCAAACAAGTCCGCGTAAAACCGGATGTTTTCGTCCACCGTGAGGTCTTCGTAGAGGCCGAATCGTTGCGACATGTAGCTCAGGAGCGACTTGGCCCCCTCCGGGTCGCGCACCACGTCGCAACCTGCGACCTGGGCCGAACCGGAATCCGCCGCCAGCACGCCCGCCAGCATCCGAAGTGTGGTGGTCTTTCCGGCGCCGTCGGGTCCCACCAGGCCAAAGATTTCTCCCGCATACACTTCAAAGCTGAGCCCCTCCACGGCGTGCACTCCGCCAAACTGCTTGCTCAGTGAGGAAACGATGATGGCCGGAAGAGAGCTCACGATTTACTCGCTACTGTAGATTGATATAAGCGTCGGCCGGCATCCCCGGCTTCAATTCGCGGTTGGGGTTTTCCACGTCCACCTTGAGTCGGTAGACCAGCGTTACGCGCTCTTTCTCAGTCTGCACGCTTTTGGGAGTGAATTCGGCTTCCGAGGAAATGAACGAAATCCGGCCCCGATAAATCTTGTCGGGATAGGTATCGGTGCGCACGTCGACCGCTTGGCCCCACCGCACTCTGCCGAGATCCGATTCCGGCACATACGCACGGACCCACAGGTGGTCCAGGTCGGCAAGTGTCACGATGGGCGTGCCGGGCGAGACAACCTCCCCCAGCTCTGCCTGCCGCGTCAGAATCACTCCGTCGAAGGGCGCGCGTACCACGGTATAGGCCAGCCGGATACGGGACATGTCCAGGTTTTGATCTGCTTGACCAACGTTGGCGCGTTCCACAGCAAGTTCTTCTTGGCGCGTTCCCTCGACGAGTTCGCTGTGGAGCTCTTGCGCCCGGTCGTAGCTGGCTTGCGCTCGAGCCACGTTCGTAGCCGCTTGGTCGCGCGTCTGAGCTGAAACTTCATCTTTTTCATAGAGCGCCTGATACCGCGCCAGATCTTTCTTCTTCTCCTCGAGGTCGGCCTGGGCGTCGAGGACTGCTTGCTGGGCGGCCTCAACGTCCTGTTTCCGGCTGCCCGCCAGGCCGAGGGCGAGTTGCCGGTCCCGCACGCGGATCGCGGCCTCGTCCACCGCCACCTGCTGCCGGTAGTCATCACTATCCAGCCGCGCCAGCAAATCGCCGGCTTTCATGGTCATGCCCTCATCCACCGGCAAAGCGATGATGCGGCCCGTCACCTTGAAGCTGACCAAGCTCTCATGCGCTTCGATGTTACCGGAAAGTTTGAGCACGTTCTCGACGGAGGGCTTGCGGAACCATTGCGGATGGAAGTAGACCACTGCGGCGCCAATCGCCAACACCAGCAGAAGCAGAAGCACGCGTTTCATGGCCGTTTCACCTCTTCCCGTCAATCCTGTGTTTTCCGCAGGCTCCTCAACACGAACTCCAAGTGCGCCCGCCTGTAGGCATCCAGGTCGAGGCGATGTCGCTCCCCGTGAAGCAATCTCCACAAAATGGCCAGAATTCCCGGCGCCGCTAGTGTAGTGCGTCATACATATCTTTACCTATTTCTGGCCTTCGGAGTATCATCCCGCCCGTCAAAACCGGGCGTCTGACGGAGGTCGCGAAATGTAAAGAAGCGTTGGACGCACTACACTAGGATCTGCGGAAATTCCACGGCGCGGGTATTGCGAAACTCGCCCGACGCGATGCCCCTCTGGAGCACCAGGCGTACAGCTTTCATCCCCGGCGCAATGACCTCCCGATGGTAAATGTCAGAAAGTTGAGGGAACTTGCCACTCTCGGCTACCAGCATGCGAACGATGGATCGGGCCCGGTCGTTTCTCACCACCTGGGTGTACATCCGTGATAACAGTTCCCGAAGGAGTCCTTCCGCAGGTCCGCTCAAAGTCCCCACCACCACGTCGAATCTTTTTTGAATCAAACTGCGGACGGCGGCCCGAAAGAGCTGTTGCTTGTCCCTGAAATAAAGATAGATCGTTCCTTTGGCGATTCCCGCCCGCTTGGCAACGTCGTCCAGGCGAGTTGCCGCATAGCCGTGGGCAGCAAATTCCTCGAAAGCGGCCCTCAGAATCTGTGCCTGGCGCTGCGGCTTCGGTTTCCGGCCTCGAAGCGAGGGTTTCGAAAGGCTTTTGCGTGTTCTTCCTCTTGTGTCCATCGGACGTCATTATTACTGACTGAACAGTCAGTCATTTATGTAGAATACAAGAATACCCGAGCGGAACGGTCTTGTCAATAGGACTGGAAATCTCCTGTGCCTGCCAGAAACTCCATCGCGCGATGAAACCGACTCGGAGCGAGCGTCAAGTACTTCTCGTCCAGCAAACCTGGAATTGATCAACTCTTGATCTGATCTTAAAGATACCGGAATTGCCGGCACTGGACCGGGCGAATAGTTGTTTCCTCCCAAATCAGGAATTATCGCGTGTAGCGTGCGGATTTTACGATGGACGGTTGAATTTCAAGCTGCTTGGCGCTCGTAGCGATGATGAAGTCCGCCCACTTCGGGGATCTGTGTCGTGGCGCCGAGTTGTCCGTACCAAAAACCCTGTTTCCATTGAATCCGCTGAGGCCACCAGCCACAACTACCGAGGAAACAAGGAATCCGACAAGCATCCGAATCGTTGAGATGTAAGCGTTACATCGTGGTCTGTGCCAGGTTTTTGCGGACCACAGTTGCCCCTCGTGCTCACCAATCTCATGAATCGTGCAGATATTTGGGTGGTCGAGCGCGGACGCGGCGCGGGCCTCAAGCTGAAAACGCTCCATCGCTTGCCGATCCCTAGAAAGTTCTTCAGGCAGGAATTTGAGCGCTATGAAACGGCCGAGCTTGGTGTCCTGGGCCTTATAGACAACCCCCATCCCGCCGCCGCCGAGCAGCGTCGCTGAGATCAAGAAGTGCTAGGCCTTCGATGAGCGGACCTTTTCCTTAATGCGTTGGATGTGCCCGCGACCGAGGGCTTTTACCTCGCATCCCAGTTCGAAGTATCGGCTGATATCCTCATCTTCGAGGATACCGAAGCAGTCGACAACAGCGATGGGGCCCCCGGCCCACTTGACCACGTCGTCCGGTTTCAACTGTAAATAGGGCGCATGCCGTACCGCAAGAATCACGGCCTCGACGCCTTTGAGGGCCGATGGCAGATCTTTTTGCACCCGGACATTAACAAGATCCTGCTGATTGCGGAAGAATCTGGCCCACGAGTGGCCTGGCGCCGGGTAGGTATCCTGGCTCTCCAGTTCGTACCAATGACTGACATAGGGATCGTGCACGGACATTTCTGCGCCCATCTCGGCGAGCTTGCGCAAAACCAGCTCGCTGCCGCTGTAACGCGTGTCCGCGACGTCCTCGCGGTAGCTGGCGCCGGCGAGGAGGACCCGCGCCCCGGCGATATACCTGCCCATGTTGCGGAGCGCGTCGCGTGTGAGCTCCGCCACGTGCAATCCGCGCGTATCATTGATATCGATAGCCGCGGTGCTTATTTTGAAGACGCTATCACCGTCTTCAAAGCCCAAGATATGCCTGTAAGCCCAATAGCCCAGCCCGCCGTCTTTGGGCAGACAGTACCCGCCGATGCCAGGGCCGGGAAAGATGATGTTGCTATGCGTCGGCCTGGTTTTGATGGCCCGGATAACTTTTATGAGATCTACGCCGTTACGTTCGGCGAATAGTGACCACTCGTTCAAAAATGCCAGAATGGTCGCGCGGTAGGAGTTCTCGACAATCTTCGTGGTCTCAGACTCAATCGGCCGATCCATGACCGTCAGCGGGAACTTCTCGACATTGAGCACCTCATTCAGAAACTTGACCGCGCGCTCTCTTGCCTCACTGTTGCAGCCCGAGCAGACCCGCCAGAAATCGCGGATGCTGCTGACGTAGTCCTTGCCCGGCATGACCCGCTCGAAGCTGTGGGCCAGCAGCGGCTCTGCCGTGATGGCGCGGGCTCGGAACGCCTTCCTGAGGATCGGCCAAGCCACAAACTCCGTGGTGCCGGGAGCGACCGTTGTCTCGATGAGTACCAGGCATTGGGGTTGAATCTTCTCACCGATCGTCTTGAGGGTGGCTTCAAGCGCGGCCATCTCGGCCTCCCCGGTTTTCAGGGTGCCCAGGTGGTGCTTGGAGTAATCACACTGAACGTCCACCACAACGCAATCCGCCAGGGCCAGGCAGTCGGGATTATACGTGGCCGTGAGCGTCTTCTTTTCCAAGACGCAACGGGCAATCATCGGGTCAACCTCGGGATCTTCGGCCTTCACCGGTGACTCCCCGCGGTTGAGCAGAGGCGTTTTCCAGTAGCTGCGCGTACTGGGCCGCTGGCAGCCGATGACGAATTTGGTGGGATGGCCCTTCTTTTTGTCGACCGTGTCGGCCACTATCGCCGCCATCACTGCCCCGACAAAACCCAAACCCATCACTACGACAACTTCTTTGCCTTCCTCATGGGCGGCGGCGGCAAGCTCTTGGAGCCGCCGGTATTCGACCGCGTAATCTTCCCTGCCTGGCAAGACAAACTTTTCACCACTCGGACTGATGGAGTATTCCGGCATGATGGTCCTTTCCTAAGACTGTGAATGAACCCAGGAGACAGTTGCGCTCTGAGGGACTTTAGCCCTGAACGGACGGATACGCCGGGTTATCCCCCATGGTCAAACACACTCGAACGAATCGACGTGGCATAGCTTACACCCCTCTCTCTTTTTCCTCAAAATACCTTACTTGGGGCAGGATTCCCTACCTGGGTCAAATTGAGAGAAGATCGTACGCCATAGCACACGCTTGTGCTCCCCGGGCGCGAATGCCGACACGCTGCCGCGGATTCGAGGGAGTAGAGACTACCTCGGTCTCGTGCGCGCCGATTTACGCCATCTAGGTTACTGACGACAATCCTTGGGATGTGCGATTCTGTGGTTGATCTCAAAATTCCATTCCCTGTCCGACTTAGTGCTGGCCGCCTTCGGACTATTCCTGAATGCCCTGAGGTTTGTCGCCCTTTGTCTGCGACCCCGGTGCGCTCTGGCCGCTGAGAACCTCTTCCTCCGAAGGCAATTGGCTCTGTACCTGGAGCGCGAGGTCAAACCTCGCCCTGCGAAGAATACCACCAAGTTGAGCTTGGTGTTGCTTTCGAGACTATTTGGGTGGCGAGAGGCACTGACGATCGTCAAGCCAGACACTCTGATCCGGTGGCATCGGCAGGGGTTTCGGCTGCTTTGGAGGTGGAAGTCGAAACGCCGAGGGCGGCCGCGGGTGCCTGTCGAACTCCAGAAACTCATCGTGGAGATGGCTCGCGAGAACCCGACTTGGGGTGAGGAGCGCATCGCCAGTGAACTGCTGCTAAAGATGGGGATTCGGATCTCACCGCGGACCGTCAGACGCTATATGCCGCCGGACCCAGGACCGCAAACTCGGACTGCGTCTCAGCGTTGGATGACGTTTGTTCGCAACCATGCCCAAGGGATTCTGGCCTGCGATTTCTTCGTTACGGTGACGGCCAGCTTTCGGGTGCTGTACGCCTTCGTGATCATGGAGGTGGGCACGCGCCGGATCGCTCACTGCAACGTCACGGCTCAACCCAGAGCGGACTGGACGCTCCAGCAATTTCGAGAGGTCATCACAGTAGACAAGCCGTACCGATTCCTCATCTACGACCGCGACAGTAATTACTCTTCAGAGCTCGATTCGGCCCTGAAGTCGATGGGGCTGAGGATCTTGAGAACGCCGTTCCACGCGCCCCAAGCGAACGCTTTCTGCGAACGCCTGGTGGGAACCATGCGGCGCGAGTGTTTGGATTTCCTGATTCCGCTGAACGAGAGGCACCTACGAGAAATCCTCAATGAATGGAGCGCTCATTACAGCCGAGGGCGCCCCCACTCCAGTCTGGGACCCAGCATTCCTGAGCCCTCACGAGGCATTCCGGCACGACAAATTTCGGATCACCGTATTCCGCCCGGTCACCGAGTAATAGGCACCCCTGTCCTGGGCGGTCCGCATCATGAATACCGATTGGAAAAAGTAGCAGCATAAACGTGTCGAGAATTCAGAACGGCAAGACTTTTTGCGGAGCACAGGCGCAGACAAAGCGCAGAAACCGCTGGGATCCCCCTTGGCGAGCACCGCAGACAGCACATAAACGAAAAAAGGGCCGGATCGCTCCGGCCCTTTTCTTTGGTTCACGCTTGGGAAAAACGGTTAGCCGCGGAACTTCCGCCGCAGAGCCTCAAGACCAACCAGCACACCGCCCAGCAGCATGAGAGTCATGCCGCCATCAGGGACCCCATCAAACTCTTGAGGGGTGTCGTTGGGGTATGGGTAAGGTGATTCATTTTCTGTACCTTGGATGGGCGTGTAAATGGTCAAGTGCTGGCGGTAAGTATCGTAGTCGGCTGCCGCCTCGGTGGGGTTCTGCACCGCAGCTTCCGCAGCATTAAGTATCACCTGGCAATTAGCGTCGCAACCGAAGCTGTTGTCGAAGATATGCCAAATAGCGTCCGAATAAGCCGGGTTGTTCCCTGGACCGTAGTACAACTCTATCCAAGCCTTTTCATCATAGGCTATCTCGGCTTGCCCCACGCCCCAACTATTTAGTTGGGACATCCGGGTGGTCACAAGGTCCGCATCGTCCGATCCTTGGATCACAATGGCATTCCAGTACTCCCCGCCTTCGATGTAGTCTACATGGTCATCACAATTGAGCCACTCTGTAGGTGAGCCGGGCGCTGGGATACCCGTCCCCGTGTGGCTTATGACCATCTGATACGGAACCGAGTCGCCGCCAGACGTGTTGCCCGTGAAAAACAACTGGACTTGGTCGGCTTGTGCCACTGGCAGCAGTAAAAAGAGCAGCGCCAAGGACGCAAACACTGTAATCAGAACTTTTCTCCGCATACGGTAACCTCCCTTTTGTCTGGACCCAGAACTCGCGAGAGCACGGGTCGCAGCATCAGGACTAGCACTTCTTGGACCAATCTCAGCGAGGATCGTAACTCTTATTTAAGCCTAGCGTTTCTAACCACTTACGCTGAACATGCGGACTGCCGCCCCCCAGGTGTCCACTGTCGGTCGCCCGTCTTTGTAAAGGATTCCGACGTCGCCTCTGCGCACCCTCCGCGGCCTTGGCGGCAAGCCATTCTGTGCTTTTGGCTTGCAGGCCGAGACCTCGAGTCGTCTGGAGCGTAAGAGAATCCGACGAACTACCCGCCAGAGGGGGCCGCTCGCATAGCCGGCCCACGGTAAGTTACAGATAACAAGGGCTCAACATCCTGTCAGAGAACGGCCCAAAAGATGCAAGAAGCGAATACGCTGTTAGCCAGTTGCCCAGGAGACGGGCAGAAAGGTGGTGTTTGTGAGCTGGAAAATTAGAATGTTCACCGTTTTGATTGCGGTTGTCGCCGTGCTGACGGCATTTCAACCCGCGGCTCGTGCGGATCAAATAACGTTCACGGGGACGGGGGGGGATACAGTTGCGCTTAGCAACGAAACGGTTTACTCTTATCCATATTACCTTAAGGATAATACCACAGGTACTCGATTAACCCTATGGTGTAACGACGCTTTTGACAACATTCAGGCTGGCGACACTTGGGACGTACAAATCCTGCATGGATGGGACTCCGGTTTTCTCACTACGATGCTGGGGACAGACTTTTGGGCGGACGTTAAGGAGAATTACGGGGGGGGTCTAACCGACGCCGGTATCCAGCACATTTTCGACGCGGACGCTTGGCTCAAGTTGCAGGCGATGCTGCCACTCTACAATACTACAGTTTATCAGGTTGCCATTTGGGAGCTTTTTGACCCTTCGATCCGAGCTTCCGACCCTGGTACTCAGGCTGATGTGGTAACCTTGTTGAGTGAGGCCTTGAGTTCGCAGAGTTCCGGAGACTACGTTCATTTGACCGTTTACGACGCAGGCAAAAATCCGATTATTACGGGCGGCCCTGACACGGGCGGGGAGCCTCAGGATTTCGAATCGGTGCCCGACGGTGGTATGACACTCATGCTGCTGGGCGGTGCTTTGGTTGGTCTTGGGATTCTGCGCCGGAGGTTCCGCGCGTAGCCGTTTCTTCCCGTGGTGATAAGGAAAGGGCCGGAGCAGTCCGGCCCTTTTGTCCTCCATGACCCAAGTGCGGCCTGTCGGCGCCGGCGGCAGCGACCTTCCCCCTGCACCGCAGGGCATGGGGCATGACTAATTTAGCCGAGCGCCCGCTGGCGCAGGCGCTCGATGAGTAGGGCATCCAGCGCCCTCAGTCCCGGCCGATTCCCAGCTTCTCCATCAGCTCGTAGAGCGTCGGCCGACTGACGCCAAGCTCCAAAGCAGCGGACGTGACCTTCCCTCTATGGCGCCTTAGGGCGTCCTGAACCATCTCTCGTTCCACACTTTCCCGCGCCTCTTTCAGCGTCTGGGGCTGCAGGGCGCTCAGGGTATCTGTCAATTCCAGGTCCCTGGCGGTGACGCGCTTGCCATCCGCCATGATGACCGCCCGCCGCACCCGGTTCTGCAGCTCGCGGACGTTGCCCGGCCATCGGTAAAAGGTCAGGGCGCGCAGCGCATCAGGCGCGAAGGCGAGACCGGGCTTGGCGTGCTCGACTCCGTAGTTGTGCAGGAATGCTTTCGCCACCAGGACGATGTCGTCCCCCCGCTCCCGCAGGGCGGGCACCTTGACCACCACGACGGCCAGGCGAAAATACAGGTCCTCGCGAAATTTTCCGCAGGCTACGGACTCCTCCAGGTTCCGGTTCGTGGCCGCGAGGACGCGGGCGTCGCTTGGGATCTCCTGCCGTCCCCCGACGCGCTGGAAGCACTTCTCCTGAAGAAAGCGCAGGAGCTTCACCTGGACCGGCGCCGGCAGCTCGCCGATCTCGTCGAGGAAGAGCGTGCCACCGGCGGCGGTTTCGATATGCCCCTTGCGCTGCGCGTGAGCGCCCGTGAACGCCCCTTTCTCGTGGCCGAAGAGCTCGCTCTCGAGCAGGTCCTCCGGGATGGTGTTGCAGTTGATGGCAACGAACGGACCGCTCTTCTGCGCGCCGAGGCGATGGAGAGCCAGCGCCACCATTTCCTTGCCGGTGCCGCTTTCGCCCAGGATCAGCACCGGGGCGTTGGTGGGGCCCACCTTGCGAATGAAATCGAAGACGGCCCGCATCTGGGGACTCGCGCCGAGCATGTCCTCGAAAACCTGGGGTCGCGCGCTGTGTTGCAGGGCACGGTATTCCTGCTCGAGCTCCGCCACGTAGACACAGCGCCGCAGCACAAGCCCGAGCTCGTCCATGTCCAGCGGCTTACAGAGAAAATCGTAGGCGCCAGCCCCGACGGCGCGCAGGGCGTTCTGCTTTTCGCCCTGGCCGGAGATGACGATCACCTTGGCCATCGGGTCCAAGGCGAGAACCGCCGAGAGCACCGCCAGCCCCTCATCGGGTTCATTGGGGCGCGGTGGCAGTCCCAGATCAAGCAGAGTCACCAGAGGATGATGCGCGGTGAATGCCGCTAACGCACCATCGCGGTCCCCCGCCGTACGCAACTCGTAGTCGCTGTCCAGCGCCCATTTCATCTGGGTACAAATGTCCTCGTCATCATCGACGATTAGCAGCTTGGTTTTCGCCACGTCGCGTCCTTTGCTGGCAGGTTTACCCGAAAGGTACTACCCTTGCCCGGCTCGCTTTCCACCCGGATGCTGCCCCCGTGCATTTCCACGATCATGCGGGACTGGAACATGCCGATTCCAAGCCCTTTCTTCTTCGTGCTCTGAAAGGGGCGGAACAGGGAATCTCTCATGAACGCCGCGCTCATCCCGCAGCCATTGTCCATGACCGTGAGGACGACGCTGCTTCCGATGTGCTCAGTGCGAACACGGATTCGGCCCCCTGATCCCAGCGCGTCACGCGCGTTGAGTACCAGATTGTTGACGACGCTCTGGATCTGTTCTCGGTCAGCCAGGATCCTGGGCAGCGGCTGAAACTCCCTTGTCAGCTCCACGTGCGGCATTCCGTCCAGCCGGTCGAGCACCTCGCTCACGAGCTGATTCAAATCGGCTTCGACGGGATTGAAGGCGGGCCGTTGCCGCAGGGCGCTCAGCCGGCCGATCATCTCCTCGATTCGCTGCGCCGTATTGCCGATACCGCGCAAGGCGTCCTCGCGAAACGCCGGGTCGTCGAAATGCACCGGCAGGTTCTTCAGCATCAGGTTGAGGGAGGAGGCCGTGTTTTTCAGATCGTGCACGAAGAACGCCGACATTGTCCGGAACGCCTCCATCTCCCTGGTTCGCGCCACCTCGTTGGCCAGCCGCAGGTTCAACAGCACCGACGTGACCTGGTCCGCGATACACTGCAGCAGGTGCAATTCCTCGTCCGTGTACTCGGCGCCATTCACACGGTCTGCCAGAACGAGAGCGCCAAGGCTCTGTTCGCCCGCCCGCAATGGAACACACCAGCGATTGCCGCCATTCGGAAACGTCGTCGCATTGAGTCGCCGCAATTCCTCGGCCCAGGGCTCGTTTACCTTTTCAAGGTCGAACGGCGACGACCTCGCGCGCAGTCCGGCCGCAACGGAGCTTGACGCTTCCGCGAGTGGATTGGCCGCGATGGCCTCAGCCGGTTGCGGCGCGGTCGAGGCAGCGCCGACCAACTGCTCCTTCTGGTCGTCCAGTAGCCAGATGGTCACCGACAACACCTCAAAGGTGTCGGAAACCAACCTCGCGGCCGCCGCAGCGAGGCCGGTTTGATCCTTGATGTTGGCCAGCCGCCGCGAGAACTCGGTCCAGATGCGAACGGAATCGTGCTGGGCCCTGGCGAAGTGGCGGCCGACGAAACTGTGGACGCGCTGCCGGAGACGGTCGGAAAGAAGCAGTAGGGCCAGGCCCGCCATTCCCAAGAGCACGGCGAAGGCCTGAAACTGGAAACTCTCCGCTCCGCCAAAGTGCCTCACGATATTGGCGAGGACCCCGACGACAAAGAGGTAGCTGCCAGCGATGAGAACCGTCAGGGAGGAGCCCAGGAGGGCCCGTGAAGGGTACACGTCGAGTTCGGGGAATCCGGCGCGGACGTAGGCCACCACCAGGAAGACACAGCCGATCAGGAGCGCACTCGACTCGACGCCTGACCAGTGCATGTCGTAGGCGGAATAGAGAAGCGCCTGGCTCCGAACGTAAAGATGGGCGCCGAAGATCACCGCCAAGCCCAGGACCACAAACTTGATCCGCCAGCGCATCGTCCCGACCGCCGATCGGAAGGTCTGCTCCAGGTTCATCAGGACCCACACGAGGGCAACGAGAAGGACGACGTTCAAGACCTTGGCCACCGCACTAGAGCGTAACTGCAACTCTTCGCCCGCCGGCCCTGCCGCAACGACCTCCAGAAGCTGGCGCCGGAAACCGAGCGACAAACCGATTGGCAGCAGAGCGACGATTGCCAGGGGGATTCTCGAGCGCGCCAGGGACTTGCGGTAATCACCGCGCGAGTAAATCAGGCTGAAGCCAAGCCAGGCCGCGGGCATGAAGGACTTGACGATCAAGCCCAGCGTCAGCCCGTCCAGCACTTCGGATAGCCCGGTATTCCTCAGGCTCAGGCCCGTGATCAGGCTGTCGATTCCGAGAACCGCCATCCCGGCGAAGAAGCACCACCTGGCCGGGGAAGGCCTCTTTAGCAACAAGCTGCCGAATGCCAGGAACAGGCTGAAGATCGCAGCCGCGAAAGGCAGGAAGGAGAAAATCGTCACGTGTCCCTCAACTGGGCAGGTTAAGCCGCTGCTCCTGACGTCGCAACCACCACACTAACAAGAAGAGGGGGACCAGGGACAGCGCGAAGAAAAGGGGGCCGCCTTGGTGGTGAATGGGGCTGTCGATCATATGGGGTCCGACATTTACGCAGAGCAGTCCGATGACCAGGATCCGGAAACCGTTCCGCAAAATCCCGAGCGGAATCACGAAGGCCACCAGCACGATCCTTCGCCACCGGGTTCTCAGAAAGACATGGGCGGCGAGCAGGCTGGCGATGAACAGCACCCAACTGGAGTGTATCCCGCTGCACTCCTGGCCTACACGGAGCACAATCCCCGGCAACTCGAACACTGTGCCCTGGCGCACCAAGGGGGTCCCCGCTAGGTCGAAATACATGGCGGCGGCCTCCGCCGATGCGAGCATGGACGCCCGTTCCAGCCAATTCACCGCTGCGTCCGGCAACGGGACCATGAAAATCAGGAACGCGACGGGAAAGGCCCTGACGGCCATCCATTTCGAACCGAGAAACAAAAAGCCACCCCCCTCGACAAAACTCACAAATGCGAGAGCCATGAGGGCCAGCCCATCATTGACGCTCAGGCTCCCACGCCACCCGATCCCAGCGGCCAGGGCCACGATTCCAATCCCGCCCAGCATGACGGTTGCGGCAATCGAGCTGCGGTAAGCAGCCGAAGGCCTCTTCCGCTCGATGTAAAGCAGGTAGGCGGAGATGAACGGCACCAGGAGGATGTGCGAGTACAGATCGCTGTGGGCGGCGTATAGCATCAGCTTGGTGAGCGGCCGAATGAACAGCAGCGTCAAGACCACGAGGAACCCAGCGCATCCACCAATTCTCGACCGCTGCGGACGTGGCGTGTTCCGCCACATCGCCCAGACGCCACCACGCCGGCCAACAGCTGGCGCTTCCATAGCTTCTTCCCTTAGGGATGCGATTGAGTGGCCAGACCTCGCCGAAGTGTCGGCGATGCCGCGTTGGTGTTCAGTTGATACAAGGCGAGTGTCCACACTCAGTTGCCGGAGCAATTCAGACACAACCACTGTACACCTCTCTGTGAACGCAGGCAATTCCCACCAATGCGTGCAAACCTAGTTTTTTCACTCCCGTGGGCGACAGTTTGTCCTTCCCTCCCGCGTCTGAGAGATCACTACTTCGAGTTACGGAAGATGAGGGCGCCCTGTCGCTGCCCGAAGTCACCCCAGATCCTGGCGGGCCGCCACCCCGTTAGTGCGAACACACAGGATTCGAATCGGAATGTGCAGGAGTTTGCTCACATAGTCGCAACATTTCATCCTCTCATCGCTCGCTTGTTCGCCGAGCGGGTCGTGGCGGGCCTGCTTTCGGTGCTCGGCATGCTGGCGCTTGTTTTGGCGGCGGTTGGATTGTACAGCGTGCTGGCATACGCGGTCAGTGAACGCACGCACGAGTTCGGAATCCGCATGGCGTTGGGCGCGCCGCGGCGCGCAGTACTGGGTCTGGTATTGAGGGAAGGTTTGGTGCTGGCGCTTCCAGGCCTGGTAGCCGGAGTGGCCGCTGCGATAGCGGGGGCCCGTCTGGTCTCAAGCAAACTCAATCTTCCCTTAGGTCTTGCCGAGCCGAGCGTGTTTGCTTGGGCTGCCCTCGTTCTAATCGTGGTCACCCTGCTGGCCAGCTATGTGCCTGCGCACCGCGCCACTAAGGTGGACCCGATGACAGCCCTGCGGGCGGAGTAGCAAATAGCGAATACAAACGATCAACAAGGGAGTCGCCGCGGGATGAGCGACTTCAACTCTTACCCGTTTGGGGCTCCCTGCGAATCCCGGATAAGCGAGTTAATTCATGGGAAAGGGCGTCGCATTTACGCAGGCCCGCCGAAAGGACACGATTCACATGCACACTCCGCACATGTCCAGGAACTCATCTGTCGGGGGAGTGTCAGGCGAGAACTCCAATCGCGGAAGATGGGCTCAGCGGACGGTTACGAGTTTTCTGTGAGGCGGTGAGGCGAGGGAAACGTGCAGAAAGGAAAAGGCAGGTTGAAGGCGGAGCGGGAACCAGCGGAGCCCGCGGCGATTCGCCAGGGGAGCGAACCTGGGCCTGGCGGTGGGCCAATTACATGCTTAGCGATTCAGAAGGACGGCGGCCTCGGATGGTTCGCCAAAGCCTGTGAGCCACTGCAGCCAAACCCATTTGCCAGCCACGCGCAAGCAGCTTAAGGGCATCCCAATGCAGGTCACGTCCCCCAGTGAAAGTGCAGGTTCTTGCGGAAGAGACCGCGCTGATTGGGAATCCAAGAAAACCCGTCTACGATGCGAAGGAGATCGTCGGAACAACGATCCCGCCGCTCAAGGGCTACGCCATCGGACTCACATTTCGATTGTTTCGCACGGCCGCCGGCGCTTAAGATTGAGCCCCACCTTGCGGGTCAAGGCCGCCAAAGCCATGGGCCACCCGCGTGCGAGGAGCTTCAGGGCCGCCCCATACAGCTTGGCCTTCGCGGCCCTGTTTGCCTGGTAGACCACCTGCCTGCCGATTATGGCCCGCCGCTCCCGACGGCGACGCTCACCCCCAGGGTATTCCCCGGCGCGCTCGTTGTGTATTATCTACCTGCTCGATCAATCCTCGATGCTCCTATTTGAAGACACTCATCACGACTGAGACCATCCAAGTCGTCATGGTCCGCGAACGATCGGCCCGTACCGCGACGGCTGAGTCGAGCCTCCTCGCGCAAGTTCACGCGCGGACATCTTTACTGCGGTGGATTTGCGCGGTCACTCGGCGGAGATATCGGAGACATGTCAGGAAAGTGAACCTTCGCAGAAGCCCACGGCGAAACAATTCAGCTCGGGAGTAGGCAAATGCACATTGTGTAGGCAATCGATTGGCGTTGCTTGCGAGATAGTTCTGAAATTGAACAGATTCGTGACGCCACGGATGAGAACTATGAATCCGCCTGTCCAGCCGCTGGAAAACCGATGGGCGGAATTTGAAGTGGTGAGTGACGCCTTGCAGCAATGAGGTTCGGTTGCCGATCGGACAACTGTGGTTGCCGCCGTCATGAAGCATAGTTCGGTTGGAACAGTAAAAAAGCGGGTACTTCTTAATCGAGGCCTGCACACCCATTTTTTGATAGAGATCGATAGAGCACAGGGGGAAAGTCCGAAAGGGATCCTCAACGACCTCGGGAGCGTCCAAGGAGCCATCGAGAGTCAGATGCTGAACCATGGGGGCGAAAAGAGCGTTTCCCACCAGTTCAAGCATGCGGATTGTCGTGGACATTTTGCTGTAGGGAAACTCGACGAATTCGTCACTGTCTACGAGCACGAGCCACTGTCGGCGCATCCTTGCCAGCAGCGAATTCAGGCGCCTTTTCTTTTCTTCGGAGTCAAATGGTCCCTCATAGGTGTCCTCGATGGTCACCGGGTAAGAGTCTTTCAGCGCGTAGAGCCGGCGGTTCTCTTCTCGTGGACCATGCACGATCAAGTGGAATGAAGAAACACCCAAACAGCGGTAATACTTGAACCAGCCTTCCAAAAGGTCGCCATCACCATTGATGTGACTTACGAGTCCTAATTCCATCTCAGCCACCTGTCCTGGCAACTCTGGAATCAGTAACTCTGGTCCAGCGGGGATGGCGATTTTGACAATCAATTCTTGGTTGTGGAGCTATCACAGCCCAGTATAATGGTAGCATGCTATCCCTTCAAGGGGTCCCGCATTCCGACCCGCCTGTGCGTCACAACGCCGCCCTCCCCGCAAAAATCACGAAGCCCAGTTTACATCTTAATCGTTTCGCACAGTTGCCGCCCTTGGAGCGCAATGCGCAACCTGCGGGTGACGGCCACCCAAGCCATGGGCCACCCGCGCGCGAGGAACTTCGCCGCATCCCAAACTAGCCCCGCTTCGAAAGTTTTCTCTGCAACACTGAGTATCCGCCCTCCGATGAGCGCCTGCCTCTCAAAGCAACGCGCTTTACCCCCCGCGTATTCCCCTGAGCGTTCGTTTTCAATTGTCTTGAGCAACGCGGGGATACAATCCGCGATGTTGGCGGAGTTATTGCGGGAATGCATTCGGTAGAAAATCGTCCGAGGCGTGAAAATCAGAATTGTCGGGCCGGAAATGCACAACCTAAGGAGAAGATCCGTGTGTTCCGCCGGCCATGTGTCCGGCGACCACCCCTGGACAGCCAGGAATGCGTGACGATCGATCACCTTGGCCGAGGGTTCACCAAAGGGCCAGTCTCTTCGCAATATATCCTCATATTCGACGATGCGCATTTCGTCGGGAGCATCTCCCGGCTGGAGAACCGGCAACATCCCCTTAAACCACCACCTGCTGCCCAGGATCATCTTCGGCTTCTTTGCCTGCACGATCCTCTCATAGACATCCAGGGCCCAAGGCACCAATGCGTCGTCCCCGTCGAGGAACACCAGGTACTCACCCGCCGCCACGGCAGCGCCGCAGTTGCGAGCCACACAGGCCCCCTGGTTGGTTTCGAGAGGGACCAACCGAATCGCGTCTCCGTATTGCCTCAAGATCTGCAGCGTGCCCTCGGTAGAGGCATCGTCAACCACGATGATCTCCTTTTCGGCGGTCCGCTGGACGAGCGCGGAGTCCACGGCGTCCTTTATGAACTCCGGCTGGTTATAAGACGTGATGACGATGCTGAATCGGATATCCGGCATTTACCTGCCTACCTCTAAAGGGGTACGCTATCAGGCTCACATTTCGATTGTTTCGCAAGGGCGCCTGCCTTTCAGAATGACACTCAACTTGCGAGTTATCGCGGCTAGAAGCATCGGCCAGGCGCGAGCAAGGAGCTTGACGGCATCCCAATAAAGCCCAGCCAGCAAAGCCTTCTTCGCCCAGAAGGACGCGACGCCTCCGAGCAGTGCAGACCTCTCAAACTGGCGAGCCTCGCTGCCCGGATATTGTCCTAATCTCTCTTTGAGGATCAGGTTGTTGAGAACGCCGATGAATGCCGAGACCTGATGGATCGACTGAGCAGCGTGCCTTCGATGCAAGACCGTTGGTGGAGAGAGTAACTGAACCGTCCGCCCTGCGTCGGCCAGCCTGATCACCAGATCTCGATCCTCCATCACCAATAAGTCTTTCGCCCAGCCTCCCACACTTTGAAATAATTGACGTTGGATCACGAGGGAACTCGCGCTCAGTCCAAAAGGCCGATCCTTGCGCAAATAATCCCCGTAATCGACGATCTCCATTTTGCGAGGATCGTCCGCCGGCTGGGCTTGGGTCAACATTCCCTCAAACCACAACATCTTAGCGAGGATTAGCTGAGGTCTTTTCGCCTGAACGATCCGGTCATAAACTTGCAGGGCCCAAGGCAGGAACGCATCATCGCCGTCGAGGAATAAAAGGTACTCGCCGGTTGCCAGGGAAGCGCCACAATTGCGCGCCGCTCCCTTTCCCCGATTGGCTTCGAGGGCAACCAGACGAATGGCATCCCCATATCCCCTCAGAACATCCTGACTCCCATCCGAGGAACCGTCATCGACGACGATTATTTCTTTGTTTGTACTCCGCAAGCACAGCGCAGAGTCCACAGCGTCCTTGATGAATTCCCGCTGGTTATAAGACGTGATGATGCTGCTGAATTGAATTTCGGACATTCACGTGAGCTCAAGCGGGCGCGGCCGATAGATCGATTAGTCCGTCAAGAATTCAGCAAGCGGCACAAAAGTGAGGCCGGCTTCACGCGCGCCGTCGATGATAGCGGGAAGCGCGCTGACGGTGCGCGACCGATCTGCCTGCTCAGATGGAAAATCGCGCTTTCCATCGTGCAGCAGGATAATCGAGCCGGGCCCGACGCCCCTCAATGTGTCGCGCACGATATCGGATTCTTCCAGCCAGTCAAAGCCTCCGTCCGACCACTTGATACAGTGCAGGCCACGTTCGCGCAGCACCGACTTCAAGCCGAACCATCGCTTGCCGTAAGGTGGCCGAAAAATCTTCGGCCGCTGCCCGGTGACTCTTGCGATTGCATCCTGAGTGCGGTCAATTTGAGAGGCGAAAAACGCTCGACGGTGAAAATAAGGATGCGGGTGAGAATAACTGTGATTGCCGATGGCATGGCCCTCGGCCTGGATCCGGCTCAAGATGTGCGGATAGCGATCTACATTCCGGCCGCAAACGAAAAACGTTGCCGGCACATTTCTGGCGCGCAGGATGTCAAGGATCTGCTCGGTATAAGCCGTCGGACCATCGTCGAAAGTGAGCGCCACGCGCCGCCCCTCCGCAGGGCCGCGGAACAGCGCTGGCCCGAAGACATGCCGAGTCCGGCCATTCCACGCGTACACGCAGAAACCGCCCCCAGCCACCAAGGCAGCGCCGAACAGAAGAATAAGACTCGTGTGTTCCATACCGTCAGGCCAGTTCAAATCTAATGAGTTGAATAGCGATCAAGCGGGCGCAAGGCAGCCGGCAATCTGGCGTTCGCCGTTAGGAACGATTTTTGTGCTGCCTGCGCCGGCACCAATTGATTAACGTATTCAGGGCTACCGGGGCGGCGACTTCTGGCGCGAACTTCCGGTACGCCCAACGCAACGACGAGTTACAGACATAGATAGAAGCCTGTGGAAACAAGACAGGCTCTCCACCGAACTGCAGCTTGAAGTGTGCAGAAGCGGCAACGGACCGCGGCATCGTTTCGCCACGGAGAATCATCAGGACGGCGTCGCGCCGCATCCCTCCAATGTCGTAGAAGTGAAAACCATGAGATTTTGCCCACTTGATGGCGGCCCACCTCGTTACCTCATTCGGGTGGCACGAGCCATGCGCCCCGGACCAGCCCGCTTTCCAGTCCGTGACCTTGTCCCCAAAGGCGATGACGAACAGCGTCGCCAAGGGGTCGCCCTCAAACTCCGCGATGAACAGCGCCGCACACCGCGCGGGCGCAAAAGCCTGCCAAGTGCTGAAATAGTAATCCTCAGGATACGCAGAGAATCCCTGGCGTCTGGCAGTCTCCGCGTGCAGGCGATAAAAGACGGGTATGTCCTGCTCCGCTCCCTCCCTGACCGCGATACCATTACGTTCGCCGAAACGGATGTTCCTCCGCGTCTTAGTCTGGATTTGACTAAAGATGTCATCAAGGTTGTCGCTGAGATCGATCAGGCAGGTTGCAGTCGGCGCCAGCTCGAGAGAGCTCGGACGGAATCCGCAGTCTCCTAAAGCGCCCAGGACGGCGCCGCTGCCCGGCGGCTGTACGGCAAGGAACTGGACATCTTCCGTTCGCGCCACGCGACACAGCTCTTCGACGATTTGCTTTGCCCAGCCGGGATGATCCCGCCTTAGAACCGGCGCCAGAGGCACGTAGCCGAAGGCCTGGCCGAAAGCGAATTGCCGAATCAGCATCTGCGCTCCGCCGACGATACGTTTACCCCTCCTTAGAATGACACGGGCCACTCGGTAGCCGAGCGCATCTTTCGCTTGCGCCCACAGACTAGTTTGCGCATAGCTCACCCCGGGAATTGTTGTCAGGAATGCGTCCCATTCAGGATCATCAAGCTGATGGGAGACTGCTATGTCGAACTGGACGGTCGGTAAAGACGGTGCTCTTACTAGGGTCGTCATTCGGCTGTGTCCTGGTTCAGGGGGAAATCGAGAAGGGCCATTTGGAGTTAGCTGCGTCCTCTGGACCTTTGGGCAGGATTGCGCAGAACCTATCAAGTCCGCTGGCCGGGAGCGCAGAAGCGGAATCTGTGTTTATGCCAATCAAAAGAACCCCTGCACCGAAGGCTGCGGATGAATCCTCATCTGCCGCACTTCCCTTCTGGCCCTGGCCGATCTGTAACCCCCCGAGCCATCTAACAACATTATACAGGGGAAATGGCCTTCAAGAAGCAGCAGCGAGAACACTGGTTCTCCAGCAGGCGGCGAGGAAGTTCTTCAACACCCGCTCAGGGACACTCCCCAGGACATCCACCCGCGGCTACCGACCACCGATACTATTTCAATGGAGCAAGCGCCGGAGATGTTCCGCCTCTCCCGCTGGAAAAAAAGGAGTTTTGCGTGTATGGTAAAAATTTGGGGACCGCGAACGGCGAAAGAGCACAGATAAATACTGTGGCTCAGCACTCATTGTCAGACGCAGGGGCCGTGGGTTACTCTCCCACTGGGCCATTGCCCGGCTCTGATACTCATGAACCAGAGAAGGTGTACGGCGGCGAATAGGCCGTCGGGAGGTGCTGATTGAAAGGTGTCGTGCTGGCAGGAGGAACAGGCAGCCGTTTGTTTCCGCTGACGAGGGTCACAAACAAACACCTGCTGCCCGTCTACGACAAGCCCATGATTTTTTACCCCATCCAGACTCTGGTGAATGCCGGGATGCATGAGATTTTGCTGGTCACCGGCGGCAGAAACGCTGGAGATTTCTTGCGGTTGCTTGGCAACGGCAAGGACTTCGGCCTGAAGCATCTCAACTACACCTATCAGGAAGGCGAGGGCGGTATCGCGCAGGCGCTTTCGCTGGCTGAACATTTCGCGGACGGTGGCCCCGTTTGTGTAGTCCTCGGTGACAACATTATTGAGCACAACGTGCAGCACGCGGCCGAGAGATTTCGCAAGCAGGAGAGCGGAGCAAAAATCATTCTGAAAGAAGTTCCGGACGCTCAACGCTTCGGAGTCGCCCACGTTCAGGGCGGTCGCGTCATCGAAATTGAAGAGAAACCCAAAGCCCCAAAGTCACGCTATGCCGTCATCGGAATCTATTTCTACGACAACACGGTTTTCGAAAAAATACGGCGCTTGAAGCCATCCGGCCGTGGCGAACTGGAAATCACCGATGTCAATAACTTCTACGTCGGAGAAGGGGCATTGACCTACGAGATTCTGGATGGTTGGTGGACCGACGCGGGAACTTTTGAGTCGTTGCTACGAGCCAACAACCTGGTGGCCGAGACCGGAGCCAACAAAATGAGAATCAGCTCAGGTCCCGGCGAGAGACTGGAATCCCAGGAGATTGCTCAATGAAGTTCTTTGTCACGGGGGGAGCGGGCTTTATCGGCTCGAACTTTATTCGTCACCTTCTCTCCCTGGGGCATGACTACAGTGTGGTCAACTTCGACAAGCTCACCTATGCGGGAAACCTGGCGAACTTGGAGCCGGTGGCCTCCAATCCAAACTATCGGTTTGTGAAAGGGGACATCTGCGACGCTCGAAGCGCTGGCCAGGCAATGGATGGCTGCGACGTGGTGGTCCATTTCGCGGCCGAATCTCATGTGGACCGGAGCATCTACGAACCGGCTCCCGTGATTGAGACCAACGTCACAGGCACGTTTGTCCTTCTCCAAGTGGCGAGAAAACTGAACGTACGCCGTTTCATCCACATCTCAACCGATGAAGTGTATGGTGATTTGCCGCCTGAGGTCGCCGCTGATGAAAGCTTTCCGATTCAACCCAACAGTCCATACTCGGCATCGAAGGCGGGTGCCGACCTGCTTGTGCGGTCGTTTGTGCGCACCTATCACTTCCCGGCCATCATCACTCGTTCCTCAAATAACTATGGGCCATACCAGTTTCCTGAGAAATTCTTGCCGCTGATGATCACCAACGCGTTTGAAGATAAGTCTCTGCCGGTTTACGGAGATGGTTTGCAGCAGCGAGACTGGCTTCACGTTGAAGATAATTGCCGAGCCTTGATGAGCGTGGTCGAGCGAGGTCGAATCGGAGAAATTTACAACATTGGCGGCCTCGATGTCCTGGATAATCTGTCCATGGTCCGCCGTCTTCTCAAGCTGATGGAAAAATCGGAGTCGCTGATCACGTTTGTTACAGACCGCCCTGGACACGATCGCCGGTATGCTCTTGATTCATCAAAAATAACAAGGGAATTAGGGTGGCGACCACTCATTCGGCTCGAGGATGGACTCCGGCAAACGGTTGAATGGTATCGCTCCAACGCAGACTGGGTGGCAGCGGTGCGGGGCGGCGAATACCGAAAGTATTATGAGAACTTCTACGAAAATCGTGACTCTTCACTCCACGCCATCACGGGAACGGGTCAAGGATAGGGGCCCGGCGTTCAAAGTCCGGCAGCGCATAGGCAAACGGGCAACTAGCCCGGATAAACTTGGGGAGGAAAACAAGCTTGCAGCGTTCTGAGACATCAATTCCCGGAGTTTATCTCGTTCAGCCCAATGTCTCTCGTGATGCGCGTGGCTTCTTCTTGGAAAGCTACCATCGGATGAAGTTCACTGAAATAGGCATCGCGGATGAGTTCGTTCAGGACAATCACTCGCGCTCGGCAAAAGGGGTGCTGCGGGGCCTCCACTATCAGTTGCGCCGCCCGCAAGCGAAGCTTTGTCGCGTCATCGAAGGAGAAGCGCTCGATGTGGCGGTCGACATAAGACTGGGTTCCCCGTACTTTGGAAAATGGGTTAGCGTCGTCCTGTCGGCGGAAGCTCACAACCAGATCTACGTCCCCAGAGGCTTCGCACATGGTTTCGTAGCCCTGACCGAAACCGTGCAATTTCTGTATAAATGTAGCGATTTCTACGACCCTTCAGACGAAAGAGGAATTGCCTGGAATGACCCTGACCTGGCAATAGACTGGCGCGTACCCAATCCAACGCTTTCGGAGAGAGATCAAAGGCACCTCCCCCTTGCGAAAACTCCGAGAGAATTCCTCCCTGTTTTTGAGCCGACGCAAAAATGAAGATTCTCTTGATTGGCAAGAATGGCCAAGTCGGATTCGAACTTCAGCGTTACCTTCCTCGCTTGGGAGAAGTCGTCTCCGTCGACAAGGACGAGCTGGACCTCGCCAATCCAAACAGCATCCGAAGTTCACTCCAGGAACTACGACCGCAACTAATCGTCAACGCCTCGGCATACACCGATGTTAATAAAGCGGAAGCCGAGGAAGGGATCGCACAAGCTATAAACGCTGAAGGTCCCGCGGTGTTGGCTGAAGAGGCCAAGAAACTCGGCGCCGCCCTGGTTCATTATTCTACGGATTACGTCTTTGATGGTACCAAACGAACACCGTATTTGGAGACCGATGCGCCCAATCCGCTTAACGCGTACGGGCGGACGAAGTTAGCAGGTGAGAAAGCTATAGCCAGTTCCGGGGCGGCCCATCTCATTCTAAGAACGAGCTGGGTTTATAGCACGAGGGGTACGAACTTTCTTTTGAAAATCCTAGGGGCCGCAACCCAAAAAGAACGACTCGAGGTGGTGAGTGATCAAGTCGGGGCGCCAACCTGGAGTCGAATAATTGCCGCCGGGACAGTTCAGATCCTGTCGTCAGTGGGAAATCTTTCGTGTCTGGGAGACTCAGGTGGCCTTTACCACCTGACCGCGGGAGGCGAAACAAGCTGGTACGAGTTCACTCGTGCTATCCTGGAAAACTGCTCCGATCGTGCCAAGCGCGGTCCCTGGTTTGACGAAGCTACATCGGGGCGCCCTGTCATTACAACCACTGTGACCCCCATCAAATCGGACGAGTACCCAACTCCTGCGCGCCGTCCAGCTTATTCGGTCCTCTCTAATCAAAAGGTCCTTGAGGTCTTTGGGGTGAAACTGCCGCACTGGCGATCGCAACTGCGGTCCTTCATCTCGAACACGGCTGCAAATGGTGGGGAGTGCCCCGATCCAATCTAATGCTGAGGAAGTCCCTTGCCAAACTATAGGCCGGCTCGCACTGAGGATCGGCTGAAAGGCCGCTTGGAAACGTGCAGCCACAGTGCTGACAGCCGTGACCGCGCTACGGAAGTTCTTCAGCACTGCCCTAAGCCTTCGAGTCAGCCCGCCTGCCACGACCCAGGTTTCTCAAGAGCTTTGCCGCGCAAGCCAACAGGATAAGGCCTAGGAGGAAGAACAGCACTCCTCCGTTCCGATGAAGATCCCCCTTGAAAAAGCTCATGCTCACGTAAACTGCGAGTACCGAGAGTCCGTAAATCCGGAAGCCGTTGGTGAGGTTGACAATCGGAAAGACCAAAACTACTAGAAGGGCCCTTCTCCATCCGGATTTGATGTAGAAGTGTCCAACGAGTAGGCTTCCGATGAGGAGAGCCAGTGTGGAATGAATACCCGAACACTGAGGCGCAACCTCTACGTCCAGTCCCGGCAGGGAAAACCTCAATCCATCCCGAAAGAAAGGAACAGCAGTCAGGATGAGGAACATATTGACGACTTCGGCTGACCCGTGTTGGATGACGACGAGCGGCTTCTCGATGACAAAGTGAGGTAGTGGAAGAATCAAGAGAACGAACAGCAGCGGGAAAGCTCCAGTGCGAAGGGTTTGACTGCCGTAGAAGCAGGCGAACCCAGCGACCCAAGCCGTCACGAGTGACAAAATCTTCAGAAAGAGGTAGGACTCCTGGCCGAGCGACGCTGAGGCTGAAGCCAAATTCAGGATGACAGCCGCCAGAAGCAGGAGAGCTCCTGCGCCCAAGGAGTAATGAACATTCTGGAAGATTTTCTTCTGCTCGACATAGAAGAGGAACAAAGCCAGCGGTGGCATCATTCCGATGTAAGAATACTCCTCCTGTCCGAGCGAGAGGGCGGCCAGGTTTTTGAGTGGCGCCCAGTAGATAATCACAGACGCAACAAGAAAGAGCACGAAGAGCAGATTTCTAGTTGCCAGGAAGTTTTTCAGGCCGAGGCGCATCACGCCGGCCTCAGGCTTCACTACCAAAGGTTGTTCGTTGAGCATGGTCGGATCGTTCAAAAATCAACTTTGCCTGCGTGGCAGCGAAACATGTGAATCGGTTGCCGGTTTAATCGGTCGCTGGCCCCACGCCAATGCGGGCGACGCTAGCCGGATTTTCCGCCCCGGATACCTCTGGCGTTATCGGGACGATTCTCCTCCCAGTAATTCTCCGGAGGACTCGCTGGCCTTGATTAAGCATCAGGAGTGCGACTGTCGCGCCAACTGTATCGATCCCACAATCAACTAAAGAGGCATTCCGGCCGGGAACGAAAATCTGGTGAAACTCGTCCGTGAGGGCATATCCTGCGGCAATAAGAATGCACCAGAAGATCCGTCGCCGGCGAAACGAATCCCGGCCGCCAAAAGCGCCATACAGGAGCACGGCGAAAATACCGTAAACGATCAAATGGGCGACCTTGCGCTGGAGGGTGTCCAAATGGTGAAAAGTCGTTGATGAAACACTGCGATGAAAACTGGAAAGTTCGCGAGCCAGAAGTGAACGGGAAAAGTCTGTCCCGAATGTGACCGTGGAAAAATAGAAGATGAGCGCCGCCCACGCCAAAGTCACGACCCAGAAGACTACTTGAGAACGGGGGATTCGCGAAGCGGTCGCCGTTGGGTTTTCCATAGGTTGAAATAGTTACGAGATCCGGTGGGACGGCAGATTCATCCTCGAGGCCGCGGACACAGGAAGAATGCCAGTCTCGCCTCAAGATGCGGGTGCCAAGTATGTGGCATCCGCGATGGAATACTTCACATTCTCCCCATCCAGCGTCGCAAAGGCTACCCGTGCTCGCTCCCTGCCGGCGCCCTCAATCACCCACTTCCCGCCCTCCCTGACCAGCTTCATCTGACTCCTCTCTCTCCACCAGTGATTGACCTCGCTGGGAAAAGCGATCCAGATCTTCCCCTCAGAACGTAACTTGGAGAGATGAGCCAGGAGGGCCCGATAAGTGTTCTGCGCCCGCTCCTCGATCACATAGTCAGGGTGAATGATGAAGCTGGCGAGGCCATTTTTCAGCCTGATCATTTCGATTTGGCGTATCCACAACGTAATCGCGTAGTCTTCCAGGATGTGAAAGAGAGTGTAATCCTGCGTCGCCGTCACAGGCAGCTCCAGGATCTTCCCGATGAAATAGGGCATTACCGTACAGCAACCGCCTCGCTGGGGATCCAAATGAGCGACGTTGGGGACCGACATATCGAAGGAGAAATCAAACGCATCGTACCAGTCGATGTTTCGATAAAGTGCGCCGGAGCGAAAGCCCAAGGCACCGAATTCGCGCGCGTAACGATTGATCTTCGCGGCGCGGCGAAGAAACTCTTCCCGTTCTTGAAACAGATTGCCATCGTGATTCAGATCGTGAACGTTTATTTCGAACCCGCGGTCTCGCATGCTCTTCAGCAGGGCCGGCGAAAACTCGTAGCGCTTCTCGGGCACAATCTGGAATGAAGCCTTGATTCCGGCGGCGTCATCGATGTCCATGAGACGCTGACAGAATTCAACGCCTGCGGCTTGTTCCACATCGTGCGTCATGATGCCGCAACTCGGTTGACCCTCGGGCCAAAACCAAATGAAGGGGATCCGGTTGACACCCTGCGCCTTTAGCGACAGTGCCAGCAACCTTTCGTGGATGCGGTCCACCGTTCGGTCGACGGGCCAAGCGGGAAAAGTAACCTTGCCCCAATCTCTCAACTCGAATCTCTGAAAATGCTTGCGCACCCTGACGGGCATCAGCGGCCGGGCGAAGTAGTAAGCGTTACGGATGGCTGACCGGGCCGCAAATCTTTTCCCAGCACCCTCCGCAGCAACCGGATAACGCTCGCATCGCAAGTTGTCGATGACGTCCGCGGGGTCAAAGGGCAGACGCAGTACGGCTTCTTGGATGGCAACGTTCTCGAGCGCATCGTACGATGGATCGGCCGCGATCTTTGTACCGTTGCCCATCGAGCGGCGTCCGTAGCAGATCGTGTCCGGCCCAAAGCGAAAATAGCCGGGCTGTGCTGACAAATTGCCAGCCAGCGTGAAGCTGGCAAACTCATCGGGGCAACGATAATAATCTGTGAGAGCTTTGTTCAACACGCTTCTTTCAACCGAGCCCCGTCCCGCAGCACCCATCCACCCTTTGCTTCTTCTTCAACCAATATGGCGATAAAGAACTCTGCCGGCGGTCGTCAACAGGCTATCTGGCATCCACCCAAAGACCTGTTTTGCCACCCGCATCAACGCGCCGCCGTTGGCGGTCTGCGGCTGCGGCCGAGGAAATCGCAAATACACCAGGCGCGATTCCGACGCGCCCCAATGATTCTTGAAGTCGATCAGCCCGGCGTTATCCGGTTCGGACCGGCCCAAATCGAATTCCTGAGCTCCGAGCCGTTTGCCGTCCTGAATCGCCCGCCAAAACAGAAAGACCATTCCACCCAGACTGTGAAACCTCTCGTCGGAGCAACCATACTTGTAAACCAGCGAGCCCTTATAGGCCAGCGTGAGGATGCTGGCAATCGGCTGCCCGTCTTTCGACGCCACTCGAATGGCAAGCTTGTCACCCAGGCAATCGATGAGGTTCTGGAACCACGCTAAGGGCTGCGGAGGGAGCTGGTGCCGGCGCCGCGTGAGCAACAGCAGGCGGTAGAATTTGCCCAGCAGTGATTCGCTTCGGCCCTCTTCATATGACAGCCCTTCTTTATCGGCCTTCTTGATTTTTCGCTGGATGCAACTCTTGTGAAAATTTCGGAAAAGATCGTCCAACGACGGGCGAAGGTCGAGCCAGTGAAAGCTGAATTCTTCTCCCGCGCCCAAACGCGTGGACGTTTCTTCATCGAGCGTTTGCGAGCCCACGGGCCTGAGCTCGAAATATCGCCAGCGTTCGCGTTTCAGTTGGTCCTGCAAGAAGGGCACAAAGATCTTCATGTCGCTGGCGCTCGCGAGCAGCGGCTCACAGTGATCCGCAAACGGCAGCGAGACCATGCGATGGCCGGTGAGCCAACTTCGCACTCGGCAGAAGGCCAAGCCATTCTTCAATTCCTCTCCCGGCGCCGCAGTGGTGTAGACGACGGGCTCGTATCCGTAAGTGCGCTGTAAAGCGCGAAGCCAGCCTGAAGAGTGGAACACCGAAGCCTTCGGGTGCCGCTGGAGAAACTCCTCCCAGCGCGAATCTTCAACCGGATTGATCTTATGAACCGCCATCAGGATTCCTTAACTTTGTCGAACGCAGCGGCTTGGAGAAAAACTTTCATGGCACCAGATTTCGTGATTCTACCAAAAATGGAATCGGTGGGGCAAAATGCCACACATTTCTCAAAATCGCAAATTTCTGCAAATTATTTTTCTGCGCAACTCTATTATTTGCTTGAGATAGAAAAATTAGTGGCAAAAGTTTCAAAAGTTCCAATAGTTTCATTCAGGGGCCAAAATAATGCCTATATTACCATACTAGTATTACACCACTAACAAAGCAGCCCGGCTCTTTGGCTTTCCGCGCGCGCGCCGCCCTGTGCCCTCTATTACTCATGCGTAGATACATTACTTACTAACTCCCCTGCCCGGCTTGCGTCAGCCCTTTAGCTTGCGTCGACCTGCCGGGCCTCAAATCACTCACGGGTGGTCACATGGCCGACTAACTCCCCTGCCCGCCCTGCCCCTGCCCTTTGGCTTTCGCCTGGGAGTGTTCCCCCTTCCCCGCCGATCTCGTCAAAAAGGCGCAGCACGCGCTCTTTAATTTGGGGCATTCTCTGCTCGAGCTGCCGCCGAGCGACGTTTCGCTGCTCGAAAGCCCGCTCCACGGTTTCAAGTATTTCCGCCTCATCCATTTTTCGCGCGTCGGCGACCGCCGCCTCCGCCCCGACGGTCTCCATGACCCCGATAAACTTATCGCTATAGGCGATGGCGACCGCCGGCACGCACTGCGAGACGGCGGCAATGCAGGCGTGCATTCTGGACCCCACAAAGAAGTCACACTGCCCGATGATGTACTTAATCTCGCTCTGATTGTAGCTGCCGCGCACCCAGCCGATTTTCCCGGGGTATTTCTCCTTCAGAGCCTCATAAATCCGCGCGCACGCGGGCGAATCGCTCTCCCCGAGTTGCCCAAAGACATGCGGGACGAGCAGCACGTCGGCGTTTTTTTGTTGGATGAGAAAGTCAATGAGGTGGTAGATGAATTTGTCGTATTCCACCTTGAGGCCAAACATATTGCGCCGTGTATACCCGCCCATGAAGAGCAACCCGCTGACGTTGAGCCCCACGAAAGGACAGGGATTGGGTTTTAGGGGTTTGGTATTAGGGGCGGAAAGACCAGGATTAGGGGCGAGGGAGAATCCAACGATATCCATCCGCGCAGGCGGTATCGGATCAACTAAAAACCCCACGTCGTAGCAGAAGCGCACTTTGGGAATCGGGATTCGGGATTCGGGTTTCGGGTGTCGGGCCTTGAAAATCGGGTTTCGGGTGTCGGGTGTCGGGTTTCGGGACTTCTCGCCCCTGAGATTAGGAATCGGGCTGCTAACTCCTAACTCCTGACTCCTAACTCCTGTTCCGCTAACTCCTGTCCCCTGTCCCTCCGGTTTCCGGAGTCCGATGGACTCCACCGGAGTCCTGAAATCGGACCTGAAACCTGTCCTCACCCCCTCGTAATCCCGCGAGTAGACCGCTTCGGCGCGTTTCATGATGTATTTCGCCACCGCCTTCGCGAGCCGGCTCTTGAAGGGCCCGAGCGTCTGCGGGAGCAGGATCAACCGCTTCCCTGCCCACAGCGCCAGAATCTGCGGCAGCGAAACGTAAAGCATCCGCCCCAGTCCGTAGATGTCGGCAAAACTGTCGCCGCCGGAGATGGCCAGTACCAAATCCGACTCATCCAAATGGCGCAGGCAGTTGTTCCCTGCAATCCACTTGCGCCGCAGCGCTGTAGCGGCGGTCTGTGACCGCCGTCCCAGTAGTTTCATCAACGCCGTCAGGAAAAGCAGGAAGGCAACATTATTGCGAAGCCAGAACCGCCACGAGAACCGCATGTTCACCAGCGGCACCGCCACCTCGCGCTCAGCCAGCGCGATGGTGTAGGTCGTCGGCGCCTTCTCGTAGTTCAGGAAGAAGACCTCCGCCTCCGGGTAGCGATGCAGGATAGCGCGCACCGATCCCACCGCCAACGCGCTCACACCCATGTTGTGCGTGTCCAACGCCGCGCCTTGGAGGCAGATTCTCATTCGTTCCGTTTCGAGGTCACTGTCCTACGGCGCCGGAGGCGCATCCCTAACGACCTCTGCAAGCTGGCAGGCAAGGGACTGCGCGGATTTCAGTGGTAGCCTCGAATACAGCGGAAGCATGACGATATTCCTTGCCGCCCAGACTGCGTTTGGGAATCTCCCCCACTCGGATTCGTCGGGCAACGGCCTTTCCCAGTGGGTCTTTAGGTACAGCCCTCGCTTCAGCGCGAGGCGCAGAACCACGTTACGGTCCTTTCCCCGAAACGCAACGGGAACTCGTGTGAGTCCACCGTAGTCGCAGTCTGGCGGCAGAAGGGGCGACACCCCGCTGTCGCGAAAGGCCTCCAAATACACGGCAGCCAGCCGAGCAATCTGGCCGCGAATCTCATCCATCCGCCCCAGCATGCGCAACATCAGCTCTGCCTGGTAAGGATGAAACTCCCGTGTATAGAAGGCGGCTCTCGGTACGTCAGGACGCTGGTCAGCCGCAACAGTGCCCTGGGCACGCCGACGTCTCCTCCAGAGGCCTTGCAGCGAGTCTCGAAGAGGCAAAAGTCGAAGCGCGACCCCTCGAAAAATCCGGCGATTCGTCGCGACGTTTCGAGCCAGCGCTTCCAAGAGCTCTCGAATCGGTAGGGCCCGTGTTGATTCAGCCACGCGCGTGGCCCCGAGCTTGGTAGGATCCACGGTTCCGACATTGTTGACGACAATAGCGCCGCCTCGAAACGCCCCAAAGCGCTTCGAGCGTTCGAAACTAAACACTCCAACGTCCCCGAAAGTGCCCAGTAGGCGGCCAGCCCGCCGAGCCCCGAAAGCCGCGGCCGCGTCTTCGACTACGACGCAATCACGCTGCACCGCCAGCTTACAAATAGCTTCGATGTCCGTTGGAACGCCAAGCGCGTGGGCAGGCAGGAGGATTCGCCCTGGTTTCGCGGCTTCGGCAAATTCGGCCGATGTGGAGTTCACACTATTCTTTGCCAAATCGACGTAGATGATTCGCTTGCCCGCAACCTCGGCCGCTTTCTTCACCTCGTGGCACAAGTGGGCTGGCATGACGACCTCTTGCTGTGGAAGGAACGAGAGTATCTGCGCAATGGCGCATCGACCGGAGGGGGCGAATAGGATATGCTGTCGTTCCGTTTGAGCCTTCAGGGCATCCCGCAATCTACTTAACGGATCGGGGTGCGCAGCCCAAGCTAACGCCACGACCAAGTCCCAAGTCCGGGCCTCAAGTCGGTGGGAGGGGACGCGGGCGTCGTCGGCCTTCCAGAATGCCGGCCTTCGGGATCGCTCAGATACTTCAGAGCAAATACCGCCCATTTCCACTTGCCCCGGGTTTGCTCGGACCTCGTGATTCATGAGTTTGGGGCCCTGGGGCCCCGCTACACCTGGGTAGCCGCCTTTACCCTCGTCCGAAAGGGGTATATCGCGGCTGTAATCGCGGCCCGGAGATCAAGGCCGAGTTCCGGGATGGCCAAAACCATGGCCAAGAACATCGCCGCCAAGACAACCATTGAGCCGAGCAATGCACCAGCCGCTCCAAAGCTTTCGATCCTCGTGGCCGATACTGCCGATGCCAGCATCATACCAGCGCCAAACACCGCCAATGGTCTAAAGC
Source organism: Terriglobia bacterium (assembly GCA_050018275.1). Taxonomy (GTDB): domain Bacteria; phylum Acidobacteriota; class Terriglobia; order UBA7540; family UBA7540; genus Bog-366. Next base: position 40,644 of record JBEKAK010000007.1, on the reverse strand, counting down.
AGCCCGCGAGTGGGACACCGTGCAATCGCTTTAAACGCCACAGAACTACTCCCAACGCCAGTGATTCGCCACAAAACCCCGAAATCGATATCCAGGCCAAGCCGGCTCCGGTCGCGGCCGCCAGCACCATGCCTAAGAGTGCCAACGAACGGACGATGTTCGACACCAAGGAGGTCTTCGTATCGCCCTGGGCGACAGCCGCCAATGTAGGCACAGTCCGAATGATTCGGACGCCCCACATGGCGCCCAGCCAGCCGATGAATCCACCCGCGGCCGCATACTTCTGCCCGTAAACAAAACTCACAACCCACCCGCCCCCAACAACGAATGGTATCGCAGACATTGCTGCGAGCAGCGAAACCGAGTTGAGACAGCGGAGATAGGTTTTCTCAAAATGAACAAACGCCTCTTTCAACCGCGACAGGACGGGCAGGAATAAGGTGCCGGTCAGGTTAATGATAAGCGTCGCCGGGGCGTACGAGACTGCAAATGCCACTGAGTAGATCCCCAGGTCGGTCAAGGTGTACGTGCTGCCCGCGAACAGGCGCTTGGACGACCCGATCACCATGCGATCGCCTTCCATAATTCCGTACAGGAGAAGTCCGTTAATCAGCAGCGGCCAGCCGAAGTGGAACATCCGCTTCGCGTAATCCCTGTTCCAGGCCACACCATAGCGACGCTCGGCGACAAGGTGAGAACCGAGGCTGATGCTGCCCTGTTGCACCACGAGAACCAACATCATTGCCCAATAGTTCCGGAACCAGAGTGCGAGCGGTAGCGCCGCCAATGCGGCCAGCACATTGGCGCTCACATCGACAAGCACCGCCGGGCCGAACCTCAAGTGGCGTTGCAGCCGATTGATGTCAAGGTGGACAAACGCTCTGGTAAGGGGCAGCAACGCCAGGCACCGGAACGCCCACACCGCCTGAGGGGCCCCGAAGAGGCTGGAAAACGGCCCGGCCAGCACGAACAGGACCGTAGCGTTCGACAGGCCTCGAACCAGCATTAACAGTTGCGCGGACCTCTGGAACGCCGGATCGTCGCCATCTTTTGCCTGGATCAAAAGCTTGTCAGCAGCTAGATCGCTGATCTGCTGCATAAGGACGAAGGCCGTGAAAAAAACGGCCGCAATGCCATAATCCGCGGGGCTGATTAGCCTGGCGATGATCACACTTCGGACGAATGCGCATGCCTGCGTGGCGACTTGGCCGGCGCCGAGCTTCACTGCCCCACTCAGAATGTGCGAATGTCCCCTCATATTTGAAATCTAGTAGCGCCGGGCTTCAGCCCGGCATGGCCCCAAGATGCCGACCTAAAGGTCGGCGCTACGCCAGGCTGAGTCACTGCGCAAAACAGATGGAGCTTGGCAATGCATCCTGGTTGTAGTATAAGAGAAGACCAAAGCAGTCCCCAGAAAATCGGATCTGCCGTTACAGGGTGCGAGGTCAATATGGTCGTCAACGAGCTTAAGCGCAACGTCCTTGCTTTCCCTTCCTTGCTGGCGTTCCTAGCGGTCGCCTCTCCGTCATCCGCCACCACATATTACGTCTTGGCGGGAGGTACCGGCAGCTTCGCCGGAACGGATTGGGCGAACGCCAACTGCCAGATCCCCGCCACGTTGAATCCCGGTGATGTGGTCTATATCGGGAACTCCGGCGGGAATCTTGCGGACACGACTACAGCGTGCGCGGGAGAAGCGAAACACGTCTTTTCGACGAGCGGCACGGTGGGCAGTCACATCACAATTAAAGCGGCAACGGGTGCCGACCACGGGACCGGGACGGGATGGAGTGCCAGCTATGGCGTCGATGTGACCCCGGCCATCACTTGGTCGAACACCCATGTTCCCGCTGACGGCATCATCCAACCCTTCTGGGACATGTGTGGAAGTTACTACGACGTGAACGGAGAAGTTGGTTCGGCTGACCAGACGGGAACCTACGGATTCTATTTCAAATCTGCTGGCGATATGTTCGGATTCATTCGCGCCGACGCCAACCAGTGCAGCGGCAATCCAACAATCACCAACCTGACCTTTCAATACTTCGAGATCAACGGGGTCGAAGCAGACAGCATCAATGGGGGGGGCGGCTCTACTGGACTCTATTTCGGAAGCCCATCCAGCGGAGGCTCTCCGGTGAACAACATCACTGTCAGCTACTTCTATCTGCACGACCTTTTTTCTCCGACCGGAGAAGAGGGCAATATGACCGCCCTGACGTACTCGAACGGCTGGATTTATACGAACTTCGGTAACGCTGCCTCACACTCTCAGGGCATCGACGCTTCCGCAAATAGTAATGGGAGTCTGGCGTTGAACAATCTGACCGTTGATAGCGTGGTCTGGAAAAACATACAAGGCACCGGCTTCATTATGTGCCTTCACGGTAGCTGTGACAGTTGGAAAATCTATAACAACATCTTCTACTATTCGAGCGACTGGGACTCGGCGTGCGAACACGGGGACGTTACGGCGTCGTGTCAGGTCTCGAAGGTCCTCGGGGACAATGGAAGCGGAAGCACGCTGACAAACCTGACCTTCTACGGCAACACCATCTCCAATATCCACATCAAGCCGGGGCACTCGGGCGGAGACAATGCGGGAGTCATCATCACCGCGAGCACCTCAGGATCGAACGACATTCGCAATAATTTCTGGTACTACTGCGACGAAGCCGACCTTGGCTACGATGGAGCGAACGGCCATCCAACTCTTGCCACCCACGATTACAACACATGGTCGAATACGGATATCTCAGGCACATTGATGACCCTCGCCGCTCACGATTTCCAAAACTCCACGAAGGAGAGCCCCACACAGCCCGACCCTTTTGTATCCGACGCCACGGGCAACTTCAACCTCTCCTCCGAAACCGTGGACGCGCATCTGAACGATGGTGTATCGCTTGCCGCGCCCTACAATCTGGACTTTGCCGGTGCGACAAGGGGCGCGGACGGCACGTGGGAGCGAGGGGCCTTTGAGTTCAACAGCACCCCGACCAAGCCTAATCCCCCCACGAACCTCGCTGTCACCGGCGTCCACTGATTGCCACTCGAACGCTTGCTCTCAGTTGCCCTATGCCTCCGACGCCGTCCCGTCCGGGGCGGGGTCCGGTCCGGAATTTCTCACTTGCTTTCGCCAGAATTTCTTTAGTCTCGGCAGCACTTTAATTCCACTGAGGATTCTTCTCACCAAATGGTCGATGAGAAGCATCTGACCTATCAGGAGCTTCAGTGCCAATCCTCTCGCCGTGGGGGCATATATCCTGAGCTTCGCTTCATTCCACGTACAACTGCCAAAGCGTTGTTTGTAGCCTTCCACACCATAACCAAAATCCACCTGTTGCAAACCATCGCTGCAAAACTCTTCAAACATCCTCATCAGAAGAAATGTTCCCGGCGAGTACTTAGCGTATTGCGGATCATAGCCAACAAAGTCCGTGTAGTATGTCCCACCGTAGGCAGTGCCTACACAAAAGGCGGATGGTTGGTTTCTGAGATACAGCACATAGGTTCTGAGCCAACCCTTTCGCGCTGCCAGAGCGAGACGTTCGCGCATCTCGGGGTTGTCAACAAACCCGACACCCAGCCCACGCTGGTAGGTTTTTCTCGCCACGTACTCGACATCCCGGATCATCCGGTCGACTTCTTCGCTCCCCCGAAAACACGCGATCTGTGCGCTGAAGGCTTCGCTCTTTAGGAGCTGCTTCGCCTGCCACTTTAGATTCTTGCGTGCCTTTGCCGACAGCCCGCGATAGATGTCCTCCACGCTGGGTGGTACCGTCATGCGACAGTGAAGGTTAACTTCGGGGAAATGGTCACGCATCAGGAAGTTTGGCAAGCTCAGGGCAAGGTCATAAAGGGGAGAAGGCACTCTGACGTTGTCGAAAGCGGCAAAATCGGCCCCCCGATCACGCAACGACTTTAGTATCTCACCGAGTATAATGTCACAATTCTCTGGGGATTGGTTACCAAGCAGTCCGGAGTAGACGAAGTTTAGCACGTGCACTCGGGGCTTAAGCAAGTGCACGTAACCTAGCTTGAGGTCGAGACGCAGGTGGTCCAGTCTCCCCACCAACAGTGCATCTGGTCGGCCGTCACGGTGCACCACAATCACATGCGGACGGAGAAATTCGGGCCTGAGCTTGAAGCGCGAAAGGTAGTAGTCAATGTCAGAGCTCGGATGGTGCTGCCAAGATTCCCACGTGCTTCGCATGTTCTCAATCTCAGCGAAGTCCCTAATAACTCGGACCGTTAAATGCTCATGCATGCGCGCTCTACTCCTCGTCCTTCTTTATCGCTCGGCTGCGCCAGGCCCTCTTGATTTGCTGCAACGACTTAGTCCAGTCCAGAACCCTCCTGGCAAAACGGTCCAGAATGATCGCAGGCATTCTGATGACATTCATCGCCACGCCACGCAAAGTGGGAGCGAACATGTAGAGCGACGCGTCCTGCCATTCCCGATTCCCGAGGAGGGCCTTGTATGGGGCGTCTCCAAGCCCGAAGTCGATCTCCCTGACCCTGTCGCTGCCGTTTGGGCCATAGAACCCCTCGATTGCCTTCATCATGACGAGCATCCCCGGGGAGTACTTACTGTACGACGGGTCGTACCCCTGCGTGCAATCGCTATGGAACGTGCTCCCATAAAGCGTCCCCATCCAAAACGCGCAAGGCTTGTCCGCGATGTAAAGCACGAACGCTCGAAGCTGCCCCTTTTGGGCCAACAGGTGCAAGCGGTCGCGCATCTCGGGGCTGTCGACGAATCCAACCCCCAGACCCCGCTGATACGTCTTTTTCGCAATCTCTTCAACGTCTGTGAACACACGCTCAAGGTCCGCGGGCTCGCAATAAGAATGCACCGTCACCGCCCCCGAATAATCCCTCAAAAGCTTTTTCCATCGCTTGTTCTTCCAGACCTCGGGAGACAATCGGCGGTGGAGCTGCTCAAGGCTGCCCGGCAATGTCATCACCCTGTGGACTTGCAGCAGCGGAAAGTGATCGCGGCTCAAAAACCGTGTCAGTTTCGTGATGGATTCATAGAAGGGACTGTCGGCCTTTAAATGGCTAAAGTAGGCTACGGCAGCTTCGCCGCCCTGAAGCGACCCGAGGATCTCCCGCACCAGGGCGTCGCTGCCCTCGGATGAGAGATTCCCCAGCACCCCTCCATAGATAAATGTCAGGGACCTGGCTTTGCGCTTCAAGAGGCTCAGATAACCTATCTTGACTTCGATGGCCTTCTGCTCGAGCCTCCCCACAAGCATCGCCTCTGGGCGTCCCCCTCGGTGAACCACTATGACGTGCGGTCGCAGGAATTCGGGCCTGGACCGAACCACATGCAGATAAAAATCGACGTCGGAGTTGGGATGCCATTGAAGGCCCGTCCAGAGGGGCCGGAGCGCCTCAACCTCCGAGATGGTTCGGGCCACTTGGACGGTGCACTGAGGTACGACCCTGTCGCCGGGTCCCGTTTCGCTCGGGGTGATTTCTGCAACGATTTGCATGGCCGGTTAGAGTGAAGCGAGGGCGGTCAGCGGCTCAGAGGGTGCCATCCGCTCGGGCTGGCCAACGTGCGATATGCTAACCTCGCTACGGACAAGCCTCGGGTAAGTCATGGCGAGTGCGAAGATGATCCAAATCATATAGGTTTGCTGGCCCCATCCCCAGTTCTCCACGCTCACCATCATGAAGGCGAAGGCCACCTGATTGACGAGAAGCACGAGGCAGAGTAAGTTGGCGGGCCTTGGCAAGCCGCTGAACCCTCTGAGCGAAACCAACATCGGTCTAAGGAGCAAGACAATGAGGAGTAGCAGTCCGATGTAGCCGGTGTCAACCATTGTCTCGACGAAGGCGCTATCGCAGCTCTCGAACTTGTAGGTGTGCCCCGTTTCGCTGTCTACGCCCTCGAAGCCAGCGTAGTAGAAAGATTCCGGCCCAAATCCCCAGATCGCCCGGTTCCCATCTCTTGCAAGCCTTTCCGTGGCGACGTGCATGAGGTCGTATCGGTATTGGTAGGACTGACCGCGCGGGTCGTCGGGATCCATTGTCTCGAGGTAGGTGTTCTTCAGGGTGTCCCACACCCCTGGCCGTATGACCAGCACCGATACGGTCAGCAGGGTAACAACCACCAAGTACTTCCGAACGCTTCCCTGCGAGAAGAGCAACAACAGGATGGCGGACAGAATCAACGCTAGCCATGGGCCTCGGCTGGACGTCTTATACATGTTCCAAAACATTAGCAGCACGGAGGTCCAAAGCCAGATGCGCTGCCCAGTATTTTTGGCCACCGTCAGGAGATAGAAAGCGATCGGAATCCCCAAGGCCAATGCGTTCCCGAAGAGAATTTCGTGTCCGAAGGTGGACCGCACCCGCCCCTCGTCGAGCATGAGTCCTCCCTGACCTGGGGTAAACCGGTGCACGATCGTCGGGAAGAGATTCATCACCCGCCAGCCATAGTATGTCTCAAACCAGCCAAAAACGCAGCAGAGAAGCAACGCAGCGACAAATGCGCGCAGGATTCGGTGAACTGACTCAGCACTGGAAACGCTCTTCGCGAAAATGTAGTAGAGCAAATAAACGTCAAGCACACTCGACAGGGTGGCCTTGAGGCTGGTCATGAAAACAATGGAATTAATCGTCGAAATTAAGCTCCACCCAAGGTTCAAGAGAATCAGGTACATCAGCGGGGTACGCTGTTTGTCCCGTTCATCGGCCTTCCCCGCTCCGAACGCCACATACACGGCTGCCAGCGTAATGGTTGCAACGCGCTGGGTTGTGAGGTCACAAAACTCGGCCACGACGATCTTAGAGTCCAGGGGCGCCAAGACGAGGACGAAAGCGACGAAGGGTAACGCCTTCTTCACCCCCTTGGTGAGCGCGACAAGAACGATCACGCCCACTACGATGACATCGATTCCGATAATCAGCGGCATCTTAGCGGTCCGAGTTTCCGCAGTCGGGGTCCAGCGCGGCGGTAGCTTCTACTGCGCTCACTGGAGGTTCTACATCGGGAGTGGCGCGCGATTTCCACGATGCGCCTGAGCCCCGTTTACTGGATAGCCGCGCGCGGCGACGGGTAACGAGCCAAAAAACGGCGCCCGCAAGCAAAAGGGCGGACACGGCGAGCGCCACTTGGGGTGGGCCTGATTTGTAGTAGCCTGCGATGAGCGCCTGGCCCAACCTGCTCCGCGCCAGGATAATGTCGCGAAAGTCGGCGAAACTTCGGTGCAGATAAGCGTGCACCGATCTCCTGGAGGTGTCAATCCGCCCCACATCGAGATCATTGTCGTAGACCACCCGAACGTCGGCTGTCTCCTTCCCGCCGAGGCGAATGCTCAAGTCGAGCCCGTCTCCGGTCCGATGGTATGAAACAGGCCGCCCGTTGACAGTGACCGACCTGATGGGAACTTCGAAGGTCTCCGGTTTCTCGACGGAAAAGGCGGCGTCGTCCGACGACGGGTTAATGAGCGTAATCTCGCTCGCGAAGGCCTGGACGTCGTAGGCCCCGTCACCCGCCAGCCGGATCAGGTACAAGTGGCGCGCGATCTGTCCAAGGCCCTCCCACACCACTCCAGCGTCAACATGGTTCACGTAATCCGCGATCTCGTCGAGCGGCGCGTCGCCCCCTTCGAAAACATCGGGATCCACGTAAAACAGGAGGGGATTGCCCAAGAAACTGTTGACTGCGATTTTCGACTGCACCCACGGGGTCTGCGGTGAATAGCGCTTGATGGTGGGAAAGTCACCGAATTGAACTGACTCAGGCCGCAAGCGGAACAACGGCTCGGCGGGAGAGGCCTGACCGGTGGGGACAGGAACCGTATTCACATTGGCAAGAAAATTGTATTTCTTCAGCATCGTCAACGTGGAAAGCAGGGGAGCCTTCTCATAAGGCCAGACCATCACTGGAGCGTAAGGCACCCCGGTCAGCTTGGTGAAGCTCTCCATCCGCGCGATCCCCTGCCGAATTGCCTCAGCCTGCCTGGCCGGGGGACACGGGCCGTCAGCGCAAAAATCCTTTCCATCGTGGTTGTTTCCATGCACGGCGATGGAAAACCTGTCGGGGTGAGCGAGAAAGAGCTTGGCGACTGAGGCGCTGTTTCGGTCAAAATTCCAAGGAATGAAAGCGATGGTCGTGTGGAAATTATGCTTCACCATGTCGCCGAGAAGCCGCTCGTAATCCAGGTTGCCGTAGGGCTCCCTCAGCCAGGCGTCGTCGATGGTGAAGTTCGCCACTTGCATCGGGGCGTGCCAAACCCTCTCCCCTCCCGCGTACCGCAGGAAGAGCAACGAAGGCGCGAGCCTCAAGAACCCGGTGAGCAGGTCCTCTGACGACGTTTTTGGCGGTGCCCCTGCCCGAACGACTAGTGACTGAAGGAATATCTCCCGGTCGCCGACATGCGCCCTCGCAAGGATCGGTTGGAAGGTGCCGCCGCTTCCGAAAGACACGATCACTTCGGGCGGCGTACGCTCGTCGATAACAAGTCGGTGAAAGAATGCGCCGCTCGCGGGAACGCCCCGCCCGCCGAGCTGACGCGTCACGTCCTGAATCGGGGAGAAACGATACTCTCCGTCAGTACTTCCCTCTACAGGCCCGACGGCCCCGATCACTGCGCCGCCGGACCAGCTAGAGAGAAGCGCTGAGGAAGCTGAAGGCGTAACCCCTTCAATCAGAAGCGGGACGGCGCGGCCATGGTCCCTTTGGAGGGCGCGGAACACAGCATCTTTGTTCAGGAGCGGAAGTGCCTGCGCAGTGATGATTACTGCAAAAACATGCTGGTCGCGCAGGGCCCGCATAGCCGCACCTGCTCCGCCAGCAGCTCCAACGGAAACTTCAGAAAGCGTCAAGCCGTAGAAACGCGCACTCAACTCGACCTGAGGAGCCTCCGCTGAGGGAGCGCCCCCGTTGCAAATCAGTACGACGTCCGCAGAATAAGCGCGCGCCGCGAGAATCAGTCCAAGAGTGACGGTCAGCAAGAACCTACTCATACGGTCGTCAGATGCGCCCCGTGGATTTTAGACCAGCTTTCGCGGTCGCCCCCTGGCCCGCCCAGGAACGTTCGATGCCACAGCTCTACCGTCAACAGCGAGAAAACCTCTTTCGAGTAGTCCCTCCCGTTGGAGTTAGCTTTCAGCAAGGCTTCGACGGCCTCCGGCCGGAAGTAACCGCGCTTAAGCGTCCCTGGGTCCATAAGCACGGACCAAACGGTCTCTTTCATCTCCTTTCGAAGCCAAGCCTCGTAGGGAACTGGAAAACCAGTTTTCTTTCGGTCCCGAATGGCTCGAGGGATCCTGCTTGAGAGCGCCTTCTTGAGGATATATTTTGTCGTAAAGCCTCGCAGCTTGAAGTGCGCGGGCAGAGCCGCCGCGAATTCGAGCACACAGTGGTCCAACAAGGGCACGCGAAGCTCCACCGAGTTGGCCATCGTCATCTTGTCCGCCTTGATCAGCAGGTCGTCAGGCAGCCACGTCTTGGTGTCCACGTACAACATGCGGTCGAGAGCGCCGCAACCTGCGGCCGCCGCGAAGTAACCCTCGGCGGTTCGCGCCGGATTGCTCCCGTTGAGGCATTGCAGGAAATCCTGCGTGAGAAGCGAGCCCCGTTTTTGGTTGAAGTATTGGAACGGATCTGAGGTCCGACTGTAATAGCACTTCTCCAGAGGCATCGCCATCAGCGGAGCGTACTTCCTGAGCCGCCTGAACGGGCCGATAGATCCCAAACCATTTCCAAAAGCCGACGCCGGTTTCGCCAAGGGGCCAAGCAGGCCTTTGATTCTCTCTAACCAAACGAGGTTTCTGTAATTCTGATAACCCGCGAAAGCCTCATCGCCCCCTTCGCCCGAAATCAACACCTTCACCCCGTGGTCGCGGGCCAGCTTCGAAACGTAGTAGAGAGCAACGGCTGGCGGCTCGCAAACCGGCTCTTCCATGTGCCAAACGTACTTAGGAAGAAAATCGAGAAAATCTTCGCTCCGAATGGTCATTTCATAGTGCTTGGTGCCGTATTTATCCGCCGCGATCCGGGCGTAAGGGCGCTCGTCAGTGCACAGGCTGCCGTCGAATCCGATGGTGAAGGTACTCACGGGCTTGTCGGTCTGCTCAACAGCGAAGCTCAGCATTGCGGTTGAGTCAACCCCGCCGCTCAGAAGGACGCCTACAGGAACGTCGCTGATCATGTGCTGCCGAACTGTCTCGCGCAACAACTCAGTAAGCTCACCCATCGACTGGGTCAGGCTCGGCGCGGGACTGGTTTTGTCGAAGCTCAAATCCCAGTATTGGGTTATCTTCAGCTCGCCATTCTTCACGGTCAGAGAGTGGCCAGGGCTCAGTTTGTTGATGCCCTTGAAGAGCGTCTTTTCGCCAGGGGGATAAAAGTACGTGAGAAAACTCAAGAGTTCGTTTGGATCAACGTCAGCAGGTACGGAAGGATCGGCGAGGATCGCTTTGACTTCCGAGGCGAAGAGGAGAGCTTGGTTGTCCCAATGGTAATAAATTGGCTTGATGCCCAGCCTGTCGCGAGCAACCAGTAGGGTTTTGGCTTTGTCGTCCCAAATCGCAAATCCGAACATCCCGCGCAGTTTCGGGAGCATCTCCTCGCCAAACTCCTCGTAAAGGTGCACCAGGACCTCTGTATCCGTTGCGGTCCGGAACTGATGCCCCTTCGAGACAAGGAAAGCCGTCAGCTCCCTGTAGTTGTATATTTCGCCGTTAAACACAACCCAGACCGTGCCATCTTCGTTCGAGATCGGTTGCTGGCCGGTGTTCAAATCGATGATGCTGAGGCGCCGGTGACCAAGCCCAACCGGACCGGAAACATACATCCCCTCATCGTCCGGTCCTCGGTGGCGAATGGGCTCCATCATGGACGCGATGAGATCGCGACTCACCTGTGCCGTAGCGTCGTTCGCGACGAGCTTTCCGCAAATCCCGCACATAAGTTTTCAGCGCCGCAACAATGCTATTTCCAAATGCTCTCTTGGAAAAACAGGCGACGCAACTGTTGCCGCCTGACGTAGCGAATAAACTTCTGATCTTCAACCTTGGGGAGCCGCTGGATGTACCCCTGGGCGAAGCCGTACAGGTGGCCAACCGCGCCGACCAGCAAGGGTCTTTGGAAGGCGCGCTTTAGACACTTCGCAAGCATGAAAAGAGGATGGTATCCTGAAACGTAATCGGCCTGGCCGTTCTTTACCGCGTCCCGCCAGTTTCCGTCGGCGGCCCCGGTGGGGCGGTGCTGGAGAAGCAGCACATCCGGGAAACACCGAGTCCGCCAGCCTAGCATGTTCGCCTTCAACTCATCCACCGTGTCCCAGCCGGGGGTCCGGATTAGTCCGCCGATCGCATCCCAGCAGGCATGCCGATACATTTTCGTCGCCCCACGGACGTGGAAAAGGTGAGAGGTTTCGAGCCGTTTCGTGCCGTTCTCGCAATAGTAGATCACTCCCCCGCCGATGCCGAGACCAGGATCCTCCGCAAACCGACGCAAGCACCTTTCGAAATAGTCTGGCCCAAAGCTCAGGTCTCCATCAAGCTTGACGATCAAATCCCAGTCGCGCGATCTTAACGCTCGATAGCCCTCGTCGAATGCCTCCATCACGCCGCCCCCGGAGTTACGGAACCCCCGGTCGGGCCTGTGAATGACCGAAATCCACGCGTGCTGGCGGGCGTAGCGCTCCAGGATGCGGCCGGTGCCGTCCGTGGAGCCATCGTCCACAATCACCCATTCGGCGGGAAGAATGGTCTGCGCCAGCACGCTGCGGAGCGTGTCCTCGATGTGCTGCTCCTCGTCGCGCACCGGGGTGATGATGACGTATTTCATAGGGGTTAGAAGTTAGGAGCTAGGAGTCAGGAGCCAGAAGTCAGGAGTCAGGAGCCAGCCCTAATCCCTAACCCCTAATCCCTAACGCCGGGTCGTTCACAACTGCTTGGCGGCATAGCGCATCTGCTTGCTGGCGCGGCGCGCCCAATCCTTCGAGCCCAGCGCCCACTGGAGCGTCCGCTTCCACTTGGTGAATGAGTAGTCCCATCGCCCGCGGCGTGACGCGCTTCGGGCCAGCGGGCGCATCAGCGTGAGCAGGATTAATCGCGCCACGGCTACGGCGGCCATGGCCACCTTGTACAAGGCTCCGTACCATCGCCCGCGAAATTTGCACAAGAACTTGTGGATGGAATCCTTCATCCAGACCTCCGAGAGGCCGCGCTGTAAGGAGACCGTGCTCTTCTTCCCGTGATGGACCACGCGAGACTGGTTGGTGAAATAAACCTTGTAGCCCGCCTGCTGCACCTTGGCGCACAGATCCAGATCGTCGGCGTACATCACGTAGTCGTCGCTGAGTAGGCCGACCTTTTCAAAAAGACTTCGCTTGATCATCAGGCACGCGCCACTGATGGAGTCCACTTCCACCGGCGCGCCCGCGTCTTCGTAGAGCGGCTTGAGGTTCCAGAGCGAGGAGTTCGGGAACCGGCGCAGCAGGAAATCCGCGCAGAGAAGCTGGTTCAGGATGGTGGGAAACTTCTGGATCGAGTTGGTCTGCACCGAGCCATCGGCGTTCACCAGACGGCATCCGATGGCGCCCGCCCGGGGCAGCGACTCGAGATGGCCGATCATGCGCTGAATGGCGTCGCCGACGATTTCCGTGTCGGGGTTGAGAAGCAGAAGGTTCCGCCCCTTCGCGTGCCGGAAAAGCAGATTGTTGCCGCGAATGAACCCGAGGTTTTTGTCACTCTGGATGAAGGTGGCCTGCGGGAAGTCTGCCTTGACGAGCTCGGCGCTGCCGTCGTAGGAAGCGTTGTCAACCACGATGACTTCGAACTCGATGCCCTTGACCTCGCGATAGACCGAGGCAAGACAGGGCTTCAGATAGTGGGCCGAGTTCCAGTTGACAATGAGAATCGAAAGGTCCATCAGGGTCCTCAGGCGCGACGAGCGCGCCGGCGTGCTGAGCGTTGTGCAGTTATCGCAGCTCCGGCTGGGAAACCTTGCGGGCGTGAGAGTATCCCGGCAATGGAACCAGAGAATCGACCAGGTCCAAGTAATCTTTGCGTTTCACCACCCAGCTATGCTCCCACGCGTAGGTCAAGCCATTCTGAGTTAATTGCTCGCGGAGATGAGCGTCGCGCCGGAGCAACAGCATGCACTCAGCCAGATCGGCATCGTTCCCCGCCTGGAAGAATTTCACTCTGGAAGCGTCGTGATAGTAGGTGGTGATTTTCGCATCGGGCGCAATCACCGGGACGCCGAGGGCCATAAACTCGAGGATTTTTGTGCTTTGTGCCTCGTTTCCAAATAAGCTGGCCCGCTTGGGAACCACGCCAACGTCTGCTTGCCGCATCAGCTCCACGATTTGGCTTATGGGAACGAACTCTTTGAAAATCACCTTGCCGTTCAGCCCCAACATTTTGGCGAGAGCTCGCAGCGAGTCCTTGGACGGACCCTCGCCATAGATGTGGAATTCAGCCTCAGGCATTTGATCCGCCACCCGGGCAAAGGCGCGAATCCCAATGTCCAGGCCTTGGTGCCAGTTCAGCGTTCCAGGATACATCATGATGAACTTGCCGTCCGTCCTGGTTTTGGGGTGCGGCGAAAAGAAGAGCTCGCTCGGGCTGTTGAGGATGGGCGTGCACTTTTCACTGCGAACGGACCGGGACGTGATTCGCTCGTGCCAGATGTGATTGGCAATGATGACGTGGTCAGAAAAGGCGGTCGAGACCTTTTCCAGCATCAGCATGAATCTAAAGACGAGCGAGTTGGGCTGAGCCTTGAACTTGCTGGCGTAGAACTCGGGGAGAATATCGTGGATGTCCAGAATCACCGGCGTGCCCGTCAGTTTCGGAATCAGCGCCGCAAAGACCAGAAAATCGGGGACATTGTGAACGTGAATCAGATCATAAGGCCGCTTCAAATGTTCCATCGCGATGAGAATCGTGGATCGAACCAGAAAGAACAGCAGCTTGAACGCATAAGCGAACTGACCTTTCTCGTTCCGGCTTCTTTTTTGGATACGGCGAACGTTCACTCCATCGATGGCGTCTCGGCGCGCTTGCCCGTTCCGCCGCAAAGCGATCACATCGACAACATCACCACGTCCCACAAGCGCAGAAGTGTATTGCTGGACCCGAGAGTCGCTATCGTAGAACGAATACGTCAGCATGCACACTCTCATAGGTCTTCGAGCCGCCGCGGGCGTGCTGGCGCTTTTCGGGTCTTCCATAGTGGCCTTGATGCCGATAATGACGAAACCGTGTTGGAAGATATCAGAGCAAACACTCGATCTACAACTCAGACGCCCTCCGGATGCCAGCCCGCATTCCGCGACCGGCAGCCGAGCATTCCCGGAGCGAGGCTAGAAAACAGGCCGTCGCCGCCATAGCCCCCGTAAGAGAAGCCGTCTTAGGGTGCCTGCGATCGTTCGAGCTTTCTTCAAGAACGGCAGCGCCCTCCAAATCCGAAAGAGAGAAAAACCACGATACCTGGGCGTCGGGATCAACAACAACCGCATGGCGAGCAACCTTCCAAAGAGCTCGCGATTCCGATCGATTTGGCTGGGTTGGCCCGCATGGATCGCCGTTGCGCCGACCGGCTGGAGTTCAACATATTTTGCAGCCATGGCCCGGTGCAGAATATCTTGCCCTCTTTTCGTTCGGACGACGGCAATGGATCGGCCCGCATCCTGCCCCTGACCCAATCGCTCCCAAGCGTCGCCACACGAGACGTCCGCGATCCGCCCCAGGCCATCCGGGCATAATTGGCAGCGCATCGGGCGGTAATGGGTGAGCCTGCCCCAGGACTCCATATAAGGAAGAGTTTTCTCACCGCCTCCGTTATTAGAGACGACACTAAACTTTCCCGGCCAACCGTCCCCGCGATAGCGCACGGAAGCGGTCTTTTCCGCAGTCATATCCAACGAGCTGATCAGGTCCAGAGTTCCCTGCGTACTCGGCGTTCCGGCGCAAAAGAAAGTCAGCACCAAGCCGAGCTTTCGATCCAACTCGGGACGCTCTCGGCGAAGCGCGGCTACGGCCGCGGCATCGCAGGGCTTGCCAATAAAAACGCACGGCCCGCCGCTCGCCTCGATCGCACCCAGTCCCGCGCAGGGAGACGCGGGCGAATAGCGAGAACCCGTGCGGGCTAGGAGTTCACTCCGCGTTCGGCTCTGGACGGTCTTATTGAGCCACGGCTTGGCCTCATCCATACCCGTGTGTAATACAAATTGCATGCCTTCCCTCTCCAGGCAATACAGCGCCAACGCCGTCAAGAGGCCGCCGGAGGAAGCGCGGTAACGAATTTCCGGATCGCACGCGTAGCCCTCCCACACTTCCAGTGACGGTCCGGACTCGTGCTCGAGCGGGTTTTCGTTCGAAACCGGGCCGGCAACGAGTTCGCCATCGAGAGAGTAGCCTGGGCAGATGGAAAGGCATTCTGAGCACGAGGCGCACCCGTCGGAATCGAACCTGGGGCGAATTCCAACGGATTCAACGTTGATGAGCGTGACGGAGCCCTTCGAGCAAGCGTAGTAACACGCTCCGCAGCCCGTACATAGGCCCCAGTCCACCACGTCCTGCAGGTTTTGAATCTTGCGCATCACAGTCTTCGCCTCCGCGCCAGCGCCGCTATCGAGCCATTTCGACAGAGGCGTTCGCGAGAGCTGGACTCTATTCAATACCTCTGCCCGCTAGGGAGGGGGTGTGTGGACCAACCGGACAAACAGGAGGCAGATCGGCGGAGAGATGACTATGCGCGGACGTGCAAACTGACTTCACCCATTTCTCTTGCCGACAGAAACTCCAGAACCTTCTCGGCCACTTCGCTTTGCTGATCGGCGCTCATTTGCGGATACATGGGCAGCGACAGCACTTCACGGGCCGCGCCCTCCGTCACTGGGAAGTCGCCTTCCTTGAAACCGAAGCTGCTGTAGGCCTGCTGAAGATGAAGAGGTATGGGATAGTGGATTCCCGTTCCAATGTGGGCATCCGACAAGTACTGCTGGAGTTGATCACGATCCTGAACCCGTACCACAAAGAGGTGATATACGCCCTCTGACCACGAAGGCTCGAAAGGAAGAACCAGGCCGTCGCCCGCCTCCGCTAAGAGCTCATTGTAAGCTACGGCCAACGCACGGCGCTTTTCATTCCACTCGGGAAGGAATCTGAGTTTGACGTGCAGGATACCGGCCTGAATCGAGTCAAGCCTGCCGTTGTATCCCTCAATCTGGTGATAGTATTTTCGAATCTGCCCGTGGTCGCGCAACATCCGGACCTTGCGTGCGACTTCTGCATCGTTGGTCGTCACCGCTCCGGCTTCTCCGCAAGCGCCCAGGTTCTTGCCGGGATAAAAGCTGAAGGCAGCCGCGCGGCCCATCGATCCCGCTGTCATCCATTGGCCGTTCTTCGTCGAAAAATACCGGGCGCCGTGGGCCTGGCAGGCATCCTCGACCACAATCAGATTGTATTTCGCGGCAAGTTCAAGGATCGGGTCCATGTCCGCAGTCTGGCCATAAAGGTGAACGGGAACGATGGCTGTGACGGGCCGCTTCGATTTCTTGCTCACCAAACCGGCAGCCGCGCTCTCCAGACTGCATCGGGCCTCAAGGTACTCTTCCAGCTTGGCGGGATCCATGCTGTAAGTCCGGCTGTCGACGTCGATGAATTCAACGTGCGCGCCCGCCTGTGAAATCGCTTCCGCCGTCGCAATAAATGTGTTCGGGACGGTCAGAACAATGTCCCCCGGATTCACACCTGAGCCCATCAAGGCAAAGCGTAAAGCGTCCGTACCGCTCGCGACACCAATGCAGTTCCTCACGCCGCAAAAATCGGCAAAATCCCGCTCGAAATTCTCAAGCATCGATCCGCCCACAAACCTGCCGGTTTCCAGGGCAGACTGGAACACTGAAACCAACTCTTCGCGGAGTTCCAGATGCGGGCTGACAAGATCAAGAAAGGGTATTTCAGTTGGGCTGTTCATTTAAGCGTCCTGACTTCGGGGGTAATAAACCTGAGTAATTTGGCCGGATTTCCCGCTACGATCGCATTGGCGGGCACATCGCGCGTGACCACGCTGCCCGCCCCCACCAGGGCATTCTCTCCGACCACTACATTCGAAAGGATGGTAGTCCCTGAGCCAATAGAAGCCCCCTTTTCGACAACTGTCGGCTCTACTTTCCAATCCGCTTCTGTCTGCAACTCGCCCTCAAGATTGGTCGCGCGCGGATAAGCGTCATTGATGAAGGTGACTCCATGGCCTACGAAAACATGGTCAGCAATGGTCACTCCTTCGCAGATGAAAGTGTGACTGGAAATCTTGCAGTTCTTGCCGACCCTGGCATTTTTTTGTATCTCCACAAACGCGCCGATCTTGGTACGATCCCCGATTTCACAACCGTAGAGATTGATGAATTTGGAGAGTTTGACATCCTTCCCCAGCACCACGTCGGGCGCAATACACAGATGGTCGTTCACAAATAGACCAGCTTTCCTCGCTCTCGGACCGACTGATCCGCCGCCGCGAGCATCTTGACCATCCGCAAGCCCGCCGCACCGTCATTGATGGGGATTTTGTCGCCTAAAACGCAGTCGACAAAGCATGACGACTCAGCCTTTAAGGCCTCAACCTGCTCGACCCTGGGCGCCCACATGTCGCCGGAACGATAACTGACCAGGAGCTCGTAGACGCCGTCACCGTTTTTTACGTCGACGCCCTTGTCATAGATCTTGATCTTTTCATCGGCTTCCAGGTCGTTCCACACCAACATCTTTTTCTCGCCCCCCAGGAGGGTGGTCCTGACTTTAACCGGCGAAAGCCAGTTGACGTTGATGTGGGCAATGATGTTCGAGGGAAAATAGACGGTGATAAATGCAACGTCCTCGCAGCCGTTCAAGTGTTGCGCGCCCGTGGCCACCAGCGCCTCTGGTCTTTGCTTGATGAGGTAATCCATGATGGAGAGATCGTGAGGCGCCAAGTCCCAGATCACATTGACGTCGTGTTGAAAAAGTCCCAGATTGACTCGCGTCGAATCGTAGTAGTAGAGCCCGCCTAAGGCATCCTCGTCGATGAGCTGGCGGATTTTTTTCACCGCCCCCGTATAGAGGAACGTATGATCGACCATGATCTTGAGATTCTTCTTTTCTGCCAACTCAATCAACTGTTCAGCTTGCGCCACGGTGGAAGTGAACGGCTTTTCCACGAACACGTGCTTCCCGTTCTCGAGGGCCTTTTGGGTCAGTTCAAAATGGGTCCAGACAGGCGTGATAACTGCAACTGCATCGACTTCGGGCGAGGTCAGAACATCGCAAGGGTTGGTGGAAACATGTGCGCTGGGGTAAGCCTGCCGGGCGCGCTTGGCCATTGCAGGGTCCGTATCGCAAATGCTGACGACCTCACATCCGGGGATACTACTGAAGTTTCTTGCCACGTTGGGGCCCCAGTATCCGAAGCCCAGAACGCCGATTCGAATCATAGATGTCACAGTTGCGCTCCTCGAAGCTGCGAAAGGTATGGCGCTGGTTTAGAGAGCGCCCTCTCCAGAGAGGACGGCTAGCGGAGTCTTTAGCAGAATCCAAACGTCTAACCAAAGCGACCACGTCTTCGCGTACTTCAGATCCAGGCGAACCATCTCGTCGAAAGTAGTCCTGCTTCTCCCGTTGACCTGCCACAAGCCCGTGATGCCGGGCTTGACCTCCAACAAACGGCGCCGATGCCAGATGTCATAGCACTCCAGCTCGTAGGGAATAGGAGGTCGTGGTCCAACCAGGGACATATCTCCCTTCAGGACATTCCACAACTGGGGAAGCTCATCCAAGCTCGACTTTCGGAGCAGCTTTCCCAGAGGAGTGATCCTGGGGTCTTCCTTGAGCTTGAAAACTTGATCCTTCTTCTGCCCTCCGGCGTTGGAGTCGACTTCACCCGCTATTAACTTTCGGACGTATTCTTTGTGGATGGTCGGATCGTTCACGGCATGCATCGATCGGAATTTGACCATGTCGAAGTTGGCGCCATACTGGCCCACTCGCTTCTGCCGGAACACGACGCCCCCTTTTGAGGTCAGCTTGATGAGGAGGCCAATCAGAACGAATACGGGAGAGAGAATTGCCAAACCCGCCGCGCTTCCTACAATGTCGATGGCTCTTTTCAAAGCCTGAGGAAGACTCTTGGCGCGGCCATTCGTAAACTGCTCGGGATATAACGCACCATTTATCTTTTGGCCTGGGTCACCGAGGTCCCAATCCTCGGGGAAGAAGTTCAAAGATATGTCAATCCATTTAAGCTGCTCCGGGTCCAGGTGAAGGCTCAAAGCGGCTCTGATCCTCGATAAGGTGGTCGCCCCTACTGCGCTTTTGTTGCTCTCGCCCAGCTCGGTGAAGAGAACGCCGAGGATGCAGTCCTTCTTGTACCAGCCATTTACATCCGTCTCGCGTGTTATAGAAGAGACAGCCGACGCAATCTTCTGGAGAGTTGGTGTCCCCCCATTCCGTCGCGACAATTCACGCATATCCAGAAGCATCAGCAACAATAACTTTCGCGAGCGCTCCGCCCGCTTTCGTTCCAAGCATAAAATCCTGGCGAACGATTCTTCGCCCACCAGGCCGTTGCCCGGATGCCCGTGTAAGCCCTCAGGCGAAGCGGATGGCTTCAGAAACCCTGGCAAGCCTGCTTCACGCTTGAATAGCAGGTTCCCCATGCTTATGTTCCTCGATGATTGCTTTATGTTGTTTCTTGTAATGCGAACGATCACTACCGTTTCCCGACTTGCCGTTCCCCGACCCTCGAAGTGCAGGCGCTTCTGGCGGGATCTCATAGCCGGGAGGTTGGCCGGGAATCGCCGGCAGCGATTCCGTTCCTTCAGAGCGGCCGTTCCCATTGCGTCCGGCCAATCGTGCTTGTTGCATTTTCTGGAGTAACGTCCGATAGCCAATCCGCAGAGCTCGCGCCGTATGCCTCCGGTTCCACTGGTGAGCCTGCAAGGCTTCCAGGATGATCTTCCGCTCGCAGTCCTGGGCGGCTTGGCGAACCAATTTCTTCAAAGAGAAAGGACCAGGGTCTGAGATCTGGGTGTCGAAGGAGCTTGAGGCGACTTCCATCAGATCAGCAGTGATGGCATCCTCCGTACCCAGAATGACGTATCGCTTGATCAGGTTTTCCAGTTGACGAATATTTCCAGGCCATTCGTAATTTTCTAGAACCCGCATGAGTCCGGGCGAAAGGGGTTTCAGTTTGCAGTTGAACCCCGCACTCTGCGTCTCCAGGAAATACTCCACCAGGTCACGAATGTCTTCCCTGCGCTCCCTCAGCGGCGGAACGCACACTGAAGCCACGTTAATGCGATAAAAGAGGTCCCGTCTGAAGGTGCCCGCTTGAGCTTCCTGATCGAGTCTTCGGTTTGTGGCGCAGATCACACGCAACTCCACTCGCTTATCGACCTGCCCGCCGATGCGAGAGAACTGACCATCCTGGAGAAGCTGCAACAACTTGGCCTGAAGCCCAAGATCGAGCTCACCGATTTCATCCAAGAACAGTGTGCCGCCCTGGGCCAGCTCCACGCGCCCGGGTTTGGAGCCGTACGCCCCCGTAAAAGCTCCCCTTTCGTATCCGAACAACTCGCTTTCCAGTAGCGTTCCTGGAATGGCTGGGCAACTGACCTTGACCAGTGCCCCCTTGGCCCAGGGGGAGCGATCGTGCAGCAACATCGCCAGGATTTCTTTACCCGTCCCGCTTTCTCCCTGAATCAGGATGGTAAGATTATGACCCTGGAGCTTTTCCACGGCTTCGCGCACCCTTTGCATCTTGGGTGAGCGGCCGAAGATGACTGAATCGGGAGGCAAGCCTCTGTCGCGAGAAATAATCAGCGGTTGTATGGGGCCGATATACGCCATTCTTATTTACCTAGGAGGATCGTACTGAACTGTTTGCGGTACCCGAAATTACGATCGGGACGTGCACGAGACGTGCAAGAATGAAGGCGTGAGGAGTTCTGACTTGCTCCTTCCTACCTTTTTTTGCCGTTACTGCCCGCTGTTCTTGCCTTTCTCTCGTAGTAATAGTGGTATCCGTAGGTCAGCCGAGCATCCACTCGATTGAGTACCACTCCCAGGAAAGACTTCCCCCGGAACTCCGAATAGGCTTTCTGAGCCAGATCGAAAGGCGTCTCCCCCGCTCTAATGACAACCAGTACTCCGTCGCAGAGCTCGGCTATCACCTTTGCGTCGGGAACCAGAACGACGGGAGGTGCGTCGATGATGATCCAGTCAAATGCGGAAGCCACACGCTGGAGCAGCACTCTTAGCTTTCCATTTTCGAGGAGTTCAGTGGGATTCGAAACCGTTCTTCCGCTAGGAATGAAAAAGAAATTGGGCTGTGAGCCTCGCTTGATGATCGCAAACTCGTCTGCGTTGCCGCTCAAGTAATCAGAAAGCCCGGGAGCCAGGGGCGCACCCAGCGCCAGATGCAAGTGAGAAGCCCGAAGGTCGCCGTCGACCAACAGTATTTGTCGTTCCTGCTGCCAGAAAACGGCTTGGGCCAGGTTGGCCGCCACAAACGTCTTCCCTTCCTCAGGCAACGCGCTGGTGATCAACAGCTTTTGTAGGCGTTGTCGCTCTCGAACCAGATTCAGGCGGGCTCGGAGGGCGCGAAACTCCTCTCGACCAGGCCCGCTTGGCTGCCCATCGAAGCGAATCATCGATCGCGGATCGGGAGACCATCGGCTTTGGACGCAACGCTCCATCAATGCCTGCCGCAGGCCTGTCCCTTCCGCGGCTTCAGTATCTGAAACCACGGCTGGAGGGACACCGCCCACGGCAATGGACGAAGGCTCGGAGGAGCGGATGACAGTCCGCTCGTTGCTTTCGGTTGTGTTGGCTCGAGTATCCACGGCTTTGTTGCTCGTTTCGTCCCCGCGGGCCTTTGTGGGAGCGTTAATTCGGTCCATGAACTTCCTTCCTAGTGCATCGAAAGCTTGGCGGCGACGAACACATTCTCAGCGGACAGGCCGATCAGCAATCGAATGAGTGTGAATCCGGTTGTCGATCGCATGTCTTACGCAACGATTCCGCGAGCCGGGTCAGAAAAGTTTTGTCGGTGGAACGGGTTTTAGGCCGTTATTGAACACCGGAAATACCCAGTGGGGTCTTTTGTCCGATTCTGCCCTTGTCTTGGCCTTTGGGGACTTGTCTTCCGTTGGTTGCCATTTCGATTAGCGGAATGAGGGCGAAGGGGGGCACACCCAGGTAAAACTCGATGTCGATCTCCGTGCGGACTCGCTTGTCAGTCTGTTCCGCGATTAAAGCCAGACCCAACCCCAGCGCGAGCCCAAGCCCCAAACCTCCCAATGCGAATAAAGGCTTGTTTGGAAATGAGGGCTTTACCGGCAAATCCGCCGGATCCATCACGCGAAGCTGTCCGCCCTCCTGGCGACGCTGCAGGTCGGTCGCCATGCCCGACTGATCTCTCTTGCCCAGCAGATCGTTGTAGAATTGAAGCGCTGATTCGTGATCGCGAGTAATTTCCTTGTATTCCTGCTCCACGACGGGGCTCATTTGCAGCCGCGCCTCGTATTGTTTGATGCTATCGGTTATCCGCTTTTGCTCGCGCCCACTGGCTATTATCGCCTCGTCGTAGGAATGCGCCTGGGCCCGCAGCTGCAGAATCTCGGGCGGCTCAGGCTCGGTACTCTTCTCCACCTTTTCGGTGGGTTTGGGCTTGGGCCGAGCGGTCGCCTCACGAATCTGTTTCTGAAGATCGTCAATCTCAGCCTGTACTGAGATGACTTCCGGGTGGTCATCCGTGTAACGTGCCTTCAAGCTGACAAGATAGTTTTGTAAATCCGAAAGGCGTTTCGCGAGAGGATCGGGATCAGTAACCTGTCCGGGAGTAACGCCCGCCTTCATCGCCCTGTTAATCTCCCAAGCCTGAACTTGCTGCTCGATGACCGAGTCGGTGTACGCCTTGTCCTGTTGCGCCCGATTCAGCGCCTGGGTGACGGCCGTGAGTTGGCTTTGAAGGGTGGTCAAGAGCGTCAAACTCGTTTGCATCTGATCGGGGAGCATCCCGGTGTATTTGCGCTTGAATGCTGCCAGCTTGGCAT
Organism: Terriglobia bacterium; assembly: GCA_050018275.1. Classification (GTDB taxonomy): domain Bacteria; phylum Acidobacteriota; class Terriglobia; order UBA7540; family UBA7540; genus Bog-366. Next base: position 17,575 of record JBEKAK010000007.1, on the reverse strand, counting down.
CCTGTTGATCGAGGTTCCGCTTGGCATCGTCCAATTGACTCTGAAGAAAGCTCGTGGTTCCCTGAGCCGTATGCTCACGTTGGCGGAGATCTTCATCAACAAACATCGAGACGACATCCGCGCAGACTTGCTGCGCGACCCGAGGATCATCAAGGGTTACGTCGATCTGAAAGCCAGGCACTATTTCCTCGCGAGACCGGACAATCGGTTTGATGGGAGTCAGTTCGATGGCCTTTTGCAGCATGGCCACCAACTCCTCCATCGTCTTGCGAGGTGCCTGGTCCTTGAACAGGCCGTAGCGCTCCACCAGCGGCTGGAGACGAGTGCGGCTGAGAGTCTGTTCCTGGATGTTCTCCACTCGTTGATTCAAGTCTTCGGTGATCACTGGCTTGACATAGGAGTCCGGCACCCGCTGAGGCTCAATCAAGAGGAGGGAATGAGAAGTATAACGGCTGTGAAATAGAAGTGAAACACCGTAACCGATCGCTGGCCCGAAAAGTGTGGGGAGAAGGATCAGAAGCCATCGCCGGCGCAACATGGCCCCGTAATCTCCGGGCGTGAATGGTCGATGTTTGCTCATCGAATTCCTTGTCCTTTTTGGATCAACCCTTGGTCAGCGACGCCAGCGCCTCGCGAACTTCGCTGGCGTTGCTGAAATTGGGATTCAGCTTGAGAACGCGCTCCAGATGTTGGATGGCGTCCACACGATCCTGCTTCATTTGGTAGGCCATGCCGATGTGGTAGTTAAAGTCGGGATTATCGGGAGCTCTCTTCAGAGCTTCTTTGAGCAGGTCGATCGCCGAATCGTACTGCCCCTTTTTGAAATAAGCCCACGCCACGGTGTCAGCGACATTGGCAGAATCCGGCATGGCCCGTCGTGCGTCCTGCGCGAGCGAAAGCGCAACGTCCAGATTGCCACCTCGGAACAGCATTAGATAGGCCAGATTGTTTTCAGCCAAAGCGTAATCCGGCTGCACCTGTAAAGCCTTCCGATAAAGCTCCTCAGCTTTCTGCCAATTGCCGCGCTGGTCCTCCAGGATGGCGAGCACAACGTAGCTTGGAAGGTAAGAAGGATTAGTTTGAATGGAACGCTGACAACTGGCGATCGCTCGATCCTGCGCTCCCTGGAGTGCCTGGGCGTGGGCGAGCAGGACGAAAGCGCTCATGTTGTTGTGGTTCAGGTCCACCGCTTTCTGGAGTGCCGCTTCCGCGCTCGCAAACTCTTTCTGGTCCGTCAGCAACCCGCCCAAGAGCAGGTAATAGTCGCTGTTGTTTGGAACCTTCGCGATTTGTTCGTTGACGCGGCGAATGGCCTTTCCCGGATCCTTCTCCAACATATAAGTTCCAGCAAGGCCCCTCAGTGCTTCGACAAAGCTCGGGTCGTTCTCCAGAGCGGATTCATAGGATTTTTCAGCCTCTTTGAAGTGCCTTTCCGCGGTGAGCAATTGGCCCAATCGGGTGTAACCCAAGGGATGTTTCGGCGCCACTTCGATGGCCTTCTTCAGGTCCGCCTCAGCCCCTGGCAGGTCGTGACGCGAAGCAGCGACCACGGACCGGTACGCGTAGCCCACCGGCGAAGAGGGCAGCAGCTTAATCAAAGCCGCGGCGCTCGCTTCGAGCTGTTTGTAATCGCCGTCCTGCTGCGCTGCGGTGGCCAGATCCAACTGGGCTTCGACGAAATCAGGGCTGAGGCGCACTGCTTCGCGCCACTCGGCCTCCGCACGATCGCGCTTGGCAAGTTGATTGAAGGCTAGGCCAAGATAGTAATGCGCGGGGCTATTGTTTGGGTCGCCTTTAAGGGCTGTCTGAAGTGGCGCCATGGCGTCGTTCGCGTGGCGCTGAGCGATCAGAATCCGCCCCTTCAAGATGAGCCCGTCAACGTCTTTGGGATTCGACTTGATGATCTCCTCGCTGACCTTTGTGGCATCGACCAAATCGCCCTTTTCGATGAGGAGCTCAGCATATGTCTTCTTGACGCGCGCGTCGCTCGCGTATTGGTGGACGAGTGAGGCGTATTCGTTCAGACCTTTTTCTTTCTGCCCAGTCATCAGATAGTATTCGCCAAGCATTCGGTAGCCCGCGGGATCATCTTTCAGCACCCGCTTGGTCTCCTGTGCAGCTTGCTCCGCCTTGTCCTTCTGGCCCTGCACGAGGTAGAGACCGACGAGGTCCCAGTGAGGCGCGGCGTTCTTGGGCTCGAGCTCTATGCCGTGCCGGAATTGCTGCTCGGCTTCGGCAAAGCGGCGCTGACGAACGTAGAATTCGCCCAGGGCCGAGACCGGCCGGCCGGCCTTCGGGCTTGAGGAAATGGCCTTCCTGTAATCGGCTTCGGCCTCTGATGTCTGGTGGGCGCTTTCCTCCATTTGAGCGAGGTTGAGGAACTTCGGTGCGTCGGGGACAAGTTCCGCCGACTTCTTCATCTCGAGAAGCGCTTGGTCGAGGTGACCTTTCGCGGCGTTAATGTTGGCCATCAGCGCATGTGCGTCGGCGTTGTTGGGGTCATTGGCAAGCACCAGACTCGCTTTGTCCCGCGCATCGTCGTACTGGCGCGCTGCGAAAAGCAAATAACCCATGTCAACTTGGGCCTTCCAGTTGCGCGGCGTCAAGTTGAGGGTGCTGATCAACTCGCCGTAAGCTTGAGTCGTGAAGTTCAGCTTCAGATCACACTGGGCCAGCAAGTAGTGCGCGTCGGCATATCGAGGATCAATCCGCAAGGCGTTCCGAAGTTGGAGCGCGGCCTCGCGATACTTGCCTTTTTCGAAATAGCGCGTCGCGCTTTGATAGTACTTTTGCTTGCGCACATTGGGATCCCGCGAGCAGCTAGAGAGGAACCCCGCTGCCAGGGACAAAACTAACCAAAGTGCGAGTATTCTGCTCTTGCGCATGTTAGCCCTGTTTTGAAAAGTTATTCCGCGACAATGTGGTCGTTGAGATGCGAACAACAAGTTTTATGCTGATTCTGACTTGTTATTGCGGACTTTGCACGATACGGGTGAGAGACAGACGTTGCGCTCTTACAAGCTGGTCATGTTAACCGAAATATTTGAAATTTGAAGCGGGATGGCGTGGCGCCGCAACTCGGTCTGAGTTGCGGCGCAGCCAGGAGGTCAAGCACAATGAGGCTGGGGCGATTACCGTTACCCGTCGCCGCTCTCGGCTCGGCGGGCAGGATAGCGTGCGACGGCCCGTCTAAGCTAGGCTGAGAGCCTCTTGCGAAGCATCCCTACGCCAAGGAAAGTGCAACCCAACAACACAGGAATGGCTGGTTCTGTCCCGTAGAACTCTTGTCCCGTGCTGCCGGTTGGAGTGAACACGGTGAAGACTGGGAGAGTAGTATCGTTCGCGTGGCCGAGGGCGGCCAGGACCTCTTCCTGCGCAGTCAACCCGCCATACGTTGTTTTCGTGTACAAGTCGCTTTCGCCTTTGGTGGGATCGTTGCCATTTGCCCAAGCATCGTCTGTTATCGACCAGATCGCCCCCGAGAAGGCGCCCCACTGGCCTTTGGAGTTTGACGGGTCCAAAAAGATCTGTTCAACCAGCCAAGTGATCATGTTGTATTCTTGTAGCTGCTGGGTTATGCCAGTCACGTCCGGGTCCGTGATACTGCCCGGACTGAACTCGTCGCCGGTCGGGGGGTTGCTTGAGTTAACGTAAGCGCTCCAAGACATGCCGCCATGGATCGTGTGCAGGTAATCGTCACAGACGAAATTCGTCAAAGTTTTCGAGTTACCCACGAGGCCCCGATATATGCCAACATATGCGCCGTCGTATGTGTCATTAGACGGGTGACTCTCGAAAATGATAGTTGCTATTGTCGAAGCGAGAGCAGGCATCGCTAAGACAAACACAACAAATAGACTCAATAGTAGCAAGGTGATATGTAAAATCAATGGATTATAACAACATGAGGACTACTTGGTTGCAGAAATCTGCACATTTTGTGCACGAATCACCGTCATCCGAATTCTCGCGGTTCCAAGATCTCCAGTTTAGCCGGCCACGTTTCGACGCCTGCCCACTCGGCTCGGTGTCGTAGGCGTACCATTTCTTGGTCAGGCAAGTGCGCAACCAACGGGACCGACGCTGCCAGCTTGCATCGGCCAGCCTGAAACAGTGCATTGCGCAGCGTCCCTAGCCGCACGCTCGACAGTGCATACGTCGACCTCCACGGCAACGGACTTCTGCAACATTTCCACCGACAGGACCAGGCGGAATGTCCCCTTCTTGCGGACTAGTATGCCTTCCATTCCTTCCAGCGGTCCGGACGCGATCCGAACCCAGTCTCCACAGTTGAGGAACGGGTGGGGCTCGAGCCGCAATGAGCTCGCAATCAATCGTCGCACAGCATCGATTTCCTCTTGTGGGATAACCGCCACCCGTTCCCCCAAGCTCACTAACCAGTAAACGCCCGGCGTCATCACGATCTGCAACATACCGTCAAGCCCGCCTCGAATGAAAACGTAACTCGGGAAAAGAGGCAGGGAGATTTCCTTTCGCCGATCCTTCCACTGCCGAGTGCTGGTGTATTGGGGAAGAAAGATTTCAAATCCTTTTCGCGACAGAATATCTGCCACGGCCTTTTCATGTTGATGACGAGTGTAAATCGCATGCCAGCTCGGCATCGCATCCAACCTTATGGAATGGCTCAGTTGATCATCCATCGAAATCAAGCTCGTTCCTCTCAGCTTTACACCCTCAAGCCGCCACCCGCCTTCGAATCGACCACAGGCGCTCGGCAAGAGAAAGAATGAGGCCTAGTTTGGGTCGGCCGGCAACATCTTCCCCAACCATGAACCGTTCCTGCTCTTGTGTCCCCGCGCGATGCGGTAACCTTTTATGGCGACAGCGAGAGCCCGCAAACTCTCAGAACTTGGAGATTGCTCAGAACGAACAACCGTAGCCAGGCAAACAATCTCACCTGCGGCTTCACCACGGACCACCACGGGAAGTTCGAGCCTCATCTCAATCTCCGTTTTTGCCGTCAAAGGGCTGGTCGTCCGAAAAAGCACCCCAGACTCGCTGATATTGACCGTCGTTCCCTCAAGCCATGTGGGACCTTGCAACATGCGAAATCGGACGGGGAGGTGCACCGAGAACCGTTCTGCCCGGACCGGAACTTTGACTGGCCTGCCCGGTGGAGGCGCAGACATCTTCTTGGCCGAACGGCGATCCATCTCTTTGCTGGTGTTCGTGGTGATCTCCAGAGACTGACCGTCGCGCGGCCGAATGCGATCGAGAAAAAATGTAAAGCTCCGCTCTGTGACTTACAGGCTCCTTTTCCTGTAAGCCCAGAATTCAATCTGTCAGCGGAAAACCCTCACGATGGCCTTCCCCAATAGTCAAGCTGCAATGCCGGGGAAGCCACCCGTGTCCTTGCCAGCCACGTCTCACTGCCGAAACTCAGAGCCGCATAAATCGATCCGTTACTTCTTGCTCGTCCCAACCAGGCCAACCTGCCCGCACCGCGCGTACACCAACAATCGCGGCTCACGGCCGGACAAACCGATAGTTCGAAATCGCCGCTGCCAGAGCCGGTTGACTCCCTCCATTTCCAAGCCGGCGAGACCTCACGACTGTGGCTTTGCACAGGACTTGCGCGGCACGCTGTCCGATGAGTCGATCCGGCAGTACCAAACTCAATTCCAGGAGAGTGTCAGCCTCTGCAAATGCCTCACCGCGAAACAGCACCCCTGAGCAACTAATGTTCTCGATGGTGCCATTCGACCAATTGCTGTCGCCGTTGACTCGATAGCGCACTGGGAGTCGAAGCTCAAAACGCCGAGCGCGCACCTTTCGGGTCAATGGGACACCGCCTTGCGAACGTCGCATCGCGCCCTCGGACCGTAGCTGGGTGTTCTGGAGTCTCATATCGCTTCGGCGATTCGCGTGGGCCAATTCCCACTTGGTCTATGGAGCTAGTTCACAGCGCGCCTACACCCGACCTGCAACTCTTTTTCGAAAATCCGCTTTCAATCGATCTTTGCCCGCTTCTCTCGGATTGATAGCCCTTTTTTTTTGCCAATAATGCTTACAGGATATGCAGGGCGCAGAAACATGGCAATGGCCCGATGGTGCTATTCCGATAGCACTCCCGAGTGCCATAGACGTAGCACCTTCGTGCTATGCGATGCTCGCCCAAAAACAGAGGGAGATTCATTCGTCTGGCGAAGAACCTGGGAACGTGTCACTGGGGGAGAACGCGATTTCTAGCCTAGTTATCTAACCTGCCCCTGCTTTCGTTCGGGGCGCTCGAGTGTTGTCTTTACCGGGGAAATGTCAGGCAGGCTCCTAGCTTGCGGCGTCGATCAGCCGATGGTCGATGGCGAAAAGGACCAGCTCCAGGCGATTGGAGACACCCAACTTGTCGAAGATGTTTGTGAGATGGTGCTTGACGGTTTGCTCGCTGATACCGCATTTCTGGGCCAGGTCCTTGTTGGTGTAGCCCGACACAACTAGCGCGATCACCTGTCGTTCGCGTTGAGTAAGGCCGAAGTCCTGCTCGCCTGGCGCTTTTTCTTTGCGAGGCATAAATTCGAGGAGAGCGTGGACGAGGTCCGAAACACTTTCGTGGCCAACCCAATACTGACCCGCCATGACGGCACGGATGCTCTTGACCAGCACATCCTGGGGTGAGTGCTTTAATACGATTCCGAACGCCCCTAATTGAAGAGCTTCGATGACTTGGGCCTTTTCGATGGCCACGGTCAGAACCATGGTGCGCATCCGCAGCGCGAGTTTGTTCAGTTCGCGGAGCACCTCCAAACCCGAGAGCTTGGGCATGGAGAGATCAAGCAGGAGGAGTTCCGGCCTAAGGTGTCGCGCCAGCTTGATCGCCTCCACGCCATCCAAAGCCTCACCGACAACCTGGAAGTCCTCTTGAGACTCAAGCAGCTTGCGCAATCCCATCCGAAATATTGGGTGGTCATCAGCAATCAGAATGCGAAGCGGTTCACGGCGCTCATCCATATACCATGTGCGGCACCGATATTTCTAGGCGCGCTCCAGACCCCGGGAGTGATTCCACTGCAAGTTCGCCCCCTATCATACGCACACGTTCCTTGATAATCAAGGGGCCTCGACCAGCGGCGTCGAGTTCCTGGAGAGTGAGGCGGCCCGTGAATTCGAAGCCGCGGCCGTCATCTTGAACGAGCAGCGTCCAGTAACCGTTTTCACGGCCGAAGCGCACCACCACATGCTTGGCTCTGCTGTGTTTCCGAACGTTCACGAGCGCTTCTCGCAAGATGGAAGCCAATTCGGAGCACACGCTAGGGGGAAGGTAAACTTCTTGAGGCGGGGGGATAAAACTGACCGAGATTCCAAAATCCTGACCGAATTTGGCCACCATCTCAGCCATCCAGTTCAAAAGGCGGGCAGGCTCAATTTCGAGCGGTTTGATTTCCAGCATTTTCAGCCGCAGATCCTCGATCTCTTTTTCGAGAAGTTCTCTGACCACACCAACCTCCTTGAGGAGAATTGAGGGGTCAGTTGTGGCTTGCCTTCGCGCGACATCAATTATCATTTCCATCCCGATAAGCGACTGAATGGTTCCATCATGCAGCTCCCGGGCAATACGAGTTCGCTCGGCAGCTCGGGCTCGCGATCGCAAGCGCTTGAGAAGGTACGTGTTGTAAATGACGGGGCCGACTTCGCGAACCAAAGCCTCTAGGAACCCCGAATCTCGCCTGTGATTCGCGCTTTCTCTGGGGTTACAAACCACCAGGCGGCCCAGCCACTCGCCGCGCAATGAAAATGAAACGGCGAGGAGTGACGCAAAGCGTAGAGAGACTGCATGCCGCTCGCTTACAAGCTCCATATGACAAGGCGCACGGCGGGGCTCGCTTGGCCCGAACAAGGGCCCTGAAGGAAGGAGCGCGAGACTCGGCGAACTGTCGATCTTGAGATTCTGCGCCGACAAGGGATAGGCAAAGTACGCCTTTCGCTCCACACCCGCAAGCTTCGAGAACCGAACGGGCTCTTCTGTAGTCACATGCGACCGCCGTACTTCCCACAGAAAGGCCCGATCTCCCTCGGTTTCTTGCAGCGCGAACTTGATCTGATCTGCGTCGAAATGGGCCCGAATGGCGCTTAGAGTGCGGTCTATCGCCTCTTTCACGCCGCACTCAGGCATGGCATTGCCGAGGAGCCGGCGGATGACGAACGCACCCCTGCGTCGTCGTTTCTCGTCCTCCATGAGATATCCGATGAAGGCGCTCGCCAGGAGAAGTACGAAGCACAAAACAATTACAACGCTCCCGCCGGTCAGGAAACGAGTGTGATTCGTCGAACCGGTGGCAATCGACTCAAGGCATAGAAGAACCGAGCACGCTCCTGCGGTGAGAACGCTGCCTTTCAGGCCCCATCGATATGCGGCGGAAAAGACCACAAATAGATAAAGACCGAGAAATGGGCTATGCGTTCCTCCAGTTATCCCGGAAATCAGAGAGACCAGCACCACACTCACAGCTTGCAAGCCCACCAGCAGGAGTGCGCCACGAGGTTTTCCAACCTCGACCAGCGCGTAATTAATTATGCTGTAAGTAAGAAACGCTAAAATCAGGAGCCAGGAGAGGCTGACGCGGCTACCGAGATACCGTGGCTCGAAGTAGGCAACAACTACACATCCGACCGCCAGAACAATGCGCGCGATTGAAAGGTATCCTTCGCGTTCCCAGCCGTCTGCGGAGAGGTTGTCGAATCGGTCGTTGGACATGATCAGGTCAGACACGAACATCTAACTGAGAGGCTGGCAGCTGCGGGCAGTCGCGGCTAGGCGCCTCACATCCTAAACCGCTTGAGTCGCTATGGCTCAGACGAGGCCTCGATACGCCATTCCTGAGGCAGTGCCTAGGCCACTTCAGTGCGGCTCAAGAATGTGATCACCTCTCCCTCACTGATGCACACTGCTTGAGCAATTAGCGTTCCACTTCGGCCACCTGGAATAACGATTCTGGCCGGTTCATCCGTTTCGCGTTAAATGACTAACCCGCTTGGTCTTATTCCCCAAAATTGAGGGCAGAATCGGAAAGAACGCCTTTCTCCGAACAGTCCACCAGGGAAAACTACTTCACAATAGTGGAAGAAACATGCTCCTGTGTTGTACCATAAGTGTCAACACCTGTTATTGTACGGAAAACGTTTCTCCGACCCGGACAAAACCGACTGTGCATGAGCCTTTTCAATCTTCGACTCTGACCCTAGCCCGTCGCTCGGCGAGAAGTAATTAGAAATGGGTGAAAGCAATCTGAATTTGCGATGAATGGGCAGCCGCGAGGACTGTCAGGCGAGCCTGGGATGAGTTGGCCGTGAGCATCGAGGGTAGGAAGAAAGCCTCAGACCGGCACTGGGCCGGGCCTGTTCCATTTGACTGTCAGCCCGAGACGGAACTATTGATTCTAGTATTCCTCTTCGAAGCTAGCTTCGAAAACAGAAAACCGGGCTTCTCAGCCCGGCTCGGTGTACCACTACAGCCTATCGAAGGAAATCACAAGAAGACTTACGAGTCATTCCGCGTTCCTAAGCGGCGACGGAACGCCCCGCCCACCCCAAGAAGGGTCAATCCCAGCAAAGGCACGATCCCAGGCTCAGAAGCAGTGGTGAGCTGGAGGTTATCGATGCCGATGGTGGCAGGCCAGTCGATGAAATCGAGCTCGTTGACGTTACTGATGCTCCCAGACCAGTGCCCGATATACTGGGGAGCGTACTCCGTGCCGGACTTGCTATTCGGCGAGTGTGTGGCGTTGCCGTTGGTAGTCCCGGGCGTCACTCCGTAAGTGGTAAAAACGTTCTTACCCCCCGCCCAGAACTCCAGATCGGGCTGGTTCGGGTAGATGCCCTGATTATTTGGATTGCCACCGCAATCCCGTTTGTCAAGCTTACTGCAAGTCCCGTCAGGAAACACCTCATAGTCGAAACTGACAGAGCTAATCTTGAGCCCTTGAAACACTAGGCTGATCTCGTTGGAAATCTGTTGGCTCTGGTCGTTAGTGTTGGCTATGAACGTGTCGTAGCCGGAGTTCAGGGTCGAGTTCCAGTTACTGGCAGTGGCGGCATCCGAGGTGCCGAGGGTAAGCGATGTGCTGGCTTTCGTCTTCCCAGGCCCGGTGACGTGACCGTCGCCGTTATATTTTTGGTCAGCCACTGCGCCCGTCACGGTGACGCAATTCTTGCAGCCGAGCACGCCGTCCATATAAGTCTGAATGGCGCTGCTCGTGGCGCCGCTCGACAGCGCGTTGAAGTCGAACGTGACAGTCTTGGCATTGGCTGACATTCCCGCGCCGAACGCCAACACAAGCGCAGTCAGCGCCGCAACCATCGCGCTTTTCCTCAAAAAACCTACGTCGAGTCTTTCATGCACTGTGGTGCCTCCAGATGTGCTGGACATGCGCCCCAATAACTTCGGCGCGCACATGATCCTGTGAATTCTCCTGCGCCTCACCGACGGCAGACTGCGTCCTTCGCAAGACGCCTGCCAAACCCGGGGCAGGCGCCACCCCTGAAAAGCACCAAGCACGCAACATGCCAAACGATATCAAGTTCGCATACTCTTTGTAATCCAAATGATTAGAATAAATTAGGAACTTCGGACTGCGAAGGGCGCTAGCCCAGAACCCAGTTGAGGTGCAAAGGTTTGCGCTTTTTGTGCCGAGGTTAAGGTTAGTGTTGTGTCCCTCAAGAACCTTCACAACTCCAAGTCGGGCAGGCACGAAGCACCGGCCTTCAACCCGGCATGCCACCCTACGGGGTGGCGCCACGTCCGTAAACCCACTTGAGACACATCACACTCGGGAAGTCGTGAACTTCGCCTGAGCTTCGGCGAGGCAAGTGTCCAACGTTCGGGCCAGGGTCTTGACGTGCGGTTCCCTAAACAAATCGCTGTGCCCGCACGGTACGGAATGGATATCGAGTTCACCTGACACTACCTCGCCCCAGCCCAATCGGCGATCCGAGTAGACTGCTCCCACACCCAAATCCGCAGAGATTAACACTACTCGGGCCGGGCAGCGCCCAGGGTGGTAATGACACATAGCGTAAAATTCCATACTGTCGAAATCCCGAAATCGGCTGGGAATGTGGCCCGTGGTATACAACAGGAGCTTATATAGAATCTGCCATGTCTGAAGCTTCCATACTATTATCCTCGTTTCTAGCAGATCCCGAAGATAGGCCAGCCGTTTCGCAGCTCTCGCCCGGCGGAAGTTCTTGAGATGAAATCCGATCCTTTTGAAGAGACGATGCCGTTTCAATTCCGGCGCCCTTGGATCGTTTGCCAGTGGATTGGGGTTCTCGGCATCGAACAAAACCAAAAGGGCGACCTCTCCACCCTCATTCAGCAGTTGCCTGGCCGTTTCATAGGCAAGCACTCCGTCGGCACACCAGCCCCCAAGAAAGTACGGCCCCTTGGGTTGTATTTCGCGCAGTTTTCTGACAAGAACCGCAGCCATGTCTTCGAGCTTGAACGGCACTGGCAGGGAGTTGGTCTCGTTGCGTGACAGGCCAAGGCTGAGGAAGGGCTGGTGCACACCCAGTTCCTGCGCCAATGAGCGGAAAAGAGGTCCAGCGCCGACACAGAAAAAGGGGGGCCGAGAGCCGAAGGGCTGAATTGGGACGATACCGGGAATCTCCTCTGGGCTGCAAGGCTGAGAAAGCAGCGCCGCCAGATCCTGAATCGCAGGGGCGCGAAAAACTGAGGCTAGTGACAGAGTCTTGCCGAATTCCTTTTCCACTTGCGACAACAGCCTTGTGGCCAGGAGCGAGTGCCCGCCCAAATCGAAGAAGTTGTCGTAGATGCCGACACGGTCAAGGCGAAGGAGTTGGCACCAAATCCGCGCCAGCTTCTCTTCTAACTCCGTCCGCGGCGCCACGAAGGCCGCTCCCACCTCCGGCCTCGACTCGCCCGGCGCCGGCAGCGCCCGCCGGTCTGCCTTCCCGCTCGCTGTCAGCGGCATGGCTTCCAAAAACTCGAATCGCGACGGGAGCATGTACTCGGGCAGGCTGCGCCCCAGAAAACTCCGTAACCCCTCCGTGGTGGGCGCTGCCCCCGCCCTCCCAACGATATACGCCACCAGCCGCTTCTGCCCTGGCTCGTCCTCACGCAACACCACCGCTGCCGTCTTCACATCCGCATGGCGCTCGAGGCCGGCCTCGATCTCTCCCAGCTCGACGCGAAAGCCGCGAATCTTCACCTGATTGTCGAGCCGACCCAGGAACTCGATATTCCCGTCGGGCAAGTAGCGAGCCACATCGCCGCTGCGATACAGCCGCGCTCCCGGGTGTTGGCGGAAGGGATCGGGGATAAACTTCTCGGCGGTGAGTTCCGGCTGGTTCAAGTATCCTCGTGCCAAGCCATCGCCCCCGATGTAAAGTTCGCCCACTACCCCGATCGGCACCGGCTGCATGCGGCCGTCCAGGATATAAACCTGCGTGTTGGCGATAGGCCGTCCAATCGGAATCGAAGGGCCAGGGGTGTCCTTCATCGCGCGTATTGCGTAACAACAACTGAACGTCGTGCACTCTGTCGGCCCATACCCGTTCATCAACCGTGTAGCCGGCAGCAAGCGAAGGGCGCGGCCGACGTGGGGCACGGAAAGGGCCTCACCTCCCACCAGCAATTGTTGAACGCTCGATAGGGCTTGAGGGGCTTCATCCATTACAGCATTGAACAGCGAGGCTGTCAGCCAGAGCGTGGTCACACCCTGCCTTTTCAATTCGCTTTCCAAGTCTTCAGGCGTTGGTACCCTCGTCGGAAATAGAACGCAGCGTCCTCCATGTAGGAGCGCACCCCAAATCTCGAATGTGCAAGCATCGAACGAAATTGGCGATAACTGCAAAAGGACCTCAGATTCACCCAAACGAACATAATCTGTACCCACCAAGAGCCGCACGATGCCTCGATGGACAACCTCGACCCCCTTGGGCCTGCCGGTGGAACCCGATGTGTACATGATGTATGCCAGACTCTCAAGCGTTGCGCTGGCCGAGGGGCTGGGCAGGTCCTCATGTCCAGTCGATTCAAGGAACTCGTCAAGGAGGAAGATCGGCGCCTTCGTGGCGGGCAGTTGATCTTTCAGTGACTCTTGGGTCAGAACCACTTGTACCCCGGCATCCTCCAGCATGAAGGCGAGGCGTTCTTTGGGATACGCTGCGTCTAGCGGGACATAAGCCCCGCCTGCTTTGAGGGTGCCCAACATGCCGATCACCATCTCTAAGTCACGCTCCAAACAAATTCCGACTCGCGTTTCCAGCCTTACGCCCAGCCGCTGAAGCTGATGGGCCAGCCGATTGGCCCGTCGATTTAATTCTCCGTATGTGAGATGCTGGTCCCTGAAAGTTAATGCGACAGCACTGGGCGCCCTTTGCGCCTGTTCTTCGAACAACTCATGAACACACCGTTGGGGGTATTCCCTCCGGGTGTCGTTCCAATCCACAAGCAATTTGTGGCGTTCAGTCTCGGGCAAAACGGGCAGAGTAGAGATGCGCTGGCCAGGATCCTGGCCGGCCGATGCGAGCAAGGTTGAGTAATGCTCAATCAACCGACTGATGGTCTCTCCCTCGAACAGTTCCGTGCTGTATTCAAGCCAGCCTCTGACGCGGCCTTCTGACTCCTCCAAGGAAACCGTCATGTCGAACTTCGCTGTGCCCGTATCGACTTCAAGTGGCCGTATGCCCATCCCAGCTACTGGAGATTTGTCAGCCGGCGCGTTCTGGAGCACGAACATCACTTGAAACAGCGGAGTTTGGTTCAAGCTTCGCTCTGGTTGCAACGCCTGCACAAGTTTCTCGAAAGGCAAATCCTGGTGCGCATACGCCTCCAACGCCACCTCTCGTGCCCGCCTCAACAGCTCCCGAAAACTCGGGTCCCCCGATAGGTCCGTCCGCAAGACCAGCGTGTTAACAAAGAACCCGATCAGCCCTTCCGTCTCCGCTCGGGTCCGATTGGCGATCGGCGTCCCCACACACAGGTCCGTCTGCCCCGTGTAGCGGTACAGCAGAACCAGAAAGGCGGCCAACAAGGTCATGAACAGGCTCGCCCCTTCCTGCTTGCCCAGCTCTGCCAACGACGCCGTCAGGCTCTCCGACAAGACCACCGCCTGGCGCGCCCCCGAGCGCGTAGGCTGGCTCGGCCGGGGGTGGTCCGTCCACAGTTGCAGCACCGCCGGAGCTCCCCTCAGCCGTTCCCGCCAATAGCCCAGTTGTTTCTCCAGCACTTCCCCTTGCAACCATTCCCGTTGCCATTGGGCAAAGTCCCTGTACTGAATGGGCAGGTCAGGAAGGCGCGCAGGTTGCCCATTGCGAAAGGCTTCGTACAAGGCACCCAGTTCGCGAAGCAGCACCCCCATCGACCACCCGTCGGTGGCGATGTGGTGGATGACCAGCAACAACCGATACTCGTCCTCATCCACCTGGAGCAGCGTGGCGCGCAGCATCAGGTCGCGGCTCAGGTCGAAGGGGCGTCGGGCTTCTTCCTCCAGTCGCCGCCCCAGTTCGTTCGGGTCTGGGGAGGGACCACGAAGATCGATGACCTCACAGGGGACCGTGCGAGGCGGGGTGACAACCTGCATCGGTACCCCCTCGAGGTTCTGGAAGACAGTGCGGAGAGACTCGTGGCGGGCGACGAGTGCGTCCAAAGCCTTCCGCAAGGCGTGGAGGTTCAGGGGGCCCTTCCACTCGATCGCTTCGGCAATGTTGTATACCGGCTTCTGAGGCTCCAATTGGTCGAGGAACCATAGCCGCTCCTGAGCGAAAGACAGCGGGGACGGAGCCGTGCCGCCTCGGCGTGGAATGTTCTGTGCGCCCGAGCCTTCAGCGACCCTCCGTCTTAACCGTGCTTCAAGTCGCGCCAATTGATCAGCGGGCATCCCGGAGATCTTGTGATAAAGAGCAGATACGTCAGTGGCCTCTACGCCGCGCGAATCTCTTGGAGCGAGATCGCTTGGGGCGATCTCGGATGAGCCATCTAGTTCTTCCAGGATGCGCCAAGCATCTGCCCTCCCGAGTTCCTCCGCCTGACTTTCAACTATGGCTGGTGCGAGCCCAGCTACGGTGGGCATCTCGAATAGACGCCTCAAAGGTACTTGTGTCCTAAACTCCGTCCGCACAGCGGAAATCACCCGGGTCGCGAGCAGCGAGTTGCCCCCCAGATCGAAGAAGTTGTCGTAGATGCCGACACGGTCAAGGCGAAGGAGTTGGCACCAAATCCGCGCCACCTTCTCTTCTAACTCCGTCCGCGGTGCCACGAAGGCCTCTCCCACCTCCGGCCTCGACTCGCCCGGCGCCGGCAGCGCCCGCCGGTCTGCCTTCCCGCTCGCTGTCAGCGGCATGGCTTCCAAAAACTCGAATCGCGACGGGAGCATGTACTCGGGCAGGCTGCGCCCCAGAAAACTCCGTAACCCCTCCGTGGTGGGCGCTGCCCCCGCCCTCCCAACGATATACGCCACCAGCCGCTTCTGCCCTGGCTCGTCCTCACGCAACACCACCGCTGCCGTCTTCACATCCGCATGGCGCTCGAGGCCGGCCTCGATCTCTCCCAGCTCGACGCGAAAGCCGCGAATCTTCACCTGATTGTCGAGCCGACCCAGGAACTCGATATTCCCGTCGGGCAAGTAGCGAGCCACATCGCCGCTGCGATACAGCCGCGCTCCCGGGTGTTGGCGGAAGGGATCGGGGATAAACTTCTCGGCGGTGAGTTCCGGCTGGTTCAAGTATCCTCGTGCCAAGCCATCGCCCCCGATGTAAAGTTCGCCCACTACCCCGATCGGCACCGGCTGCATGCGGCCGTCCAGGATATAAACCTGCGTGTTGGCGATAGGCCGTCCAATCGGAATCGAAGGGCCAGGGGTGTCCTTCATCGCGCGTATTGCGTAACAACAACTGAACGTCGTGCACTCTGTCGGCCCATACCCGTTCATCAACCGTGTAGCCGGCAGCAAGCGAAGGGCGCGGCCGACGTGGGGCACGGAAAGGGCCTCACCTCCCACCAGCAATTGTTGAACGCTCGATAGGGCTTGAGGGGCTTCATCCATTACAGCATTGAACAGCGAGGCTGTCAGCCAGAGCGTGGTCACACCCTGCCTTTTCAATTCGCTTTCCAAGTCTTCAGGCGTTGGTACCCTCGTCGGAAATAGAACGCAGCGTCCTCCATGTAGGAGCGCACCCCAAATCTCGAATGTGCAAGCATCGAACGAAATTGGCGATAACTGCAAAAGGACCTCAGATTCACCCAAACGAACATAATCTGTACCCACCAAGAGCCGCACGATGCCTCGATGGACAACCTCGACCCCCTTGGGCCTGCCGGTGGAACCCGATGTGTACATGATGTATGCCAGACTCTCAAGCGTTGCGCTGGCCGAGGGGCTGGGCAGGTCCTCATGTCCAGTCGATTCAAGGAACTCGTCAAGGAGGAAGATCGGCGCCTTCGTGGCGGGCAGTTGATCTTTCAGTGACTCTTGGGTCAGAACCACTTGTACCCCGGCATCCTCCAGCATGAAGGCGAGGCGTTCTTTGGGATACGCTGCGTCTAGCGGGACATAAGCCCCGCCTGCTTTGAGGGTGCCCAACATGCCGATCACCATCTCTAAGTCACGCTCCAAACAAATTCCGACTCGCGTTTCCAGCCTTACGCCCAGCCGCTGAAGCTGATGGGCCAGCCGATTGGCCCGTCGATTTAATTCTCCGTATGTGAGATGCTGGTCCCTGAAAGTTAATGCGACAGCACTGGGCGCCCTTTGCGCCTGTTCTTCGAACAACTCATGAACACACCGTTGGGGGTATTCCCTCCGGGTGTCGTTCCAATCCACAAGCAATTTGTGGCGTTCAGTCTCGGGCAAAACGGGCAGAGTAGAGATGCGCTGGCCAGGATCCTGGCCGGCCGATGCGAGCAAGGTTGAGTAATGCTCAATCAACCGACTGATGGTCTCTCCCTCGAACAGTTCCGTGCTGTATTCAAGCCAGCCTCTGACGCGGCCTTCTGACTCCTCCAAGGAAACCGTCATGTCGAACTTCGCTGTGCCCGTATCGACTTCAAGTGGCCGTATGCCCATCCCAGCTACTGGAGATTTGTCAGCCGGCGCGTTCTGGAGCACGAACATCACTTGAAACAGCGGAGTTTGGTTCAAGCTTCGCTCTGGTTGCAACGCCTGCACAAGTTTCTCGAAAGGCAAATCCTGGTGCGCATACGCCTCCAACGCCACCTCTCGTGCCCGCCTCAACAGCTCCCGAAAACTCGGGTCCCCCGATAGGTCCGTCCGCAAGACCAGCGTGTTAACAAAGAACCCGATCAGCCCTTCCGTCTCCGCTCGGGTCCGATTGGCGATCGGCGTCCCCACACACAGGTCCGTCTGCCCCGTGTAGCGGTACAGCAGAACCAGAAAGGCGGCCAACAAGGTCATGAACAGGCTCGCCCCTTCCTGCTTGCCCAGCTCTGCCAACGACGCCGTCAGGCTCTCCGACAAGACCACCGCCTGGCGCGCCCCCGAGCGCGTAGGCTGGCTCGGCCGGGGGTGGTCCGTCCACAGTTGCAGCACCGCCGGAGCTCCCCTCAGCCGTTCCCGCCAATAGCCCAGTTGTTTCTCCAGCA
>JBEKAK010000006.1:0-103248 GCA_050018275.1 Terriglobia bacterium | reverse complement strand
CCCTTGGCCGAGAACTTCCAGTTCTCGCATGAGGGTGTACCTCCTTCGTAGAGTTTTGCCACTCCCGAAAAAGTACACCCTCTTTCCCTTTCCAAAACCCAATTTACACAAAAGAAGTTACGCTACTTCGCGGCTACTCCACTCGGCTGCGGCTCCGCCGCGTTGGGCTACGCCGGTTGCTACTTCACATGCTCATCCAGCCACCCCAGCACGGTCTTGTACCACAGTTGGCTATTCGCCGGCTTCAGCACCCAGTGGCCCTCGTCGGGGATGTAGAGGAGCTTGGACGGAACGCCGCGCCGCTGCAACGCCGAAAACAGTTGCATGGCCTGACCTTCCGGCACGCGGAAATCGCGCGCGCCTTCCACGAGCAGCATGGGAGTTTTGATATTCTGGACGAAGTTCGAAGGCGACCATTTCTCGCGCAGCACGGCGGCTTCTTTTTCCCACGGCAGCCCCTTGAATTCCCACTCATCGAACCAGAGCTCTTCCGTCTCGCCGAACATGCTGCGGTTGTCGTAGACGCCGTCGTGCGAAACCAGCGCCTTGAAGCGGTCGGAGTGGCCGGCGATCCAGTTGATCATGAAGCCGCCGAAGGAGGCCCCCGCCGCACCGATGTGATCCCGATCGACGAAGGGCAGCGATTCGAGATAGTCCGTAGCGTTCATCAAATCCTGATACGGGGCACCGCCCCAGTCGCCGGAGATTTCTTCCACGAATTTCTGGCCGTAGCCGGTCGAGCCGTGGAAGTTCGTCATGAGCACCACGTAACCGTGCGCGGCAAACATCTGGGTGTTCCAGCGATAGCCCCAGGCGTCGTCCCAGGCGCTTTGCGGGCCGCCGTGAACGAGCAGGAGGACCGGATACTTTTTCCCGGCGTCGAATCCCGGCGGCTTCACCAGCAGGTTCTGAATCTGTGCGTCCAGCGCGCCACGGGTGTTTACGAACTCCGCGGGGTTCATGTCGAGCTCGGCCAGGAGCGCGTCGTTCGCCTGGGTCAACTGCGTGGGCGTGCCGCCGGAGGTGGACGCGCGATAAACTTCCGCCGGCTGAGTCAGGCTGCTGCGGGTCAGGATCAGCCACTTGCCATCCGGACCCACACTGAGTTCGTCATTCGAGCCCTCCAGAACTTTCTCGACCTTGGGCAAGGTGATCGAAGTTTTGAAAACCGGCTGGCGAGCGTGGTCGGGCGCGGTGAAATAGAGGGTGTTGCTGTCCGGCGCCCAGGCAAAACTCGCTACCCACTGGTCGAAGCCCAGGGTGAGGTCGGTGATTTTCCCGGTCTCGCGGTCGTAGACGCGCAGCCGGAAGAGATCGGATTCATAACCATTGCGCGCCTGGGAGGTGTAAGCGATGTAGCGCCCGCTGGGAGAGTATTGCGGCGAGGCATCGGAGCCGGGATTGTCGCTGGTGATGTTGCGCGCTTCGCCGCCTTGCGCGCTCACGAGGTAAAGGTGGTTGTTCGTCGTCCAGGCGGCCGCCGATTGGCCGGTGGAGCCCTTAGAGTGGTTCGAGGTGTAGCAGACCTCTTTGCCGTCCGGTGAAATTGCGTAGCCGTCGGGCGCCCCGAGAAAGAAGGTGGGCGAGTCGTAGGCGCCCGGCGTCAAGTCGCGCGGCGCTCCACCCGCGGCGGAAACGGCGAACAGGTGCGTGTACTTGCCCTCGCGCCACGAGTCCCAGTGGCGAAAGAGCAGCTCATTGATGAGTTGCGCTTTGACTTTGCTCTCGGTAGCTTCTTTCAGGCGGCGCTGATTGCAGGCCTCGTCCCCGCAATCGGGGTAGACCTGGGAGGTGAAGAGCAACACGTCACCCTTGGCAGCCCACGTCACACCGTCGGCTTCGGTCGAGAGGGAAGTGAGGGGCCGCGCTTCGCCGCCGTTCACAGGAACAATCCACACTTGCGAGCTGCCACCGCGCGTCGAGATGAATGCCAGTGATTTGCCGTCCGGGGACCACCGCGGGCGCGTGTCCGACCCGTCGCCGCGGGTCAGTTGCCGCAACTCGCCGCCTTCAAGGGGACAGACCCAGATGTGCCTGTTAGTCTTGTTGGCTTCGAGGTCCACAATGCCCAGCACATACGCGATCCACTTGCCGTCCGGCGAAACCTGCGGATCGGAAATCCGCTGGACCTTCGCTAAGTCTTCATACGCAATGGGGTGTTTGGCTTGGGCAGCGGAGCATGCCCCAAGCAGTATGACAACTACCCCTATCCGAAAAATGTTCTTCATGGGCGCCCCCAGGGATGCGATTTTTCTTGGTTCCCGCCTTGCGACAAATCAACTTATCACATGGTGATATTCTCCGTCAGCGCTTAATGCGCGCCGTACCACCCTTCATCACATGCTTTACTTCTTCGAGGGTGATCATGCTGGTGTCGCCGCGCGTCGACTGCAGCAGCGCGCCGTGCGCCGCGCCCATGTCCACGGCTTCCTGCGGGCTCATGCCGTGCAGCATGGCGTACACCACGCCGCTGCAGAAGCCGTCGCCGCCACCCACGCGATCCTCGATCTCAAGACCCTCGTAGCGTGTGGACTGGTAGAATTTTCCCTCGAAGTAGAGAATCGCCGACCAGTTGTTCACGAGCCCGCTCACCACCTCGCGCAGCGTGGTTCCGACGGCCTGGATGTGCGGGAACTTGTCCACCACCTGCTCAACCATCCTCTTGTAGCCTTCCACGGGCAGCTTCTTCAGCGACTCGTCTACGCCTTCCACCTTGAAGCCTAAGACTTTTTGGAAATCTTCTTCGTTGCCGATCAGCACATCGATGAAGGGCACCAGATCTTTCGTCACCGCGATGGCTTTCTCGCTCGACCACAGCTTGCTGCGGA
Organism: Terriglobia bacterium; assembly: GCA_050018275.1. GTDB lineage: Bacteria > Acidobacteriota > Terriglobia > UBA7540 > UBA7540 > Bog-366. The sequence continues at coordinate 100,420 of JBEKAK010000006.1, read as the reverse complement.
AGTTGAGGTCGTAGCTGACGACGGTTCCTGCCGCGTGGGCCGCTTGCATGGCTTCTTTTACGACGGCCGCGCTGGAATCGCTCAGCGCCGTGCAGATACCTCCGGTATGGAACCAGCGCACTCCTCGCGCGAAGATGCTTTTCCAATCGACCTCGCCCGGTCTGATGTGCGACGCGGCGGAGTGGCCGCGGTCGTACATCGTGACACTGCCGCGCACGCCGATGCCGACTTCCGTGAAATTCAAGCCGATGCGATCCGCTTTGCCCACCCCGTCGTAAGGCACCCAGACGACGTTGCTGATATCCATCCCAGAGGCGCGGGCGTGGTTGCGGATAAACCCTCCGAGGGGGTTCTCGACCAGGCGTGAGACCCACGAGGTGCGCAATCCCAGACGGCTGAGCGCGTAGCTGACGTTGTACTCGCCGCCTCCCACCCAGGCCTCGAAATACGGCGTCAGTTCGATTCGCTGGTGGCCTGGCGGGCTCAGGCGAATCATGCATTCGCCGAAGGTCAGGACATCCAGTTGGCAATCGTGGGCAGCCTTTACTTGCAGGGGCATGAAGATTTCTCCGAACCGGAATCCGTGCGCAAACAGACGCGCACGGGCTTCAACGGGGAAGTAGCTTCAAGGCGGCACCAGCGAGGTAAATGCCGCTTTTCGCACGTAGAATTGCGTCACACAATCCGCCGCGTTTAGAAGCCACCATGGCCAGGATCCAGGCACGCCGCGGTTTGGCATCACGATACTGGGATGTAGTTACGAACCAGTTTCCGAGCAACCGTCGCCATGACCCATTTTTCCAAGGCCAATAACACTGCCAGGTAGGCTGCCACGATAAGAGCCGCACCCGGGTCGCCATGCGGCTGGCCTGGGTTTGGCGGCGGTTGCACAACCCCCAACGCGGCCAACACCCAGTAGGCTATCTCGTAGAGCAGAAAAACGCCCACCACCATGTGAAAGACCCCCAGGAAAGGGTGGCCCGTATAGAAAAAGCCCCCGCCGGGAATCAGGAGCGAGCGTCGCAGGGCGGTCCTCTCATCTTTGAACTTCAGCCGGCATTGGGGGCATTCGTACATGCCCGGCGTGAGCGCCGCACGGCAATCGGGGCAGACGCTGGTCATGGAAAGCGCCGGAGAGGTCTCCCCGGCAGCGGTGGGATGCAGGACGTCCAGCAGAAGCCGGATTTTCTTTGCATCGCCCCCGCGCAGGGCCCAATAGATTTCCTTCTTGCCATTGCGATACTTGATATGAAGTTTGGCGGAGAGCAGGCCCTTTACCTTGGCCTCTTCGATGTCGCCCCAGCGGGCGCTTCGCATACCCCTTTTCCACATGCCGTTCCGTGTCACAAACAATTGCAGGAGCCGGCGATTCGTCAGGAGAAGCAGGCCGGGCGCGAGATACTGGGCCTGCCAGCCGAGAAAGAACTGCTCGACCCCGCTGGGCATCACTTGTCCCCGAGCGATATAGAGGACTGCCTCGCCGGGCTCCAGGATTTTCCGCAGGGGCTCCTGCAGCTTTTCCAGAGCCTGCTCGGCGCGCTTGCGGATGCCGCGCTTTTCGACGCCCTGGCGGTTCGTGAAGGCAATGTCCTCGCGCAGGAGGATTCCATAGTGTGATGAAAGCCGTACAGACTGATCGGCATGAACAGGAATCTGAGGGCTGGGCATGGGGAGCCTCCCGCGACCGAGGATGGGCGAAACTCAGGCGGCCCGCATTCTATGTCGAAGATTAGAGCACCGCAATATTGATTGTAGACGCGCGCCACGATGGGCGCGGCGGAAGCGGGCGGGATAGTTCTGTCCAGGTGGGGTCTGCGCTTGCGTTCCCCCAAACCTCTATTTGTCCCACTTGGTGTGGAAAGTTCCTTCCTTGTCGATGCGGCGGTAAGTGTGCGCGCCGAAGTAGTCGCGCTGCGCCTGCAACAGATTCGCGGGCAGGCGCTTCTGGCGGTAGCTATCGATATACGCCAGCGTATTGCTAAAGGCCGGGCAGGGAGTGCCCACGTCGTTTGCCACTTGCACCACCTCGCGCAGGCTGTCGCCGGTATGATTCAGAAGCTGGCTGAAGTGCGGATCGATCATCAGATTCTTCAGGTCGGGCTTCGTCTTGAACGCCCCGCGGATGGGATCGAGCAGCCGGGCGCGGATGATGCAGCCGCCCTTCCAGATGCGCGCCACTTCATCTAACCTCACATTGTATTTGTATTCTTGCGACGCAACGCGCAACTGATCGAACCCTTGCGCGTAGCAGGCGATCACGGTGATGGTGAAAGCCTCGCGCACTTTGACGAGAAACTGCTTGCGGTCGCCCGTGAATCTTCGCGAGGGGCCGTGCAGAATCTCCGACGCTACCACGCGTTCCTGCTTCGCGCCCGAAAGTATGCGTGCGATCACGGCGGCGGTCAGCGTAGGGACGGGCACGCCCAGGTCCATGGCGTCCTGGGCGGTCCACTTGCCAGTGCCTTTCTGCTCCGCCGTGTCGAGCACCAAATCCACCAGCGGTTTCCTCGTCTCCGGATCTACCTTGCCCAGCACCACGATGCTGATTTCCAGCAGGAAGGAGTTGAGGCCGCCGCTGTTCCACTCTGCGAAGACGTCGCGAATCTCCGGCCCCGATAGTCCGACCACATTGCGGAAGATATCGTAGGCTTCGCAGATGGTCTGCATGATGCCGTACTCGATTCCGTTGTGGACCATCTTCACGTAGTGGCCGGCGCCACCCGGGCCGAGATAAGTGCAGCACGCGCCGTCGGCAGTCTGCGCTGCCATCTTGGTGAGCACCGACTCGAGGTGGCGATAGGACTCCTCGTGCCCGCCCGGCATCAGCGAAGGTCCGTGCAGTGCGCCTTCCTCGCCGCCGCTTACGCCCATGCCAAAGAAGTGCAACCCAGCGGCAGCCAACTCGCGCGCGCGGCGTTCGGTGTCCCTGTAATAGGAATTACCACCGTCGAGCATGATGTCGTCCTGCGCCAGGTGCAGTTTCAGGTCTGCGATCACAGCGTCCACGGCCTTACCCGCCGGGACCATCACCCAGATGCGGCGCGGCCGCTCCAGGGAATCCACGAATGCCGCAAGCGAATTCGCCACCAGAAGTTTCCCCGCGGTCTCGGCAGCGACTTGTTTCGCTTTTTCCGGGCTGGCGTCAAAGCCCGCCACCGTGAAGCCTTTGCTCGCCGCATTCAAAGCCAGGTTTTTCCCCATCACGCCCAGTCCGACAATTCCGAGGTGCTGTTTGGCCATACAACTCTCCTCAATAGATCACAATACGATATGACGATCTCGGCCCGCAGAAGATTCTGTTAACAACATCATTAGTCTTTGCCGGCGATTCATAGTGCGGTTTCCCGTGAGGGCTACTCCATATGATGCTCGTCAACCCGGCGGGAATCCCTCGGTGGAATCAAGAACTGTGTTTCTGGAAGAGATCGCGCGAATAATACCGAATAAGAATAGCAGAACCGGGAACCTTCGGCGGAAGGAAAGTCGGGAGAGGGAGACCTCGCTCGGCGGTCGGGGAAGTCCCGCCCCTAAATTTCAACTTCCTGCAAACTCGTATCGCAACGTTATATAATCGCAGGCTCTGGTTCGCTCCCTTCTGGCCTCGCCGGCATCTAACTATGCGAGGGCTTTCAAAAAGGTGAGTAGGCGGGTGTCATGGAGGGGCCGCTGGGGCATTACACATCATCTTATTCGCGTGGAGGACTAATCCCTTGGACGGTCAGACCGCTACACCTACCTCGAAGTCCGCTTTGAGTTCAGGGCAACTCGACCAGCTTTGCATCAACACCATCCGCTTTCTCTCCGTTGACGCTGTCCAGAAGGCCAACTCCGGCCATCCGGGGATGCCGATGGGGGCTGCGCCGATGGCATACGTGCTTTGGACTCGGCACTTGAAACACCATCCTGCCAAGCCTGCCTGGCCGAATCGTGACCGCTTTGTGCTTTCCGCGGGGCACGGTTCTATGCTGCTTTACAGCCTGTTGAACCTGACGGGCTACGACCTGCCGCTCGCGGAAATCCAACAGTTCCGGCAATGGGAAAGCAAAACGCCCGGGCATCCGGAGTATTGGATTGTTCCGGGTATTGAGACCACCACGGGGCCCCTGGGCCAGGGTTTCGGCAACGGAGTGGGTATGGCGATCGCTCAGAAGTACCTCGCCGCGCATTTCAATCGCCCGGGACACGAGTTTGTCGATTACAGGATTTACGCGCTGGTGAGCGACGGCGATTTGATGGAAGGTGTGGCGTCGGAAGCCGCCTCGCTGGCAGGCCATCTGCGACTCGACAACCTGATTTATCTTTACGACGACAACCATATTTCCATCGAAGGTTCTACAGATCTCGCGTTTACGGAAGACCGCGCCAAGCGCTTCGAGGCATATGGGTGGTTTGTCCAAAAGGTCGACGACGGAAACAACCTCGAGGCGATCGACCAGGCGATTCGCGCCGCGCAGGCCGAGCGTGGACGTCCGTCGATCATCATGATTCGCACTCACATCGGCTACGGCAGCCCGAACAAACAGGACAGCGCGGAAGCCCACGGCTCGGCACTCGGTGAGGAGGAAGTCAGACTCACCAAGCAGAATCTCGGTTGGCCGCTGGAACCGGCGTTCCGGATTCCCGATGAGGCGCGCGCACACTTCCGCTTGACCCTCACAAAAGGGGGCAAAGCCGAAGCGGAATGGCAAGCCCGGCTAGCTGCCTATCGCCGGGCCTTTCCCGAACTTGCGGCGGAGTGGGATCGCTTCGCAAAGGGGGAGTTGCTGCCAGGATGGCAAGCGACGATTCCCACCTTCAGCCATACTGAGAAGCCGATGGCAACCCGGCAGGCGTCGGGAAAGGTCTTGAACGCCCTCTCGCCGGTTCTTCCCACGTTGCTCGGCGGCTCTGCGGACCTGGCGCCTTCCACCAATACGCTGATCAAAGGCGAAAAGGACTTCGGCCCGGGGAACTACGGCTCGCGCAACTTTCACTTCGGCGTACGTGAGCACGGCATGGGTTCGATCCTGAATGGCATGGCCCTGAGCGGATTGATTCCTTACGGCGCCACGTTCTTTGTCTTTTCCGACTATCTCCGGCCCGCTCTGCGGCTGGCGGCGCTGATGGGATCTCACGCCATTTTCGTTTTTACGCATGACAGCGTTTTCTTGGGAGAGGATGGCCCAACTCACGAGCCGATCGAACATCTGGCGGCCTGCCGGGCGATTCCCTTCCTCAGTGTGGTCCGCCCCGCGGATGCCAACGAGACGGCGGTAGCCTGGCGCGTGGCCATTGAACAGAAGGGCAGACCCGTCGCCATGATATTAACGCGCCAGGCGTTGCCTATTATCGATCGTAGCAAGTATGGTCCGGCGGAAGGACTGGAAAAGGGCGCCTATGTTCTGGCGGATGCGAACGGCAGGAGGCCGGAGATCATCTTGATTGCCTCCGGCTCGGAGGTGGCGCCCGCCCTCGAGGCTTACGAGAAGCTGAGTGCAGAAGGAATTGCCGTGCGCCTGGTGAGCATGCCCTCGTGGGACCTTTTCGAAAAGCAGGCGCAGTCTTATCGTGACGAGGTGCTGCCGCCGAGCGTGGCCGCGCGCCTCGCCATCGAGGCCGCGGTGCCTTTCGGCTGGGAGCGCTACGTGGGGCCCAAGGGTGCCGTGCACGGGATCAATCGTTTTGGCGCTTCTGCGCCGTATAAGGTGATCGCGGAGAAATGGGGTTTCACGGGCGCAAACATCGTGAAGCGCGCACACGAGCTTTTGGGCCGCTGATCAGTTCAGGGTGCAAGACCCAAGGTAGCTGTCATTGAGGTAGGCTACTGGTTCGACCAGTGCGACGTGAAGAGCGGTAGCCACAGGTGGCGCTTTTCTCCGCCGCGGCCGAAGGTCCGTTGATTCTAATGGCGGGCGGATGGGCTTATTCTCGTTTACGTACACACGATTACTTCGAGCGGCGAATTAACCGTGGGTACCCCGCTCCCAGAAGGGGAGCACCGTGAGTAGCCGTGGGTGAAACCCACGGAAACGAGGCGCACGAGAGTCTCCCGGCCCTGGCGGGGCCGGACAACAAACGGGTCAACCCCGTTGGGGTTGGGAAATCTAACCTGGCTCCGCGACCCGCAGGTTGAAACCTGCTGCTACTCGCCGTCAGCCCCTGCGGGGCTGGCAGCAGAAGCGTGGCGAGGAGGATTCTTCATGAGCACTAATCCGCTTCGAGAACTCAACAGTTTGGGGCAGAGCGTTTGGTTCGACTACATCCGCCGCTGGGAGCTGACTTCCGGGCACCTGCAACAATTGATCGATGAAGACGGCGTTTCGGGAGTCACCTCGAATCCCAGCATTTTTGAGAAAGCCATAGCCGGCAGCAACGACTATGACGAGGCGATTCGGGAGCTGGTCGAGGAAGGCAAAGAGTCCGCGGCCATTTTCGAGAGCTTGGCGGTCGAGGATATCCGCGCGGCCGCCGACCTTTTCCGGACGACTTATCAGGCCACCGAAGGCCGCGATGGATTTGTGAGCATCGAAGTCTCACCGACGCTGGCGCGCGACACGCAGGGAACAATCGCTGAAGCGCGCCGCCTGTACCATGCCGTGAATCGCCCCAACGTGCTGGTGAAAGTTCCGGGGACAGCGGAAGGCCTACCGGCGATCGAGCAACTGCTGGGCGAAGGTATCAACATCAATATCACGCTGCTGTTCGCGATCGAGCGTTACGAGCAGGTGGTGAGTGCTTATGTTGCGGCGCTCGAAAAGCTGGCACGCGAGGGCAAGCCGCTCGATCGCATTGCCTCGGTGGCGAGCTTTTTTGTGAGCCGTATTGATACGCTCGCCGACCAGCAACTCGAGGCCAGGATGAGCGAGGCGAAAAGCACCAAGGAGAAAAAGAGGCTCGCGGACCTGCTGGGCAAGACGGCGAATGCGAACGCCAAGCTGGCGTACGTGAAGTTCAAAGAGATTTTTTCAAGGCCCCGATTCCAGGCGCTGGCGCAGAAGGGTGCGCGTGTGCAGCGGATGCTGTGGGCCTCGACGAGCACGAAGAATCCCAAGTACAACGACACGCTCTACGTGGACCACCTGATTGGCCCGGACACGATCAACACCATGCCGGCTGCCACACTCGCGGCGTACCGCGATCACGGCAAGCCGCGTACTACGATTGAAGAGGGTTTGGACGAGGCGAGCAGCGTGATGAAGCAACTGGCGGAGGCAGGAATCGATCTCGCCGCGATCACCCGGAAGCTGGAAGACCAGGGCGTGGAGGCGTTCGCGAAGGATTACGAAAAGCTCCTCGCCTCGATCGCTGAAAAGCGCCGGCAGTTTGTTGCCGCGGCGCCCGTGCAGCCTGCGACGATCAGCAGCGGCGGCCTGCACCTGGCCACGCACGCGGCAGTGGAGCGGCTGGCCGCGCAGAATTTTCCGCGCCGCCTGTGGGACCGTGACCCAACCCTGTGGAAGCAGGAACCGGCGCATCAAAAAGTGATTCGTAATGCGCTCGGATGGCTGACGGCGCCGCATACGATGCTCGGGCAGGTGGACGCGCTCGCGAGCTTTGTGCAGGAAGCGAAGCGCGCGGGCTTCACACATCAGGTCTTGCTGGGCATGGGCGGCAGCAGCCTTTGCCCGGACGTCTGCCGGGCCACGTACGGAACGGCGCCGGGATTTCTGCAACTGCACGTACTGGATTCGACCGTTCCGGCGAGTGTCGCGGCGGTGGAGACATCCATCGACCTCGCGCACACGCTCTTCCTGGTTTCGAGCAAGTCTGGTGGCACAACCGAGACGATGAGCTTCTTCCAGTATTTCTACGACCGCCTGCGTGCCACCAAGAGCGACCGGGCGGGCGAGAATTTTCTTGCCATCACCGATTCCGGGACGTCCCTCGAAAAGCTGGCAAAGGAGAAAAACTTCCGGCGGGTTTTCCCTGGACAGCCAGATATTGGCGGCCGGTATTCGGCGCTCTCGAATTTCGGCATGGTGCCCGCGGCGTTGGCGGGCGTGGACGTCCGCGCGATGCTGGGGCACGCGGCACGGATGGCTCAGGCGTGCGGAGCCTCGGTGGCTGTGGAAGAGAATCCCGGCCTCGTGCTGGGCGCGGCGCTAGGCGAAGCCGGACGCATGGGTCGCGACAAGATCACTTTCGTGATTTCTCCCGCCATCGCCACGTTCGCCGACTGGGTCGAGCAACTCATCGCCGAGAGCACCGGAAAGGAAGGGAAGGGATTGATTCCGGTGGCGGGGGAGCCCTTGGGCGATCCGGCGCTCTACGGCCAAGACCGGCTCTTCGTCGAGATCAAGCTGGCTGCGGACGCGGACGAGGGGAGGGAGCAGGCGCTCAAGACGCTCGAGTCCGCCGGGCATCCGGTGATTCGCATCACGTTGCGAGATATTCTCGATCTGGGTGCGGAGTTCTTCCGCTGGGAAGTGGCGACAGCCGCGGCAGGCGCGCTACTGGGGATCGATCCGTTCGATCAGCCCAACGTTCAGGAGAGCAAGGACCACACCAAAAGCTTGCTCGCAGAATTTCGCGCACAGGGAAGATTCCCGGAGGAAGAAGCGCTTTTGGAATCTGACGGCCTGAAGTTCTACGGCGACCCGGCGATGCGCGCGAGCCTGGCAAAACTGGGTGCGGACGGGAAATCGCCGGAGGGGGTGCTGGCGGCGTTCCTGAACCAGGCGCAGCCGGGCGATTACCTGGCGCTGATGGCGTATCTCCAGCCCACCAGTGAACACACGGCGGCGCTGCAGTCGGTGCGCGTGCGGCTGCGCGACTCCTCGTGCCTGGCGACGACGCTCGGTTACGGCCCGCGCTTTCTGCACTCCACGGGCCAGCTCCACAAGGGGGGAGCGAACAACGGGCTTTTCATCCAGTTCACCGCGGACGACGCCGCGGATTTGCCGGTACCCGGCGAGCCTTACACGTTCTCGGTGTTGAAGCACGCGCAGGCGCTGGGGGATTTGCGATCGTTGATGAGCAAGCAGCGGCGCGTCCTCAGGCTGCACCTGGGCAAGGACACTCGCGCGCAACTGGCGCGGGTCGAGAAGCTGGTCCAGAACGCCGTGATGCCTTCGACGCAGTCGAAGGCGAGTTAGCAAGGAATTCACGGCCGTTTATAAACGAAACAGACGACGCCTGAACGAAGAGAGGTTCCATGCCGGAAACAGTCGAGCTGAGCAATCCCTTGCGCGAAGGGATTCGCCTGCGTCGGACGCCGGACCCCTGCGCCATGGTGATTTTCGGAGCCTCCGGCGATCTGACGGAACGGAAGCTGATTCCTGCGCTCTTCTATCTTTCGCGCGAGCGCATGCTGCCGGCGGGTTTCTCGGTGGTGGGCTGTGCGCGCACGCCCAGTACGCACGAGGAATTCCGCCGGGAGATGACGGACGCAGTGAAGAAGTTTCTGCACCTGACGACAGAGAGCGATGCCTTCGTGGATGGCTTCGGGAAGGGGCTGCACTACATCGCCGACGACTTCAGCGACCCGAAGGCCTACGAGCAAGTTAGGGCCATTTTGGAGCGTCTGGACCAGGAGCGGGGAACTGCGGGAAATCGGCTTTTCTATCTTGCCACGCCACCGAGTTTCTTTCCGGTCATCGTGAAGCACCTGGGCGCAATGGGGCTGGCCAAGCCCAAGGTTCCGGGGAAAACTTGGACCCGCATCATCATCGAAAAGCCTTTCGGGCGAAGCCTGAAAAGCGCGGGGGAGTTGAACCGCGCCATCACCAGCGTATTCGACGAGAATCAGATTTATCGCATCGATCACTACCTGGGGAAGGAGACAGTCCAGAACCTTTTGGTGTTCCGGTTCGCGAACGGAATTTTCGAGCCGTTCTGGAATCGTCGCTATATCGATCACGTGCAGATTGCCGTGGCCGAGGAGCTGGGCGTGGAGAACCGCGGCGCGTATTACGAGGAAGCCGGGCTGTTGCGCGACATGATCCAGAATCACGTGCTGCAATTGCTGAGCCTGGTGGCGATGGAGCCCCCCGCAACCTTTGAAGGTACCGCCGTGCGCGATGAGAAAGCCAAGGTGCTACGCGCGTTGCGGCCTATCCCCACTGGGCAGGTGCAAGATTTTACCGTGCGCGGCCAATACGCGGAAGGCTACGTAGGCGGCGGGAAGGTTCCCGCTTACCGGACGGAGCCGAAGGTTTCGCCGGCGTCGAACACGGAAACCTACGCAGCATTCAAATTCTTTATCGACAACTGGCGCTGGGCGGACGTGCCGTTCTACCTGCGCTCCGGCAAGCGCTTGCCCAGACGCGTGTCGGAGATTTCCATCCAGTTCCGGCGCGTGCCCCACTTGCTGTTCCGGGGCGCGGGCGCGGACGGCATTGAACCCAACATCCTTTCGATCCGCATCCAGCCCAACGAAGGAATTTCGCTCAAGTTTTGCGCCAAGCTTCCGGGCACAACGATGCAGATTCGCCCGGTGGAGATGGAGTTCCGTTACGGAGAGTCGTTCGGTGCGGTGCCGCCCACTGCCTATGAGACGCTCCTACTCGATTGCATGCTGGGCGATGCCACACTCTTCAATCGCGACGATGCCGTGGAGCTTTCCTGGGAACTCGTTGACCCGATCCTCGATCGCTGGAAGCAAGACGGCGCAAAAGGGCTGGCCTTCTACGCGGCTGGCAGTTGGGGACCGGCCGAGGCTGACGCGTTTATTGAACGCGACCGCCGCGAGTGGCAGAGGCTGTAGAAGAACAGCAGGCAGAAGGCAGTAACCAGCAGGCAGCGGGATGAAGGCAGCGCGGTAGCGCAGGCCCGGCTTTTGGCGTGTGGGTCTTCGTTGTGTGGGCAGAAGGCTGAAAGCAGAAAGCAGGACGTAGAACCGCGGGGCAAGGGAGGAACGCACGCTTGAAGGACACTCTGCAGGAAATCGCGTCGGGCGAACCGCAGCCGGCAAACGTGGCGGAGATTGAAGCTGGGCTTTCAGCCATGTGGCGGAGCGCAGCGGAAGGAGTGGCGCCGGAGTCGGCGGTGACGCGGGCCACGGCGCTCACCCTGCTCGTTTACGTGGATGACGAGAACGCGGCGCGCGAAGTGAGCAACCTGATCGCCGACGTGGCCCGGCAGAATCCGTGCCGCGCCATCGTCATGCTCATGGAGCCGCAGGCATCGCCCGCGGGATTGACGGCCACGGTCTCCGCGCACTGCCACATACCCGTGGCCGGAGAGAAGCAGATTTGCAGCGAGCAGATCACCCTGCACGCGCGCGGCGAGACGGGTCCGGAGCTCGCCAGCGTTGTGCTTCCCCTGGCGGTTTCGGGATTGCCGGTTTACCTCTGGTGGCGGGCCCGGCGTTTCGCTGTCCCGGCGTACTTTGACCAGATTCTGCGCGTCACGCAACACGTCATCGTGGACTCGGCGCGGTTTTCCGCCACCGCGAGCGACCTGCGCGAGCTGGCGGCATGGCTCGAGAAATGTTCCGGGCGGATCCGCCTTTCCGACTTGAACTGGGCGCGCGCTACACCGTGGCGGGAGCTGTTGGCACAGTGCTTCGATTCCCCGGACCGTCGGCCTTACCTCGATCGCATCCACGCGGTGCGCATCGAGTACGAAATGGAATCGGCGCGGCTCACCACGCAGCGCGCGCAGGGGCTGCTGCTGGCTGCGTGGCTTGCCACGCGGCTGGGCTGGGAATTTCGGCGCGCTGAGACGAGCGGAGAGAACGTTCCACGCACTTACTATTTTCAGTCCGGCGGCCGTGAGATTAAAGTCGAGCGGGTGCTGCGGAAAGTGGAAGGCGGGGGAAGCGGCGTTTGCTTTTCGCTCGAACTCGAGGCCGACGGCGCGCGATTCGCTTTCTCGCGTGGGCTGGACGGCAAGGTGGTGCACACGCTCGCGGAGGTTCCGGGCCTCGCGCCCACGGGCAGAATTGTGCGCATTGAAGTTCTGGATGAGGTGGAGATTCTCAACGAGGAACTCAAAGTCGGCGGCCGCGACCGCGTCTATGAAGCAGCGCTGGCGCTGGTGGCGCGCATGACCAGCCCTTGAATGAACTGGCGATAGTTGATTGACGATCGTCGCTTGCGAGCTTGCCGGCGGAGACGGAAATGAAGAATCGAGAACCCGCAATCGACACTCAAAAATCGTCAATCGTCAATCGCGATCTCCGCATCTTTGACGATCTGGAACATCTGAGCTGGGCGGCGGCCGCACGATTTGCAGAGCTGGCGCGCATTAAGGCGATCGAGAAAAAGATCTTCACCGCGGCGCTTTCAGGCGGCTCGACGCCGAAGCTCCTTTACGAAATCCTGGGCAGCCCGGCGTTCACCGGACGCGTGCGCTGGCCGAACGTGCACTTGTTCCAGGTGGACGAGCGCTGTGTGCTTCCGGATGATCCCGATAGCAACTACCGCCTGATCCATCAAGCGATGTTAGAATCGTCGCCGCTGCCGGAGGAGAACTTCCACCGCATGGCGGCGGAACGCCCGGACCACGAGCGGGCGGCGCGTGACTACGCGGACGACCTGGCGCGCGTTTTGCAGCCCGCGCCGGGGGAATTCCCACGCCTCGAGCTGGTATTCCTCGGCATGGGGCCGGACGGGCATACGGCGTCGCTTTTTCCGGGTAGTGCGGCTCTCGACGAACAGACCGCGTGGGTCGTGCCCAATTACGTCGAAAAGCTCAAGGCATTTCGCCTGACGCTTACTCTGCCGGTTCTCAACGCCGCCGCCTTTGTTATCTTTATGGTTACGGGAGCGGACAAGGCCGTGACGCTGTGCGAGGTGCTGGAAGGCCCCCCGGAGCGTTTCCCGGCGCAGCGCATTCAGCCCGCGCGCGGCAGCGTGAGCTGGTTCGTGGATAAGGGCGCGGCACAGTTGTTGAGCCCGGCCGCCAAGGGGTGACGCCTGCAGATCAAAATTGCTCCTTCCATTCTCTCCGCGGATTTCATGCGGCTGGGCGAGCAGGTGCAGGCCGTGGAGGCGGCGGGTGTGGATCGCATCCAGATCGATGTGATGGATGGCCGCTTTGTGCCCAACATCACCTTTGGGACCATCGCCGTGCGAAGCTTGCGGCCGCTGACGCGCCTGACGCTGGAAGCCCACCTAATGGTCTCGCCGCCGGAGGATTTCATCGGGGCGTTTGCGGCAGCGGGCGCGGACACCATTATCGTGCACCAGGAAGCCACGCCGCACCTGCATCGTGCCATCGAGCAGATTCGGAGCCTGGGGAAGAAGGCGGGCGTGGCCCTGAATCCTGCCACATCGGCCGGCACGCTTTCGGAAGTGCTCGACCTGGTGCAGCTCGTCCTGGTGATGACTGTGAACCCCGGCTTTGGTGGGCAGGAATTCGTCCTCGAGACCTTGCCCAAGATTCGGCAGGTGCGGGACGCACTCACGGAGCGGGGGCTCGCCTGTGAAGTGGAAGTGGACGGCGGCATCAACGAGCAGACCGCGCGCTGGGTGGCTGACGCGGGCGCTGACGTGCTGGTGGCGGGCTCCTCTGTTTACGATGCGCCGGAGGGCGTGGGGGCGGCCATCGCGCGGCTGCTGGCCAGCGCGAGAGGGAAGAACCATCCATAGATACTATAGCCGCCCGGGTGGCGGGTGTATTCGTCCGTTCAGATCGTTTTCGCCTCTGCCGGGCGGTGCCAGGGAAGTAGTCTATTTATCTGCGACCCGTAGCCTCGTGGCGCTTCCACCGCCGCTCCGTTTCGCGAGGTGCGGGCGGGTTGAAGATTTGGAAAAGAGGTTGTATCTTGGAAAGAGGTGGTGCATCCAATTTCTCGTTGCCAAATGCTGGGCCGGCCGGGTATTGCCGCGCGGCAGGGAGACGTAGGCCGCTGGTGGAGCGACGGGGTCCGGCTGGGGCTGGTGATTGGGTGTGGACCGAGTTGGGCTGTTGACTGCGATGACCGATTCACCTCAAGCCACGCTCGCAGGCGATGAGTCTCTGCTGGTAAGCGAAGCAAAGGCGGGGAACTACGCCGCTTTTGAAGAGCTGGTGAACCGCTACGAGAAAAAGATTTACCGGCTGGGAATGAACATCACGGGAAATGCCGAGGACGCCGAGGACGTGCTCCAGGAGGCCTTCCTGAAGGCGTTCGAGCACCTGCTCGAGTTCCGCGAAGACTCACGCTTCTACACTTGGATTGTGCGCATCGCCGTGAACGAAGCGTTGATGAAATTGCGCAAGCGGCGGACAAGGCGGGAAGTGGCGATCGAGGACTCCGAAGATGAGGACGGGGAAGTGCTGGTGCGCGAGTTCGCCGATTGGAAACCCAACCCGGAGCAGGAGTATGCGCGGGCGGAGCTGGAACGAATCTTGCAGGGTGCGGTGAGGGCGCTGCCGCCGGGTTTTCGCACGGTTTTTTATTTGCGAGACGTGGAAGGCCTGTCGACGGAAGAAACAGCGGAGCTGCTGAACTTGAGTGGGGGCGCCGTGAAGGCCCGCCTCTTTCGGGCCCGCCTCCGGCTGCGCGAAGAATTGAGCAAGATCTTCAAGCGAGGGTGAACGTGCTAACCTGCAAGAAGGCTATCAACGAGATCTCCAACTACTTGGACGGCGAGTTGGACGAGGAATTGAAGCATACCCTCGAAACCCACTTGACCAAGTGCCATCATTGTCATGCGGTGTTTGACACCACGAAGAAAACTATCGAGCTGTACTGTGACGGGAAACTCTTTTCCCTTCCCGAGGAAGTTCACAGCCGTCTGCACGAGGCCCTAAAACGCAAGCTGCAGGAGCGCTCGTGAATTCCCTCAAGAAAGTCGGTTATTTCCCGATACAAAACAAGGGCCGGGTGTGGCCTGCACGCGCGCCGGACTCGGCCGGGGGAGGGCTGAGGAGAAGCCTGGCTTCTGTCGGGCTGAAAACGATTACGGCCCGGTGTTCGAAGGTGTTGCGCTAAGGCTGTGCTTGGGCGCGACGCCCGGTCGACAGAAAGGGCTGGAACCGACGGCTGTAACTCGGTCCGGGTTGCCCGAAAGCGCGAACGATGGGGTCGTCCCCGGCGCTCGCGCCCTCCGGTTGAGCGGAGAATGTGTGGGCTCGGCTCCAGCCCCGGGTGAAAGGAGATGGATGCTGGAACTGTTGGTAGACAGGTTAACCGTGACGCTCTGTAAAGCTGCGGGAGGTCAATCCCCTGGGCGAGCTGTCGCGTAGTGCTTGACAGTTTTGACTCCCCGCTCGTAGAATTTTTAGTCTGTGACCTGCTCAGGGTCGAAATCAGGTTGCGCATGGAAAAGAAGAAAGTCGACTACTACAAGAAACGCCTCCTGACCAAACAGGAGGAACTGCTGCGCCTGGTGACCAAGTCTGAACAAGATGGGCGTGAGGCCGATGAAGAGGCCACGCAGGACATCGCGGACAAGGCAGCGAACTCCTACACCAAGGAGTTCCTGTTTCACCAGAGCGACGAGAATCGCCGTTTGCTGCAACTCGTGAACGAGGCGATCGAGCGCATGAAAAACGGTTCCTACGGACAGTGCGTGGCGTGCCAGGAAGAAGTCCAGCAAAAACGCCTGGAGGCAGTGCCTTGGGCCCGCCATTGCATCGAGTGCCAGGACAAGCAAGATCAAGGCCTGCTTTAGTTGCCCCCGGAATTTCCCCCTGCGAGGTCCGTCTTCTCCCTGGCTAGTGAGCCCCACTCTCGCCGGACATCACTCCTTCGGGAGTTCCTGGATGGTGTCCTCGCCGTTGCCTTCCCGACCAACTGCTCGCTCTGCGGGCAGGAACTCTCGAGTGAGGGAACGTTGCGCATTTGCCGGGCCTGCTGGGCAAGCCTGCAGCCCTGGACCGGGCCTCTCTGCACACGCTGTGGTCTTCCGTTTGCGTCGGCACAGGCGCTCGATTCCGCCACGCCACTCTGCGGGCCGTGCCGGGAAAATGAGCCCGGGTTCGACAAGGCGCGCAGCTTCGGTCTTTACACCGGCAGGCTCCGCCGCATCATCCTGCATTTGAAATTTGGCCGCCGAGAACGCCTGGGCAAACGCTTGGGTGAACTGCTGGCGATCACTTGGGATTCCGACGAAGAGTTGCGTGGACTCGCCTTGCCCGTGCTTGTACCTGTGCCCTTGCACCCTTCCCGCCAGCGCGAGCGCGGTTTTAATCAGGCGGAACTGCTGGTGGCGGGCATGGTGAACGCGCTCAGAAAGGGAACGGGCAGATCGGAACTGCGGGTGGTGAAAGGCTGTTTGCGTCGGCGGCGCGCCACTCCGCCGCAGACCGGATTAAGCTTGGCCGCTCGGCGCGAGAACCCGCGTGGGGCGTTTGAGGCGGTCGAACCCGAGAGAGTTCGCGAGCGCACGGTAGTGGTCATCGACGACGTGATGACGACGGGCGCAACGCTTTCCGCCTGCGCGCGGGCCTTGAAACGCGCGGGTGCAGCGCGCGTAATCGGGCTGACGCTGGCGCGGGCCACACCACAATTTCCCGACTTCGCGTCTGCGGAGGGTGACATCCCTGTTGACGGACTTGACCGGGACTGGACATAATGAGGTGAGGAGCGGACGTCGACTGCTCCCTCGGGTGAAGCGTTATGTCGGAGGATGGCCACCAACGAGTCCTGCAAGAACCCGTACTGGTGCTGAACGCCACGTACGAGCCCATCAACGTCACTGCCGTGCGACGCGCCATCGTGCTGGTTCTGAAAGGTGTGGCGACCACGGAAGAAGAAGACGGCCAGTTTATTCACTCTTCACAATTTGCCATCCGCGTGCCCTCGGTGATTCGCCTGATGGAATTTCGCCGCATCCCCTACCAGACGCGAGCGCTCTCGCGGAAGAACGTCCTGCTGCGTGACCGCTATACGTGCCAGTTCTGTGGGCACGTGATGCCCGCGCAAGAGCTCACGCTGGATCACGTTATTCCGCGCTCCCGCGGAGGCCACACCGATTGGGATAACCTGGTCGCGTGCTGCCATCGCTGCAACAACCTGAAAGGGGATCGGCTGCCCGAAGAGGCTGGGCTGCGACTCACGCGGCCGCCGCGTCCCCTCACACTCCACACCAGCCGGCAAATCATGCGCATGCTGGGGCGCTCGGATGAGCGCTGGCGGAAGTACCTCTTCTGCTGAATTCACGTCCCTGGCACGGCGGCAACCACTCCCACATCCTGCGGCAGCAGTTCCAACTCCCGAAACGAACATTCTCTCGCGGGTTTCGCTGCCGGAGCGCAGTCAGTGCGCCAACTTGATGAATCCCTGCGCTTTCATCCAGTCGGAGAAACGGTCTGTCCATTGGTCCACGGGCAAACCCTGTTTCTTCATCCCAAAGCCATGGACACCTTTCGCATAGACGTGCAGTTCGACGGGATGACCCGCAGCATGCTAGGCCGAATACAGGCGGACGCTATGGTTGGGAGGAACCAGGGGATCGTCGGCGGCGCAAACGATAAACAGAGGGGCGGCATCCGCCGGCACGGCCAGCTGTTCAGGAGCCGGTGCATAGATGGGCGCGGCAAAATCCGGACGGCTCGCCGAGTCGTGCTGCAAGGCGACCGCGGCTGTGACCGCCCCGCCTGCCGAGAAGCCCATGATGCCAATTTGGTGCGACGCATCGCTGCGCTGGCGGTGCCGACGGGGTAGAGCCTGGCCGCTGGCAGACGAAAATCTGCGAAGAAAGGAGGCAGGGACGGAAGGGTGTCTGAGAAATCGGTTGAAAGTGAGGCAGTTCCCGGTTTTCGCTTACTCGGAAGAGGCACGCCATGCTCTCTCATGGCGTACGGACACCCTGCCAGACGAAAGAAGTGGTCGCAACGGAGGCGCTCGGGCGTATACTATCCGCGGCCAGGAAGCCAAAATGGAAATTCTGGTCCAAAGGAGGCATTGCGGTGTTCACGCCAAACTACCAGAGGGTAAAGTATCTACTGCTCTTGACCCCAGTTGTCGCACTGATTCTCGCGCTGACCGGGTGCCAGCAGCCAGCACCTCAAGCGCCGGACACAAGAGCGGCAGATGAGACTGCCATACGGGCCGCTGAGGCCGAAATGGCAAAGGCCGTGGCGGCCTTGGACCCGGCGAAGGCGGCGAGTTTCTACACCGACGACATCGTCGGCATGGCCGTGGATGCTCCCGTGGTCCAAGGCAAGGAGAACATGCAGAAGTACTTTGAAACGTGGATGAAAGAGAAACCGGAATTCTCGGTTAACACGGCGAAGGCCGAGGTTGCCCGGTCCGGTGATCTCGCCTATACCTGGGGCACCGGAAAAATGAGTGTCAAAGACAAGAAAGGCAAGGTTGCCGAAACCACCTTCAAATACGTCAGCGTGTGGAAGAAGCAGGCGGACGGGGGCTGGAAGATTGTGGTCGACACGATGATTCCTGATCCCCCTGAAATGAAAAAGTAGGCAGGAGCAGGGTAGCGCAGAGTTTCGCCTCCCAGGAACTCTGCGGCTCTTGTGTTTAAGGCTGTTTCGCATTTGTGAAATATGATCGGTTGAACGGGGCTTGAGGCCCTGCGGTGGCGACACCCCCCAACCCAGGGCCGCAGAGTAATGCGGTATCGCGCACAAGTCTGCCCCCCCTCAGTGCGCGCTGCTCTGGAATAAGAGCGGGAGGAAAGTCGCCAGGTTCCGCCGCCAGACCATCCAGGTGTGCGCCCCCGGCGTCTCGACGTCGGTGTGCTCGACTCCCTTGGACTTGAGCCATTCACGCAACTTGTGGTTGATGTCGATGAGGTGATCCTCTGTCCCGCAAGCGATCCAGAGCAGGCGCATTTGGGCGTTGGCTTTTGAGTCGATCCCCGGGAACTCCGCATCGAATTCCTCGGTTAATCCACCGGAGCTGAATGCGCCGATCCAGGCAAAGTGGTCGAGAGCATTCAGCCCGGCCAAAAGAGATTCGGCCCCGCCCATCGAAAGGCCCGCGATGGCCCAGGAATCGCGGTCCCGCGAAACCGCATAGTCCTTTTCGACCTGGGGAATGACCTCCTTGAGTAAGGCTTCACGAAACTTGTCGAAATTCCGCTGGCGAAGAGCATCGTCGTGAAAGGCCTGGAAACCCCGGGACAGCATTTCCGGCGCGCCGTAGCCGAGCGGCATCACCACTACCATGGGCTTGGCCCTGCCCTGAGCAATCAAGTTATCGAGAATCACGTTCGCGCGGCCGACCACCGTCCAGGCTCTCGCGTCGTCACTGAATCCGTGCAAAAGGCAGAGGACGGGGTAAAGCTGCTTCGCTCGGGGATCATAGCCAGGTGGAGTGTAAACGTAGAAATCACGGTTGTCGCCCACCACACCCGACCTGTAGAAGTGGTGGTGGATCGTGCCATGCGGAACGTCATTGACCTCCCAGGGGAGCGATGCGGGTCCGGGCACCTGCACCATGCTCTGCGTGTGAAGCAGGTTCGGCTTCATCAGGGGGTTGGACGGGTCGATCAGGCTCACACCGTCGGCCTCGAACGAGTAGCCGTAGAAATCGGGTTCCAGCGGACCCGTGGTGACGCTCCAGACACCCTGGTCGTCCTTCTGCATGGGCACCGGCTTTTCACCCTCGCGGGCGAACAGTACCTCTTTGGCGTTCGGAGAACGAAACCGGAACGTGACGCGATTGTCAGGGTTCACCTCCGGTGATTGAAGTGTCGGAAGAGGCTGGGGCGGTTCAGGCCTCTGCGCCCAGCCGGAGACAATCGCCACGAAGAAAAGAAGTAAAAAGATCAGGCGGGTTCGTTTCATCGTCATGGGACAGTCCTTTCGAATGTTGAACTCTTCTTTGGAATCCCGAACCTCGCAGGTTGCGGAGAAACCATTCGGGGCTCGTCGCAGCGGCTGTCGTCAGATGGACAACCGATTGATGCGGTTGTGCCGGGCCCAAGCCCGTCGTAAAGAGAGCCCACCACCTGCGTGGTCTTCCAGCATCGTACTAACACAAATACAGGAAGGAAAGCGACATCGTTGGGGCAATGTCGAAACCCCCTACCTGTCCCGACAATCCGGCACACCCTCTCTCCCAAGGAGTAAAGCCGTCGGTGCGTGGGACCATGTCCACTTTTCGACTTGGGAGACGTCACATTACTCTTCACGCCCGTATTAGTACAGGCGGAGTTCGTCGAGGTCCAACTTGAAGTCGCCGGGCGGGCCATCGGCCAGGATCTCCAATACCCAGGTTGTGCCCGTGGACGAGGAACCGTCGGGCTTAGCGAGCCAAGCGGCGGGCAGGCGGACGGTTTGCCAGTCGGAGTCGGGGACAAAGCTGAGGGTAGGCACGGCGGGTGCCGAGGTGGGAGGTTCGATCTTGACCTGGAAAAGCCGGCTGTCGCCGCGCACCTCAAACTGAATTCCGCGTGGGCCTCCGTCGCGCGGCGTCAGTGAAAACGTGTATCGCACTGCGACATATCCGTGGTCGGGGCCGGGGGCAGGTTCGACGCGGCCTTTGAAGCGCAGCGCATGTGTGGTGCCAGCGGCGCCGGGAGAGACCACATCGAGTTCCCCGAGCGAATGAGCGGTGGCGCCTCCGTCGGTGGAAATCTGCCAGCGCTTCAGCAGGATTTCGGGTTCCTGGGGACTCTCGAAATCCTCGAGCAGGTTGCCGTCCGCCCGGGTGGTGTCTTCCTCCTGGGCCGAGGATGCGCGACTCATCAGCGAGAAGGTGTCCGCCCAGGCGGCGGTGAGATTCCCCCGGGCATTCATCCAAACGCCCATCACGAGAAAAGGGATGACGAAGCTGAGCGAGAGCAATTTGGCGCGGCGAGAGATTTTCTCCTCTTTTTCCCAGCGGAAGAGTTTCCAGGCAAAGAGCAGGCCGGAAGTTCCGGAGACGAGGAGGACCAGCATCTCCGCTCCGTGGGCGAAGAGCGATTCACCGCGGACCATGATGGCTTGAAACGAGGTGACCAGATAGGTAGCGGGCAGGAAGGCTGCAAAGCGCTGGATCCAATGGGGGAGCATCGGCAGGGGCACCGTCACGCCGGAGAGAAAGAGCAGGGCGAACCAGATGACGTTGTTATAGACCTGCGCTTCCTGCATGGTGTTGGCAATGCTGGCGATCGTCAGGCCGAATCCCGCGAAGGCGAAGGTGCCCACTGTGACCAGCACGAGCAGCGTCAGCAAGGTCATTCGGAGCGGCATGCGGAAGAAAGCCATCGCGCTGAGAACCAACAACCCGATGGTCGGGAGTCCCAGCAGGTAGTTCGCCAGCAAACTGCTGAGCACCATGGTGCCTGAACCGATGGGCGCCAGGCGATAGCGGCGCAGGCTGCCGCGCTCGCGCTGCATCACGGATTGCATTCCCAGACCCCAAAAGCCGCTCCCCATGATGTTGAGCGTGACCACCGGGCCAAAGAAGTAAATCACCGCCGCGGTGTTGCCGTGGGCGAAGAGGCCCGAGTAAACGAAGAGGAAGATGATGGGGAAGAGAAAGGTGAAGAAAAGCGCGACCTTGGTGCGCATCACCAACCGGATCGTCATCAAAGCAATTCGAATAGAGGCGGGCATTTTATGAGTCTTTCAGTCCGGAGTCATTCTTCCAATCGCCGCCCGGTCATCTCCACGAACACATCCTCCAGGGTGGGCGGCGTGATGTGGAGGTCAAGCAAAGCATTGCCCTCGGCTTCGAGGAAGCGGATGAGCGCCGCCACCGCCCGCGCGGGCGGCTGCGCGTGGAGAAAATACGTGCCCTCGGCCTCGCGGCAATCGACCACGGCGTCGAGCTGCTTCAGGCGGTCGGGTAGGACGGGCTGGGCGAGGCGCACTTCGAGGCGCGTCCCTTTTCCGGAGCTTTGCACGAGTTCGCGCGGTGTGCCCATCGCGATCACCAAGCCGTGGTCGAGGATGGCGACGCGGTCACAGAGGCGCTCGGCTTCCTCAATGTAGTGAGTGGTCAGCAGGGTGGTGCGGCCCTCGGTGTGAAACTGCTCGATGAGCGCGTAGATGTCGCGGCGCAGTTGGGCGTCGAGACCCACGGTGGGTTCGTCGAGCAGCACCAGCTCCGGGTTGTTGACCAAGGCCAGCGCCAGCGCCAGGCGCTGCCTCTGCCCGCCGGAGAGTTTTTCGAAGAACGCCCGGCGCTTCTCAGCCAGGCCGAAGCGTTCCAGCAGCATTTCGATCGAGGCGGACTGACGATAGAAGCCGGCGAACAATTCCAGGGCCTCTTCCACTCGAATCTTGTCGGGTAGAACCGTGGCCTGGAGCTGCGCGCCAATACGCTCCTTGAGCGCGGCTTTCTCCCGCGCGGGGTCCATCCCGCACACGGTCACCGTGCCGCTGTCGGGCTGGCGCAGGCCTTCCAAGATCTCGATAGTCGTGGTTTTCCCGGCGCCGTTAGGCCCGAGCAGGCCAAAGACCTCGCCGGGCTTGATTTCGAAAGTAATTCCCCGCAGGGCCTCGAGATTCCCATACCGCTTGTGCAAGTCTTCGACGTGCACAAGCGCGGAATTGTTCTCGTTCGGCATGAAGATGGTTATGATATCGGACAAGCATACCCCAGGCAATCGGCATGAGGGTTGGGACGGACAATTCGCCGGGGAGTTTGGCCCCTGATTTGTTCAGAGTGGGCGAGAGTGTTATATTGCGCTATAACGATGGGTGCGCTATTTAGACCGGGGGACGTTGATGAATTGTCCCTGCGAGCCTTTTCCAACAAGTGAACCGTTCCGGGGTGCGCGATGAAGATTCTGGTTTTGAATTGTGGCAGCTCTTCGATCAAGTTCCAATTGATTGAAACCGACAGCGAGCTGATTGAGTCCAACACGGATCGCTGTATTGCCAAGGGAAATGTGGAACGAATCGGGACAGATGAGGCGACCTTACGCGTAGCAGTTCCACCCAACCCCACCAAGTCTACGACCGAAGAGATTCTCGACCACCAGACGGCGCTGGCGCGGGTGATTGCATCGCTGAAGGAGCAGCACGCCGTCGCGGACATTTCACAGATTCAGGCGGTGGGGCATCGCATGGTGCACGGCGGCGAGCGCTTCGCCACCTCGATGATCATCGACGAGGAGGTGGAAAAGGAAATCCAGCATTGCGTGGAACTAGCCCCGCTGCACAACCCCCATAACCTGCGCGGCTATCACGTGGCGCGCAAAGTGATGCCCCAGGTGCCGCAGGTGGCAGTGTTCGATACGGCGTTCCACCAGTCGATGCCGCCGCGCGCCTATATTTACGGACTGCCCTATTCCTACTACCGCCGTTACGGGATCCGGCGTTACGGGTTCCATGGCACTTCGCACCGCTACGTGGCGTTCCGCTACCGGCACATTTTCGGCAAGGCGCGCGACGAAGTGAACCTGATTACCGTGCACCTGGGCAACGGGTGCTCGATGACGGCGATTGAAAAAGGCCACTCCGTGGACACCTCGATGGGTTTCACGCCCCTGGAGGGTCTGGTGATGGGCACGCGCTGCGGGGATCTGGACCCGGCGGCGCTTTTTTACATCATGTCAAAAGATGAATTGACTTTGCACGACATGTCCACATTGCTCAACAAGTTTTGCGGGCTTTATGGGATCTCCGGCGAGTCGAATGACATGCGAGAGCTGATGGCGGCCTCCGCGAAAGGTGACGAGCAGGCGAAACTAGCGATTGATGTCTTTTGCTATCGCGTCAAGAAATATATCGGCGCCTACAGCGCGGTCCTGGGACACGTGGATGGCCTGATCTTCACGGGCGGAATCGGGGAGAATTCCCCGGAGGTGCGTGCCCTTTCCTGCGAGGGACTCAACGAGCTGGGAATCGAGATCGATGCGGAGCGGAACCAGGCGGTGGTCGCGAAGGAAGGTGAGATTTCGACGCCGGCGAGCCGCGTGCGGGTGCTGGTAATTCCCACCAACGAGGAACTCCTTATCGCCCGAGATACGTTCCGCGCCGTGCGTGGCCTGCCGCACCCGCATTGAGCAAGCCGCCGATGCGGCGGCGGGAGCTCGTACTACTTACGATGTGACCAGCGGTTCGAGTTGGAGTTCGACCAACACCAGCGCATTCACCGTAAGCAACACCAGTCCAAAAGGCCTTATGACGGCGCGGGGCGTTGGCTCAGCCTTTGCAAACACCCAAGGGCCAGGTGACGAAGGTCGATCCCATGGTTGCGCTGCAGTATGAATGAAGGCGTCAGTCGTCAGGTTTCAGGCACGCCCCGTGGGGAGATGATCGTTTGCTGATAAACCATGGTTGGGTTCCGGCGACGCCGGTCCTAAGAAAACCGGGTGTATTTCCAAAGCAGCCAGCCACATCCGACCAACAAGGCCAGCATCGCGACTACGAGCGCCGCAACCCACGTTCCGGCCATGGCGATGGGTGGTCGTGTCGCGTGTAGTGCAAGCCACACGAACGCACTTGTAGCCAGGGCAACAATCAAGTAGTCCCACCAGCGACGACCCTGCGGAGCAGCTCCCAAGGGATCTTTCCCCAACTGGGCGGAGGCCGTCACTTCCAGATTCAGTCCGTAGCGGTCGCACTCGCGCGTCATGACTACGCGGACCGCGGCCTGCTCGCTTTCCGGAGCCACGGCGCTGCTGATCGATACTGCTCCCGCGATCATGATCAGGGAACCTGCGATGACCTGGGCCTGTGCGGGTCTCCCGAAGCTAGCAAGTTCGCCAAACACCAGCGCGGCCCACGCCAAGCCCCAAAGTTGGTTGGTGTTGGATAGGGGGATACCCCGGCCGATGCCGATGTACTTGGCGGCGTATTGCTGAAACAGGTCCCCCAGCACCCAGCAGAATCCGCCGAGAAACAGCCAGAAGAGCACGGGACGCGCCGCCGACAGGCTTCCCACAACCGGACCGACGCCACCCAGAAACACCACGGCCAGAGTGCTCGTGGTAGCCAACTCGCCCACTGTAAACACGGTGACAAAGGAGAGGGGATTCATGCCGCTCAGATAGGCCTTGCGGTAGGGGATGTACATGGTCCCCCACAAGACACCCGCACCGAGCGCCGACAGGATCCCTGGGGCCAGCCGGTGGGGTGCGCCGCCTGCTTGGTGCGCGGAAGCCAGACCCAGCAGTGTCGCGCCGAAAACCACGGCTCCGGCTCCGCCCAGCACTTTGGCCGCGGTTTTCCACGCGTGGCCGCGCAGTTCCCGGAATAGGAACCAGCCCCAGAAGATGCCGACCAACGAATTCGTGTTCCAAAGGGGAAAGGCGATGGACAAACCCACGTCGCGGATCGCAAAAACCGTTAGGGTGTTGGCCACACCCCACAAAGCACCGGCGAGAATGGCCCAAACCATCAGGTGTGCTCTCTCCCGCAGGTCGCGGAGAACGTAACTAGTGCCTTTCAGGACCACCGGAAGGGTCCAGCGGGCTACAAACACGCCGCTAACCATGCAAAGCGAAATCATGAAAGGCGAGAGCCCGATGGTCACCAGCTTGGTGGGTGCTTCTGCCCCACCCAGCCATGCGCCCGCCGCCAAGCCGCATACTACCCCCAGCACGTGGAGGGAACGTGCTCTGGGTATCGAAGGTGTTTGCGTTTCCAAAGGGATTACCTCGTCAGTGGACGTAAACCAACAACAATACCCCCAGCACGAGTACGCACAGAGGAATCCAGAAGTGGCCGTCGGTCAATATCGCCCTGGCAGTCGATCTTTTCACATGAAACCTCCCGATGCAGGATCCTGGCCAGAAAGCTCGAAAGGTGAACTTGCCCGGCCTAAGCCGCGCAGGCCGAGCAAAACAAGGCTGGGGGCTGCCGGAGTGCTAGCGGATCTCCTCCAGGCGCACGGCGCGGTGCTCGTCGTGCGACTTGCGCGCCGCCAGTCCCATCACCACCGGGATGCGTCCATCGATTCCGGTCACGGGAGTAGGGCTGCCTTCCAACACAGCTTTCACGAAAGCGCGGAGCTCATTGGCGAAGCTTTCCGCGTAGCGGTCCATGAAAAAGTGCAGCGGCAGGTCTTTCCGGACTGCGGTCGCGGTGGAGACGACCGCTTGGTTCGGATAGCAGTTGCCCGTCGCAATCGCCCCCTGGCTGCCCAGGATCTCGACCCGTTGGTCATATCCGTATACCGCCTTGCGGCAGTTGTCAATGGTGCCGATCACGCCGTTCTTGAACCACAACACAACCACGGCTGTGTCGAGATCGCCCGCCTCACCGATCTGCGGGTCGATCCTCACCCCGGCGGCGGTGAAGACTTCCTCCACCTCACTGCCAATCAGGAAGCGTGCCATGTCAAAGTCGTGGATGGTCATATCCAGGAAGATGCCTCCAGAGACCTGGATGTACGAGAGGGGTGGGGGCTCCGGGTCGCGGCTGATGATGTGAAGCAGATGGGGCGTCCCGATCTCGCCGCTCTCGATCGCCTTGCGCACCCGGGCAAAATTGGGATCGAAGCGCCGATTGAACCCGACCTGCAACTGGACTCCGGACCGTGCCACCGCCGCCAGGGCCCGATCGATCTTTTCCAGGCTATGGTCGATCGGCTTCTCGCAGAAGATGTGCTTGCCGGCGCGTGCCGCTTCGACGATAAGATCCGCGTGCGTATCGGTCGACGAGCAGATCAGCACCGCCTCGATCTTGGGATCCGCGAAGACCTCTGCGGCGCTCTCGGTTACTCGGGGGATGCCGCAGCGCGCGGCCACTTCTTCCGCTGCCTTGCGGTTGACGTCCGCGATGATCAGCGGCGCGGCCTCGGGCAACCGGAAGGCAAGATTCTCAGCGTGCACGGCCCCGATCCGCCCCGCTCCGATGATTCCGACAGGAAGTTTCTGCTTGCTCAAAGGGGTCCTCCTGTTTCAGTGGCTAGGCATAGTTATGCTCGATCGAGCGGAGGTATTCGCGGTTACGCCGAGCGCTCTCCTTCGGCGTGCCCATTCCGGGCAGGACGTCCTGCTCGACCAGCGTGTAGCCATCGTAACGGTTTGCCTTCAGCCAGCGCAGTACCGCTGGGAAGTCCACCGAACCCTTGCCCAATTCACAAAAGACTCCGTGGCGTAACGCCCGGAAATAGTCCCAGTGTTCTGCTCGAGCCTGGCGGGCCACCTCGGGGTGACAATCCTTAAAGTGGACGTACCACACCCGCTGCTTGAAACGCTCCAGCCCTTTGATCACATCGGAGTCATCCGCCCCGTAAGCGTAGTGGCCGCAATCGAAGACGAGGCCAAGCAAATCCGGGTCGGTCAGAGCCAAAAAGCGGGTGATCTCCTCCGGGGTCTCGACATAGCCGGCGCAGTGGTGGTGAAAGACCGTCCGCAGTCCGGTCTCGACTCGAACCGCCCGGGCCAGCTTATTCGCACCCTCGGCAAAGGTTTTCCATTCCGCCGGACTCAATCCCAGTTCGGCGGTAATCCGCCCGGCATGGCGGGTGCGTTCCGGGACGGAGCCGTTATTGTCCGCC
The DNA here is from genome assembly GCA_050018275.1 of Terriglobia bacterium. Lineage (GTDB taxonomy): Bacteria > Acidobacteriota > Terriglobia > UBA7540 > UBA7540 > Bog-366. The sequence goes on along the minus strand of JBEKAK010000006.1, from coordinate 73,215 downwards.
AGCACCAGGTAGGGTTTCGGGTCCGTGGCCACGGCCGCCAGCAGCCGCGCGGTCTTCAGGGCATTAGCCACCCCCGGTTCATGCGCAGCCGGGTCTTTCAAGGCCACAGGCACAAACGCCCCTAGCATCACCAAGCCGCGTCTGCGCAGCTTCGTCCTCAGTACGTCGGGGTCGGTGGGCATGTACCCCCAGTCGCCCAGTTCCGTCCCGGTATAGCCTGTTTCCGCTAACTCGTCCAACATGCGGCTGTAGGGGATTTGTTCCCCTTTGGCTTCCGCAAACTCCAGCGTGCCCCAGGAACAAGGGGCGTTGCCAACGCGCAATGCTGCCATGTTTGCTCCTCATGGCATGGGAGAGCCAACTCCCACCATGCCGCCGCTGGGACTAGAACTTCCGGCTCCACTGTTTCGGCCAGCGTTCAACCACCACCTTGGTCTGGGTGTAGAACTCCACACCGTGGCTCGCTTGGGCGTGCAAGTCGCCGAAGAAGCTATCGCCCCAACCGCTGAAGGGGAAGTAGGCCATCGGCGCCGCCACGCCCACGTTGATGCCCACGTTGCCGGCGTTGACCTCGTAACGGAAATGCCGGGCGCTGGCGCCGTCGCTCGTGAAGATGCAAGCCATGTTGCCGTAGCTGCGGGCGTTGACGATCTCGATCGCCTCGTCGAGCGAACTGGCATGCAGCAGGCTCAACACCGGACCGAAGATCTCGGTGCGGGCGACCTCGCCCTGCTGGGGAACGTCATCCAAGATGGTCGGGAAGACAAAGAAGCCGTCCTCGTAATCTTTCACCTTCTTGCCCCGCCCATCCACGAGCAAGCTTGCGCCTTCCCGCTCGCCTTTCGAGATCAGCGTTTCGATCCGGGCTTTGCTTTCTGCCGAGATGACCGGCCCCATCTCGACACCTTCATTCAGGCCGTAACCCACCTTGCGGTAGCGGGCAGCGGCGGCCATTTGCTCCGCCACCGCTTTCTTTGCGCCCCCCACGGTGATGGCCACTGAGGCTGCCAGGCAGCGCTGGCCGGCGCACCCAAAGGCCGAGTCCGCCAGGATTTTGGTGGTTGTTTCCATATCGGCATCCGGCATGACCACGACCGGGTTCTTGGCCCCTCCTTGACACTGGGCGCGCTTGCCGTTGGCCGCAGCGCGGCTATAGATGTAACGCGCGGTCGGGGTGGAGCCCACAAAGCTGATCCCTCGAATCGTCGGATGGTCTAGCAGGGCATTGACCGTCTCCTTGCCGCCGTTCACCAGTTGCACCACGCCCCGCGGGAAACCTGCCACTTCGAGGAGATGGAAAAGCTTGTTGGAACTCAACGGTACCCGCTCAGAGGGTTTCAGAATGAAACAATTCCCAGTCGCTAAGGCATAGGGCATAAACCAGAAGGGGATCATGGCCGGGAAGTTGAAAGGGGTGATGGCCGCGACCACCCCCAACGGCTGGCGGATCATGTGCTCGTCGATCCCTGGCGCGATATCCTCGTGGTTCGAGCCTTGCATCAGGGAAGGAATGCCGCAAGCCACTTCCACGTTCTCGATCCCGCGCCGCAACTCACCGACGCTTTCGGCGTACGTCTTGCCACATTCGTCGGTGACGGTGCGCGCCAGATCGTCCAGATTCTCCTGAAGCAAGGCCTTGAGCCGGAACAAAGGCTGGATCCGCTCGCCAGCCGGCGTGCGCCTCCAATCGGCAAAGGCCTTCTGCGCTGCCACGGCCGCCGCATCCACTTCCTCTGCAGGCGAGAGGGGAACTTCCGCCAGGACTTGCGCGGAAGCCGGGTTGAGAACCTTCAAAGCTTCCGCTGCGCGCGAGGCGCACCAAGTACCATCCACGAAGTTTTCTAACCGTTTGGACATCTCGAATCCCTTCTCTCGACGCTGCTTTTATCACAAGTGGTGGCGTTGTCTTTTGCGGGCTTCCTGGTATCCAGCTCGTGCTTCGCGCACGCTCGCGCTATCCGAGACTTCCGCCACCGCCACATCCCACCACGAGTCGTAGCCCGGCACCCGCAACTCGCGCTCGGTCTCCACCACAATCACGGTGGTGCGGTCCAGAGTCTTCGCTTTCCGCAAGGCTGCCTTGAGGTCGGCTAGGTTGTTGGCTTTCATCGCGTGCGCCCCCAAGCTTTGGGCGTTCGCGACATAATCCACCGGCAGGTAGTCCCCATCCAGTTGGCCGGACGCGGTGTTGCGGCGCCGGAAGTGCGTCCCAAAACCGCCGCTACCCAGCGACTGGCTCAGCCCGCCGATGCTGGCAAACCCGTGATTGTCCACGAGCACGATGATGAGCTTGAGGCCCTCTTGCACCGAGGTCACAATCTCCGTGGGCATCAGCAAGTACGTGCCGTCGCCAAGGAACACGTATACCTCTCGACTGGGGTCAGCCATCTTGGCCCCCAGGGCGCCGGGTACCTCGTAGCCCATGCAGGAGTAACCGTATTCCAAGTGATAGCCGTTGGGCGTCCGCGTGCGCCATAGTTTGTGGAGATCGCCCGGGTGGCTGCCCGCGGCTGAGAGCAGGATATCGCGTGGCCCGGAAGCTTCCCAGATGGCGCCGATCACTTCACTCTGCGCCGGCCGCGGTTGGTTCCCCAGGTGAAACAAACGATCCACCTCCGCTTCCCATTTCTCCTTTAAAGCAGCCACTTGGGCAGCATAATCGGCACTCACGTGGTAGCCAGCGAGCGCTTGAGTCAAGCCCTCCAGCGCCAGACGCGCATCCGCCACCACGGGGATCGCGGCGACCTTGTAAGCGTCAAACTCCGCCACGTTGATGTTCACAAAACGCACCCGCGGGTTCTGGAACGCCGTCATCGAGGCCGTCGTGAAGTCGGAATAACGCGTGCCGATCCCGATCACCAAGTCAGCGTCATGCGCCAACCGATTGGCGGCCAGCGTGCCCGTCGCGCCCACCGCCCCGACGCCTTGCGGATGATCGTAGGGGAGCGAACCCTTCCCGGCTTGCGTCTCGCCCACGGGGATGCCCGTCTGCGCGGCAAGCGTCGCGAGCGCCTGCCAGGCCTCGCTGTATAGCACCCCGCCGCCGGCAATAATCAGCGGCCGGCGGCTGGCGCGGATAGCCTCCACCGCCCGCCCAAAGGAGACCGCATCAGGCTGGGGCCGGCGGATCAGCCATACGCGCTTTTGGAAGAGTTCAACGGGGAAGTCGTACGCCTCCGCTTGCACGTCCTGGGGCAGCGCCAGCGTCACCGCGCCGGTGTCCGCCGGGGAGGTCAGCACGCGCATCGCCTCCGGCAGGGCCGTGATGATTTGCTCCGGACGGTAGATGCGATCCCAGTAACGCGAGACGGGTTTGAAACAGTCGTTGACCCCCGTGTCCTGCGTGGCCGGCGATTCGAGTTGCTGTAGGACCGGCGCCACGTTGCGGCGGGCGAAGATATCGCCGGGGAGCAGCAGCACGGGCAGGCGATTGATCGTTGCCAGCGCTGCTCCCGTGATCATGTTCGTTGCTCCGGGTCCGATGGACGACGTGCAGGCGAAGGTGCGCAGGCGGTTGCTCGTCTTTGCGTACCCCGCAGCCACATGCACCCCCGACTGCTCGTTGCGCACCAGGATGTAGGGGAGATCGGGGTTTTGCTGCAACGCCTCTCCGATACCCGCGACGTTTCCGTGGCCGAAGATTCCCAAGACGCCTGCAAAAAAGGCATTCTGCTTCCCATCCCGCTCCACGTGTTGATTCTTGAGAAAGGCAATGATGGCTTGTGCCGTGGTCAACCGTCGCGTGTTGCTCATGAGAGTCTCCTTGCTGCAACCAAGCCGGTTCCGTTCTCACCCACGGTGAGACCGTCCAGGGGTACGGGTTTTCGGATGCCCATCACCTATTTCTTGTCAGGATCTGGCAGCATGAAATCTCGCACGAACGCCAGCAGTTCGTAATAGGAGCTGATAAAGGTACGCAGCGTGCGCACCGTCGCGCCGTATCGGTCGAATTCCTCAACGGCCATGCCCTCCTCATCATAGGCTTTGCGAAAGTCCGGGAATTTCCGATAGAGTTCGGCCACGATCTGCGGGTCCACGGGATTCTGCATCCGCTCTCTGACCTCGACATCTGAGTGGTTGAACAGGACTTGCCATTCGTACGGGATGGTCAGGGTTACGTTTCCGCCGATCAGCTCCGACCAGTGCATGTGGTGGCGGTAAGCAGCCGCCAGCAAACGGGCCCGGTAGCCACGCTGTTGGAAGATCCCGTACGCCTTCTTGAGGGCAGCGATTCCCGGCCAGTCAAGATGCCCGGGAGTGATCACAATGCTTTCCTTCTTGGCGACCACCTTGATCCAGTCATCCAGCCGCCCAATCATGATCGTGCAAACCGGCGACATGCTGCTGGTGTCTTTGCCCTCCGCCGCCCGGCGGGTCAGTCCACGCTCGACCGCCTGGGCCACGGCGATCGCCTGCGGCACGGTGAAACATACAGTGGCGTTGATGTTCACACCCAGGAAGGTTGCCTCCTCAATCGCCGTGATGCCGGCCTTGCTGGCCGGAATCTTGATCTGCATGTTGGGCGCGAGCCCGCGGAAATGCAGCGCCTGCTGCACAATGGCTTCGGCATTGCGGTAGAACGTGGGGTTGGTCTGGATCGAAAGCCGCCCCTTCTTGCCTTTCTCGCGTTCGAACACCGGCAGGAGCAGGCCCGCTCCTTTGGCTGCCATCTCTTCGATCAGCTTCCAGGCGACCTCGACCTCGCTCCATTTCGGGTTCTCGGCAATGATCGCAAAGATGCGATCGCGCCAGGCGGGCAACTCTTTCTTGAGCACATTCAGGACAATCGTTGGGTTGCTGGTCGCGCCCACTGCCCCGTTGGCGATCGCATAGGTTAGCTCCTGCATGGAACAGGAATCGTTCCAATACTCCGTCGCCGTCGTGGCCACCGTTTCGTGCAAGGGAGCGCGAGCTTCAGGGCTCATAGCGGTCCTTTCGGTGAGGGCTCATCGCCTGGCGTTTCTCACCTAACCAGCGGCAGACGCGGATCTTTGTGGGCCCAGGCCTGGCGTACCCAGGCATAGTCAGGATCGTCCGTCGCCGCCATGGAGCGGGCAGAACCGGCCAGCGCGTTCAAGTAATAGACGTTATAACCGTGCGCGGCCACCACGGGGTGGTAGCCCTCCGGAATCAACACCAGCTCGCCGTCACGCACCGTGAGGGTGGCGTCCCACCGCCGGTCCGGCGTATAAACCCTCTGGATAGCGAAGCCCTCCGGCCGATCGATGCGGTAATAGTAAATCTCCTCCAGGTCAACCTCGGCAGGCGGGTTGTGCACATCGTGCTTGTGAGGAGGGTAGCTGGACCAGTTGCCGCCGGGAGTGTAAACCTCCACCAGAAGCAGGCGGTGGGCCGGGAATTGGGGCTTGAGAATGTGATTGATCTGGCGCGTCGCGTTGCCCCCACCCCGGATCTCCACTTCCACATCTACGGGAGTCACCAAGCGTGCCGGATGCGACTGTTCAGCCCGGCAGAAGCAGAAGGCGAGGTCGCAAGGAGTCGTGGCACGAACCGTGAAGTCAGTCTCCGGGGGGAGATAGAGGGCATGAGGCAATCCCGTGAACACGTTTGTCCGGCCACCAATTTCGTCCCACCGACCTTGCGACGAGTGAACACTACAGCGCCCGCCCAGAGTGACGATAGCTAGTTCATTCGGGCCCGTCCTGCCTGACCGATTCTCCCCGAGTGCGAGCCTGCATGCCTGAAAGCTGAGATACTCGAACCCGACTTCCTCGGGTGGGACCTCCATCCCCGTTCCAGAAGAGCCCGGCTGCTGTTTTGCGGGGATGAGCAAGCTGCTGGCGGAGTTCATCTCGTTCCTTCCCGAGGCGGTGCGGTGGAGTCTCGAACAATCAATTCAGCAGGCACCTCTATCGTGTCGGTCGAGTCCTGCCCTGACATCAGTTTCAGAAGAATCTCCATAGCCAGCAGCCCCATCCGCTGTCTGGGCTGACGGACGGTGGTAAGCGGTGGCTGGGTGTACGATGCGAAGAAAAGGTCATCAAACCCGACCAGGGAAATGTCTTCAGGCACACGCAACCCGCTTTCGTGGATGCACCGCAGCGCTCCCAAGGCGGACATATCGTTGTAGCAGAACACCGCCGTGGGGGCCTGCGGCAAGCCCAGGAGGAACGCCATGGCCTTCACGCCCCCTTCGGGCTTGCCATCTCCATGGACGACCAATTCCGGGAGGAACGGGAGCGCGGCTTGCTCCAGGGCCCGGCGATATCCGGCAAAGCGCTCAGTGTCAGACTGGTAACCGAATTGGTCCCCCAGGTAAGCGATGCGCCGATGCCCCAAACCTATCAAATGCTGAGTGGCTTGCCGGCTGGCTTCCACATTCTCAATCATCACCGAATGCATGAACTCCCCGCGGCGCTGGTTGTTGATGAGTACAATCGGGACTTTCAGCTCCGACAGAATCTCAAGGTAGATGGTACCGACCCGCGAAGCCGTGACCACAATACCCTCTACCCGTCGCTCCGCGAACGACTGGACGACCCTTACCTCGCGGTCTGGATCGGCATAGGAATCCGCCAAGAAGACTGAATAGCCGTGGTCATTGGCGGCCTGCTCGATGCCGCTCACCACCTCACTCACGAACGGGTCGGCGATGGTCGTGACAACCACACCAATGGTCTTCGTCTTCCGGGTCACCAGCCCGCGGGCGACCGCGCTCACTGTGTATCCTTGCTCCTTGGCGATTTTGCGGATCAGGGCGGTAGTCTCGGCGCTCACCAGGGGACTGTCGCGGAGGGCACGCGAGACGGTGGAATGCGAAACGCTGGCGGCTCGCGCGATGTCTTTGATGGAGACCATTGCAAACGTGGGCATAATAGAGCCTTGGTATTCGGTTGTCAAGAACGAACAGGTCGGCTATTAGAGAGCTCGACAGTCTTCGAGATTGGGGCGTATTTGCAGACTTAATGCCCCACCTTCTCGGTTCAGAGGCTACTCGGCATCAAGAAGTTGACTTCAAAAGGTGCACGAGACAGTCGCTGTGCGTTTCTTATTGTCCCCAATATGGCAAGAACTCACGCGCCCCTTTGCACTCGTGTGCACCCATCTATGGTGGCAAGTTGATCCGTAGCAAGCAGGGGGACTCAGACACAGCACGGGATGACGCGCCATCGTCTTTTTTGTTCTTGACATGTGGATTGGCGTGTGTTACGCACACGTTTGCTTTTCCCATGCTGCCCAATTGTAACCCTTGACTCGCCACACGCGAACGAGCCAATATGTGTAGCTTTTACGCGGGATCACACCTGTGGCTGCGGACCGACGTCATTACTGGATGAGTCTGGCATTGGTGGTTATTTCGCCAGCGCAGGCAGGAGAAGGGGAGGATACCCCTGCTCGCTCCCTGAATGCTGGTTCTTACGAGGGTGGAAGATCTAGGCCCTTTACTACGATTGCGTCGAGGCTTGGGCAGCTCAAAAGCTAGGAGGGAGGTTTCAATGGAGCCAGGCATGACAACCCGGATATCTCGCTTCAGGACCGCGGCGCTTGTCGCGCTCCTCATAGTATTGGCCACGCCCGCCCTCGGCCAGATTGATCGCGGAGCGATCGAGGGGATAGTGCGCGACCCAAGCGGTGCTGTCATTCCAAACGGAAGTGTCGCAGTGACCAACACCGCGACGGGAGTCACAGTCACGACCCAAACGAACGCCGCAGGAGAGTTTCAAGTTCTGGCGCTGAACCCGGGCACCTATTCCGTCACGGCGAGTGCCTCGGGGTTCAGCAAAGCGGTGCGCAAAGGGATCGAACTCCACGTGCAGGACCGCCTTTCTATCGATCTCACTTTACAGGTCGGTTCCACGCAGCAGGAGGTGATGGTCTCGGGACGAGAACCCCTGCTGCAGACCCAGACGGCGGACGTGGGCGCCGTTGTCGGAGTGCACCTCGTTAACGACCTTCCGCTCAACGGTCGACGCTATGCTGACCTCGCGCTGCTCGAACCAGGGGTCCAGAAGTATTATCTCGCCAACAACCCCGCCCCGGACCGGATCAGCGTGAACGGAAACATGGAATTGCAGAACAACTTTCTGTTGAACGGCGTCGACAACAATTCCTGGTCGGAGAACCTTCAGGAATTCTCGGTGCAAGTGGTGCAGCCGCCTCCGGACGCGCTGCAGGAATTCAAGGTTCAGACCCGAACTTATTCATCAGAATTCGGCAACTCTGCCGGTGCGGTCATCAACGCGACAATTAAGTCTGGGACCAACCAATTTCACGGTAGCCTTTTTGAATTTTTCCGCAACGACAACCTGGACGCCAACTATTGGATTAACAATACAAACGGAATTCCCATCGGGCATTTCGTCCAGAACCAGTGGGGTGGAACTTTCGGTGGCCCGATCATCAAGGACAAGACCTTTTTCTTCGGGGACTTCCAGGAGTTCAGCAGCCGCCGGGCGCAGACCAATGCGAACACCGTCCCCACCCCGCTCATGAAGCAGGGCGACTTCACCGAGTTGGCCAGCCCCCTAAGTGATTCTCCCGTGGCGGGCCAGACCGGCTGCGTCGTCGGCAATGTGATTCAGACGACCAGCTCCTCGGACCAAACGTGCCTCGACCCGGTGGCCATGAAGCTCGTGGCCCTGTTCCCGGACCCCAACGTTCCTAGTTTGACGGTGTTACAAGGAACCCCGGGGAGCTGGACCGGCGCGAACAATTATCTGTATCCGGCGCCGGTTCCTGATGACGTGTATTCCACCGACGGACGGATCGACCACACCCTCAACGTGAAAAACCGCCTGTTCGGGAGCTACAGCTACTATCACGTGAGCCGACAAGATCCTCCTTGGACGAGCAACCCGGTAGCGGGCAACGGCAACTTCGCCACGGACTATCGCATCCACACCCAGCAAGTCTCTCTGGGCTGGACGAACACACTCACGAATGCCGTGCTCAACGACGCTCGGATCGGCTTCAACCGGGACTATGCGCACAGCGACCCCGTGGGAGTGACTCTCGGGAAGTCGCTGGCGCCTGACTACGGTTTAAGCGGAATTCCGGTTGGCCCGGGCACCGCGGGGATTCCGCCCATCGAGATCAACGGACTGGTCCGGCTGGGCACGGCGCCCTGGAGGCCCCAGTATCAGGTCTCGCAGGCATGGAACCTCGTCGAAAACCTGAGCTGGCTCAAGGGGAGTCACAGCTTCAAGTTCGGCTATCAGTACTTGCGGCGGGGTGACAACTTCCTGGATCTCTACGCCCCACAGGGTGACCTTCAGATCAACGGCATTTACACGGCGGGCGGAGACTTTGGCCTGCCCGACTTCCTGCTCGGCGATGTGGACGCCACGCACTTCACCACGCCGCATGTGGTTCACTACTTCCAGCCCGGTCATTCCTTCTATGGGATGGACACTTGGCGCGTGACCCGGAAAATGACGCTCACTTATGGCCTTCGCTACGAGCTCTTCTCACCCATCATGGATCGCAACAACCAAACCAGTAACTTCACGCCGGCGAATGGCGGCGGGATCGTCACAGCCGCATCCGATGCCTCCGGCTGGGCTGCCCGTGCGCTGATCAATCCGGACAAGAACGATTTCGCTCCCCGGGTCGGCTTTGCCTACCACGTGACGGACCGTGTGGCGCTGCGGGGTGGCTACGGGGTGTTCTACCAGCATTACAACCGGATCGGGTCGGAAAGCCTGATCCAGCTCAATCCACCCTTCCTTCTCGACCAGCAGGTTAACGAAGGACTCGGCACCTCGACGCCTTTCTTCCAACTGCAGAACGGCTTCCCGCTGAGTCAACTGCTCGGTATGGGGTTTGACCTGACGGCGATTCAGACCCGTGCTCAGGACCCGAACCAACGCTCGAGCTACGTCGAGCAAGCCAGTTTCGGGCCGGAAGTTCAATTGACCAACAACATGGTGCTGTCTCTGACCTACGTCGGGAACTGGGGAAGGAAGATGAACCGCCTGCGTGATTACAACCAAGCGGTCATCAATAGTTACGACGCCATCGGCTGCCCGATTGTGAGCTATCCCTTCCCCAATCTCAACACCATCGCCGCGCTGGACACGGGGGCGGGGGGCGACGGGTGCGCACTCACCGGAGGGCACGGTTTCCTCGAATACGCCAGCAACGACGGCAACTCCGACTACAACTCGCTGGAGGTCTCCCTTCGGCGCAGCTTCACGAAGGGGCTCGCGTTCGGTGTCAATTACACCTGGAGCCACGGGCTCGCCAACTACGGCGATAACCTGACCGGCAGCACGTGGCCGCAAAACTCATACAATTATGACGCCGAGATGAGCAATTCGATCCTCGACATCCAGCAACGATTCGTCAGCAACTTCGTCTGGGAGTTGCCTGTCGGTGAGGGCAAACGCTGGCTGTCGAATCCCGGGGCCGCGAACCGCTTGTTGGGCGGATGGCAGGTCAACGGCATTGTCACCGTGCAGACCGGCAGCCCCTTTACCGTCACCGCTGATGACTACAGCTACGTGGGAGGCACCCACTCCAGTTATCCCAATTGCACCGGCAACCCGTTCGCGGGCGCGACCGACAATCCGAATTCCTACACGACCAGCGGCTTCTTCATTAACCCCGCGGCCTTTTCGAACCCTGCGGTCGGAACTTTCGGAAACTGCGCGCCACGGGCTTACCATGGGCCAGGGTTGGGGATTGCCGACCTCAGCTTGTTCAAGGCTTTCAAGCTCACCGAGAGCAAGCGGCTGGAATTCCGGGCGGAGTTCTTCAACGCCCTCAACCATCCCAACTTCTCGCAACCCAACTCGGGCTACTCGCTGAACGCACTTGGTTCTTTCGGGAAGGTCACCAACACCCTGGCGCCGATCCTGGGCGAGGGTTCGGGTGGGCCGGGAGACCCGCGCGAAATCCAGTTCGCCCTGAAGCTTTACTTCTAACTGCGGACCACGGGAGCGGCCACACTTGGCCGCTCCCGGTTCGCTACTCGCTGCAGGAATACAAGGGGAACTATCCGTTCCAGGCCCTCGATGAAGGGAGGGGGCGGGGGTTCGCCTGTAACCTCGGGCCTCCCCGCATACTGACGAGCCTCCAACGGACCGAAGACTCATTTTGAACTCGGTGCACAAGAAGGAAACGACTGGTTGCGCCCGAGAACTCACATTCCCACGGGTTCGATTCTTGGGGGACAGGCCGTACCCGAACATTCCTCGGGAACGGCTTCGTCATTTTCGAAGCGAAAAGGGGCTCTAACGCCAGAGTTGTGGCGGGCATGACCAGGCTTGATTCTCAGGTGTTCGTGGCAAGCCCCCTCCCCGGCGACCGCCCTGGGGGCATCTATTCATGGGCGCCGGTCCGTGGCCCGCAACAGATCCGAAAAGAAAGAGAGGTACTATGTCATTTCGGCCGAAGACCTTGTCTTTACTTGTCCTGCTCGCGGGCGTCTTAGTCGTCCCGCCACTGATCGTTTCCGGTCCGGCAGGAGCGCAATCACCCTCCGGGGCGGCGTTGAATCCGTCACCCAACGCTCACGCTTTGCCTTTTGATCGAGGCGCGGTCGGGCTGTGGCAGAGCCTGAAAAAGCTGCACACGCGTGCCAGCCTGATCATGGTCACTGCCCACCCCGACGACGAAGACGGTGGCGTGCTGGCGTACGAATCGCGCGGGCAGGGTGCGCGCGTGGCTTTGCTGACCCTCAACCGGGGCGAAGGTGGCGCGAACGTGATGTCGCCCGATTACTTCGACGCCCTGGGTTTGGTGCGCACCGAGGAGGTGCTCGCCGCCGACCGGTATTATGGCGCGCAGCAATACTGGACACGCGTCTGCGACTACGGCTTCTCCAAGACCAAAGAGGAAGCACTTGAAAAATGGGGCCACGACCGCGTGCTCTACGACGCAGTTCGCGTTGTGCGCATGGTCAGGCCGCTCGTCATCACGTCCGTGTTTGTCGGCGGACACACGGACGGCCACGGGCATCACCAGACCGCCGGCCAGATCGCGCAGGAACTGTTTAGGGCCGCAGGCGATCCCCACGTGTTCCCCGACCAGATCCGGGAAGGGTTGCGGCCGTGGGCGCCCCTCAAGGATTATGCCCGCGTCCCCTTCTTCGCAACCATCACGGGCAAAGGCATCTATGACTACGCCGACGGGAAGTACTATCCGGCCGAGTTTCGCGACTATATCCACGACACCACGATCCACGGGCAGTTGCCCACCACCGTTCAAGTTCCGGAAGGCGACTACGATCCCGTGCTGGGTCTCTCCTACGCGCAGGTCGCCCATCTCGGACTCGGCTTCCAGGAATCGCAGAACGGGGGCACGGGACTTCCGCCGGCCGACGCGCTGTTGAGCCCTTACTACCGCTTCGGTGCCCGAGTGGAGAGCGGAGAAAAGGAGTCCTCGTTCTTCGACGGTATCGACGTATCGCTCCTGGGCATTGCGAGCCTTGCCCAGGGCGGCGACGCGGGCTTCCTGAAAGACGGTCTGGAGAAAATTAACGGTTTAGTCGAGCAGGCCATGCGAGACTTCTCCGCTGAACACCCGGAGAAGATTGCGCCGACGCTGGCCACAGGATTGAAGGCGACCAATGCTCTGATTGAACAGGTCGCCTCAAGCAACCTCTCCGATGAATCAAAGTACGACGTCACCCACGAACTGCGCGTCAAACAGGCCCAGTTCAATCACGCTCTGCCACTTTCCCTGGGGCTTTCCATCCTCGCCACGGTGACGCCTGCACAGGAACCGACCGGGCCATTTGCCGCCTTCTTCGGCACGCCGGAAACGTTCCAGGCAGCCATCCCCGGCCAGGAGTTCCGGGTGAAAGTCCACGCGATCAACCGCAGCAGCGTTCCCGTTGAGCTCGGAAAGATTTCGCTCGCAGGTCCCCCGGGAGAGAACTGGACGTTTGACCCCTCGGGCCAATCCGGCGGCACGCTGGTCAACAACCAGTCCCAGGACGTGCGGTTCTCCGTCCACGTTCCGGAACAGGCCGGATACACGCGGCCCTATTTCTCGCGACCTGATCTCGAACAACCCTACTACGACATGGTCGACCCGCGGTACCTTAACCTGTCGACGGCGCCGTATCCCCTTTCGGCCCAGCTGGACTTCGTGCTCAATGGAGTTCCCTTTGAGGTTTCGCAAGTTGTCCAGTCAGTCAAGCGCGTAACTGGACCTGGCACGGTGCTTGAGCCGCTCATCGTCGCGCCGGCTATTTCGCTCTTGATTTCTCCGCGCGCGGGGATTGTGCCACTCGATTCGAAGTCGTTTACTCTCACGGCCACGATTCACAGCAACGTCCAGGGCCCAGCGAAGGGCACGGTGCACCTCGCCCTGCCTGAGGGTTGGCACGCCACGACGGTGGACTTCTCGGCGGCCAAAGAGGGGGAGGATCAGACGGTCACTTTCGAGGTCACGCCCGGCCGGCTCGAGGATAAGCCGTACACGATCACAGCAATCGCCGAATACGATGGGCACGAGTACAGAGAGGGATACCACGCGGTCGGTTATGCGGGGCTGCGACCGTACAACCTATATCTGCCGGCGACCTCCCACACGACTGGCGTCGACGTGAAGGTCGCGCCCGGTCTGAATGTGGGGTACATCATGGGCGCTGGCGACGATGTCCCGAGGGCGCTTGAGGATCTCGGCATCAAGGTTCACTTCCTGACACCGGAAGAACTCGCGAGCGGGGACCTGTCGAAATACCACGTCATCCTGATGGGCGTCCGCACCTATGCAGTTCGTGAAGACCTGAAGACTTACAACGGCCGCATCTTGGATTACGTCAAGAACGGCGGCGTGGTCATCGTCCAGTACAACACGCCCGAGTACGATAACCACTACGGCCCGTATCCTTACACAATGAGCAACAACCCTGAGGAAGTCTCCGACGAGCAATCGAAGATGGCCATCCTCGATCCCGCAAGCCCCGTCTTCACTTGGCCCAACCAGATCTCGGAGAAAGACTTTGATGGGTGGGTGGAGGAGCGGGGCTCGAAGTTCATGAAGTCGTGGGATCCACAGTACGAGGCGCTGCTCGAGACCCATGACCCGGGGCAGGAGCCGCAGAAAGGCGGGCTCCTCTACGCGCGTTACGGCAAGGGCGCGTATATCTACAACGCCTACGCGTTCTACCGGCAGCTACCGGAGGGGGTTCCGGGAGCCTATCGCATCTTCGCCAACTTGGTAAGCTTGCCGCGCAACCCGAACGTCAAATGAGCGGCCGGAGGAACGACACGGGAAGGGGGCCGGTTCAGGGGGATAAAGGAGCCCGCATCGTATAGAGGAACTTCTTGAGGGTGCTGTCACGAAGTGCGTTCGCCTCCACCATGTGCTTGGTCGCTTCGTGATGAAGCTCCAGCTCCTTGGCTGCCAGGTCTGGTTGGCTGAGGTGTCGATAGGCGCTGGCGAGAAGATAATGACCATCGCCTGAGCTCGGATCCAATTGGACGCAGGCTTCGAGTTCTCCCCTGGCCTGCGACCATTGTTGGGCCCACACGAGGGCTTTGCCCAGCTCACAGCGAGTTGCTGACTCCTGGGGTGCCAGGCGAGCCGCTTCCCCAAGCCTCCGTAAGGCCTCTGCCGAGGGAGAGGGGTCACCGCGATTGTGGCCGATTCGCGCGAGCAGCGCGCCGCAATACGCCTGTGCCTTCGCTTCCTCACGATGAGTGTCTGCATAAGCACAGAGTTGCTCCACTGCACTAGGATCAGGTGTAACGGCCTGTTCGAGTTGAATGTTGCCCAAGTAGTCATAGGCGAGCGAAGGGTTGCCGTCCAATCTGGTCGCCGAAAGCAACATCCGGATGGCCTCGGGATATTCCTCGAGAAAGTAATGGCTCAACCCCAAAGCGACATGCAGGCGAAACGAGCGAGGAAACAGCTCGACGCCTTGTCGGAAGACAGCCAGCGCAGGCTCAAAGGTCTGGTGGCGCAGCAACTCGACCCCCAGGGAAAGACGGTATTCCTCGCGGTCGGGGGCCAGGGCGACAGCAGCCTGAAAACTGTGCACGGCGGTTAGATAGTCGCCGCGCGCTTCCTGAATGTCCCCCAGGAGGCTTTCGAGCGAGGCATTATCTTGCAGGGATCTGGCTTTCTGGGCGCTGGCAAGCGCCGAGTCCAGTTGCCCGGCGCGGAACTCGGCCAAAGCCAGATCGAAAAAAAGGTCAGCGCGGCCAGGTTCAAGCGTGACTGCCTGCCGGAAATCCTTCGCGGCCTCCTCGTAAAGCTCGTGCCCGGAGAGTACTCTCGCCAGATTAAGGCGAAGCTCCAATTCCTGTTTTGAGGGTAACTGCGTTTCCCGAAGTGAGGACAGGGTCGGCCGGATGTCCTGATGGGCGCCGATCTGCGCTTCGAGAAGCGTCAGGCCCGCGCGCAAATCACGCGTCGCGGCAAAAAGAGATTGCAGAAGTTCTGCCGCACGGCCCCAGTGCCCTGCCTGGGCTTCGGCCATCCCCGTGGCGAGGACTAAGTCCCGGTTTTGGGGCGCAAGGCTCAGGGCCTCTTCCATGTCGGCCGCAGCCGCACGAGCATCACCCGTGCCGAGGGCAATGGATGCCTTCAAGCGGTAATACGCCAAACGTTGCTCGACCGGCGTCGGGGGGGCAACGCCGGTCATCGCCCTCGCAGCTTCGGAATAGCGATGTAAGCGCGTCAGCACCGCAGCCCACTCCAGACAGATCGGTGCGGCGCCGCCGCTCGCTTTGACCGCGCGGGCCAGAAACGGTTCAGCCTGCTCCGGGCGACCCTCCCGGTCGTAAAGCGACCCGAGGGCCACAAGCGCCTGGACGTCATCCTGAGAAATCTTCAGCGCGGCTCGAAACTCCTGCTCGGCGCGCGTCGCATCACCGGTTGCAGAATATGCCTCGCCCAGTGTGAGCCGCACCGCTAAGTCATCGGGATGCGATTGAACCTGCGTCGTGAGCAGGCGAACGGCCTCCTGCGGGCGCCCCTGGGCGAGCGCAGCCCGTGCTGCGGCAACGACCCTCGTCACCGCCGATCGAGCGCTATCCGCTTGGGCGGACACGGCCCATGCGCCGGCGCCAACCGCACCCACCATTGCGTATGAAAAGAGCAATGCCCCAATGACTCGGTGAGAACCCGCCATATTCGCCTTCGCGGCGCCGCACTCAGAACTCAGCGCTGCTCCGATCTATCCTTCTCTGCCTTGCGCTTATCATGGCCGCCGTCCCCTCTTTCCTCTACTTACCAGCTTCCCGGCTCGTTCGGAGAATTCAGCCATTTTTCGATGAGCTTCACGATGCGGTTCTCGCTTAACTCGACCACCTTTCGGCCTCTCTCCGGCGAGGCTTCGCTGACTCGGCCCGAGTAGCCTGGCCAGCCTTCCGCCACATCTTTCTCGAGGTAGTAGGGTCGTCCGTCGGCAAAGTCCGGCGGCTCCGGGAGGTCGTGCGCTTTGTCGAGGCGCACCAAGTCGGGCCGAAAGGCCGCAACGACGGAGGTCTCGAGCGGGCCCCCGTGCCCGTGCCCCCCGTTCGATTGATGGAAAAGGCCAAGCTGTTTCATTTCCTCGCCAGAGACGAATTCCCACCAACTCGCAAACATCAAGGCGACGTCTGGGAATCCGTGCGCCACCGATGAAACCGCCCCGCGGGCGGGTCCGATGTTTCCGTCGTGGCCGTTCAGGACGAATACCTTGCGGAAAGCCAGATGGAGGATCGATCTCAGGATGTCTTCGAAGTAGAGCGTCATAACTTCAGGGCGGATGGTGAGCGTGCCTCGAAAGTGCGCGGTGTGAGCCGGGCAGTTGGTGAACCTCACGGTGGGGAAAAGCAAGGCTCCAGCGCGCGCCGCAACCCGCTCGGCGATGCCGGAGATGATAATGGAATCCGTCCCCAGCGGGTTGTGCGGCCCGTGATACTCCAGGCTTCCTGTGGGCAGGAGGGCAAACGCGTACCGCGCGGCAGCGTCGGCGATCTCGAAGCCGACAAGCTCGTCAAATCGCCGGGGGGAAGGCGCAATCCCAGCCACCCCCGCGCCGCCCTGCCCGGCACCCAGGAGCGCCGGAGCTCCCAGCCCAGCAACCAGGAAACCACGTCGACCAATGTTCGCCATGCAACCGCCTCCGTTTTTTCTGAAGAGTATCGCACGAACTCTGCATTGTCCAGCGCCGGCGCAATTCCTGTCGGCGGCACATGAAATGACCTGCACTCCGCAGTAACCCCGTACGTTCGGATGTTGTGTTGTTGGTCTGGGCGGCCCTCCTTGGCCTTGATAAAACCTCTCAGTCGGCGCTATCATCTGACCCGCGACTGTGCGCAGCAGGACGCCGAGGGCTCGAGCCCATTCGCTGCGCGCCCCGATGACGTGACCAACACGGCCGGTTATGGTATAAGACTTCTTGAGATCGAGAAGGTCTTGACCGCCCATCCCGCTGTCGCCCAAGCGGCAGGGGTGGCCGTGCCGGATCGGTTGTGGGGCGAAACCCTTCACGCTTTGTGATGCGGAGGATGAGTCGCCGGAAGCATAGTCGGAGTTGCCCATACTCATGTGGCCGCAAGAGCAAAATCCACTCGCCGGGAGGGCGAAATGTTTGAGGAACTGGAAAAAGAGCAAAGAGAAGAGAAACAGGAACGCACGAAAGTGATGCGAATGACTGTTTATGTTGTCGGCATCTTAGCAGTTGTTGCAGTGATCGTGTACATGGCATCAAGGCCCCGGCCCAAAGCGCCCCAGCCTGTCAAGTCCACTGCCACAGCAGGCCAACCTGCTCCTGCTGCTGATCCTGTCCATGACTTGCAGATCGTCCGTGCCGTAATGGGGAAGGACCCCACAGGGCTTAGGGTGATGTGGTCGGTGCATCTGCGAAACAAATCCGCTGTGTACACTTACAGTGAAATCCAATATGACGCGTTTTTCCTCGCCCGCGACGGCACGAGGTTGGGCGAGAACAAAGACACGATCAAAGACAGCATTGCACCCCGCGAAGAGAAGCAGTTCCCCCAGTTTGTAGGCGGGATTTACGACGCGCGTGCATCGACCTACCAGTTCTTGATCACAGGGGCAACGCCTGCGACGCAATAAGGTGGCAAACGAGGGGAATCGGGCCGATGTGCCGATACTTCCTGCTTGGCCGATCGGACTCACAGCACGACGGGCGAGAGCGAAGAAATGTTCCAGGCGGTGAGGACAGCGCGGGAGCTCTATCCGAAAGCCACACTCACAGGCTTCGTGGCTCTGGCGAAAGCGCAGCAAGATCAGTGGGTGACTGACGTGAAGGACATTTAAAAAGACGCCCGTGGCGCGGATGCGTGTGTCGCGCCGTGCAGGATCGGGGCCACTTCAAAAGGGGAGCGGATGACCCTTTGGAGGTACCCCGCAGGAATCTAAGGCTGGCGAAGCCATGAACCATAGGGTTCATGGCGGAGAGGGTGGGATTCGAACCCACGGGCCGATTGCTCGGCCACACGCTTTCCAAGCGTGCTCCTTCAGCCACTCGGACACCTCTCCGTGGCCTCGTGCCTAAGGGGCGCAACCAGACCGCACGCCCCGCTTTGCTTTCTAAACTCGCGCCAACCCGATCAGTATAGCATCGGGAGTCGAGCCCGGCTAGACGGCGAAGCGAGTGGATTTGCCTTGGTTCATTGTATCCCCGTGTGGGGTGGGAGTGTTTGAGTAAGAGGGGGGAAGAGCTGCCTGCCGCGGGGGCTGGGGCAAGAGCAAGCCCGTCACCGCGCGGGCGCTTCGTGGCCCTGGCCGTCTTTTTCATGCAACCGGAACCACCAGCGCAGACGTCTTTTCGGTTCAAGCTCCAATGGGTGCCTCTTGGCTCTGATCGACCGAAGGCAAAGGAGTTGGCTGGGAGGCAGGGATTCGAACCCCGATACGCAGATCCAGAGTCTGCAGTCCTACCGTTAGACGACCTCCCAGTGGGACGCTCTGATAGAAGTAAATGTCCGGGCACTCGCCTGTCAAGGCTTCTTTTTCAAGCTTCGCCCCGACGTGCATCACCCGAGCGGAGAGGCAGATTGCTCAGAACAATCGGAAGCTGACTTCCACCATCACGCGCACCGGCACGGGCGTGCCGTTGCGCATGGCGGGTTTGAACTTCCAGACCTTGACGCCTTCCACGGCCTTCTCATCCAGCCCGAGACCGAGCGGCTTCACTACGCGGCAATCCGCGACGTTGCCCTGGGCATCGACCACGATCCACAGAACGACGGTGCCCTGGTACTTCGCCTTGCGGGCTTCCTCGGAGTAGGCGGGCTCGGGTTTATAAATAGGAATCGGGGCACTCACATTCCCACCCACGCTGTAAACTCCGCCGCCCAGGCCACCACCCTCGCCAGGCCCCAGGCCGGGCCCTTTGCCGGAACCAATGCCTGTGCCTTCGCCGCTTCCGATTCCGCCGCCGAAGCCCGGGCCGTTCGAGAGCGGACCGAGCACGCCCTGCGGATCACCCCAGGCCACGTTGGGCGCCATCTGGGGGAGCTTCAAGTCGGGCGGACCTAGCAGCGTGGGGGGAACCTGCAACTGCGCTTCGGTATTCGGTATTACCGCCATGGGTGGGGCAAGCTGCTGCTTGGCAAACTTAGGGATAGCGCCTTTAGATGCGGGCGTGGGCGAGCGATCACCCCCGCCGCCGCCGCCCCCGGCTTTCTTGCCTGCTGCGTCTAATTGCGCGAGGTATGGCGAAATATCGACGACATCATATTTCGTCGACGCCTTGACCGGCTGCAACATGCGGCTGGCGATGTAAGGCAATACGAGCAGCGTCAAGGCCACGGTGTGGACCAGCGCGGAGTTGACCCAGGAAGCTGCTTGCATGCGATAGTCGCGCCAGATGTCGCGAGGATACTCGCGCTTCCTGAAGGTCAGTGCGCCAGCCAATTCACCCAGCGCGAATCCACCCACTGCACCGAGGGCCAAGCCGAGCCCGCCTTTCAAGAACCAGCCCCCGGCCGCCAGGGCGAGGGCGGCCATGACCGCGCATAGCGTGCGCTTCTTTCCCTGCGCACGGTTGTAAATCCCAATCGGGTCGCGAGGTTTTTCGAAAGCGATCTTGAGCTGGTCGGGAAGGTCGCGGAACCAGGGGCGCATGTCCGTGGCGGGCAGGCTTACCTTGCCGCGGTAGTACTCGGGCGGCACCGTCACCTTGGGTTCGCGCAACCAATCGCGGATCTGCCGAAACACCGAAACAAAGACCGTGGGCGTTTCAACGAAAGTGAGCTTGTAAAGTTCGTCCGGAGCGGCTGCTCTCGCGAGTGGATTTCTACCTGGGCCGACTTCAACCTGGAGATTGCTGGTTGGCATTAAACCTCGTTCCCATTCTTCGGGCCTGTCCGGAGCCCGAGCATACGTCTTTGCTGTACCCTGTAAGAAGATGGCAGACGGCTCAACGGGGTTGCATCCGATTTTAGTTCCGCAGCGCATCCGCTACGAACTTACTACATTTTATCACATCGTCGGCCCGCGGGTTAGGACTAATGATAGCGGGGGCCCCACATCTCGCACAGGATTTGACGCGGCGGGCTGCCGGAAGGTTTCCCCGAGCGCCTTCAGCCGGGCCAGAGGGGGCGCCGCGCGAGGATCCGGGCAGCGCAGCCTTGAGATACGCGCGCCAACTTGATACACTGTCAGTCTGTCTTCACTCCAAACCGCGGATGGTTGGATCTTCTATGCCTGGAAAAGCCAGTCTTCTCGATCCGTTAGAGCCCTCAAATGGCACGCATGGGAAGCTTTACATCGTGGGCACGCCGATCGGGAATCTGGAGGACATCACCCTACGCGCCATCCGCATCCTCAAGGAAGTGGACCTGATCGCCTGCGAAGACACGCGCCGGACGCAGAAGCTCCTGAATGCCTACCGGATTCGGACGCGCACCATCAGCTACCACGAGCACAATGAGATGACGCGCGCGCCGGAACTGGTCATCGAGATGGAGGAGGGCAGCAGCATTGCTCTGGTCACCGACGCCGGCATGCCCGTGGTGTCCGACCCCGGTTTTCGCCTGGTGCACCTGGCGGTCCGGCACAGCATTCCGGTGGTTCCTGTTCCCGGCGCCTCGGCTTTCGTGGCGGCGCTGGCGGCCTCCGGGATGCCCGTGGACAAGTTCCGCTTCCTGGGATTCCTGCCGAGCAAGAGGGCCCAACGCAGAAAGGCTCTGCAGGAGTTGAAAGACGCCACCAAGACGCTGGTCTTCTACGAAGCCCCGCATCGGCTGCTGGAGATGCTGAGGGATGTTCGGGAAACGCTCGGCGACCGGGACAGCGTAGTCGCCCGGGAAGTGACCAAGATCCATGAAGAGTTCCTGCGTGGAACGATTTCCAGTACGGTCGACTATCTGAAAAAGCGGCAGGTGAAGGGAGAGATCACCGTGCTGATCGGCATGCCCTCTTCGGCAGGCGCTCGGGAAAGCTCCGCTCCGGCGGCTTCCATCCAGTCCGAAGTCGCGCAGGTGATGGCGGAGCGCAAGCTCGACGAGCGGACCGCTCTCAAAGCCGTGGCCCGCGCCCGAGGTATCTCGCGAAGCGAGGCTTACCGCCAGTTGCAGATGGAGAAGAGCCTCAACCGCTAACCCCCCGTTTGCCGTTCCAATCGTCCTCGGTGCTGCTCGCCTTGCGTATCTCCTGTGTTTTCATAGCATATCCGGATTCGAACGTACAAGTTGTTTATTTTCATCAACATATCCGGATCGACCTGCCGAAGGTTTTCTCCATCCTTTGTTTTCATAGAGATTTCCGGATCGACCTTCATTTTTAACATCTTTTTCTCCGCGCTGCCCCTGCCGAACCCTCGCTCCGAATAAATGCTTGTATTTCAACAACTTGGTTTTCAGCGCAGGTTATGCGAAATCCTCCCGCTCCGTCGCTAAGCATCTTATTTTTCATCAACATTTCCGGATAGCAGTTCATCTGGAGCAGGTCCGCCCGCTAATAGGCTCTTCGGGGTCACCCCCGCGAAACCTGCCAGCGCATGCCTGGGGCAGGTGGGGCGGGCGTAGAGGCCGCCTTTAGGCGGGCACAGGTTGTGGAGGGCACGATGCCGAGCTGAAGCCCGCCTCTACGAGAACAACCGCCGTACGCGATTCTCACACAGGCGCCATAGGGCGCAACCACCAGCGGTGTTTTCACTTCACACGTTGCGCGCGACTCGGCCACGCCGCCGGTTCTTACATCTATAGCTTAGCAATAAGCTCTGGTGTAATGTCAAGCCCGTGAAACACGATTTTGGCTACCGGTAGGAAAAAAGTGAAAGCCTTCGGGCGGCGATCGCCTTCTGCGAGTCCCGACGAAGTCGGGATAGGTGGGTGAGGGATATGTGCGGAACACCGCATCCCGGTTATCGGCATGCCGAGGGGTGTAGCGCGGACCCAAGCCTTCGGGTCCGCAGCTTTTCTTGGACGAATGGCATTGAAGCTTGCCTTCGAGATTTAGGGCCGCAAACCCAAGACCATGGGTTTGCGCTACCTGGCTCCTGACTCCTGCCCTCAAGGCGCAGCACTCCCGGCAATCTTGCCCCGGGGAGCCGTGGGTCCCGCCCTGCGGGACCACTCTTGGGCACGGAAGCATCCGCGGACATCAAGAAGCGATGTCCGCGCCACCTGCCTCTCGGGGGTGAAGATACCCCTCCCCCGCCCTCGTACCTCGGGCACCCTCTCCCCACGGAGATGGCGGGGATTTCTTTTGTGTCGTCTTTGCCTCGTGGCCTTCTCCCGTGGGGAGAGGGTGGCGCGCTGCCGGCGCATTCGCAAGCCGGAGCGAGACGGGTGAGGGGTTCGTTCGAACTCCCCGCAATCTCGCCCCGGTGAGCCCGGGGTCCCGCCCTGCGGGACCACTCTTGGGCACAGAGTCATTCGCAGACCTCAAGAAGCGATCTCTGCGACACCCGGCCCGCAGCATCTGGCCCGGGATAAGGGAACGCCGCAGAGTAGGAGGACAGGTATGCGCTCCCGTGCTAGCTGTGGCTACCCGCTCCGATGGATCAGCGGGAGGCGTTTGACCATCTTGATGGGTGGGTTTGGACCCTGCGCGTGTGTGTCAATCCTCCCACTTCCGAATAGGGGGGCAACGTCTCCACGCAACAAGCCCATCTCCGCGAGGTTGATGGCTTCCGTCGCCGTCGAGTTGAAAAACTGAAGGAATGAACTAAGCAATTCTGTGTGCTGTCTAGCCGCTCGAATGAAACTCTCGTCGTACAGGTAGTTATAGGATGTGCGCGGTACGCTCAGTGCTCTGTCAAGAGACGGGGGATCGTTTTTTCCAAACTGAATAAATGCGTTCACGAGCCCAGAGCTTCCGATTCCTTCGAGCATTTCAAGGGTCTTCGGCTCCAAAAAGAGAGCATACCTATCAATCACACCTCTTACGTCGAGCGCAAACGATTCGAATTCACGCCCCGTGTACCCAAACCAAGTGATTGGTGATGTCGTTGGACCAGTCTTCGAAAAGTCTCCGAGGTCCGCAGTCCAGGGTCGGGGGGTTGGGGGGCAGGGATTCGGGCTTAGGGGCTGGGGACGGTAAGAGCGAGTCCGGAGTCCGAGGTCCCTGCTTTCGCAGGCAGGCGGAGTCCGGGGTCGGAAAGACAAGGACCGGGTGCTGGCGACTCGGTTCTGGGGGGCAGGGAAGGAAGGACGGGCAGGCAGGTTACTCTGGGGAGCAATTCTTGCGGTCGCGGGCTTGAGGCAGCCCAGCGGCGTGGGCGTACGGATCAGAAGATTTCGGCGCTGTACATGGGGAGGGTCGCGCCCATGAAGCGAACGCTCACACGATAGAGTTGCTCTCCCTCGTGCACGGTGCGGACCACGGCGGCCTCCACAAAGAAATCGCTGGGGCCCTGTCCGGGCCGCATGGGGCCAAGGCCGGGAATCACCACGGTCAAGTTCGCGAAGACTGCCAGCTCATGCCTGGTCAGAAAGGAAAGGCCGCGCCGGCTCACTTCCAGCGCGGTAGTGAAATCGTCAAACTCGTTGCCGTGCGCGTCCAACCCCCGCACTCGGATGGGGATGGCCGCCACGACCCGGCGTTGACTTCGCTTGTCTGTGCCTAGGTTCTGCATGAATCAGCACCTTGCGCTTTCAGGAAGCGGCCGCCGCTCCCGCCATGCCGGGGCTCGCGGCGAGTGAGGCGAAGAACGCGTCCACGCGTTCCAACACCTCGTGCGTTTCGCGGGCGCTTTGCACCTGCCGCCGCAATTCGGTCCCGTTCGGGACCCCGTGCGTGAACCAGCTCGCGAACTGCTTCATCTTGCCCATGGCGCCGGGAATTTCCTCGGTGACGAGCAAATCATAATAGGTGCGAATCAACTCGTAGCGGTCGGCGTCATCCGGCTCGCGGTACGTGCCGGTCGCGAAGAATCCCGAGAGCTGGCGAAAGATCCAGGGATTCAAGGCCGCGGCGCGCCCGATCATCACCGCGTCACAGCCGGTCTCGACACGCAGCGCCAGCGCATCCTCGGGCTTGAAGACGTCGCCGTTGCCGATCACCGGAATGCGCACGGCCTGTTTGACCTGCTGGATGATCTCCCAGCGGGCTCGGCCGCTGTAGCCCTGCACGCGGGTGCGCGGATGCACGGCCAGGGCGTCGACGCCGCAGCGCTCGGCCAGGCGGGCTACCTCGACGGCGACGATTTCCTGGTCACTCCAGCCGGAACGGAGTTTGATGGTGAAGGGAATCTTCACCGCGGCGCGAATCGCGCCCAGGATTTTTTCGAGCAACGGCAGGTCGCGGAGCAGTCCCGAGCCGCCGCACTTTATCACTTTCTTCGCGGGGCAGCCCAGGTTCAGGTCGACAAGATCGAATCCCAGACCTTCGATCCGGCGAGCCGCCTCGGCCAGGTGATCCGGATCGGCGCCGAACATTTGCGCGCTGATGGGGCGTTCCTCCTCGGTGTAATCGAGATAACGGTGCGAGCGGAAATTCTGCCGGATCATGCCTTCGCTCGAAACAAACTCTGTCATAATCAGTCCGCAGCCGCCCAGGCGCTTGATGAAGCGGCGGAAAACCGTGTCCGTGATGCCCGCCATGGGCGCCAGGATGTGGGCGGGCTGTATAACCGTATCTCTAATACTCAGTCGCTCAAATAACATATATATAATTAAAGCGTAATATAACACCGTCGAGTCTTCGCTAGCCTCTGTGATTGTGGGCTGTTGGGGGAAAGTTGTCAACTGCCCGGCCGCATGGGGAGCACGTTCGCAGCGTCCGCGATGCCGAAGCGCATCTGGCCTTCCGCGACCAGCTCACCGTCGCGGAAGATCGAGCCGCGCAACTCGCCGAAATGCGCCTTCATCTTGAGAACTTCCGCCTCCACGCGTACCGTGTCGCCGGCCTCTATGGGTTTAATGATGCGAGCGGAGGGAATGTGCAGGATCATGGCGATTTTGCCGGCCATCTCCGGCCGCTCGAGCACCAGCACGGCGCCGACTTGCGTGACAAGTTCTAGAATGACACCCGTGGGGATGAGGGCAAGGCCGGGGGGATTCCCCTGCGCCGCTTCGTCGTTGACGGAGAAATGCTTCAGCGCCACGATGCGCTGGCCCGGAACGAATTCCGTCACCTTATCCACAAAGAGGAAAGGGAAGCGATGCGGGAGAATGCGCTCGATGGCCGTCGCGGAGAGCGCCTGGGGAGGATGAAAATCAGGGTTTTCCATGATGGCGCTCGCTGCCGGCGGAAGGCTCCTGCGCGGGTCGGTCTTCGGGCGCGACTTTCAGCAGTTCGCGCTTGAGCGCCGGGTTGCGGCTTGTCCAGTCGCCCACCAAGCCCTCATCCGCCGCGTACTGCTCGCGCATGGCTTGGAGCTTGGAATCCAGGTCATCCAGGTAATGGACCACCAGCGCCTCGGGGAACATCGGTTCCTTGGGCGAGCCAAACTCCAGTCTGCCGTGATGGGAAAGAATGATGTGCTCGATCTGGTCCTTGAGCTGCGCGGGGAAGCCGGGGATCTGTCGAATCTTTTCCTGCACTATCTCCAGCCCAATCGTGATATGACCCACCAGTTGCCCACGCGTGGAGTAGCGGAACCCGCGCGCAAAATTCAGCTCTTCGATTTTCCCCAGGTCGTGAAGCACCAGGCCGGCCAGGACTAGGTCGCGCCGCAGCCAGGGGTAGTGGTCCGCCACGCGATCGGCGAGCGAGATGAGCGAAGAAACGTGTTCGAGCAGCCCGCCCAGGACGGCGTGATGATAACTCATGGCGGCGGGAGCGAGCTTGAAGCGTTCTGCGATGGCCGCATCTTCCAGCACCGCCAACAGCAGCGCGCGCAGCGGAGTCTCGCCCATGGCACGCACGCGTTCGAGCAGGGCGGCGTACATCTCCTCGGGGTTGCGCTGGGTGCGGGGGAGGTAGTCGAACAGGTTGACCTCCTCCGGGGCGCAGCGCGCGACTTTGCGCACGCGAATCTGCGCCGTGCCGCGATAGCTTTCCACGTGGCCCTCGACCTGCACGACGTCGTCAACCTCAAAGGTGGGAGTGGTGCGTTCGGAGTAGTCCCAGAGCTTAGCGGGGATGGCGCCGGTGGTGTCCTGGAAGATGAGGTCAAGATAGGCTGCGCCGTTGCTGGCCATCTTCCGCTCTCTGGATTTGACCAGGAAGGTACTGCGGACGGGCGAGTCCGGCGCGAGGTCCTTGACGAAAGTCTGCTTCATCGGCCTTTTTCGGTGAGCGCGGCGATGGCGGGCGTTTCGGAGCCGCTATCAACGTACCCCGGCGCGATAAAGAAGTAGCTGTCCTTGCGCAGTTGGGCCAGAAATTCGCGCAGCTTGGGCTGCATCCTCTCGTTATACAGGCTCTCGTTGACGCGCTGCTCGACTTCCTCAAACTTGGGAATGCCCGGGCTGAAGCGCTCCAGCAGCTTCAGGATCAGGTAGCCGTTCTTGGTTTGAATCAAATCGGTGTTGTCGTTCACCTCGATCTTGCTGACGGCGTCGGCAATGGCGGGAGCCACGGTACCGGCTTTTAGATAGCCGATGTCGCCGCCTTGATCGGTGTTGGGGCCGTCGGAGTACTTCTTCACGACCTCTGCAAAGCGCTGTCCAGCCTTGACCTCCGCCAGCGCGGCCTTGGCGCGTTTCTCGGCCTCCTCGGGTTTGTATTTTTCCGTGGAAATCAGGATTTCCGCCAGGTGAATCATGCCCGGGGTCTGGAATTCGCTTTTGTGCGCATTATAGTATTGCAGAGCCTCATCCCGCGCGACCATGATGCGGGACCCGACTTCGTGGGCGATCACTTCGCGCATCAGGATCTGCCGGCGGACCTGCTCTTTGAAGTCTTCCCAGATCATGCCCTGTTTTTCCACTTCTTTCTGCAGGTCGTCGAGGTTGGCCACGTTGCTTTGCTTGCGGATCTCGTCCAGCCGCTTGATGAGGTCCGTCTCCACGTTGATGTCCAGGTCTTTAGCTTTTTGGACCATCAATGCCTGGTCGATCAGGTCGCGCAGCAGGTCCTTGCTCTCTTCCTTGAACTTGGCGTCGAGTTCCGGGCCGGAATATTCCTGGGCAAGCTGTTCGCGGAGCTTGGCCTTTTCTCGTTCAAACTGGCGCTGCGTGATGATTTCATTGTTGACGCGTGCGATGATGCGCTCCACGACGTGGGCGGCGTGGAGCTGCGGTGCTGCGAACCCGGCCACCAGGATGGCGCTTCCCACTATTCCCAACATGCGTTTCATCGTTCCCTCGCAATGCTCCCGCTCACTTGGGTGTGTGTTGTTTGAAGCCAGTCAGGGCCGCCCAGGTTGTCTCGGGCCCACCCCTCAAGCTTTCGCCATCTTAAGGCCGAGGGTGCAGTTCCTGCAAGATGTTTTGGACCTGTGCCAGCAGATTGCCACCGCGCTCGCGCACGCGGAAACGCAGGACACGATCAGGACGAAAAGTGGCCTCGCGGCGCCGGCGCAGCCACTGGGTTAGCCGCTGCGGATCGACGGGCGCCTGCTCGTGAAACTTCATCCAGATTTCATCCTCCTTGCGCTCCACCGTCTGCACCAGCAACTGCTCCGCGGCGCTCTTGAGCAAGGCGTAGTCGAGCAGGTTCGAAACGGAGGGCGGCATCGGCCCGAAGCGGTCGGCAAGTTCGGCCTCCAGGTCGGCGCGGTGGGCGGGCGTGGCCACGCTCGAAATGCGCTTGTACATGCGCAGGCGCTGGTTTTCGTCGGGAATGTACTGGTCAGGAATTTTGATATCGAGACCCAGGTTGAGCGTAGTGCGGACTTCGATTTTGGCCGGCGCGCCTTTCAGTTCCTCCACGGTCTGCTCGAGCATCTTGAGGTAGAGGTCGATGCCAATGGCGTTCAGGTGGCCATGCTGCTCGGCGCCCAACAGATTGCCCGCGCCGCGCAGCTCCAGGTCGAGCGCTGCCAGCCGAAAGCCCGCGCCCAGGTCGGAGAATTCCTTGAGTGCCGCTAGCCGCCGGCGCGCCAGGGGCGTCAGCGTGTCTTCCGCGGCAATCAGGAAATAGGCATAGGCGCGGCGGTTCGAGCGGCCCACGCGCCCGCGAAGCTGATAGAGGTCGGCGAGGCCGAAACGGTCGGCGTGGTTCACGATCATGGTGTTGGCGCGTGGGATGTCCAGGCCGTTTTCGATGAGCGCGGTGGCCACCAGTACGTCATATTCACCCTGCATGAACTTCAGCATGACGCGCTCGAGATCCTTCTCACCCATCTGGCCGTGCGCGACGCCCAGGCGCGCGGTGGGGACTAAGCGCTGGAGGAGCGCGGCGATGGCGAAAATCGATTCCACGCGGTTGTGCACGAAGAAAGCCTGGCCCTGGCGCTGCATCTCCTGCAGAATCGCCGACTGAATGAGCGCCTGGTTGAAAGGCGCCACGGTGGTTTGAATGGCCAGGCGGCCGCGGGGCGGCGTTTCAATCACCGAAAGGTCGCGTAATCCCCCCAGCGACATGTGCAAAGTGCGCGGGATGGGAGTGGCCGACATGGTCAGCACGTCCACACCCGACTTCATTTTCTTCAGCTTTTCTTTGGCTGCCACTCCAAAGCGCTGCTCTTCGTCGACAATCAGCAGGCCCAGGTCGCGCAGGCGCACGTCCTTCGAGAGTAGGCGGTGCGTGCCGATGAGAATATCGACGCGACCGGCTTCCGTGTCGACGATGACTTTCTTCTGCTCCGCGGCCGAGCGGAAGCGGCTGAGCATTTCCACGCGCACCGGGAAGGCCGCCAGGCGCTGGCGAAAGGTGGAGTAGTGCTGAAACGCCAGTACGGTAGTGGGCGCGAGCGTGACCACTTGGCGGCCGTCCTGAACCACTTTGAACGCCGCGCGCATGGCGAGCTCCGTCTTGCCGTAACCGACGTCGCCGCAGAGCAGGCGGTCCATGGGCTCGGGGCTTTCGAGGTCACGCTTGATGTCAGCGATGGCCGTGAGCTGATCGGGTGTCTCCTCGAATTCAAACGCGTCTTCGAACTCGCGCTGCCAGGGTGTGTCGGCGGAGGCGGAAACACCCCCGCGCATCTTGCGCTCGGCGTAAAGCTGCAGGAGCTCCTGGGCCATGTCGCGCAGGGCGCGTTTGACGCGCGTTTTGGTGCGCTCCCAGCTCGTTCCGCCCAGGCGGTCGAGCGTGGGCTTGGCGCCCTCGCTGGAACGATACTTTTCCACCAAGTCCAGGCGCTCGAGCGGCACGTAGAGCTTGGCGTCGTCCTGGAAGGTCAGCAACATGAAGTCGCGCGCGGCGCCGGCGATCGGCAATTGCCGCAGACCCTGATAAATGCCGATGCCGTGGTCAATATGGACGACGTAGTCGCCGACTTTAAGGTCGCTGAGGTCGGAGATGAAACTGGAGATCCCGGAACGCTCGCGCCGCTGGCGCGCCGCCCAATCAAAGCCCCCGAACAGGTCCGAGTCGGCCAGCCACAATTGGTGAAGCTCCGGCAAGGCCACGCCTTCTGTAATCTCGCCGCGCGCGATGAGCACCGCGGCGTCGTTTTGGGGCTCGGAGGGAACGGCGTCAGGCTGTTCTTTTCCCTCGGCGACCGTCGCGAAGGGAATCGCGTACTCCTTCAGAATCTCGCGTAGGCGGTCCACTTTGCCGCTGGTGGGAACGACGAAGATGACGGACTCCCTCAGCATCAGCCGGGTGCGCAAGTCTTCCGCCAACGCCTTGACGCCGCCGTGAAATTTGGGAGGTGGCTGACTCAGGAGCAGGTGTTCGGGTGACAGGGATTCGGGGTTCGGGACTCGGGGCTCAGGATTAGGGATTTGGGGTTCGGGACTCGGAGCGGCGGGATGGGGTGGGCCGGCGGTCAGCTCGCGCGGAAGCCCCGCGCCCGCGGGAGGGAAGTACAAGTCGCCACCGATGACGATGGCCGGCGGTACGAACACCGCCGGTGGCGTGCTGCTTTCCACGGCCAATTCCTTGAGCGAGATCTGTGGAACGCGCGCGAGAGCTTGCAGGAATTCCGGCTCCGCCAGGTAAATCTCCTGTGGTTCGGGGCGGGGTGGAACGATGTCGCGGACTTCATCAAAGCTTGCGGCCAGGCCCTCCAGCGTGCTTTGGATCTGGTTGCGGCGGTCGAGGAATTCGTCCCAGACCAGCACGGGCCGTTCCAGCAAGGACAGCAACGTGTGCGGGTGCGGCTCGACGACCGGAACGAAAAACTCCCACCCCGGGAAAGCGTTGGAATGCTCGGCGGCCCACTCGGGTTCACGGTCGGGCAGCTCCGGGCCTCTCGACTTGGCACGGTCGCGGGTGCGCTCGGTGAGTGCCCGCAACAGACCTGCAAAGAATTTCGGCGAACGCGGCGCTTCGGAAAGGGGCAGCAGGAGCGCTTTGGGAATCGGCTGCCGCGAGCGCTGCGAGGAGGGGTCGAACTCACGCACCGACTCGAGTTGGTCGCCAAAGAACTCCAGGCGGAAAGGCCACTCCGCTTCGGGTGAGAAAACATCCACAATTCCGCCGCGCAGGGAATACTGGCCGACGGCGGTGACCGGCTCCGCCGGTTCGTAGCTCACGCCGCGGAGATGCTCGACGAGGTCGTCAAGATTCAACTCGTCGCCGACCTTGAGTCCAAGCGCCAGCGAGGAGTAGAAAGCCCGCTCGCGGAAGCGTCCCAGGGCTGCGGCTGCGGGCGCAAAGATCACCCGCGCGCCGCCGCAAGCCAGGTTCCAGAGTGCCACGGCGCGCTGTTCTTGGATTTCGGCGTGCGGCGAGCGGCCCTCGTAAGGCGAGCAGTCGAGCGCCGGCAATACGTGAACGGCGCCGCCCGCGGCCGGCTCGAGCCAGCTAAGAAACGTCGAGGTGGTTTGGCCATAGGCTTGCGCGCCCTCGTTGTCTTTGGTCAGAACCACGATCGGCCGCTGCACCTCGTGCGCCAGCGCTGCCACCACCAAGGCCTTGCCCGAAGGCGTCAGGCCGGAAAGGGTAATCGGCTCAGTCGCGGGGGTTTGAGGGGCGCCCCCTACGAGCGTCGTACGCGCCGCGCGCAGAGCGGCGTGGTCGAGAAGGGGCTGGAGCAGGGAACGCAGGTCGTGCATGGAATTACAGTGACCCGCCGCGGCGGGACGAGTGACAAACAAGGAGAATTGAGTGATCGGGCGATTGAGCCATTGAGTGATTTGAAGGTTGGACTCTTCAATGACCCGATCACCCGAATACTCAATCCTCTTCACTGCCTACTGCTTACTGCTTTACAGGCCGCCTGGATGAGGGCCGTGGTCGAGTAGCCCTGCACGACCGGAATCGAGACCACGCGCCCCCCGGCGGCTTCGATCTCGGGGCGACCGACGATCTGGTCCGGCCCCCAGTCGCCGCCCTTCACCAGCACGTCCGGTAACATGCGAGCAATCACGACTTGGGGAGTGAGGTCGTCGAAAATCGTAACGTAATCCACGGCCGCGAGCGCCGCCAGGATCTCGGCGCGCTCCGCTTCCGGTTGCAGAGGGCGGCCCGGTCCCTTGAGCGCGCGCACGCTGCGGTCGCTGTTGATGGCAACGATCAACACATCGCCCAGTTTGCGTGCCTCCGCAAATAGGCGTGTATGGCCGGGGTGGAGGAGGTCGAAGCAACCATTGGTGAAGACTACCGTCCGGCCGCGGCGCTTCAACTCTTCCACCACTTGGTAGGCCCGCTCAAGGGCGAGAATTTTGTCGGTCGCCATAGGTTCTTTCTGCGGCATAACCCCTGGCCGCAAAATGCGCTGGCGCGAAAACCCCAACGTTCATTCTAGCATGGCCCTCGCGACGGGGCTGCCTAGGCACTGGAATCCTCGCTCTCGATTTCGGACAACGGACAACGAACGAAGTCAAAAGGCAAAGGGCAGAATTGGAACAGCTTCCCATTGAAGGTCTGAGGGGCGAAGGCTGAAAGCTGAGCGCTGAGTGCTGAACGCTCGGCGCCACGGACAACTGACGATGGACGATCCTCTGCTCAATCTGCGGGAGATGCTGCTGCGGTTTCGCTGGCGAGCTTGCGGAGCAGGTCCGGGAGTTGCTGGCTGAAAGCCGAGCGAGCCAAAACGAGGTCACAGCCGGCCGTGCGGGCGGCGGCGATGAGGTCCGATTGGACGTGGGACACAAATCCCACAATGGGAATCTGGCGCGTGGCCGGATCGGCCTTGAGGGCGCGAACGCAATCCACGGCGGCCAGCATGCGGGAGTTGAGGTCAAGGAGGATGGCCTGCGGCCGGGCCTCGGCGATGGAAGCAACGCAGCTTCTCATGTCGCCGGTATTCACGGTAACGCCAACGGCTTTCGCCGTCTCGCGAATTTTCGAAAGAAAGAGCAGGTCTTCGACCAAAGCCACTACGGTTGCTGCCACGCAATCACCCTGCAGCGCACTCTCGCGTCTGGCGAAAGTTGCGCCGCCGCAGTTCGGTTCAGGAGGACACACGGCGCAAGGTCCGCGCCACTACCCAGAATATACCTCAGGTGTTGTTTGCGAAGCGAGGGCGGGTGGAAAAATCTGGGCCAAGACGCTGGCGGATGGCGCGCGAAGCTATTGGCAAGACGGCTGGCCAACTCGGAGCAGCCGGCGTGTGCCGGCTGTTACAGCGCGATCTCCCCACAAAGGCAACCATTTCTTGTTTCTTGCTCTCTGGGTATACTAAAGCAGTAGCCACGCAAGCAGGGGGAAAGCGAGGCAGCCACCCATCAGCGACTGAAGAGGGGGTGGGTGACCTCAAGACTATCGAGGGATGTGTCAAACTCCTATGGACGCTGAATCGATCCCAAACGAAGCCAAGCCGAGTGCTAAGCCGGTGCGACTCATTAGGCCCTCTATTGTTGTTTTGTGCGGACCCGCAGCCTGCGGAAAATCGACTTTCGCCGAGCGCCACTTTCGGCCCACCCAGATTATCTCTTCCGATTGGGCCCGCACGCGCGTCTGCGACGACGACCGTGACCAGCGCTTCAATGCCCAGGCCTTTGCCCTGGTCCATTTCCTGCTTGAACAGCGACTCACGCTGAATCGCCTCTGCGTGGTGGATTCGACGGCGTTGACCGCCACGGCGCGCCAGGGGCTGCTCGACCTGGCAAAGAAACTCCAGGTGCCGGCCGTGGCCATGCTCTTCGATGTGCCGCTCGAAACTTGCGTGGAGCGCGACGAGAAACGCGAGCGCTCCGTGGGGCGGGGGGTAATCGAGCGCCAGTACCAGATCTTCGAACAGGCCAAAGCCGCGATCCGCCAGGAAGGTTTTGACCAGATTCTGGAACTTGAGGATGGAGATCTGGACAAGGTGCAGATTGAGATCATCTTCCGTCCGGTGGCCCGTGCGCCGCAGCAGCCTCCACAGCCTGAGCCGGGAAGCGTGCGACGGCCCGAGCGGCCGGTCGCGCCCTCGGGGCCCCGAACGGGCAAACCCGGAGTTGCGGGCATGCGGGTCCGGGCCGCGCTCGTGGTGCGGCCTGCGCAACCGACGCCAGCGCCACGGCCCGCGACGCCCCCTGCGTCTGCGAGTCCTCCACCACCTGCTGCCGCGGCAGCGCCGACGGCATCCCCTGCGGCCGCGGACCCTGCGCCGCCTTCCGCGCCCGCCGCTCCCTCAGTTCCCCCGGCGGAGACGCCTCCCACGGATGAAAGCTGAAACGTGTGGTTTTGATTAGGTGATGTACCGCCCTCAGAACCAGCGCTAGGGCTGCAATCCAGCCATAGGCTAGCGAAGCAAAAGGGAATAGGGCTTGTTCCGGGCTCCCGTCACCGGTCGGGACGGCCGGTCAGGCGGTCGTAGACGGTACGCGCGTTGGTGGTGCCGAGCGATTCGTTGTAGAGGCTTTTCTGACCCAGGATATAGCGCACTTCCTCGTCAAAGCGGTGCAGGGTTTCAAGCTCGACTTTGCGGATGGGGAAACGCCGGCCGTCGGCTTTCGAATACCAGAACTTTTGATAGCCTTGGTCTTCAAGCTCGCAGGTGCTGCCGTGAACTATGAAGTAAGGCGGCCCGGAGCGCACCCAGCGCCCGTCCTGGCTTTCCAGATAGCACACACAACCTGACTTCTTTAGTTCGAGCCTCCCCGCTTGTGAGTCGGCCACGACGAAGCCTGCCTGCTCAAATTGCTTTCGAATCCCCTGCGCGGTTGCGGTTTCAGTCGCCATATATGATCCCCATCTACCGTGCGGAAGGGCAGGACAAGTTGAATTCCGTGCTTGCGGCTTTGCCTTAGTCCCCAGCACCTGGACGCCGCGGCGGAGTACGCTGCCGTTGACACATCTTGAAACCAACCCCTACAATGGAGAGTCTATTGCACTGATGGCAAAAAACGCAAGGGCAGCAACCACTGAAAATTCAGGAATCTCTCACGGCCCGGCGGATGTGCTGTCGCTCATCGGCAACACGCCGCTGGTGCGCTTCGCACGGATTCGACCGGCGTCGGCGGGGGTGGAAATCTACGCCAAGGCGGAATGGGAAAACCCCGGCGGCTCGGTGAAGGACCGCCCGGCCCTGAACATTGTACGCGAGGCGGAGGCGGCTGGCTTGATGTCGCGGGACAGAATCCTGGTTGACTCGACCTCCGGTAACACCGGCATAGCTTACGCGATGATCTGCGCGGCCAAGGGCTACCGCGTGAAGCTCTGCATGCCGTCGAACGCGAGCTTGGAACGCAAACGCATCCTGAACGCCTACGGCGCGGAGATCGTCTTTACCGATCCGATGGAAGGCTCGGATGGCGCGATTCGCCGCGTGCGCGCCATGGCCAAGGAGGATCCCGAGCTTTACTTCTACGCGAATCAGTACGATAACCCCGCCAATTGGCGCGCGCATTACCTGACGACCGCGCCCGAGATCTTCGAGCAGACGGAAGGCCGCGTGACGCACTACGTGGCGGGGCTCGGCACCAGCGGGACGTTCATCGGTACGGCGCGGCGGCTGAAGGAACTCAACCCGCGCATCCGCTGCGTTTCGTTTCAGCCCGATTCGCCCTTTCACGGCCTCGAGGGCATGAAGCATATGCCCACCGCCATCAAGCCAGGCATCTATGATGTGAACGTTGCGGACGAGAACCTGGAAATCTCGACCGAAGACGCTTACGCCATGACGCTGCGGCTGGCGCGCGAGGAAGGCTTGCTGGTGGGTGTCTCGGCCGGGGCCGCCCTGGTTGCTGCGCTCAAGGTAGCGAATCAGTTGTCGAGCGGCGTGGTGGTCACGATTTTCCCCGACAGCGGCGACAAGTACCTGAGCGAGCGGTTTTGGGACGAAGGAAAGTGAGGCATTGAGCGAATGTGCGTTTGCGTGATTGAGCGATTTGGGGATTGAACTCGTAAAGGGTTAAACCAATCACTCAATCGCTCAATGATCCATGATGGCGCTTAGACTCAACGAACATCATCTGGATTCAATCCGCCAGCACGGCGCGCGGGACTATCCCAGCGAATGCTGTGGCGTCTTGCTGGGGAAAGTGGAAGGAGACGCGAAGCACGTGGCGGAGGTCGTGGCGCTCAAGAACCTGCGGCATGATCCCAGCCGCGCGCAGGAGCTCTTGCCGGTGGATGATCCGGGCAGGGAAACGGAGCGCAACCGCTTCCTGATCGATCCGCTCGACCAGTTGCGCGTGGAAAAGGACGCGCGAGCGCGCGGGCTCGACGTGCTGGGCTACTACCACTCCCACCCCGACCATCCGGCGCGGCCCTCGAATTACGACCGCGACCACGCCTGGCCGTGGTATTCTTATGTTATAATTTCGGTCGAACGGGGCGTCCCGAAGGATTTAACGAGCTGGGTTTTGGCAGAGGATCGGTCGGCCTTTCACGCCGAGCAAGTTGAGATGACGGGGTAACCGGTAGAGGGCGCCGCTGGCTCTGGAATCTTTCGGGCTCAGAATGCATCGAACTAATTGAGGCGGGAAGGCTGGCGGCAACGAGGCCGCTTGAAGTCGTATCCCGGGGAGCAAGAATGCCGGTCAAGGTGATCATCCCGACTCCGCTCCGCCAGTACGCGGAGAAGAAGGAGTCGCTGGAGGTTGAAGCAAAGACCGTCGCGGAGGCGCTGCGCGCCATCACCACGCAATACGGCGATTTGCGCAAACACCTTTACAACGACGAAGGCAAGTTGCGCAGCTTTGTGAATATTTACGTGGGCGACGAAGACATTCGCTTCCTGCAGAAGGACCAGACTCCTCTGAAAGACAACGATGTGATCAGCATCGTACCTTCCATTGCCGGCGGCACGGCTCTGCGCTGTATCTGTAGCTAGCCTGGGTTCCCATCCCGGCAAGCTGGGATGGCGGATCCCGGGCGCATCCCACCCGAGACTCCACGAAGGTTCTTGGCAGAAGGCTGGGTTTGAGAGCTGGTTTCTCGTGCGCTCCCCGTTGACTGGGAGCGAGGGCCGGAATTCCCGAGGGAAGGATTGCTAATGACTACCGCCACATTGACGCCGACCGGGCAATTGAGCAAAGACGAAATCCTGCGCTATAGCCGCCACTTGATCATGCCGGAAGTGGGCATGGAAGGCCAACTCAAGTTGAAGCAGGCGAAGGTGCTGTGCATCGGCGCCGGGGGATTGGGCTCGCCGCTGGCGCTCTATCTTGCCGCCGCGGGCGTGGGCAAGCTGGGCATCGTGGATTTCGACGTAGTGGATTACACCAACCTGCAGCGGCAGGTCCTGCACGGCACCAGCGACGTGGGCCGGTCGAAACTCGATTCCGCGCGTGACACGCTGCTCGAAATCAATCCCAGCATCGAAATTGAGACCTACGAAACGCGCCTGACGAGCGACAACGCGCTCGAGATTTTCCGAGAATACGACATCGTTGCCGACGGTACCGATAATTTCCCCACGCGCTACCTCGTGAACGACGCCTGCGTCCTGCTCGGCAAGCCGAACGTGTATGGCAGTATCTTCCGCTTCGAAGGGCAGGCTTCAGTCTTCTACGCCGAGCAGGGTCCGTGCTACCGCTGCCTGTATCCGGAGCCGCCTCCGCCCGGACTTGTTCCGAGCTGCGCTGAGGGCGGCGTGCTGGGCGTGTTGCCCGGCATCGTCGGCTGCATCCAGGCGATGGAGGCCATCAAGCTGATCTTGGGCAGGGGCGAGCCCCTCATCGGCCGCCTGCTGTTGTTTGACGCCTTGGGCATGACGTTTCGCGAGCTCAAGCTACGCAAGAATCCCGATTGCCCGATCTGCGGAACAAAGCGCACGATCACCCGGCTGATCGACTACGAGCAGTTCTGCGGCATGCGCGGCGAGGAGGATAGCCCTATGCAAACCGGCATTCCCGAAATCGCCCCGGAGGAAGTGAAGAAGATGATGGACGAGCGCAAGCCCTTTGTCCTGATCGACGTGCGTGAGCCGCACGAATACCAGATCTGCCGAATCCCGGGCTCGAAGCTGATTCCCCTCGGCGAAGTGCCCAAGCGCATGAGCGAGCTGAACTCCGCGGACGAGATTGTGGTACATTGCCGGTCCGGCATGCGCAGCGCGCTGGCCGTGGACCTGCTGATGAAATCCGGGTTCCGCAAGATCTCGAACCTGAAAGGCGGAATCCTGGCGTGGTCAGACCAGGTCGATCCCTCGGTGCCGAAGTACTGAGGTAGTGAGGAGGTGCCGAGGAACTTTCGCGGTCAAAAATGAAATCCACTCGCATCTCCGCCTACCTTGGACCCATGCCTTGCAGAAGGGTCCCAGGGAGAAGCGATGGCTTGTTTAGCAGGCACGCTCGGGCCATCGCCTGCTGTTCGTCCGAAGCGCAAATTGATGACCACAAACCAAACCCGGAGGCAAATTCATGGTGAACATGTTCGAAGACAATGCAGCCAGCATCGGCGGAACTCCCCTCGTGCGGCTTAACCGGCTCACTGCGGGGACGCACGCCACGGTCCTGGCCAAGATTGAAGGCCGCAATCCGGCCTACTCCGTGAAGGACCGAATCGGATCGGCAATGATCTGGGACGCCGAGCGGCACCGCGTGCTGAAGCCGGGCATGGAAATTGTCGAGCCCACCAGCGGCAATACGGGAATCGCCCTCGCCTTTGTGGCGGCCGCGCGGGGTTACAGCCTGACCCTCACCATGCCGGAAACCATGTCGCTGGAGCGCCGGCGCGTGCTGGCGGCCTTTGGCGCGAAACTGGTGCTTACTCCGGGACCGGAAGGCATGCCCGGCGCCATCAAGCGGGCCACGGAGATTGCCCATTCTGACCCCGCGCATTTTTTCCTTCCGCAACAGTTCGAGAACCCTGCTAACCCCGCCATTCACGAGAAAACCACCGGCCCGGAAATTTGGGATGACACGGCGGGCGCCATTGACGTGCTCGTGTCCGGCGTGGGCACGGGCGGCACGATCACGGGAGTTTCGCGCTTCATCAAGAACACCAAGGGCAGACCGATTGTCTCGGTCGCCGTCGAGCCCGTGGACAGCCCCGTGCTCACGCAGCACCGCGCCGGGCAGCCGCTGAAGCCCTCGCCGCACAAAATTCAAGGGATCGGCGCAGGCTTCGTCCCCAAGATTCTGGACCTCTCCCTGGTCGACCGCATCGAGCAGGTCACGAACGACGAGGCCATCGAATTCGCCCGGCGGTTGGCGCGCGAGGAGGGGATCTTGAGCGGCATCTCCTGCGGGGCCGCAGCCGCCGTCGCCGTCCGTTTGGCGAAGCAGAAGGAGTTCGCCGGCAAGACGATTGTCACCATCCTGCCGGATTCCGGCGAGCGATACATTTCCACGGTACTTTTTGAGGGGATCGGATGAGCCCACGAGGCAACCAGGATTCTGTGGGTGGCGCGGCCCT
This sequence comes from Terriglobia bacterium, assembly GCA_050018275.1. GTDB lineage: Bacteria > Acidobacteriota > Terriglobia > UBA7540 > UBA7540 > Bog-366. Next base: position 34,155 of record JBEKAK010000006.1, on the reverse strand, counting down.
GGAAGGGGTCCCGGTTCCACAGGGGGTCGTGTGCGGGCTGCGGTTTCCACCGCGTGAGGTTCTCGTGCTGATTCCGAAGGAGGCATTACCATGAGCGTTGATGATATGAAGTGCCTCGCGCAAGAGTTCCGAGTAGCTCTGGACGCGCAACTGGCGGGGAACGACCGCAGCGAATTCCGATTGCCCAGCCGCGACGCAGTGGCATTGATCTGCCGTCGTTACCTGGAAACCTTGTTTCCCATCTACTTCCTCGGCGAAGAAGGCGAAGCACAGGGGGCGCGCGCCGGCCTCTACCTCCGAGAAATTCAGACCTTGCTCGCCAGCCAGATCTGTAGCGCCGTGCGCTTTGATTGTCGCCGGACCGGTAAACCCGCGCCTACCGACCTCGAGCACTGCGCCGACGAGGTGCTCCAAAACTTGTTCGGGCAGTTGCCGGACCTGGCGCGCCTGCTCGCCTCCGACATCGAAGCCGCCTTCCACAACGACCCGGCGGCCTCGAGCCACGAGGAAATCCTGCTGGCTTACCCGTACATCGAGGCCATCACCGTGCAGCGCCTCGCGCACCGGCTTTACCTCCTCGACGTGCCGTTCATTCCCCGCATGATGACCGAGGTCGCGCACAGCCATACGGGCATTGACATCCATCCCGGCGCGGCCATCGGCGAGTCGTTCTTCATCGATCACGGCACCGGCGTGGTCATCGGGGAAACTTCCATCATCGGAAACAGGGTGACGCTCTATCACGGCGTCACGCTGGGAGCCTTCAATCCGCTCTCCAAGGATGAGTACGGCCAACTGCGTCGCGGGCACGAAAACAAGCGGCATCCGGACCTCGAGGACCACGTCACGGTGTATCCGAACGCTACGATTCTGGGGGGGAAAACGCACATCGGCCACCACAGCGTGATCGGCGGCAACGTGTGGCTGACCCACTCCGTGGGGCCGTACAGCAAGGTGACCGAGAAGGAGCCCGAACTCGTCATCTGGAATGGCGGCCCGGAACACTGAACGTTGGGCCGGGCACACCGTGAGACGCGCGATCGGCGGGTCTTACCGCGCGCAGGCTCCCCTGAGCGCATCGAGGAAGGCGCGCGCCGCCTCGGTCTGAAACTTGTCTTTTGCTCTCACCACACCAATGGTCCGCGCAGGTTGGGGCGGAAGAAAATCCAGCAAGCGTACGCCCGCGTGCCGGTAATGGCGGCGCGCCATCTCCGGCAGCAGGGTGACGCCCGCGCCCGCGGCGACCATCGCCACCAGCGTATCGAACTGCCCCCCTTCGAAAACCACATGAGGATTCATTCGCGAGGCCTTGCACAGTTCGAGGACGTCGTCGCGGAAACAATGCCCGTCCTTGAGCAGCAGGAAGGATTCGCGGGCCACGTCCCGCAAGGCGACGCGCCGGCGCTGCCGCCATAGATGATGCTTGGAGGGCACGGCCAGAAGCATGCGATCCGTGAGCAGCGGCTCCGCCACGAACTCCCGTCCTTTGACGGGCAAGCTCAGCAGCGCCAGATCGATTTCCCCTTCCGCGAGCTGCCGGAGCAGAGAGTTCGTCAAGTCCTCGCGCACACTGATGGAAACCTTCGGGAACTCGCGCGCGCACCGGGCCAGCGCCGGGGGCAGGAGAAACGGGGCGACGGTGGGGATGACGCCGACCGAAACCTGCCCGCGCCCGAGACCCAGCATCTCGTCCACATCACGCCGGGCGCCTTCCAGATCCGCCAGCACGCGTCGCGCGTGCTCCAAAAACCGCTCGCCCAGAGCCGTCAAGCGAATCCTGCGGCCCAGGCGGTCAAAGAGCGGCGCGCCCAGTTCATTTTCCAGCTTGCGGATTTGCTGGCTCAGCGAGGGCTGGGCAACGTGCTCATGCTCCGCCGCGCGAGTGAAAGAGTGAAAACGCGCCACGGCTAGGAAGTATCGAAGTTGGTGGAGTTCCATATGCGCTGCCTATGAGAGAGATAGGAATTATATCTTTGACCTATGGATACAGGCAAGGCAAACTCGTCATGCAAGAGGTGAAGCATCTTGCCTCGTTGGGGAGAAGAGACCGTGTGAGGTCCGCTCGCCGCGACCTGTAGCGCCGTCTGGTAAGTGACGTTGCTAAAAAACCCCACCTACCGGATTCATCGACTGGCGTTACAGGCAAGGGCAAAGCCGAAAAGGCAAAAGGAGGAAACCATGGGTCGTGTTGCACGGGAAGTGGTTCAGAAAGCTGGAATTGACGTTGACAAGCTGCTGGATATGCTGGTGCGCAACGCCTCCGCCGAACTGACAACGTTTTATTACTACACCATTCTGCGCGTGAACCTGATCGGAATGGAGGGCGAAGGGCTGAAGGAAATCACCGAGGACGCCCGCATCGAAGACCGCAACCATTTTGAGGCGCTGGTGCCGCGCATCTACGAGCTGGGCGGCAAGCTGCCGCAAAGTATGAACGATTTTCACGATATTTCCGCTTGCCCGCCGGCCTTGCTGCCCAAGGATCCGAAGGACGTCAAAGCGATGCTCGACGTGTTGGTGAAGGCGGAACGCTGTGCGATCGGCGGTTACACGGCGATCTGCAACTATACGGCGGGAAAAGACCATCGCACTTACGATCTGGCGCTCGCCATTCTGCACGAAGAAGTCGAGCACGAGGCCTGGTTCTCCGAGTTCCTGGGCGAAGGGCCGTCGGGGCACTTCCGCCGCTCGGGAACAGGCTCCGAGCGGAACTCGCCTTACGTGCGGAAGTTCCTGGCGCTGTAGCCGCCTTGCCGCTGGTGCGACGGCACGCACCGCCAGACGCATGCCGGGTTCTACCGGTTGGCAGAGAAGATGACGAAGTTGCTGGCGGAACTCCGCGTGCGCTACGGCCTGGACGGCGATTGCGGCGAGGTGCCCGCCACAGCGCGGCACCCGCAGATGGCGCTGCCCTTCGACTCACCGCCGGCGGAGACCCGCCTGCCGCTCACGGCCTGCCATGACGCCCTGTGCTACTAAGGCTGAGTTTCCTCGCTGCGCGCGAAGATTTCTCCTCCTGTGAGTGGTCCCTCCGTTTCCTCCGTGGTCGGCAGAGCCTCAACACCGACGTCGCTGAGATCCTCCGTGCCCTCTGTCTTTAGGTTTGAGAGGCACGGAGGTTACGGAGAACTTCGTTTTGGTTGCGGCCAGCGGCAGCGCGAGGAGAACACGGGTGCAATCCCGCGCTCTCCCATTGCCTCTTCGCGCCATTTGGTGATTGATTACCCTCCGTTTGGGAAGTATATTCCTGCGCGGGCGCGGTGGGCCTGCCCGCCGGCAGGGCAGGGCGCCGCGAGGCTCTCATGACCAAACAGGTAAGACCACTGGGGCGTTATCTCTTCTACCTGGCGATGACTATTGTCCCCATGATGCTGGGCTGGGGTGTGCGCGATCCGGGCGGGTTCTTTCGTGAGCCGGCGCGCGCGGGTTACGTGGGCCTCGCAGTGCTCGCCACGCTCGCCATGTTCATTCCCAGCCTGAACGTTCAGCCGTTCAGCAAGGGCTCGCAGGTAGTCGGCCGCGGCCTGCTGCGCGCCTACATGGTGAGCGGGTACGTGCTGGTGGTTTTTCTTCCCTTCGCCGACCGCCGTGGCCTGGTGACCTTCGCCGACCGGGAAGCGCTGCGCTTGGCTGGCTTGGCGCTCTGCGTGGTGGGGGCAACGATCCGCATGGCGGGCCTTTGGTCGCTGGGCAGGCAGTTCAGCGGTCACGTGACCTTGCAGGAAGACCACCGGCTTGTGCAGACGGGAGTTTACCGCCACGTGCGGCATCCCATGTATCTAGGCTTTGTGATCGCGACCGCAGGGTTGGTGCTGGTTTTCCGCAGTTGGCTGGTGTTTCCGGTCTTGGTCTGGAACCTGACTTACGTGCTGCTGCGCATCGGGCAGGAAGAACGTCTGCTGGGCGAGCACTTCGGAGGCGAATTCGAATCCTACCGCCACCGCACCTGGCGGCTGTTGCCTTACGTCCACTGACCCGAACCGCCTGCAGGGTCGGTCTGCCTGTTCCGCTGCTTTGAAGCTGCGAAAATGACAAAAACGCTTTTCACCGCAGAGACGCGGAGGCGTAGAGGAGAAAATGCGGTAGATGGCATAGGGTAGGTGGAATGTGGGAGTTTTCCAACCTACCACCTACCTTCCGCGTCCCGGGGCTTCTGCGCTGAAGGCAGCCCGGGACGCGGGATTCGAGATGCGCGGTCACGACGACCTTGCGCCTGATGGGAGGAGGACGACCTATGACCCGTAATAAGCGACCTTTACGTTTCGGCTTGCTCTTTAGCGTTTTGCTCCTTTCCGCGTGCATGGCAAGCTATCTTTCTGCACAAAGTGCCTCGCCGCTGAATGAGCCCCGCATCGAAGCTCGCGTGGACGTATTGCTCAAGCATATGACCTTGGAGGAGAAGGTCAACCAGCTCGTGCAGCGTGCGGCCGACTCCGTGCCCGCAGAAGTCGCCATCAAGGGCGGCTGGGAGGGCGTCGCGGCGCGTGGCGAGGTCGGGAGCCTGTTTAACCTGACCGACCCAGCACGAGTGAACGCGATTCAAAAGGTGGCGGTGGAAAAGTCACGGCTGCACATCCCCATCCTCTTCGGCTTGGACGTGATCCACGGTTTCCGCACGGACTTCCCGGTCCCGCTCGGAATGTCCACGACCTGGGACCCCGTCCTGGTAGAAAAAGCCGCGCGTTTGGCGGCACAGGAAGCCTCTGCGGCGGGGGTGCGCTGGGCGTTCTCGCCCATGGTGGACATCGCGCGCGATGCGCGCTGGGGCCGCATCGTGGAAGGCGCCGGTGAAGACCCTTATCTCGGATCGTTGTTGGCCCGCGCCTACGTGCGGGGATACCAGGGCCCAAGACTTGATGCCCCTGGTTCCATTGCCGCCTGTGTCAAGCACTACGTGGCTTACGGCGCTACGGAGGGCGGGCGCGACTACAATACTGTGGACATTTCCGACCGCACGTTGCGCGGCGTCTACCTGCCCCCCTTTCATGCCGCCGTCGAGGCGGGCGTGGCCACCGTGATGAGCGCTTTCAATCCTTTGAACGGAGTTCCCGCTTCTGCCAACGGCTACACCATCAAGCAGATCTTGAAAGGCGAGTGGAAGTTCCAGGGCTTTGTTGTGAGCGATTGGACCTCTGTGGCAGAACTGATCCCGCACGGAATCGCTCTGGACGGCGAGACGGCCGCCCGCAAGGCCTTCCTGGCAGGCGTGGATATGGATATGGTAGACGGTCTTTACACGAACCTCGTAAAGCTGGTGCGCTCGGGTGCGGTCCCGGAAAGTGCCGTCGATGATGCCGTGCGCCGCATTCTGCGTGTGAAGTTTGCGCTGGGCTTGTTCGAGCACCCCTATGCTCCGGAAGGAAACGCTCCGGCGGACATTCCCGCTGCGAGCCGTGACCTGGCGCGCACCGTGGCGGAAGAATCGTTCGTCCTGCTCAAGAACCAGGCGCTGTCAGGCGGCGCACCCACGCTGCCCATCGACTCGAATGTCCACAGCCTCGCTCTGATCGGCCCACTGGCTGACGACGCGGCAGACATGCTGGGGCCCTGGGCGACGGCCCGCGCCAATGCCCAGGATGTGGTCACACTGCGGGCAGCACTGGCCGAGCGTGCCGCCACCAGCCGGTTCAAGCTGGTCTACGCCCGAGGCACCGAGATTTGGGGGGACTCCGAATCCGGGTTCGCCGAAGCAGTCGACGCTGCCAGCCAGGCTGACTTGGTAGTGATGGCGCTGGGTGAGGATGACTCCTCGAGCGGCGAGGCAGGCTCGCGCGCCCACCTGGACCTTCCCGGAAATCAACAAAAGCTGCTCGAAGCCGTGGCCGCAACCGGCAAGCCGATTGTGCTGGTTTTGTTCAACGGACACCCGCTGGCGCTGACTCGCGTGGCGCCCAAGGTCAGGGCCCTGGTGGAAGCGTGGTTTCCCGGCACAGAGGCTGGCCCCGCGCTCGCACGTGTGCTGTTTGGGGACACCGATTTCAACGGGCGGCTCACGGTCAGCTTGCCTCGCGCCGTCGGCCAGGAACCGCTCTATTACAACGCCTTCAATACCGGACGCCCCCCGGAGGGCATCGACCTGAGCCATCGACCGATCAACCCCGAGGAACGCTTCCACTCGCGTTACTTCGATGAGCAGAACTCCCCGTTGTTCCCCTTCGGCTTTGGGTTGTCTTACACGAAGTTCAGTTATTCGCCGCTCACGCTCAGCGTGGCGAGAATCAGCGCTTCGGAAATGAACGCAGGGAAGGCAAGGCCGCTGAAGGTTTCGGCAGAAGTAAAGAACTTTGGAGACCGGCCCGGAACCGAAGTGGTGCAGCTCTACATCCGCTTACAGGGCACAAGCGTGGAACGCCCCCTGCGCGAACTCAAGGGCTTCCAACGAGTAACGCTTGGCCCCGGCGTGTCAAAACGCGTGGAATTCACGCTCGGCCGGGAGGAGCTGAAGTTCTGGAACCTCGAGATGAAGGATGTTGTGGAACCCGCGCGCGTGACCGTCTGGATTGCCCCCAGCAGTGTGGCGGGGTCCGAGGCACAGTTCGAGATCATGAAATAAGCGCGAGCTCCTACGCGTGCGGAGCAGCGGGTGGGGGCGCGAGTTCACATCGCCAACCCGCGTGGTGGTGGCCTCTCCACGGGCTGAAGGCGTAATTCTCACTTAAACCGGAAAACCAAACCTGCGCTAGGAACGATGTTGTGGCTGGTTCCCGTGATGAAGCTGGGCTGTCCTGCCAGGTAATCCCTGAATTCCAGTCGCAAGGCGAGGTGCCGGTGGAAGACGATGTCCGTGCCGCCTCCAAAATTCCAAACGAACTGATAGCCGTTGTTCGTGTTGAATGGGTAGGTTCCAGGAAAGACCGCGACGGTGCCCAGCGTGGGGCCACTGAAGCGGTTGAGGCCCAATCCAGCAGTCGTGAATGGCTGGATGGGAGTCTTGGCCCAGAGGTAGCGCACGTAATTAAAGGAGACGAGGTCGACGCGTTTGTAGAGGGGGCCCGACGTCAGCGTCCCTTGCTGAATGGAGAATTGGTTAGGGCTGAAGGAATAGCTCGCTTCCAGGGCGTTACACGGCGTGAAGCGGAAGCGCGCCCCTGCGGTCAAGCGCCCCGTGAAGGAGAAGGAACTCGACGCGGCGGACCCCGCGGTGAAATCTGTGAAAGTGCAAGACCCCACGGGCGGACAGGGTATGATTCCACTTCCACCATTCAGGATAGAGCCGCCCCCTTCCGCGAACACCTCGAAACGCGGAGGACGGTTCTGCGCGCCAGCCCAGGGGGAAATCATCAACAGGGGCAGAATCCACGGGACAGGGATTCGGATAGCTCGCATGCCTCTCCTCTCCAATATCTAAGCCCTTTGTACACGGGCCAACACTATTGCGGTACTCAACTGCTGAACGAGACCGTCTTTTCCGCGCGCTGGCCCTTATGATGTTCCCTCTGCCGATGGGGTTGTCTCCAGCGTCGTCCCGCACCCCAGCTCAGCACTGGTTTGCGCGGCCGTTGCGGGAGAAGACGCGGCTCGTGACGTTATCTTTCAGCAGCGTCCAAAACGAGGCGTCGAGGTAGGAGCGAATGGAGACGTAGCACTCGCCGCATTGATTCGCGGGCACCCACTTTTTGAGGATTTCTTTTTGCGAGGTGTAGGTCTGGTCGAACATTGAGCAGGCGCGGAGGCCGCCCGAGGGCGTCACGACCAGAAAGCGCCGGCCGGCCTGGCAGCCGGGGATAGTTCCATGCAGGAAGAAATCGTGAATACCCGAAAGTGTCCAGGGAGAGTTGGCGATGCGGCCGTTCCGGGCCTTGAGGGTGACGAGCTCATCGAGCGTGCGGCGCAGCAGGTTCAGGTCTTCAACCGAGCGGATGTAGTGGTCCATGCTGTGGGTGCGCAGCGGCGTGTAGGCGCTGTAGGAAATGTTCACGCCCCACTGCTTGGCGCGCTCGTAAATGTCGCGCAAGGCGGGCAGGTTCTCGCGCGTGATGGCGGTGTTCAGCGCCACGTCGTCGTGACCGCGCGCGGCAAGCGTGGGCACGAGTTTTGAGAGATGTGCGTAAAGGCCGGGGGAGCGCCGGAAGTCGTCGTGACGCTCGTCCGGGAAATCCAGCGAAATTGAGAACTGGTTCACGCCCAGCGCCCGCAGGGCCAAATACTTCTCTTCCGTGAACAACCGTCCATTCGTCACCAGGATGGTGTAAGGCAGGCCGCTGGGCTCCTTCACGGCGCGCACGATGTCTTCAAGATCCTTGCGGAGCAGCGGCTCACCGCCCGACAACTGGACCGCCATGGGTTTGAGCTGCGCGCGCAGCCGGCGGTAGTCCGCCGCGCGCATAAGGTCAGCCGGCTCCGGCTTGATGCCGCCCTTGTCGCAATGCTGGCAGTCTGCGGTGCAGGAATGCGTCAGCTCAAAGGAAACCACCAGCGGGCGGTCCGTGCAGAAGCTCCACGTGCCTCTGGCGATCATGCGGGCGGCGCGGGTAAAGGGAATGGTTTTCACTAAGGACTCTCCGAAACAGTTTCTGGGGCCTGGGGATCTTGGACGCTGCGAGGGTCCACCGAACTACTTCCACACTTCCAGGGCGAGAGCTGGAAGCCGTACGAGGTTCCTAGGATCGACTAGCACCGTTCCAACTATTTGGCGCTAACTTCTCCGAGACAGCAAGTTAATTCTTGGGAATGCACCGTTTGCCGTCTGTTTAGGAGCGATAAGTTGGAACGGCACTAGCATACTCCTGCCGAGGTCGCGGCGACAAGCGCAACCTGCTCTGCGAGCTACAGTTTGTCCGATATTCCTATGAACTGACGTCCATCGAGCATTGAGCGGCCAAAATCGGCACTTCAAGCGTGATTTCCAGCCATTCAGGTCCTGCCTGTTGTCAACTTTCTGGCCCTTGTGTACCCTTAAATCCCTTTGTTTTTCTCGGCTCAGGGCTGGCCCGAGGGAAAACACCTTGCAGGGCTGCATAGGTTTCGTCGCCTTGGTGTCCGGCCACGCACAGTCACCGTGGCCGCAAGTTGGGTGCAGTCATGAGCCAGCCTGGGATTACGCCATGAACCGACTCGCCCTGCGGCGAAAACTACGTTTCTGGAACACGCGCCTACGCGAATGGCGCATGATTGCGAAGGGCCTCGCCTCGAAGCGCCACCCGGTGCTGGCGCATCTTATTCCCATCCGGCGCTGCAATCTCTCCTGCACTTACTGCAACGAGTTCAACGATTTCTCGAAGCCCGTTCCGCTGGAAGTGATGTTCGGCCGCGTCGATCGCCTGGCCGCGCTCGGCACGACCATTATCACCATCAGCGGAGGCGAGCCGCTCCTGCATCCGCATCTCGAGGAAATCATCCGTCGCATTCGCCGTCACGGCATCCTGGCGGGCATGATCACCAACGGCTACTTGCTCACGCCGCAGCGCATCGAGCACCTGAACCGCGCGGGTCTCGACCACTTGCAGATTTCCATCGACAACGTGCTGCCCGACGAGGTTTCCAAAAAGAGCCTGAAGGTGCTCGACCGAAAGCTGCGCATGCTCGCGGAATATGCGATTTTCCAGGTGAACATCAACTCGGTGCTGGGCAGCCCCGTGCGGCATCCCGAGGACGCGCTCACGGTGGCGCGACGCGCGCTCGAGCTGGGCTTCACGAGCACGGTGGGCATCCTGCACGACCACGACGGCCAGCTTCAGCCGCTGGGCGAGCACCAGCGCGAGCTCTTCGCGCATATCATGCAGATGGGCAAGCGTTCCTACGCGCGCTTCAACCTGTTCCAGAAGAACATTTCGCAGGGCGTGCCCAACGACTGGCGCTGCCGCGCCGGCAGCCGCTATCTCTACATTTGCGAGGACGGCCTCGTGCACTACTGCTCGCAGCAGCGGGGTTTCCCTGCCATCCCGCTCGAGCGGTACACGCGCGAGCACCTCGCGCACGAGTACCATACCGAGAAGCCTTGCGCCCCGCACTGCACCGTCTCCTGCGTGCAGCAGGTGGCGATGCTCGACAACTGGCGCTCGCCGCAAACCCGCCCGGCGTTTGTCCCCGTCGAGGCCCTTTTGCCCTTCCCCAACCCGCTCGGCGAGAACTAAGCGCGACCCGCATCGTGTCATTCTGAGAAGTCCCGATCTGATCCGGACGACGCAGAATCGGCATTTGACGTCGACGCGCCCGCACCGCGTCATCCTGACGCAGAACATCGGGACAGGTTCCCGCCCCGACGCACTCGGGGTAGGCTCCAGCGGGAATCCAGGGGAATCCCCGAGCCTTCAACCGGGCGCGTGTGGGGCGCACCGCTGATGGGCCGGCGCGCCGGGGTGCGGTTGCACCTGGAATGAACGAGGCGTACAATGCCCGCACTTTGAATCCTGCGCGGATGTCGAATTCTCTCAGGGTCCGATTCTGCGCAGGGAGACACGGGTCCGGCCATGGATTGAGGAGCAGGAATTCCCGATGCGGCCATTCGCGTCGTGATGATTGGGAGGGCAGTCGATGCCACAAAGTATTTGGGGTTGGATTCTGGTAGGACTGATCGCAGGCTGGCTCTGCGGCAAGATCACGCGCGGGAGGGGCTTCGGGCTGATTGGCAACTTGCTGCTGGGATTAATTGGCGGGGTCGTCGGAGGTTGGCTTTTCGGGAAACTTGGCGTCGTGGCTTTCGGATTCATCGGAAGCTTGGCCGCCGCCACCGTGGGCGCCGTCCTCCTGGTAGCAATTGCCGGCCTGTTCGTCGGGCACCACTAATGTCTGCAGCCGCACGCGGGAACGGGGCGGGCGGACACGAGGTCCGCCCCTACGACTGCGAACGCTTTTCTCGCCCGCGCGCGGCGGGTCAAAAAAGACCCTGGGCTACGATCTTGCGCCCCTGCCGGGGCTGTGGAACGGCCGTCCGCAACGAGAAGACTCTGTCAGCTAACTTCTGACTCGGGGTATTGCGCTGAGGTGACAATATGTTTATAGTTATAATCTCCTTCCCACCCATCAAACCGGGCAGAGAAGGCGAATTCGAGGGGTGGTTTGCTTCGTCAAACCAAGAGTTCTCCAAGTTCCAGGGTTTCATTAGGCGAAGGCTCTTGAAACCTACAGAGGGCGGCAACTACGCGGCCATTGTCGAGTTTGAGAATCGAGAGGCTTTCCAGGCGATGCACACCAGCCCTGCACATGACGAAGCAGGTGAGCTCGTAAAACCCCTATTCGACGGCCGTCCTACACCCCATTTCTTCGAGGTGGTCATCGGGTAGGGCTCAGATCATACCCCGTGCCGGCGACGAACCCTTCCCTGGAGTGGCCGGAAGTGCTGGCTTTCCGCGTACGGAGGCACGGGCTGGGCCTGAACCATTGATTCTCGCGAGGGCTTCAACCCGTTTACATTGCTCTCGCCTCAAGGCAAAACCAACTCCTGGTTGGGAGAGATGTGCGCCGTCGCATGCGCTGGCTCCCAAATCATAACGGTCGCGGGCCGTGCTGCGTCAAAGACCTTCACTTTCCCGTCAGGAAGGAGTTTCACGCGAACCCTTCCCCCGCTATCCACGGAAACCCATTTGGCCTTGTTCCTGTATAGAGTCGCTTGCCCGTTGGTCGATTCTATGGAATAGGTGTCGCCGCGACAGAGAATTCCGGCGATCGAAGAGTCACCCCAAGGGGGAGCCCCAACCCCGACGGAACCATCCAGATCCGGCCAGAATCCGAATCCCCCCAGAATTATCGCGGTTCCGGGCATGCTCGACCACGCCTGTCGGAGGCCGAAATCGTCCTCTAACGCTCGTCCGTCGGGGTAATACGCCGAATAGACTTCCGCCGGGGTCAGCCAGTTCCTCTCCAAGCCATATTCCCACCAGCGCAGCAAGGGATAACGCCAGTCTTCGTCCCGTCTCCACAAGCGAACGAGCGCATTCACGCCGTCAAGGTACGGCCATTCGCCGGCGTTGTGGTAGGAATGGGGCAAGAACGAGGAGCGCTTGGTTTCAGCCTGACGCTCGTAGAGAGGATTGCAGGCCAGAATGCCCCAGTCACCCAGGCGTTTGTCGACAAAGCGGGATTCCAGCTTGTCTTTTGCCGTGGCCAACAGCCTCTCAGTCTGGGAATCACTCGGAATTCCAAAAAGGACAGTAATCAGGCTGTCGGTGGTGGTGTGGTCTTCTGCGCTCCCGTCCTTGCGCCGATAGTCCACATAATGCCCCGCATCTTCGAGCCAGAGTTCTTTATTGATCGCGGCCTTCGTGCGGGCAGCACGGGCCTCATACTGCTGGGACAATTCGCTATTACCGTTTGCCAGGGCGATCCGGGCGGCGCAGACCAGCGCCCGGTAGTAAAGGGCCTCATCGTAGGTGACGTGATGGCTCCGGAAGACCTCGTCGGCCCAGTCCCCGGTATCGGCCTCCGGCTTTTCCATCAAACCGGAACCTTCGGTATCCGTGGAAGTGAGATAGGCTAGGGCCTTCTGAGCTTTCGGCCAAGCCTCATCCAGGATGGAGAGATCTTTGGTCCACGCCAAGTAGTCGTATAGCTGCATGACGAACAGGGCTGGTGAATCATAGTGGAACTCATTGAAAGGCTTGCCATCGAACAGGACTGCGCTGGGAGCGCGGCCGTCGCTCTGAATGCCTCTCGCCAACAAGAGGAGATTGCTCCGTACATATTCGGGGTGAAAAGGCAGGACAAGTTGGACCGCCCAATAGGAATCGCGATAGTAAGCGCGCAAGGGCTTCCGGTAGCGAATGCCTGCAAAAAAGGCGTTGAAGTCATATTCGGGGGCTGACTTGAAGGAAGCCAGAGCATCATCCAACGTGGCCGTGAACATACTCTTGAGCAGGGGGTCGGACACCTGCAAGGTTTCAGCGAGGGCACGACTTCGCTCGCTGGCCGCTTGTTCCGCCTTGTCAAAATCCTGGAATGTCTGTTCGTAGGATGGGCGATCAGCCGTCACGACCACGCGGAGGTGGTGAACTGCTTCCTCGGAGCCGTCTCCGGCGGCCAATGCGAGCTTCTCGTGGATGTAGCCCAACTTCTGGGGGTGTAAGCCGCTGCCGACAGCCATGCGTCCCGGCCAATTGATGGCCCACAGCCTGATATCAGCTTTGTGCGCCTTCCCATCGAGGCTCGTGAAAGTGAAATGGAGGAAGACCGCATTGGTCTTTTCGTCGACGAAGGCAGTGAGACCGACCTGCGCGCCTCCGCGGGCCGCAGTCATCACCACCAGACCGGCACGCACCGAAAAGGTGTCGCAGTCTTTTGGGTCCACTCCGTCCAAGGAGATTCGTGTTGACCAGGTCGCGGGCAAGATGAGGTCGTCCCCTCCCACCACCGAGTAACGGACCAGGCGGAACCGGGAGTCCACACGGGCGATGACCCTCGCGTTGGTTAGGTCGTATTCAACTCGCGAATTGACCGGCCGGATGAGCAGTGACCCATCGGGTTGAGCCACGGCGTGCTGAAAGGAGGGAAGCGGTGTGAGCGAGATTTCCTGCGTTCCCTCTGCGAGGGTGGCCTTGGCCGGGAGATAGTCCCTGGCGGCTACAGAGATCGTTCCCTCTGTGCCCGTTGGGAGCATGATGGTTCCCTGTGAATCCGTGAGGAGTTGCCGGCCGGAGCCGAACTCCGTCACGATCGCCCCGGCGATGGGTGATCGAGTCACTGAATCGCGAACCGTCAACTGAGCAGACGCAGAGTAGGCAAGGGGCGCGAGAAGAAGTGTTGCAGCGAGAGAGACCAACAAAAGAAAGTAGCGAAACATGGAATCAGCCCTCTTTCCGGAGAGCGCAGCCGACCGGTTTTCACACCGACTCCTACAGCGCCCCTTCCACGGGATCCCCTTCAAACACGACCTCTCTCGTCAGATTCTCCGGGGGAAGGTTGACCTGGAGGGTACGTCGGTGAGGCGCCCGCATCTTCGACCCAGCTCGCAGGCTTATGGTTAGACGCCGGTCACGATCCTTCCAAGCGAACCGCAGCCACATTTCTTCGCCCTTGAGGAAATCGAAGGTGACACCGTCGTCCTCGTAAAGCGTGAATTCGCCATCCGCGCCGGGATAGATCTTTATCATCAGAGGGCTCTCGGTCGGCTCGGTCGTATATTGCTTGACGGACCCGAAGGGAAGAATCGCGCCTGCCCGCACATAAAGAGGGATCGTGGCAAGATCAACGGGCCCGGTGATTTCACGTCCGCCCTCCATCCTTTCGTTCGTCCAGAAGTCATACCAAGTCCCGCGCGGTAAGTAAAGGGTTCTGGTCTTTGCGCCTTCCTCGGTGACCGGAGCGACGAGGATGTCCCGCCCCCACAAATACTGGTCGGAGCGCACCACGGCCCGGGGATCGTCATCGTAGTGGAGCCACAGGGCGCGCATGAGGGGCAGTCCCGTGTCGTGGGCTTCGCGGACCAGCGTGTAGGTGTAGGGGAGAAGGCGGGAACGAAGCTCGAGGTATTTCCTGCAGATGGGTTCAATTTGCGGGTTGTGCAGTTCTCTGATATCGGGGAGGCCGCTGTTCGGACCGTATCCTTTGAGCTCGGTCGGACCGTAATCGCCCGTGTTCCACTGCCAAGGGCGTCGCAGCTTCCACGTCCGCCCATGCGACCGAAACAACGGGCAGAAGGCGCTGAACTGGAACCAGCGGGCGTAAAGCTCGCCCGTCAGTTCCGGGGTCGTAACAAAGCCGCCGGTGTCCGTTCCCCAGTAGGGCATTCCGCTGAGCCCGGTGCTAATCCCCACCGCAACTTGCGACCGCAACGCTTCCCAGGTGGAGTCGATGTCTCCGGACCACAGCCATCCGTAACGCTGCATTCCCGCGTAGCCGTTGCGATTCAGCGTATAAGGCCGCAGGCCCGGCCTCTCCACTTGGGGACCTTCCCAGTACATGCGATTTCGAGCGAGGCAAACCTCGGGATCAAGGGAGTCACCTTCATCAGCCCACCATCCGTCGACACCCAGACGAAACACCTCGAGATGCTTCGACCAATAGGTCGCCGCACTATCCGGGTCCCCGGACCCGCCGGAGGCGTCAGCGGCGCGACCCTGTAAGTGTTTGGGAGGATTCACGAGATGCAGCGCCAGCTTGAAATGTTCCTTGTGAAGCTCCTCGAACATTCGCCGGGGGTCAGGAAAAACCTCCTGGTTGAAAGTGAATGACCCGTGTCCCCGGTTCCAGCCGGAGGGACAAAAACCTGTCCCAAGGTAGATCAGTACGTCGCAGGGAAGACGATCCTCGCGGAATTTCCGGGCTTCGGACATCACCTCGTCGCGGTTTGCCAACGTTCGATGCGATTGTTGATAACCCAGAGACCAAATGGGGGGCATGTGGGGGAACCCGGTCAGGCGGGCATATTCGGCCAGGATTTCCTGCGGCTGGTGGGAGCCGACAAAAAAGAGATCCAGGGGGAGGGCCGTCCCGGACGCCCAAGGCCGGAAGCGCCCTTCGTTGGCCGTGAGATCAACACTGCCGAAAGGAAGATGGAAGAACAATGCCCATCCATCTGCACCCACAAGCCAAGGAATGGAAACTCGCGCGCCGTTCGTAGCCAGGTCCGGGGTGTCTTGACCATGCTTCATGGAGTAGTCGTGCCCTCGGCGGTCAAACTGCGGACCGCCCTCACCCAATCCGAAGACCGGGGCTCCGTGGGTAAGGAACCCGACGCTCCCGTCACTCATGTCGATCTGAAGACGCTGCAACTCGGCTTGGTTCTGATCCCGAATGATCACCGTCAGGGGCTGGGGAAGAATCTTCAGCTCGAAGGTCCCACAGGCGAGGTTACTTTCAGCGGAGACCGACCGGATGCGGATCGGCGCCTCCACCCCTTGCGAGGCGACCAGGACTCCGTCATCAGGGATGGGTTGCGCCTGCTCCTGGGGATTGAGAGGAAGCAGGGACACGCGAAGGGTTCGCGCGCTCATCGGAGAGATCGCCAGTTCGGCTGCTAATCCAGCCACTTTGAGGCCCGGGGTCTGGGCCGCCACGGCTGAGACGCCCGCGCCCGTCCAGCCCGGCTTGGTCAGTAGCAGCGCGCCGGCTCCGGCAGCCCCCATTCGGGCGATCGCTTTCCTTCTTGAACAGGATTTTCCCACGTGCGCGAACCCTACCCAAATCAGGCAATACCTGCTCGATGTTTAGCGCGCGCGATGATCTGCGCCATCACGTCCTGGTAACGGTCGAACGTGTCGTCAACAACCGTGAGGGTCGGAATGGCTAGTTCATTGAGCGATAGCGTCTCGGGATCAAACTTGCTGAAGCCGGATTCGTGAACGCCGCTGCTTCCACGTCCGGGAGCGGGATGACTGAGGTGCTGGAAGAAGCGGGCGTATTTGGTGACGGCTGCGGGGTATGCAAACTCTGAAAAGGCATGATAGAGAGGAATAAAGGACATCAGCGCGTCGTAGTGCATCTCGCCGCAGCACAGCACGCCGGGGCGCCTTCGGGCGAGATCCGCAACGAGCCGTTGCGTGCCCTCGTGGGTGTCCGCCTTGGTGTTGTTTTCCCAACCGCCCGCGATGTCGAGGAAGTACGCGTCGGCAGGGTAGCGATTCAGAACATCGTCGATTCGGGAAGCGAGCCACTCCCGCCAGGAGTCGACACCAACGTTCATGTAGGGCATCCAGCCTTCCATGTGCCGATCGTTGTCCCAGTCCACCCAATTCAGGTAAAAGGGATCACCATCAATCTGTGCCGTTTTGGCGTCCGCAAATTTCGAGAACTCGGGGAGACGTTCATTCGCGGAGTTGATCCCGAACATGGGCATCATGTGGAAACCCACCTGCCGGCCGGTTTCCAGGAGTGCTTTGAAGCCCGCATCGCCGCCCAGGCGCGGCTCCGGCTGATAGAGCGGGTAATTCCAGTAGTAGCGGCCATCCCAAGCCGCAATGAAGACCAGGACTCGCGCGGGAGGAATCTGGGAAGCCACCCAGCGCAGGATGCTTTGCATCTTGGCGTAATCGTTGAAAATATATCCAGTCCAGTGCATACCATGAAGGGATACAGCGAGCGCGACGTTACGGAGCCAATCCGGAACGTCCTCTCGCTTTTCCCAATTAGGAATTTTGAAAGCGCGCTCCAGGTGTTCAAAATGGGGCTGAAACGCCGCCTCCTGCGAATCCACCGCACCCGCACGCCAGACGGGGCTCTCCAACGTATTACTCCTTTTCCAGCCCTCCTTTTCGTAAATCAGTTCGACCCGGTAGGAGCGCTCACCGGGCTGGAGATAAAACCGGTTCGCGCGAACAGCCTGGTTGAGGGCGGACAAGAAGAAAAACTCTTTGTCTCCTTGCTGAATGACCAGGAGCGGCGTGTTCAGTCCTCGCGCGATGAAAAGCGCACCTCCGCCAAAGGGATAGCCAAAGAGCAGTTCGTCATCTTTGGGGTCAAAGAAACGCTGGCCGCCGGCTGAAATCTTTCCGCGTGGAACGCCCCGGACAATCGCTGCGATCGACTTGACGGGTTGTTCCATTTCGATGCGGGCGTCCCATTCGATGAACGTCCCGTTCTTGCGGAACCGAGCACGTAGCCGGCCGGGAGCCTTTTCCTGACCTCCTGCCCAAACGAAGCCGGAACAGGTAACCGCCAATCCGTCTGAGTGGTCCTCAACGGTCATTTGCTCGCGATCCAGCGCGTAGGTATTCTCAAATGTGTACACCCGAAAGGAAAACTGCAATCCCGCAAATTCCACCGACGGCTCGGGAAAATCGAAGCTAAACTTCATGAAGCTTTCGCCGCGCGGAGGAATGTAAACCCCACTGGCAGAACTCAGGGGAAGAATGCGGTCGAGCTTGGCGGGATTCATCGGAGCGGAGGGGGAACCTCCCAACGATGCGGCCATAGCCGGGGCAGGAACTATCGAGCCGGTTCCGGCAACCACGGCACTCTTCAGCAGAGTTCGGCGGGAGATCTTGTCACCCATCAGTTCCTCCTCCCGAGGGTCCGGTTGAACCTCATATCGGGAACCAGACCCTCGCAGGAAACATGCTTGCGCCCCGCTTGGGATTCTCGCTCATCGATCCCACGGGCGAGGCGGGGATCAGGCTTGGTCTTCAAACCGCAGCAGAAGTCGTTTTCCAGTACACCGCGTACCTTTCTCCAAACAGCTTATAGAGCGGAATCAGGGTGAGTTTTTGCTCCTGCCCGACGGTTTGGAAGGTCAGAGCTTGGTCGGAGACCGGTTTCAGCCAACCCACCGGATCATTCGGGCTGGTGGCGATGGCGGGAACAGGAATCGGGTCACCACTGGGGGCGGTGTCGTACCCCGAATAGAACATCGATTTGGTGAGACCCTCGGTTCCCAGTCGCCCGGCCAGCACCAGCGGTCCATACATCGCGGCCTGCAGAGTGTGGTCATCAGGTATGGTTTCGACACGGAGGCTCATGGGCAGGCTGACCTCCACTCGGTCACCTTCTTTCCAGGTGCGGTTCAGCGTCAAGTAGCTCGAGGGGCTTGAGAATGCGCCGAGGTTCGTTCCGTTCAGCTTGACCGTGCCCCCGCGGGTTGCCCAGTAGGGGATTCTGATGTTGAGGGCCATCTCGGTGGGTTTATCCGCGTGGACCACCAAGGTGGCGCCTTCTTCCTCGGGGAAATTGGTTTGCTGCTCGAGGCGCAAGCCCTTTTCAGGCCAGTTTACCTCCGAGGCGACGAACAGATTCACGAAGATGCCGTGGTCATCGTGGAAGTAAATTGAGTCGGCAGTCTTGGCAAACTCCTCGACACCCGTCCCCGTGCAGCACCAGAAAGAGTCGTAAGTCGAATTGAAGTACTTCCAGTATCCTGACCCGAGCGGGAGGAAGTAGCCCATTCCGCTGTCTTGCAGGTTCTGCGTTCCCAGCCGGCTGTTGAAAAGCGTGCGCTCGTAATAGTCCATCACCCGCGGGTCGGCTGTCCATCCGAAGATGTGGCGTGCCAGTTTAAGCATGTTGTAGCCGCAGCAGCATTCCTCGGTGAGCTTGCCCAGTTCCGTCGAGAGCTTTCCGGGCGGCGTGCGCCAGAACTCGTCGTTGCTGGTGCCTCCCGTGCAATAGATCCGCTCGCCGGTGACCGTCTGCAGGAAATACGAGGCAATGTCGTGATAGCGAGGTTCACCGGTGAGTTCGAAGCGGCGGGCGGCGCCGATGACTTGCGGGATATGGGTATTGGCGTGGATTCCTTTCAGCTCGTCGCGATGTTCGGCCAACGGGTCGAGGAACATCGCCTTCTCAAATCGTCCCGCCAACGCCAAGTAATGCTGCTTGCCGGTCACGGCAGAGAGGTTCCCGAGGACCTCGTTCATGCCGCCGAATTCCGTTTGCAGAATCCTCTGCAAGTGCTCGTCACTAATGCTTTCCTGCCAGTGCCAGACCCACCCCGCCATGCCCTCCGCTACCGAGAGCGCCTGGTCGTTTCCACAGTGGACGTACATGTCCAGGAGGCCGGCCATGATCTTGTGATAGGTGTAGAAGGGAGCCCAGACCCTCCGGCCCTCGCGCAGCCGGTCAAAGAGCTCTTCGGGGAAGGCACTGAGGTAGCCGTTCTTCAGGGCCTTTTGGCAATTGGCCAATTCGCTGACCAGCGCATTGCCCTTGTCCTTCAATTCACTATCCCCAGCGCTGGCATACATCAACGCGCAGGCGGACAAGTAGTGGCCTCCTGTGAAATGACCGCGCAATTCGCAGTCGGGTTTTTCCCATCCTCCCAAGGGCTCAGCCGAGGAAGGGATCCCGGCATTCACGCGAAAGGTGTGGAGAAGCCGGTCAGACGGGAGCAGGTGGAGATAGCGCCGGTTCGCTTCCAGGGCATCCTGAAACACGCCCTTTCGCAAGCGGACTTGGGTCAAGGGGAAGGGCTCGACTTTCCCTAAGATTTTCTGCTTGCCGGCTGGCTTATTTCTCATTCCGGGGGTCATCGCGGCAGTGACCTGCGCGGGACTAGCCAAAACCCGACTGGGCAGTAGGGCAGCTCCCGCTACCGCTGCTGCCGTAGAAACAAACTGCCTTCTCGTTGGTCTATTAAGATCTGTCATGGGTTCCTCCCTCCAAAACAACAAGATGATACCGCATGGTTGCGGAACAAAGGGTAGTTATTCGGACCGAAGGGCGCTCTGGCTAAGGGATATCCTTCATGGTCCCTTCGCTCCGTTTCAGAAACGCAAAAGCAATATAACGTGCTCCCTTACACCGACGTGCGCTGCGAAGCGTCCGGCTTAGGCCGCTCCGTGTCGGTCTTTCCCCCTGCCCACAGCGGCCGCAGCCAGTAAACCGGCAACCCGCAAGCCACGATTAACAGTCCCGGCCAGGTCGTATAGGGGCGGTAAATGAACAGGCAAAGAACTACGACTGTCGCGGCCAGGATGTACGCGGCCGGGACCACCGGGTAGCCCGGCACTCTGTAGGGCCGGTCCGCTGCGGGTCGTGTGGCTCGCAGCCGGAAAAGCCCGGCTATCGTCAGGACATAGAAGATCAGAGCCGCGGAAATAACGTAATCCAGCAAGTTGCTATAGACATTGCCGTACTTGGCGATAGTGGGATCAAAGGTTCTGGGCAGGACCAGAGCAGCGGCCCATACCCCCTGCGCGAGAAGTGACCAGCCCGGAACCCTCGCCCGGTTCAGGCGCCCGGCGGGAGCGAAGAATAGGCGGTCGCGAGCCATGGCGTAGTAGGCGCGCGACCCTGCCAGCACGAGGCTGTTGATGCATCCAAAAGTGGAGATCATGATGGCGACGGCCATCAGCGTCTTGCCCAGGCCGGGAAAGATCGCCTGCAGCGTCGCGGTGCCCACGCGATCGTAAGGAGCATCCTGGATCGCAGGGAGTGGCAAGGTCGCGAGATAGGCGACGTTCGCCAGAAGGTACAGCGCAATCACGGTCAATGTCCCCAGCCCCAACGCGAGAGGAAGAGTCCGGCGTGGATTCTTGACCTCGTCTGCCGCGAAGGCCACGTCGTGCCAGGAATCGGCAGAGAAGAGCGAACCTGATTGAGCGACGCAAATCGCCGCGAAAAGACCCAGCGTCGTGGCTACATCCAATCCCGGGACACCTGAACGATGGAGGTGAGCAGTCCAGAGGTGTGCGAAGTTCGCCTTCACCGCGGCAGCGTTCCAACCCAGCGCGAGCCCAACCGCGATGAGCCCCAGCAGCGCTCCAACCTTGGCCACTGTAAAAAGATTCTGGACCCATTTCCCATACCCCAATCCTCGGCTATTGGTCCAGGTCAGCAGGGCAATAACCAGAATTGCCACGAGTTGAGAAGTTGACAGTGAAAGTGCGTAGCTGGGGGACAGGTGAAGTGGAGGAATTAGATAACGGTCTTCCGCGACCACCGGCCATAGCACTCCGAGAAACCTGGCAAAGGCCACTCCGACCGCGGCAATGGTTCCGGTTTGGATGACGGTGAAAAAAGTCCAGCCGTAGAGAAAGCCCCACACAGGTGAAAAGGCCTCGCGCAAGTACACGTACATGCCGCCGGTACGCGGCATCATCGAGGCGAGTTCGCCGTAGGAGAGCGCGGCGGCAATCGTCAAAGCGCCGGCGAAAACCCAGGCGAGCAGCAGACCGCCTGAGCTGCCAATCTCGCGTGCCATGGCGGCAGGCACGATGAAGATGCCAGATCCGATCATCGCGCCGGCCACAATCATCACGCAGTCAAACAGGCCGAGGCCCCGGACAAAGCCTGCCGCGGGCGGCGATGCTGCTTCGGACGCGACCGATGGGGTCGGAACAGTCATGGCCTCCTCAGCCGCGTGGGCGCACACCGCAGGCTGCAAGGTACGACGTGACCTGCGACTGGGACGCAAGCCCGGCCGGGCCCGGCCCCGGTTCGTGGCCGACCACATGCGCGACGCTGAGCAGGGGCGGAAACACACGCGCAGGGCTTGGGGCGCGGCGCGCAGTTGTGAACCGAGCCCCGTACGCGTTTCGCACCGGCTCATCAGACCCGCGCAAAGTAGGTCGTATACGTTTCATCCCCCACGGTATAGAACGGCACAAACCGCAATTTCGCGTTGGGCGCCGGCAACTCAAGGGACCCCGGAGCCTGCCCTGTAGGCTTGAGTGAATCGAGAGAGCTGAGCATCTTCTGCGAAACTTCGAGCCTGGGGTCGAGCCCCACGAGCATGACCGGCCCTCTCATCAAGGCTACTGTATCGCGGTGCTGGTCGTCGATGGAAGCCGTCGAAAACGCCATGGGCAACTTGATCTGCACGGTATCGTTGTTCTCCCATCTCCGCCGAATGGCCGCGAAGGTCCGCGGTTTGGCATCCACAGAGGCAGGGGCATGGTTGACATGAATCTCCGCGGGCGCTTGCAGCCAGCCGGGAATTCGCACGTTGAGGGTGAATGCCGCCGCCGCCGGAAGTTCGAGCCGCAGTTCCGTGAATTCGGACTCCGGGAAGTTCGTTGCCTGAATCAGTTTTACAGGCATGCCTTTGTACTGCCACACGACTTCGGAAGGCACGAAGAGATTCACGTAAATCCCCTCGTCGCTCCTGAAATAGCTGCTGATTAGGTAATCGGTGACTACCTGCGGAAGCGTACCGGAGCAGCAAGGCCATTTGTCGGGGTGATAGCCTTTCTGCGCCGAGGCGTGATAATCCGAGTAGTAGAAGAAGTGGCCGTCTCCCTGCGGGTCCTTGGCGCCCAGGATCGTGTTGTAGAGCCCGCGTTCGAGTCCGTCCCCGTACCGCGCCTCGGCGGTGAAGCGGAGAAGGTAACGAGCCAGTTTGAAATTGGCGTAGGCGCCGCAGGGGGTCTCAAAATGCGCGTGGGTGGTCTTCAGGCTTTCCGCAAGCAATCCCTTGTTGGGTACGACGAACGCTTCGTTGGGTCCCCATCCACCCGAGGCGAATTGCTGGGTTTTCTCCAGCATGTCCCAGGCGTTCTGGATCGCCTGGAGATGCATGGGGTTCCCTAGGTGCAGGTAGGCCCGAGCCGCTGAACTCAGCGCGTTCACGTGGCTGTAGGCATGCAGGCCGGGCAGAACGTTTTCGCCTCGCGAGAGAGGCTCGAAATATCTCCGATCAAAAAGGAACTGCTTGGCCAAGGCCAGCAGTTCGCGATCGCCCGTGAGCTCGTAGGCGTAGAGGAAGTTCTCAGGCAGCGTGTAAGATTCATCGTAGGGCGACTGCTTGGGCATCTCATCTCGCTCGAGGGCCCTCGGCGGCAGGTAGCGCACGGCGCCTTTGATGACCTTTTGAGCCGTCTCCAGGGCGGAGGGCACGCCGGCAAACTGATGGGCGTCGAGGAAACCAATGAGGTGCTTGTCAAGGGTGTAGGCGGGGAATGCGGTTGAGGCCCGCCCGCTGGCATAGGAATAACCATCCGGGTCGATCGTGGCAGCAAATCCTTCCACCAGTCTTTTGACTTTCTGTTGCGTGGCGGCGTCACCGGTGGCTTTAGCGAACCTGGCAAGCCCTGAAACGTATTGCCCAAAGCTATGACCCGGTCCAAAAGCCTCGGCGGGGTCGTACCACCCGCCCATGTCCTCCCCGGGCGCGGGCAGTCCCGCGCGTAGGCGGTAAACCTTGAGGAGGCGATCTTCATCGAGCGCCAGATAGGCGGCGTGGATGCGGTCAAACTGGCCCTTCAGCGGACCCCCCGTGAGCTTCACGTCGGAGTAGTCAAACAGGGAGAGCTTTTCCCGAGCAGGCGGGGCCGTCTGGGCATGAGCGCGCAATACGCCTCCCGTGGAGGCCGCCGCCAATGCCGCCGCTCCTTTCAGGAATTCCCTTCGAGAGAAAACCGTTCCGTTTCCCATGGCAAGCCTCGTGGATGGGATTAGGTGATGGGCAAGAGCTGTTGAGGTCCGTCGAGCGTAAAAAAAGAACCCCAGCACCCGGGCGACCCGGGTGCTGGGATTGAAAGGCTTGAAGAGGAGGGTCCGATCCGAATCAGAATATGACCTTCAAGCCAATTTGAATGTTCCTTGCAGGGTAGACCCCCGTGGACTGTCCGAAGGTGCCGGACGTCAAGTTTCCATCGGGGTTCTGCAGGTTCACGTTGTTGAACAGGTTAAAGAACTCGCCCCGGAGCTGGATGTTCGCCGCCTCATCGTGCCACAACCACGGGATCTTGGTGTTCTTGACGATGTTGAAGTCAGTGTTGATGTATCCCGGGCCGATGTAGGAATTGCGGCCGAGGTCTCCTTCCTGACCCAGGCTCGGTACTGGGAAATCGGACCTCGTGAAGATACCCTTCAGGAATTCTTGTTTGTTCCCACTCTTGAATCTGCCGAACGAGGGCGCGCCGGGATAGTCAGCATTGAACCCGTCGGCGTTGTAGTCGCAGCCGCTGTTCCCGATGATGTTTCCACTCGTATCCAAAATCGGGACAAAGGCATCGAAACACATGACGCTGTACGGGCCGCCCTTCTGCAGGATGACGATAGCGCCAGCCTGCCATCCGCCAGCCAGCTTGCTTAAGAACCCGGTTTTCGGACCAGGGAGATCGTAAACAAAGCTGGCAGCGAGTTTGTGGCGGACGTCGAAGTCGGAAAGGCCGTAGTTGAGCTTCAAGTTGGACATATCCACCATGTTGAGGCCTGTGCCATAACTACTGGCACTATCCTTGGCCTTGCCAACCGTGTAAGCAGCCTGGAAATCCAGACCGCGGCTGAATCGCTTTTTCAGACTGAAGTTGCCGCCCGTATAGGCGGACATGCCATTGGACTGACCGTAATCGATGCTTCCGAAGCTCGAATTCAGCCGATCCAGCGTGCCGTCGAGCAGGTCGCCGTCGAAGCGGTTAACATCATAGCCTTGGTACAGTTTGTGACCGCCCGAGCCGACATAGTTGCCTTCCACCACCCAGTTGTTGGTGAAGGCGTACTGCACGCCGAAGAACCAGTTTTCAGAATACTGAGTGCTCAGGTGCGGATCCCACGGTTGGAGGCCGCTCTTCGCCCCAAGGGCGCCGCCCTTCGAATCGACGCCGACCGTAATGCCCGTCATGGGCGGGTATCCATAGGGTGCAGTCTTCGATGTGCCAAAGCCGTAGACGGGTTGCGGCCCGGCGATGAACGCATTTGCGGTGATAACCGCGAACAGCGGAAGCTGGACACAGCAGTCGTGGAAAAACTGTCCAGAAAACCTATCATAGAAGACCCCCGCGCCTGCCCGGACCGACATCTTTCCCTTCCCTGTCGGATCCCAGGCGATGCCGATACGAGGAGCGAAGTTGTTCTTGTCGGCGCCTAAGAGCGGAGCAGCTTGGATCATCGACGCGTTCGCAATCCTTGAGGCAAAGTCGCTCCCGCTGCCAAACACGATTTGCGAGAAGACGCTCTTGGGCTTGTGCTGGTCGTACGGGACCCCGAACAGGTCATAGCGAAGCCCCAGACTGACGGTCAAGTTCGACTTAACCTTCCAGTCATCGTTGACAAAAGCCCCCCAGTGGGTAAAGACGGGAAGCATGCTGTACCCGATCTGCCCTCCGGTAACGGGATTGAACCCGTAATGGCTCTCCTCGACAGGATTGTCGAGGGCGAAATCGAACAGGTTGGTGAAGCGGTAGAAATAGCGGCTGTACTCACCCCCGAATTGGGCCCCGCTACCCCAACCATCATCATGCGTGTAATTGAAGCCGAATTTGAAGGCGTGCTTTCCACGGTTCCAGCTCAGCACGTTCCGCCACTCACCGTTGGTCTGGATGAAGGTCGGACCGCTGAACCCCATTCCGTACGCGGTCAACCCTGGAACGTTGATGTTGGGAATTTCAGGATGCGAACCACTCAAATCCACGTCTCCTCGCACCCGAGTCACTGTCAGCGACCCTTCGTAAAGCAAGTTGGCCGAGAAGAGATGGGTGAAGTTTAGATTGAGCATCTCCCCATATTCGGGCTCGGGCATAGTGAACGCCGGATAGATCGA
This sequence comes from Terriglobia bacterium, assembly GCA_050018275.1. Lineage (GTDB taxonomy): Bacteria > Acidobacteriota > Terriglobia > UBA7540 > UBA7540 > Bog-366. The sequence goes on along the minus strand of JBEKAK010000006.1, from coordinate 8,369 downwards.
GGTGGCGAAAGTCGCTTGTCGGGTCGTCCTGTACCAGTTGCCGTACAGCCGGTTAGCGCCCGTGCCGAAGTTCTGATCGAGCCGGACGTTCCACTGGAAGCCGTTCCGAGGATTCGTGTAGCTGGACGAGATATTTTGGAGGATCGGGAAGTCGCAGGGCAGTGTCCCGATGGGGGTGGTGATCTCCGTACTGCCGGTGCAAGTGCTGCCCGCCACAGACCCGGCTGTGGACACAACCTCCTGGCGCGTACCGATGGGCGGGAAGCTAGTACCCAGGACGGTCGACTTGTTATTGGGATAATTCGCCGACAAGTAGTTGATGAAGTCCTGCGTGAGCACGGTGCCCCGCTGGGTTGATCCCGCACCCGACCGCAAGAAATCCATCGAAGCGAAGAAGAAGGTGTGGTCCTTCCGAATGGGCCCGCCCAAGCTCCAGTTACCTTCATTGCGCCTAAAGACGGGAATCTTGTCGAGCGTGCCATTGGCGCGCGCGATCGTTTGCGCCTGGAAAATGTTTCCCGCCGTCAGGTGATTGTCGGTGTGGAAGTAGCCCATAGTCCCGTGAACGCCGTTGGTTCCCGACTTGGTTACCACGTTGGTGACGGCCGAGGAGTTGCGTCCGTACTCGGCTGAGAAGTTGTTTACCGCGACGCGCACCTCCTGGACCGAATCGGCGTTGGGGTCGATGTTGACGACGCCACCGCGCGGGCTGCCATTGGCGCTCGCCGAATCAATTAGGTAGCTGTTCGATTCCGGGCGCTGGCCGTTGGCCTGGATATTGACCCCGTACTCGGCGCTGAAAATGTCGCCGGAGGCCTGCGCATAGGACTGACCTCCGCCCGCCGGCAAACCGACGATGCCCGCCGTCAGGACGACGAGCGAGTAGAAGTTCCGGCCTACCATGGGCAGGTTCGCCACGCGCGTTGCGTTGATTTGCGCCGAGACTTTTGCCTCGGAAGTCTCGATCGCGGGCGGCGCCGCCGTGACCGTCACTTCGGTCGAGGCGGTTCCCAGTTCTAGGGTGAAATTGATCTCCTTGGTCTGCATGCCTTGCAGCCGGATGTTTTGTTGAATTGTGGTCTTGAATCCCTTCGCGCTCACCGTAATCTCGAACAAATGAGCGGGGAGTGAGGGAATGCGGTAGTTCCCTGCCGAGGACGTTTGCACAGTTCGCGTGATGCCCGTTTCCACGTCCTTGGCCGCTACTGTAGCGTCGGGCACCACGGCGCCCGAGGGGTCGCTGACCGTCCCCTCGAGAACGCTTTCGAACTGTGCCCAGGCGCTCAGGGAAGAGAAAAGCAGTAGGGAAAACAGGGCTATGAGCCCGATAAGGCTTCTTCGCATACTCATATTATTAATTCCTCCCGAATTGGGGGCCCCGGGCGGGACCCCTTGGATGGGCAAAGCAAGCCCACGAGGTTGCTCCTGCGGGGCCTGAAGGAATCGAATGATGAAGATATGCCGCCACCTTGTGATCGGTTCACGAGGACCACCCCAAGGGCCGACATAACCACTCGTTCTTCCAGTCCCGATCAGTAACGACCCAAGACGTGACGCAGGCGTTCAAACTACAGTGGTTGATTTCTGAAGGTCTCGACTACTTGGTTGCGAAAGTTTCCTTTGACTACCGAACGTTTTATTGTATACAAAATTGAACGCGACCTATATAACGGAAGTGTAAGCGCTTGTCAACTCTTTTTTTTGACCCCCGGTAATATCTTTCAGCTATAGGCGCGAAGCAGCTTGGAAGCAAGGGCTTAGGTCCCCTGCGGCGGTCGGCCGGGGGTAAATAATGATAGCGATTACATTTCTTGCTGAATGCACAGGTGCGGTCAGCCAGTCGGAAACCAGACGGCTCGGCGCACTTCGGATGGGCGTAGAGCTCGGCGACGGCCGGACCATTATTCCGGCCATGGGGAGGCATGACGCCCGTGGCCCGAACTTGTTGCCACGTACTTCCGTAGGCTTCTTCGGGGAACCCGGGAGTGCCTGACCCGAGTTCCTCCGCGAGGTCTTGATATTTAATGGTGGATTGTGCATCCTAGTGCCGTTCCAACTCGATCCGTGTACGACCCGCATCAAGCAGAAGCTGAGTGCCTGGTGGGCTCGCCCCGTACCAACCAGCCCAACGCCGGGAGCTCACACCAGGGGAAGTAGCTTGGTACGGGGCTCGGCAAATCGGCTCTTGTCAAGATGAGTTGGAACGGTACTAGGGTCGGGTTTGAGGAGCGCATGTTCGTGATTCTTCCAGTGCACGCACGAAGAGGTTTCGGCAAGAAGATCGGGGAGTGTTTGGGAGCCGCCCTGCTTCTTTGCGGGTTGGCAGGCGCCGCCCTGCCTCAGGCTTCCCGGCCTTCGCCAGTTTTCACGCAGGTCGAGTCTTACATCCAGCAGCGGCAGTACGTCCGCGCGATAGCGCTCCTCCAGGAGATTCTGGAGAAGTCCCCCGGCGACCCCATGGCTCACAATCTGATGGGGATTGCACTCACCTCGTCCGGAAAGCCGGAAGAAGGGAACGCTCACTTCCAGGCTGCCCTCAGATCGAATCCCGAGTTCTTTCCTGCCTTGAAGAACCTGGCCCTTAACGAGCTGGCCATGAACCGCCTGGAAGAAGCTCGCAGCCACTTTGGACAAGTTCTGAAGCACGCGCCGCAGGACCCGGTTGCCCATCTCTCCCTGGGGGAGATCCATTACGCGAAGCGCGAATTCGGCCCGGCGGTTGACGAGTACCTCAAGAGTGCGGGCCTGTTCGAGAGGGACCCGCGCATGCTCCTCCGTTTCGCCAGAAGCTGCTTCGAGTCTAACCAGGGCCAAAGGGCTGCGGAGGCGTTGGACCATCTGAGCCTTGGAGCTGACGGCCAATCCCATTTCCAAGCCGGATTGATGCTGGCCCAACTGGAAAAATACCCTTCCGCCGCCCGCCAATTTGAGCTCGCCAAGAAGGACTACCCGGACCCGTATGAAGTGGGGTTCAACCTGACCTTGGCTTACGTGAGAAGCCTGAACTATCCCGCCGCGATTCAAGCTGCGCAGGACGTGATTGCGCAGGGCTACCGAAAAGCCGAGTTGTATAACCTGCTGGCGGAGGCGTACGAACACAACAATCAGACCGTCGAGGCCTACGATGCTTTGCGTACGGCGACTCAGATCGACCCCCGGGACGAGAACAACTATCTTGACCTGATGGCGCTCGGCGTCGACCACGCCAATCTCGAGCTGGCGGTGGATGTCGCCAGTATTGGTCTGCGGAACATTCCAAACTCCTACCGGTTGATCATGCAACGGGGCGCCGTGAGGGCTTTTCATGGGCAAATCACCCCCGCCCTCGAAGACTTCGAGGCAGCGGCCAAACTCGAACCCAAGCGGGACTTGCCCTATTTCGGTATGTGCATGGCGCTGATGCAAAAGGACCAGACTCCCCAAGCCATCGAAATTGCGCGTCAGAGGTTGGCGATCAGCCCGGACGATTATCTCTTACTCTATGCCTTGGGCGAGATTCTCAGCCGATCCGGCGCCTCGAGTGGACACGAGGAGGAAGCCGTGCAACTTCTGGAACGGTCTATCCGTTTAAAGCCAGATTTTGCCACCGCGCGCGCGGCGTTGGGAAAAGTTTACCTCAGGCGCGGCGAAGACGACCGCGCGCTCGTGGAGCTCGAGAAAGCCCTCCAACTCGATCCTACCGACCTCACGCCGTGTTACCAGCTTGCCCAGATTTATCGTCGAAAAGGGGATAAGCAGCGGGCCGCCGAGCTCTTCGCCAAGTTCGAGAAATTCCGAGATGAAGACCGCGAGAGACACATCAACCGCAACCTGCTCAAGCTTCTTCGCGAAGGGGAGAAGTAAGGCTTCTGGAGCGAGGCCCGCTCCAATCCCCGCGAGCTCGGAAGGAGCGCCGCTCTAACGAGCGATCCATGTCGGTTACAGCTCCAGCGAGGTCGAGTCTGTCGGGGAGTGCGACTGGGAGCCCCGGACTGGTCTCCTGCCTCGTCTTCCTTATCCTGATGGCACCCCCCTCGGGTCCCCAGCGACCGATGGGGCTGGGGGAGAAGGCTACTGCATCGGCGGAACAGTATCGGCGGGAGGGCATTGCCCTTCTGGAGCAGCGCAAAACGAACGAGGCGCTGGCCCGCTTCCGCTCGGCGGTGGAGCTCGACCCGGCCGACGCCGTTTCCCACGATTACATCGGGGCTATCCTCGGCGGCGAGGGTCCGACCGCAGGAGCGATTGGCGAATTCCAGAGAGCAATCGAGATCGATCCGGACTATTACCCCGCCCATTACCATTTGGCGTTGTCCTACGATCGAACCGGTCGCACTGCGGAGGCGATCGAGGAGTATCAGCAAGCCCTGCGTCTCAAGCCTGACTTAGTCGAAGCCCGCTACGCACTCAGTGCCGCGTGCTGGAAGTTGGGAGACCTGGACGGCGCAATCAGCTTGCTGCAAGAAATTGTGGCAGCGAATCCGCAATTCTGGGAGGCGCGGTACAACCTGGGGCTCGAGCTCTGGCAACGCTACCGCAATCCGGGAAAGCTCCCGCAAAAGGCCGACCTCGACGGGGCGATCCTCCAACTGCGCGTCGCCGTCCAACAGCAGCCTGAGCAACCCAAGATCTACCTGGCGCTTGGTCAGGTCCTGGCCGAAACGCAAGATCCCTCCGGAGCCCTCGAAATCCTCCGCAAGGCTGCCGACCTTGCTCCCCGCGACCCTGCGTACTGTTACAGCCTTGGGCAGGCCCTTCGCATGAAGGGTGACCTCGAGGGCGCAGAAGCCGAGCTGCGCAAAGCACTTCAGCTTGATCCCCAACAGGCGCCGGCCCGACGGTCGCTGGGGCTTGTGCTGCGGCAAAAGGGAGATTTCCAAGCGGCTGCTGTCGAGCTGCGACATGCGGCCAGCCAACAACCCGAGGACGCCGAGGTTCGGCACAATCTCGGTGCGGTTCTGCTCGGTCTGAATGACCTCAGCGGCGCCATCAGTGAACTCCGCCAAGCCGTGCGTCTGGATCCGTACTTCTCCGAAGCCCGTCTGACGCTCGCCCGGGCGCTGCAGAGAGCCGGGCAGGGCGAAGCCGCTCAGAAGGAGCGAGAAGAGGCGCAGAGGATCGATACGCTGCACCGGGCGCGCGGCCGCGCCGTGGTCCTGCTGCAGGCCGCAGCCGATCACCTGCGGACGGCCGACACGGCCAAGGCGCTCGCAGAACTGCGTGAAGCAACAACCCTGAGCCCGGATTTTGCCGAAGCGCATTGGCAACTTGCGACGAGTCTCTGGCAGTCTTCCGGAGACTTGGCGGAAATCATCAAGGAACTTCACACCGTCCTTGAGCTGAATCCTGATCATGCGCGGGCGCATTACCTGTTGGGCCTCGCCCGCAAAAAACAAGGTATGACTGGACTGGCGAAGGCTGAATTCAGCCGCGCGTTGGAACTGGCCCCGAGTCTCTGTGATGCGCGTCGCGCTTTGGCAGAAATGGCCGCCGCAGATCGCGATTGGCCAAAGGCCATCGCCGAGTACCAGAAGTATCTTGCCTGGAGAGCGAACGACGACGCGGCGCAAAAAGCGCTCTCCATGGCGGAGGAGAACCTGAAGCGGAAATAGTCCCGTAATCTCAACCCCATTTAAGGACCCGCTCATTGAGGGGGATCTGGGTGAAAACTGGTTGATGGGACGTGTGGACGCGGAAGGCGGGGCTCGATCTAAGCACTTTTCCAAGTGGACCGGAGGTTAGGCAGAGCGGCCCGAGCCCCCGGCCATTTGGCACAATCCAGGGACAGCTTCCTACCAACTGCCGCGCTCGCCGACGGTTTCGATGACTCGAAAGAGCCGCTCCGCGCCGTTCAGCCAGTTCGTCTGGATGCCACGTTCTGCTCGGTCACAGTCCCCTTGCTCGAGCGCTTGGATAATTACCGAGTGTTCGTCCGCAGTTAAACCAAGTTTCTCTACAATCACGCTGGCATAGAGCCGCCAATACCTCTCGGCCTGGGGTTTGACGCCCCTGAGCAGTCTGCGCAAGCGAGGTCCTGCGCCGACATCCACCACGGTTTGATGAAAACTCAGGTCGAGGGTAAAAATGAGGTTGGGATCCTCTCGCCCTGCCAGACCCAACTCCCGGAGTCCTTCATTGAGTTCTCGCAGCCTCTGGATGACGACGGACCGTGCTGCCAGGTCGAGCTGCGCGGTTTTCCGTGCCGCCAGGCCTTCCAGATGACCGATGATCGCATAGAGCTCCCCCGCGTCTTCCTTGGTAAGGGGAGCCACGGTGAGGCGTTCCTTAGTGCGATCACCGGAGGCAGAAATAATGAATCCCTCCCTTTGGAGCATATGGAGGGCGCCCCGCACGGGCGTGCGGCTTACCCCGAGGTGTTCCGCCAGTTCCGCTTCGACAACTCGGCTGCCCGGCGCGAGTCGTCCGTGCACGATCATGTCACGAATCTGCCGGTATGACTTCCTCAGGTTGCTAACGCGTTCCGTGCGCCCCGAGCGCTGATCTCCCTGCGCCTGCCCGTTGACGGAGGTTGAAAGGGTTCCCCTCTCGGCCATCCAATTCTCAGAGTCAGTCTTCATAGGATAACCCCGTGCTTTCGGTATCTTCCGCGGGTATCGAGAAACCCGAGCGTGCCACCAGCTTCAGTTCAGCGTGTATGGGAACGCTGTGATCCGCAGTTTGGCTGAACCGTAAGGGATAAGGGAGATTGCCTCCACCGGTTGTTTGCTTTTTACGGGGCTTATGGGCAAAGGTCCCGCGGAATCATCCACGATTTGCCAATCCGGCAGCCGTCGCGCCTTCACTTTAATCTCCACGGGAGCGCCCTCGACACTGAAGGGTTGATCGCCAAGGGGAGTTTCCGTGACCTCGAAAGACTTTGCGAGGTTGTCCTTGTCGATGGCCAGCGCGTAGTTCCACGGGGTAGTGGGATAGATCTCCCAATCGGATGCCGGTCCCGTCTGCTTGACCTTGTGCCAGCTCTCCCCGATTTTGAGGGAAAACACCAAAGGCCCGCGTTCCACGGCAATCGAGTTGTTGTACCAATTGGAATTAACGACCCGCATGGGGAAGCGCAGCTCGACTCCGTCACCACTCTTCCATTGGCGCTCCACGCGGTAAAACTCGCCCGCTTTCACGCCCTCGAGTGCCGTGCCATTGACTGCCAGCGTGGCCCCGGTCGCCCACGCAGGAATTCTCAGCACGAGAGGGAACTTGACGGGCTGGGTGGGGTTCACGGAAAGGGTTACGGTTTCCCGGAAGGGGTAGTCCGTCTTCTCCACGATGGTCACGGGCGTGCCTTCCGCGACCAAGGTGGACACTTCGCTGGGGCCATACACGACCGCCGCGAGGCCGTGATCCGGGGTCCCCATCCACAGGTTGGCCACGAACTTGGGCCATCCTTGATGCATGTTGGCAGTGCAGCAGCCGTAATTGGGTTCCAGGCCATAAAGGTTCGAGTCGGGACCGTTCGTCGTCCAGCGGTGGTTCGCAAAGCTGCAAAGGACTTGGTTCGCCTGCTGATCGTACTGGTGGCCCCACATGTCGGCGGTCAGAGTTCCGGGCAGGGCATTATAGGCGACCTTTTCCAAACGATCTCCCAAAGCAGGATCGCCGAAAATGGAGATGTCCGTCTCCAGAGAGAACATGGCTTCCACGACGGCGCACAGCTCCGTTCCTTGCGAGGGGTCGCGCCCGGCGTAGTGCTCGTCCGCTCCAAACAATCCGAACGGCTGCCCGTGAAACTGGTCGAGTTCATTCAGCATCTGGTCCAGACTTTCCCGATCCTTCTGCGCTCCGGTAACCAGCCACCACACGGCAGCAGCCTTCATGGCCATGGCATTGTTCACGCCGTGTGTGGAAAGGTTGGCTTGCGAATTGTCAATCTTCCCTTGGAAGCGGAAGTCAGCGAACTGCGCCTCCCAATCGTGCCCTTGAGCGTGCAGTCGGCGAGCTAGCTCCAGCAGGCTCTTGTCCCCCGTGCGGTTGTAGAGCCATAAAATGCTCAGCACCTCGTCGTGCCACCGAAAGATCGCCCACTCCTTGAGCGGCCTCGCGTCCAGTTCCTGGGCCTGATAAGCGAAGTACTTTTGCATAAGGGGAATCACGCGCGGATCGCCTGTGGCCTCCTGATACTGCATGAGCACCTTCAACATGACGTAATTCGGCCACCAGTCCGTGTTCCGGGCGGGGCCGATCCAGCCATTCGGTTGCGGGTGTTCGAGTGTCCAGTCTACCCACTTCTTCGCCTTGGCGATGAGCCTCTCGTCACCGGTCAAGAACGCCAGGGGCACCAGCCCATCCAGGAAATAGGGTCCTCGCTCCCAGCTTTCTCCCGTGCCGCCCAACCAGCCGCTGTTTGGGCCGACGTCGGGCCAAAACTCGTCGAGGTG